>NZ_JBEZYP010000015.1:0-164969 GCF_040638585.1 Streptomyces sp. NPDC025273
CGCTCCCTCAGCCTCGCAACGTCATCGCGTCCAACGACCACGGTCCTCGCAACTCCCACAGATCGCGGGTGTTGCGAGGACCGTTAGAACCCAAGTTGAGGTGACCGGGGCCCTTCGCCGTGTGTTGCGCAGGTCAGTCCGAGAAACCGGACGGGCCTCCGAAGATGTTGTCGTCACCACCGCCGATGGTGGTCAGGGTGACCGTACTGCCCTTGGCCACCGGGCTGTTCGCCCCCGGGGCGCTCTGCATCACCACGGCGTTCGGCTTGTCGGACGAGTTGGCGGCGAGTGCCACCACCAGACCCATGCCTTCCAGCTGGGCCTTTACCTCCTGGAACCGCTTGCCGACGATGTCACCCGGGATCGTCACCTGCTCCGGCTGCGCGGGCCCCTTGGAGACCTTCAGGACGATCTGGGCGTCCTTGGCCTGCTTGCTCGGCCCTGCGGGGGTCTGCCCGACGACCGTGTCCTTCGGCTGCTGCGAGTCGACGTCCTCGCGCTGGATGTTGGTGAATCCGATGCCCCTGAGCTGGGCTTCGGCCTCGGCATACGTGCGGTTGAGCACCGGCAGGTCCAGCAGGGCTTCCTTGGCCACCGTGATCGTGACCTCGGAGTCCTTCTCGGCCTTCGCGCCCGGTTCCGGGTTCTGCTTGGTGACCGTGCCCGCGGTCGCTTCGGACTCGACCGCTTCGACCTTGACCGTGAAGCCCTTCTCCTCCAGGGCCTTCCGGGCGTTGTCCTCCGACTTCTCCAGGACGTCCGGCACCTCGACCTTGGGCGCTCCGGTGGAGACGACGACCGTGATGGTCTCGCCCGCCTTGATCGTGCCGTCCGCCGGACTCTGGCTGCAGATCTTGTCCGCGGCCTGTTCCTCGCAGGGCTCCTTCGAACCCACCTTCAGGACGATGTCGGCGTTGTCCGCCGTCCTCTGTGCCTCCGCGACCGTGGATCCGACCAGGTTCGGTACATCGATCTCCCCGCTGCCACCATCGGTGGAGCCGAAGACCGAACGGCCGATCAGGATCGCGCCGATGAGCACCAGGATGCCCGCGACGACCAGCAGGATCGTCGAGGTGTTGTTCTTCTTCTGGCGTCGGCGGTCCGGCCGGTCGTCGTATCCGTAGCCGCCGTCGTCCGGGTTGACCGGGGGCAGCATGGACGTCTGGGCACCGGCCGGGTCCGTCGGGCGCAGGGCCGTGGTGGGCTGGTCGTTGCCGTAGGCGCCGTAGCCCGCGGCACCCATCGCCGCCGTGGCCGCGACCGGCTGGCCGTCGAGACAGGCCTCGATGTCGGCGCGCATCTCGTCGGCCGACTGGTAGCGGTAGTCGGGGTCCTTGGTCAGCGCCTTCAACACGATCGCGTCCATCTCGGGCGTGATCTCGGGGTCGAAGTTGCTCGGCGGCTGTGGTTCTTCCCGTACGTGCTGGTAGGCGACCGCCACCGGCGAGTCCCCGACGAACGGGGGCCGGACCGCGAGCAGTTCGTAGAGCAGACAGCCGGTGGAGTACAGGTCGGAGCGTGCGTCGACCTGTTCGCCCTTGGCCTGCTCCGGGGAGAGGTACTGGGCGGTGCCGATGACGGCCGCGGTCTGGGTCATCGTCATTCCGGAGTCGCCCATCGCGCGGGCGATGCCGAAGTCCATGACCTTGACCTGGCCGGTGCGCGTCAGCATGACGTTCGCCGGCTTGATGTCGCGGTGGACGATCTGGGCGCGGTGCGAGTACTCCAGCGCCTGGAGGATGCCGACCGTCATCTCGAGGATGCGCTCGGGCAGCAGCCTGCGGCCGGAGTGCAGCAGCTCTCTGAGCGTCGAGCCGTCGACGTACTCCATCACGATGTACGGGATGGAAACGCCGTCGACGTAGTCCTCACCGGTGTCGTAGACGGCGACGATCGCGGGGTGGTTGAGCGAGGCGGCCGACTGGGCCTCACGGCGGAACCGGGCCTGGAAGGACGGGTCGCGGGCGAGATCGGCCCGCAGCGTCTTCACAGCGACGGTGCGGCCGAGCCGGGTGTCGTGCGCGAGGTAGACCTCGGCCATGCCACCACGGCCGAGCACCGAGCCCAGCTCGTACCGGCCGCCGAGGCGACGCGGCTCTTCCATAACTGATCCAGCCCTCTCCGTCAGTCCCGACCGCACCCGTGTGTGGTCCGGCGGTGCGCTGTTCGCGCATACGCTACCGGGCGTGCCCGACGTGATCGCCCCGCACCCGTCAGCTGATATCCGACCGGTATCCCAATGTGCTGGTGTGGACAGAAGTTGTGACGGTTGTCACTTCTTTCCGTCGAGTACCGCCTTCATCACATTCTTGGCAATCGGTGCGGCCAGGCCGCCGCCGGAGATGTCGTCCCGGTTGGCATCGCCGTCCTCGACGACCACGGCGACCGCGACCGGGGAGCCGCTGTCGGTCTTGGCGTACGAGATGAACCAGGCGTACGGCTTCTCGCTGTTGTTGAGGCCGTGCTGTGCGGTTCCGGTCTTGCCACCGACAGTGACGCCGTCGATCTGCGCCTTGGTTCCCGTGCCGTTCTCGACGACGGTCTCCATCATCTGCTGCACCTTCTGGGCGTTCTCACCCGAGAGCGGCCGGCTGAGCTGCTCCTTCTCGTGGGTGTAGATGACGTCCAGGTTCGGGGCCTGCCGCTGGGCGACCATGTACGGCTGCATGAGCTTGCCGTCGTTGGCGATCGCGGCGGCCACCATGGCCATCTGGAGCGGGGTGGCCCGGTTGGACGCCTGGCCGATGCCCGCCATGGCGTTCTGCGGCCGGTTGTCCCTGGGATAGACGCTGGCGTCGGCGCGGACCGGGGTGAAGATCTCCTCGTTGAAGCCGAACTTGCCGGCCTGCTCGATCATCTTCTCGTTGCCGAGGTCGTCGCTGAGCTTGCCGAAGACGGTGTTGCAGGACCAGCGCAGTGCTTCCCGGAGCGAGGCGTCCTTGCACGGGATGCTGCCCTCGTTCTGCAGCAGGTTGGTCGACTGCGGCAGCCGCCAGGGCAGCGGGGAGTCCGTCTTCGCGTCGATGTCGGTGTAGAGGCCGTTCTCCAGCGCTGCGGCGGCCGTGACGACCTTGAACGTCGAGCCGGGCGGGTAGGTCTCCCTCAGGGCCCGGTTCAGCATCGGCTTGTCCTTGTCGTTCAGGAGCTTCTGCCGGGCGTCCGAGTCCTTGAGCGAGTTCCCCGCGAAGACCGAGGGATCGTACGAGGGGGTGCTGGCCAGCGCCAGGACGGCGCCGGTCTGCGGATCGATCGCGGCGACGGCGCCCTTCTTGTCGCCGAGCCCTTCGAAGGCGGCCTTCTGGGCGGCGCCGTCGAGGGTGGTGACGATGTTCCCGCCGGTCTTCTTCTCGCCGGTGAACATCGAGAGCGTCCGGTCGAAGAACAGCTGGTCACTGTTGCCGGTGAGGATGCCGTCCTCGATGTTCTCCAGCTGGGAGGAGTCGAAGGCCTGCGAGGAGTAGCCGGTGACGGGCGCCCACATGGGGCCGTTCTTCCAGACGCGCTTGTACCTGAAGTCGCTGTCCGTGGTCTCGACCGAACCGGTGACGGGCTCGCCGTCGACGATGATGTTGCCGCGCTCGTGCGCGTAGCGCTCGATCTCGACCCGGCGGTTGTGCTCGTTGGAGTTGAGCTCGTCGGCGCGGACGTACTGGAGGTAGTTGGTGCGCACCAGCAGGGCCAGGACCAGGATCCCGCAGAACATCGCGATCCGGCGGAGCGGCTTGTTCACGGTCGGACCACCTGGGTCATCTCGGCGTCCGTGGACGGTGCGGGGGCCGGAGCGGGACGGCGGGCGGTGTCGCTGATCCTGATGAGGATGCCGACGAGTGCCCAGTTGGCGATCACGGACGAGCCGCCCTGCGCGAGGAACGGCATCGTCATACCGGTCAGCGGGATGAGGCCCATGACACCGCCGGCGACGACGAAGACCTGGATGGCGAAGGAGCCGGAGAGGCCGATGGCCAGGAGCTTGCCGAACGGGTCGCGGGCGGCGAGAGCCGTACGGACGCCGCGTTCGACGATCAGGCCGTAGACGAGCAGGACGGCCATCATCCCGGCGAGGCCGAGCTCCTCGCCGACGGTGGCGAGGATGAAGTCGGAGTTGGCGGCGAAGCCGATCAGGTCCGAGTTGCCCTGGCCGAGTCCGGTGCCGAGCGTGCCGCCGGAGCCGAACGCCATCAGGGACTTGGCCATCTGCTCGCTCGCGGCCAGCTTGCCGTACCCGGCGAACGGGTCGAGCCACGCGGTGACACGCTGCTGGACGTGCGGTTCGAAGAGCGCCACACCGACCGCGCCCACGGCGGACATCAGCAGGCCGAAGACGATCCAGCTGGTGCGTTCGGTGGCGACGTACAGCATGACGACGAACATGCCGAAGAACAGCAGGGACGAACCGAGGTCTGTCTCGAAGACCAGGATGAGGATCGAGAACGCCCAGACCATCAGGATCGGACCGAGGTCGCGGCCACGGGGAAGGTAGAGCCCCATGAAACGGCGGCTGGCCAGGGCCAGCGCGTCACGCTTGACCATCAGGTAGCCGGCGAAGAAGACGGTGATGACGATCTTGGCGAACTCACCCGGCTGGATCGTCCCGACACCGGGGAGCCGGATCCAGATCTTCGCACCGTTCACGGCGGGGAAGAACATCGGCAGGATCAGCAGGATCAGCGCCACCACCATGGAGATGTAGGTGTAGCGCTGCAGGATGCGGTGGTCCTTCAGGGCGATCAGCACGCCGACCAGCAGTGCCACGCCGATCGCGGAGAAGATCAGCTGCTTCGAGGCGGCCGGCGCGTACGTCTTGAGCGCCTGCATTCTCTCGGACTGGTCCAGCCGCCAGATGATCGCCAGGCCCAGCCCGTTCAGCAGGGTCGCCAGCGGGAGCAGCAGCGGGTCCGCGTACGGCGCGAACTTCCGCACGGCGAGGTGCGCGACACCGCCGAGCAAGGCGAGGCCGAGCCCGTATCCGAGCATGCCGGCTGGCAGTGCGCCGTTGAGGGCGAGGCCCACGTTGGCGTACGCGAACACCGAGATCAGTACGGCGAAGACGACCAGCGCCAGCTCGGTGTTGCGACGGCTCGGCGCGTCGATCGCGCCGATGGTCGTGGTGTTGGTGACAACGCTCATGGTGCTGAAGGCCCCCTACGGCTTTACTGCTTACCGCACTGCGGGACCAGCTTCTTCTCTTCCTCCGAGAGGCTGGGGCCGGGAGTGGGAGTCGCGGTCGTCTTGGTCCCCTCGGCGGAGGACGTGGCGGAAGTGCTGTCGGCGGTGTCGGGTGTCTTGCTCGGGTCCTTGGCGGCATTGCTGTCCGCTTCGGCCGCGCGGCGCTGGGCGTTCTTCTTGCAGGCGGAGGCCTGCGTCTCGAGCTCGCCGACCTTCTCGCGGGCATCGGTGAGGTTGCCCTCGGCGATGGTCGCCTCGACCTGCTTGCGCTGGTAGGGCGGGAGGTACTTCAGTTCGATCTCGGTGCTCTCTTCGACCTTCGAGAGCGAGACCCAGGCGAGGTCCTGGCTGATGCCGCGGAACAGTGCGACGTTCTCGTCCTTGGCGCCGACGTAGAACTGCGTCTGGGTCCAGCGGTAGCCGCCGTAGACGCCACCACCGATGACGGCCAGGGCGAGAACGATGTAGAACGACCGCTTCAGCCACGTCCGGCCGCCGCGCGGCTTCACGAAGTCGTCGTCGGTGTACGAGCCGAAGGCGTCGTCGGGACCGGAGCCGTAGCCCATCTCGTCGCCGCTGCCGGGCGGGCCGAAGCCTCCGGCGGGCGGCGGGACGGGGCGGCCGAGGCCGGCCGCGCGCCCTGCGGGGGTTTCCATGGCGCCGCCGTCGCTCAGCTGGGCGGCCTGGTTCTCGGCGACGGCGCCGACGATGACCGGGGTGTCGTTGAGCTGCCCGGCCAAGGTGTCGTTGTTGTCGACGTCCAGGACGTCGGCGACGATGCAGGTGATGTTGTCGGGGCCGCCGCCGCGCAGAGCGAGCTGGATGAGCTCCTGGATGGTCTCCTGCGGGCCCTGGTAGCTGGCCAGGGTCTCTTCCATCGTCTGGTGCGAGACGACGCCGGAGAGCCCGTCCGAGCAGATCAGGTAACGGTCACCGGCCCGGACCTCACGGACGGAGAGGTCGGGTTCGACGTGGTCGCCGCTGCCCAGGGCCCGCATCAGCAGGGAGCGCTGGGGGTGGGTGGTGGCCTCTTCCTCGGTGATCCGGCCCTCGTCGACCAGGCGCTGCACCCAGGTGTGGTCCTGGGTGATCTGCGTCAGTACGCCGTCGCGCAGCAGGTACGCACGGGAGTCGCCGACGTGGACGAGTCCGAGGCGCTGCCCGGTCCAGAGCAGGGCGGTGAGCGTCGTGCCCATGCCCTCCAGCTGGGGGTCCTCCTCGACCATGACGCGCAGCTGGTCGTTGGCACGCTGGACCGCCGTACCGAGCGCGGTGAGGATGTCGGAGCCCGGGACGTCGTCGTCGAGCTGGACGAGCGTGGAGATCACCTCGGAGCTGGCGACCTCTCCCGCCGCCTGGCCGCCCATGCCGTCGGCGATGGCGAGAAGGCGGGGACCGGCGTAGCCGGAGTCCTCGTTGCCCTCCCGGATCATGCCCTTGTGGGATCCGGCGGCGAAGCGCAGGGACAAGCTCATGCGCACCTCGCCCGTCGGCTCGGGGTACAGCCGGTCTCGAGCCACACTGCCCACCCTCCGGTCGGGAGCCGGGGCGGTTCCTTCGTCAGGACCGCCGCGGCTCGCTCGCTCCGCTCGCTCATTGTCGTACTACTTCCGCAGCTCGATGACGGTCTTGCCGATGCGGATCGGCGCGCCCAGCGGAACAGGTGTCGGGGTGGTGAGCCGGGTCCGGTCGAGATAGGTGCCGTTGGTGGACCCGAGATCCTCGACGATCCACTGGCCGTCACGGTCCGGGTAGATCCTGGCATGCCTGCTGGACGCGTAGTCGTCGTCCAGCACGATCGTTGAGTCGTGCGCCCGGCCCAGGGTGATGGTCTGGCCCTGGAGAGCGACGGTGGTGCCGGTGAGCGTGCCTTCGGAGACGACCAGCTTCGTGGGCGCCCCGCGGCGCTGGCGCCCGGACTGCTGGCGCTGCTGAGGCGGCGCTGCCTGCTGTTGGCGAGCCTGTTGAGGGCGCGTGTCGTTGGCAGTACGGCGTGAGCCGCGCTGCGTGACGCGCGTTCCGAACAGGTCGCTGCGAATGACCTGGACGGCCACGATTACGAATAGCCACAGAACAGCTAGGAAACCTAGCCGCATGACCGTCAGGGTCAGCTCTGACATTGCCCCCGCTTCACCCTTCGGCTTGCCGGTAAACGATGGTGGTGCTGCCCACGACGATCCGCGAGCCGTCGCGGAGCGTAGCGCGGGTGGTGTGCTGCCCGTCCACCACGATGCCGTTGGTGGACCCGAGATCCTGGATCGTCGAGGGCGTTCCGGTCCGGATCTCACAGTGCCGGCGCGATACGCCGGGGTCGTCGATCCGCACGTCGGCGTCGGTGCTTCGTCCCATCACCAACGTCGGGCGGGAGATCTGATGGCGGTTGCCGTTGATCTCGACCCAGCGCCGCACCTGCGCGTCCGGCGCGGGGCCGGACGCCGCCGGGGGGCGCCAGTCGGCCACCGGGCCTCCTGACCGCCCTGCGCCCGGCGGCGGGGCCGCGGGCATGGGCGGAGGAGAGGCAGGCGGGTAGCCGTAACCGCCTGGCCCCTGCGGGGCGGGGCCGCTCTGCTGGCCCTGCTGTGACGAACTCGATGCCAGGGTCCGGCTGCGTACGCGGTAGAGCCCCGTGTCGAGGTCGTCCGCCTTCTCCAGATGGACCTTGATCGGTCCCATGAAGGTGTACCGCTGCTGCTTGGCGTAGTCCCGGACGAGGCTCGACAGCTCGTCGCCGAGCTGACCCGAGTACGGACTGAGGCGTTCGTAGTCGGGGGTGCTGAGCTCGACGATGAAGTCGTTGGGTACGACGGTCCGCTCGCGGTTCCAGATCGTCGCGTTGTTGTCGCACTCGCGCTGGAGGGCTCCCGCGATCTCGACCGGCTGCACCTCGGACTTGAAGACCTTGGCGAAGGTGCCATTGACCAGACCTTCGAGACGCTGCTCGAAACGCTTCATGACTCCCATGGGGCACCTCCTCCGGTGTCGTCATCCCTGCACTGCTTACTGATCGTATCCACGCGTCGGGAAATCGGCTGGTTCCCCTTGTCTGCACAGTGGACGAGTGTCACCTCTCACACGGATCGTAGAGGTGCCTTCCTGACAGTGTCCCGCACTCGGGGTGCACTCAGGAGGAGCGGGGGCAGGCTTCCCGCGTTCCCGGTTCCCCTCGTGGGTCCGGCGAAACAACGGATGTGAATCCACCCTGTCCAGCGTGCTAATCTTCCGGATGTCGCCAGGCGCTCGCACCACACGGTGAGAGAGTCTGAAAACACCACTCATGCGCGAGTGGCGGAACGGCAGACGCGCTGGCTTCAGGTGCCAGTGTCCTTAGGGACGTGGGGGTTCAAATCCCCCCTCGCGCACAACGGGTAGTTGCTTGCAGCTGCCGGGTTGGTTCGACAGAACCCCCGCCCCGGAGAGATCCGGGGCGGGGGTTCTTCGTTATCCATGGACTCCTTGTCCCATGTGTGCACCCTTTCGCTGGCGGACTTGCCCGTCCGGCCGGTGGATGCGGCCCGGACGTCGGCCTGCTTGGCCCGTCCGTCCCGTGGCCGTAGGTCGTGCGTCGGTCAGGCACGGCCTGCCTGTGGGTGTCCGCACGGCCGCCTCCGGCCTGGGGCCGCTGTTTCACGTGAAACGTCGGGTCCGTGCCGTATCGAGTGGTTCGAGAGATCGGGAGCAGGCCCGCATGTCGGTCTGCCCTGCTGCTGGCTCGGGAGTATCCGGGCCTTCAGCCGGCGAGGCGCACCGCGAGGTGCTTGGCCTTCTCCTCGGCGTCGGTGAAGGCCTTCGCGCGGGAGGCGTCCGCGAGCGGAATGAGCTCGGCCATCTCGGGCTTGGAGCGGGCCAGCGTCAACTCCGGCACGATGAAATCGACTTCGGCGCCCAGCATGCCCGTCAGCACCTTGTCCAAGTAGGTCTGGACGAATTCGAAGTCCTCGCGCGGGGTGCCGGGCGCGTATGAGCCGCCGCGGCTGGCCACGACGGTCACGGGAGTGCCTGCGAGGGGGCTGTCGGGGCCGGTGTTGTGGCCGACGATGATCACCTGATCCAGCCAGGCCTTCAGGGTGGACGCGATCGAGAAGTTGTACATCGGCGCGCCGATCAGCACGGCGTCGGCCGAGGCCAGTTCGGCGGCCAGCTCGCCGCGCAGCGCGTCTTCGGCGCCGGCGGCAACGGCCGAGGCGTCCAGGTGGGGCAGCGGCTCGGCGGCGAGGTCGCGGTACACGACCCGGCCGTCAGGGTGCTGCTCGCGCCAGGCCGCGACGAACGCGGCGGTCACGTCGCGAGACGCGGAGCCCTGGGGAAATACGGCGGAGTCGAGATGCAGGAGCGTGACCATGGGGGATCTCCACAGAATCGATGGGCGGCCCGGGCGCGGCGGGTTCACGACGCACCCGAGCCGGGCGATGCGCTTGGGTTTCGTATGTAGCTATTGATAACACAGTCACTTACTTTTTATTAGCCCCTCACGGGGACGCAGTACTCTGGGTGACATGGCGGATCACAGCGAGCAGGCCTGTCGGCGCGTGGATGTGGGTATCAGCCGCGTCTTCGAGCTGTTCGGGAAGCGCTGGACGGGCCCGATCGTCTCGGTGCTGATGCAGCAGCCGGTGCACTTCGCGGATCTGAGGCGGGCTGTTCCGGGGATCAGTGAGCGCATGCTGTCGGACCGGCTCTCCGAGCTGGGGGCGGCGGGGCTCGTGGTGCGCGAAGTCGACGAAGGGCCCCCGCTGCGCGTTTCGTACCGCCTCACGGAGGCCGGTGCCGCCATGGGTCCGGCGCTCAAGGAGCTGGGGCGGTGGGCGGACGCGTATCTGCCGGAGTCCGGGGGCTGCTGACCGGCCGCCGGGTGGCCCGGCGGCGGTGCGGATGATCCTCTAGCGCGGGTCGGTCGAGTTGTAACGCAGCAGGTACTGCGCGAAGCGGGCGAGGTCGTCCGCCGTCCACTCGCCGAGGCGTTCCCGGTAGGCGGCGCGACGGCTGGCCTGGGTCGATGCCAGTGCCTGGGTGCCTGCGGGCGTGGGGTGCAGTACCTGGATGCGATGGTCGTCCGGGTCGGGGTGGCGTTCGACCAGACCCAGCTTCTCCAGGGCTGCGACCTGTCGGCTGACGGTCGACTTGTCCAGCATGTAGTGCGCGGCCAGATCGGTGGCGCGGCACCCCTGTCGGTAGTCGATGTGGGCGAGCAGCGTGTACGAGACCAGGGGCAGATCCGGGTGGAGTCGTGCCGCCGCTGCGCGCGCACGGCGGGCGAAGGCGGTCAGTTCGCGCTGGATGACATCCAGCGACTCTTCGCGTTCCCGGGGGGCGCCTGCCACGGAATCACCTTTCCCAAAATTTTAGTTGTATAATGCATCGGATATTGAGTTGTAAAAGCCACCCATTGAGGTCGGCCGAATGTCCGCAGTCCCGAACGGGGCGTCCGGCACCACTGCCGGTGCGCTGCGTCATGTGCTCAGTCATCTCGTTACGCCGCTGCTGATGTGCGTCGGCATGGGGCTCGCCTGGGTGCCTCTCACGCCCCGGAGCCGCACGACCTGAAGGTGGACGTCGTCGGCTCGGGGGCGAGCGCCCACGTGCTCGCACAGACCTTGCAGGACAGGGGCGACGGTGCATTGAGTGTGCGTACGGTAGCCGACCGCGACACTGCGGTGAACCATCTCCGGACGCAGCAGAGTTACGGCGCCTACCTGCCGGGCAGGACTCCCGGGCTGCTGGTGGCCACGGCCTCGTCGGACACCGGTGTCACGGTGGTCCAGAGGGTCTTCACCGAGGTTGCCGCCGGTCAGGGAGCACCCCTGATGGTGACGGACGTGGCGCCCACGGCGGACGGCGATCCCCGGCCAAGGGCTCTTCTTCCTGCTGGTGGCCGTGAGCATCGGGTCGGACGCGTCGTACGCGTCGTTCGCGGTGACCGGTGGTGCGGGCGCGCTGCTGGCGATGCGGTCCAGGGCCGCTCCGGCTCTCGGTGCCTCGCTCGTGGTCGGGGTGCGATCGGCGTGGTGTTCGCGGGGCCGCTGTTCGGCCTCGTGGACCACGGGCTCGGCGGGCTCTGAGTGATGGTGTGGCTCTGTTCGGCGGGAATCCTGCTGATCGGGGTCCGGGCTGCACACCTTGCTCAAGCGGTGGACCACGCTCGGTGTGATGGTGCTCTTCGTCATGCTCAACTTCACGAGCTCCGGCGGGGTCCTGCGGCCCGAGCTCCAGCCCGGGTTCTTCGGAGCCCTGCACGCCTCCGGAACGGTGCGGGCTTCCTCGAAGGGGTCCGCAGCCACGTGTACTTCGGGGACCACGGACTGGGCGGCCATGTGCTGGTTCTGGCGCTCTGGTTCGTGGCAGGGCCGGCTGCCGTGGGTGTGGACCGGGGCGAGGGGGCGCCGCGTGGCTGCCGAGCGCGGCCGGGCGGCAGCCGTCCCGCCGGCGGAGGCCGGGCCGTATCGGAGGGGGACCCCTGCTTCGGCGAGGACGGGTGCCGCTCCCGGGGCCGCCGGTGCCGACGAGGAGATGGGCGAGGCGGTCGGGGTGACGCTCTGCCGCGCTGTTCCTACCGGTCCGTATGAGGCGCTCGGGAAGTTGTCCCCAGGTCGCTTCCGGGGTTGTCCACAGGGGCAGACGGCTCCGGCGGGACAGCTGTACCGTCATCCGCGGTTGATGTCGGACACAGCGGGCTGAACGAGGCGGGGGAGGCGGCGCTCCATGAGCGAAGTCGATGCGACGGTGCCGGTGCGGCAGGCGGCAGCGGGAGACCCGCGCATTCCGGTCGTTCCCGGGTTCGCGCAGCGGGCGGGACGGGGTCCGGCGCCGGCGGCGGCCGGGGTGGGATCTCCGAAGACGGCAGGCAGGGCGCTGAGGCTCAAGGTGCCGCGGTCCTCACACAGTTCGCTGGTCCTGCCCTCCGGCCGGCCCGATGCTGTGCGGGCGGTCGAGGAGTCCAACGCCGGCCGGGTGCCCGGGCTGACACCGATACGGGTGGGGCGGATGGCGGCGACCCCGTTCGCCTTTCTTCGCGGGGCGGCCGGGCTGATGGCCCATGACCTGGTGGGCACGCCGGTCACCGGCGTGGGCGCGCAGCTCTGCGGTGACGCGCACGCGGCCAACTTCGGTCTCTACGGCGATGCCCGCGGAAACCTGGTCATCGATCTGAACGACTTCGACGAAACCGTCTTCGGCCCGTGGGAGTGGGACCTCAAACGGCTTGCGACCTCACTCGTGCTCGCGGGCCGCCTGGCCGGTGCGGACGAGGAAACCTGCCGGCAGGGCGCGTACGACACGGTGGGCGCGTACCGCCGCACGATGCGTCTGCTGGCCGGACTGCCCGCGCTGGACGCCTGGAACGCCATCGCGGACGAGGAGCTCGTCTCGCACACGGATGCGCGGGACCTGCTGGGGACGCTGGAACGGGTCTCGGCGAAGGCCCGCAACAACACGAGTGCGCGGTTCGCCGCCAGGTCCACGGAGGAGACCGAGGAAGGTGGGCGCCGTTTCGTCGACGCACCGCCCGTGCTCCGCCGGGTGCCGGACGCGGAGGCCGCGGCCGTCGCGGCGGGTCTCGAGGGTTACCTGGGGACGATTTCCGAGGACCGGGTGCCGCTGCTGGCCCGGTACGCCATCCACGACGTGGCGTTCCGGGTGGTGGGAACGGGCAGCGTGGGGACCCGGTCGTACGTGGTGCTGCTGCTCGACCACCGTGGTGAGCCGCTGGTCCTGCAGGTGAAGGAGGCCCGCCCCTCGGCGCTCTCGCCCTATCTCCCGCAGGTCGGCTTCGACGTACCGGTGGTGGTGCACGAGGGGCGCCGGGTGGTGCTCGGACAGAAGCGGATGCAGGTCGTCAGCGACATCCTGCTCGGCTGGGCGGAGGTCGACGGCCGGCCGTTCCAGGTGCGCCAGTTCAGGAACCGCAAGGGCAGCGTGGACCCCGCCGCTCTCGCGGCGGATCAGGTGGACGACTACGGGCGGATGACCGGTGCTCTGCTGGCCCGGGCACACGCGCACAGCGCCGATCCCCGGCTGCTCGCCGGCTACTGCGGGAAGAACGCAGAGCTGGACGAAGCGGTGGCCGATTTCGCGGTGACGTACGCGGACCGGACCGAGGCGGACCACGCCGAGCTCGTACGGGCCGTCCGGGCCGGGCGTATAGACGCCGAGCTCGGCGTCTGACGGGCGTCGCGGCCACCGCGCGTCCTTCCGGTGCGGGCGGTGGCCATACGCTGGACGAGTGACCGACGAAGCCGCCGGGGTGCCGACCACCCGGAACGACGAAGACCGGCAGGACCAGAACCGGCAGGACGAGCTGCGGCACGCGCAGGAGGTGTCGCGGGGCGACCTGCGGAGCCATCCGAACGATGCGCCACAGGCCGATTCCCTCACCGGCGACGCGGCCGGCGAGGCAGCCGCTGGCGGGACTGCCGGTGCGGCGGGCGGATCGGCGGGTGAAGCCGGTGTGCCCCGGCCCGAGGAGCGGCTGGCGCGGGCCGTCCGGGTGGCCGAGCAGGCGTTGATCGAGTTCGAGATCGCGGTGGAGACGTTCCGGGTCGAGGTCGAGAACTTCTCCCGGCTCCACCATCAGAAGCTCGGCCCGATGTACGCACGCCTGGACGAGCTCGACGCGCAGATCGCGGAGGCCCGGGCCGCGAGGACCGGCGATCCGGAGGATCTGCGCAAGGCGCAGGAAGCCCGGGCGATCGTCATGCCGATGCCTGGGGTCGAAGAGCTCTTCCATGACTGGATGGACTCCGACGGACTGTCGCCCGAGGCCGCGGCCATGCTCACGGAGCAGCCGGTCCGGCCCCCGAAGCGGGTCAGGCCGAGTGAGGAGGCGCGCAAGCTCTACCGGGAGCTGGCCCGCAAGGCTCACCCCGACCTGGCGCCGGACGAGAAGGAGCGGACACGGCGGGACGAGTTCATCGCCCGTGTCAACGCGGCCTACGGACGCGGTGACGTGGCGTTGCTGACGGAGCTGGCGGGGGAGTGGGAAGCAGGGCCCGTGGCACCGGAGCTGCAGCTGAGCGAGAGCGAGGAGCTCTACGCCAGGCTGGAGTGGCTCAGCCGCCGCAAGGAACTGCTCACGGTTCTCGCCCGTGAGCTGGAGGAGAGCGCGATCGGCTCGATGCTCCGGATGGCGCCCGACGACCCCGACGGGCTGCTGGACGACATCGGCGAGAAGCTGCTGGCCGAGGTCTCCCAGCGGGAGGACGAGTTGGCGGGCCTGGTGCAGTAGCGTTTCCGGTGACTGTGGCGCGTACCTACGAGAGAAGGCATGACCCATGAATTTCGCTCCGCTGCCCTCGGTGGATGTCGCGGCAGTGCCGTCGGACGGCTTCGTGCTGGACGTGCGTGAGGCCGACGAGTGGGCGGCCGGGCATGTCGAGGGTGCTCTGCACATTCCCATGAGCGACTTCGTGGGCCGCTTCGGCGAGCTGACCGAGGCGGCTGACGACGGTCGGCGCGTCCATGTGATGTGCCGGGTCGGCGGCCGGTCCGCTCAGGTCACCCAGTACCTGGTGCAGCAGGGCATCGACGCCGTGAACATCGACGGCGGGATGCTCGCCTGGGATGGTGCCGGGCGCCCGATGGTCGCGGACGACGGGACGTCGGCCTTCGTTCTCTGACGCGCCTGCGGACGAGGGCCGGGGGACCCGGTCCGGCCGCGGTGCGCCCGCACCGAGCCGGTGCGGGCGGCGAATCGGGCCGGACCTTCCAGCGGTCGAATCAGCGGTCGAAGTCGAGCTCCACGTCCGGGGTCACCGGGTGCGACTGGCAGGCGAGCACGAAGCCTGCCCCGGTCTCCTCCGGTTCCAGAGCGAAATTGCGGTCCATCCGCACCTCGCCCGAGACCAGGAAGGCCCGGCAGGTCCCGCACACTCCTCCCTTGCAGGCGTAGGGGGCGTCCGAGCGGCTCCTCAGCACCGTCTCCAGCAGCGATTCGCCCTCCTGGACCGGCCAGCTGCCCGAGCGGCCGTCGAGCGTCGCCGTGAGCGTGCTCTCCGCCGGTGCGTCGGCCCGGGCCGGCGTGGGCAGATCCGCTCCCTCGTCGGCGACATGGAAGATCTCCTGGTGGACGCGGGACCGTTCGACCCCCAGCGCCCGCAGCGCACCCTCCGCGCCCTTGACCAGTCCGAACGGTCCGCACAGGAACCAGCCGTCGACATCGGCGACCGGCAGGAGCGCGGGCAGCAGCCCGATGAGCCGCTCGCGGTCCAGGCGGCCGGACGGAAGCCCGGCGGCCTGTTCCTCCCGGGACAGTGCGGTCACCAGGTGGAAGCGGTCCGGGTAGCGGTCCTTGAGGTCGGCCACCTCGTCGAGAAACATGGTCGAGGCCACGGTCCGGTCACTGCGGATCAGGCAGAAGCGCGCCCCGGGCTCCCGCGCCAGCAGCGTCGCCGCGATCGACAGCACCGGCGTGATGCCGCTGCCCCCGACGACCGCCGCGAAATGGCCGGGGCGCGGGTCGAGGACGAAGCGGCCCATGGGGGCCATCGCCTCCACCCGGTCGCCGACCGCGAGCTCCTTGAGGGCGTACGT
Organism: Streptomyces sp. NPDC025273; assembly: GCF_040638585.1. Taxonomy (NCBI): domain Bacteria; kingdom Bacillati; phylum Actinomycetota; class Actinomycetes; order Kitasatosporales; family Streptomycetaceae; genus Streptomyces; species Streptomyces sp. NPDC025273. Next base: position 15,688 of record NZ_JBEZYP010000015.1, read on the forward strand.
GGAGAAGGCGCCGCCGTCCACCAGACGGATGCCCACACGCAGCACCGGACCGCCCGGCTCCTCGGTGGCGGGTGCGCAGATCGAGTACGAGCGGCGGATCTCCTCACCGTCGACGCTGTAGCGCACATTCAGGTGCTGGCCGGGCTTGTGCCGGAAGGTCTCGCGCAGCTCGGGCGGTACGGCGAAGGTGACGGCCACCGCATCGTCCGTGATCCGTTCGATGGCGCTGACCCGGAGCGGATGGAACATCTACAACTCCTTGAAGTGGTCGAACGGTTCGCGGCAGTCCACGCAACGGCGCAGCGCCTTGCACGCGGTGGAGGAGAACCGGCTCAGCAGCTCCGTCTCGGTGGAACCGCAGTGCGGGCAGCGCACCGAGAGGGTCAGCGGCACCGGGCCGCCGGGCCCGCCGCTGTGCCGCGGCGGTGCTATGCCGAACTCCGCCAGCTTGCGCCGTCCTTCGTCGGTGATGTCGTCCGTCGACCAGGCAGGGGCGAGCACGGTGACCACGGAGACCTCGGCCACGCCGTGCTCGTGCAGTACTCGCTCGATGTCGGCGGACATGGCCTCGATCGCCGGGCAGCCGGTGTACGTCGGAGTGAGCTGCACGGTGACCTTGTCCGGGCCGTGCATCCGCACACCGCGGAGTACGCCGAGCTCGTCCAGGGTGAGGACGGGGAGCTCCGGGTCGGGCACGGAGCCTGCCAGCCGGTGGAGCTCCGCCTCCAGCAGGGTCTCGGTCACCATGACGCCCCCGGGTGGCTGCGGTGCAGATGCTGCATCTCGGCCAGCATCCGGCCGAACGGCTCGGTGTGCAGCCCCTGCCGGCCCGCCCCCGCCGTCCAGGCCCCGGACTGCGGTCCTGAGGGAAGCGTCAGGGTGGCCCGCTCGACGACGGAGGTGACGGCGGGCAGCCAGGCACCGTGCAGCGACTGCCAGTCGACGTCCACGCCCTCGACGGGTTCGAACAGCTCGCCGGTGAACCGCCACAGCCCGTCCAGGCCGCGTTGCATCCGCTCATGGCTCTCCGCGGTGCCGTCGCCGAGCCGCAGGACCCACTGCTCTGCGTGGTCGCGGTGGTAGGCGACCTCCTTGACGGCCTTGGCCGCGAGGTCCGCGAACTCACCCTCGCCGGCGGCGAGCCGCTCGTACAGCAGATGCTGATAGACGGAGAAGTAGAGCTGGCGGGCGATGGTGTGGGCGAAGTCGCCGTTCGGCTGCTCCACCAGCTGAAGGTTGCGGAAGGAGCGCTCTTCGCGGAGGAAGGCCAGCTCGTCCTCGTCCCCGACGAACGAGAGCAGCATCCTGGCCTGTCCCAGCAGGTCCAGGGCGATGTTGGCGAGGGCCACCTCCTCTTCGAGGACGGGGGCGTGACCCGCCCACTCCCCCAGCCGGTGCGACAGCACCAGCGCGTCGTCGCCGAGGGCGAGGGCCGCGGTCACAGGTGCTTCACCCCTTCGGGGATCTCGTAGAACGTGGGGTGGCGGTAGGGCTTGTCCCCGGCGGGCTCGAAGAACGAATCCTTCTCGTCCGGCGAGGAGGCGGTGATCTCGGTGGACGGGACCACCCAGACGGAGACGCCCTCGGAACGGCGCGTGTAGAGATCGCGTGCGTTGCGCAGGGCCATCTCGGCATCCGGCGCGTGCAGGCTGCCTGCGTGGGTGTGGGACAGTCCGCGCCGTGAGCGCACGAACACCTCCCACAGAGGCCAGTCGGTCGAGCTGCTCATGCGGTCGCCTCCACGGGCTGTGCGGTCGCTCCGGACGTACCGGTCTGTGCTGTGTGCTTCTCTGCGTAGGCCGCCGCCGCGTCGCGCACCCATGCGCCCTCTTCGTGGGCCGCGCGCCGCTGAGCGAGCCGCTGTTCGTTGCACGGGCCGTTGCCCTTGAGGACCTCCTGGAACTCCGTCCAGTCGATCGCCCCGTAGTCGTGCTGTCCGAGCTCCTCGTTCCACCTGATGTTGGGGTCCGGGAGGGTGAGGCCCAGCGCCTGAGCCTGCGGTACGCAGATGTCGACGAAGCGTCGGCGGAGCTCGTCGTTGGAGTGCCGCTTGATCTTCCAGGCCATGGACTGCGCCGAGTGCGCCGAAGCGTCGTCGGGCGGGCCGAACATCATCAGGGACGGCCACCACCAGCGGTTGACCGCGTCCTGCGCCATCTCGTGCTGCGTGGCGGTCCCCCGGCTGAGGGCGAGCAGCAGCTCGTACCCCTGGCGCTGATGGAAGGACTCCTCCTTGCAGATCCGGACCATCGCCCGGGCGTACGGGCCGTACGAGCAGCGGCAGAGGGGCACCTGGTTGGTGATCGCGGCGCCGTCCACCAGCCAGCCGATCGCACCGACGTCCGCCCAGGTCAGCGTCGGGTAATTGAAGATGGACGAATAGCGCTGCCTGCCCGCGTGCAGCTTGTCGAGGAGCTCCTCGCGGCTGGTGCCCAGCGTCTCGGCGGCGCTGTACAGGTACAGCCCGTGTCCCGCCTCGTCCTGCACCTTCGCCATCAGGATGGCCTTGCGGCGCAGCGAAGGCGCCCGCGTGATCCAGTTGGCCTCGGGCTGCATGCCGATGATCTCTGAGTGGGCGTGCTGGGCCATCTGACGGACCAGCGAGGCCCGGTAGGCGTCGGGCATCCAGTCCCGCGGCTCGATCCGGTCGTCGGCGGCCACTGCGGCGTCGAACGCCGCTGTGCGGGCCTCGGCTGCCGCGTCGTCCACCGTGCCTGCTGTCCCCTGCGTCTTCTGGTCCGCAGTCACTGCCGCCATCCCGCGCTCCCTACCGACCGATCGTTCGGTTCCTTGACTTCAATGGTGAGTCGCTGGCCCGTAGGGTGTCAACCCTGTGGATAACTGAGTGGTGATCGACGGTGATCGGGGCGGGATGGATGCGGACCACGGTGGGCGCGCCGGAAGCGAGAAGAAGGGCGCCTGGCCGGAGGTGAAGAGCCACCCCGACACAGGTCCGGACGGTGGACCGGACGCCGCAGCCCCGTCGCCGGACGGCGGGGACAGCCGGGCGGATGCGGACGCCGTACCTCACGGGATACCGGACGCGGCTCCGGACGGCGGGATACCGGCCGGCGCCGGCCCGACGGACTGCCTGGACCCAGGCGCCGGTACCGGGCCCGCCGTGCGCCGCACCGGGGCAGGGATAGCCGCGCTCTCGCTTCCCTACCAGATCGTCGCGGCGCTGGCGCTGTCCGTCATCGGTCTCCTGGTCTGCGGGCATCTGGCCATGGTGTTTCTGCACGTCGCACCGTCCAACACGCTGACGAAGCAGCACGGCGAGGCGGTCGACGACTGGATCTACCCGGAGTTCGAGCAGAACTGGAAGCTGTTCGCCCCCAATCCGCTCCAGCAGAACATCTACGTGCACGTACGGGCCGAAGTGGCCGGTGCTGACGGCCGCACCACCACGCGCTGGATGAGCCTGACGCACGAGGACGGCGAGGCGATACGCGGTAACCCTCTGCCCAGTCATGTCCACCAGAACGAGCTGCGCCGCGCCTGGGACTTCTACACCGGGTCGCACACCAACGAGAACCGCCCCAACGGGCTGCGCGGCGAGCTGTCCGAGCGCTACATCCGCAGGATCGTGATGCTGCGCCTGTCCGAGCGCGACTACGGCGGCACCGTGGAGCGCATCCAGGTGCGGTCCGCCGTGCGAGCCGTCGGCGCCCCGCCCTGGAGCGACGAGAAGATCAGCACAGAGCCGAGCTACCGGGTCCTCCCGTGGTGGACCGTCACATCTGCCGATCTCCCCGCGAAGGCCGGGGAAGACCAGGCATCACACGGCGAGGAGGCGGAGAAGTGAGCGCTCCCGTCCAGGTCCGCGGCAACACCCGGAGTACCGGCCCCTCGTCGGCGGCCCGCGCGGTTCAGCGCATCACGGCCGTACCCCTCGGCATGTACCAGAGCGCTGTCGTCAGGATCGGTGTCTCGGCCACGTATCTGTTGTTCCTGCTGCGCGAGCTGCCGCACCGGCGTGAGCTGTACGGCCCCGACGGCCCCTGGCATTGGGACATGGCGCGCCGGCTGATCAGCAACAACGACTCCTTCACCGTGCTCATGTGGTCGCAGAGCGCCGTCTGGTTCGAGATCGTGTACGCGCTCACGCTCGTGTCGGCCGCGCTGCTGATGGTCGGCTGGCGGACCCGGGTCACGTCCGTCCTGTTCATGGCCGGGGTGCTCTCGCTTCAGAACCGCAGCATCTTCATGGGTGACGGCGGTGACAACGTCATCCACCTGATGGCGATCTACCTGGTGCTGACGCGCTGCGCGCGGGTGTGGTCCTTGGACGCCCGCCGTGCCGCACGGAACGCGGCACGTGTCGCAGAGGGCGGCCGGCCGGCACGGGACGTCACGGGACCTCTTCTGTGGGCCGCGCTCGGCCTGGTGCTGCTCCCGGCCACGGTGATGGGCGGGCTCGGCGGTACCTGGTGGCTGCCGTCCCTCCTGTGGGTGATGTGGGTGGGCAATGCCGCATGGTGGGCCCTGAGCCGTCAGGCCGCGGACCGTGAACTGCGCACCCTGCTCGACGTCCTGGCCAACCTCGCCCATAACGCCGCGCTCGTCGTGATCATGGCAGAGGTCTGCCTGATCTACGCGACCGCCGGCTGGTACAAGATCCAGGGCTCCCGCTGGCAGGACGGCACCGCGCTCTACTACCCGCTCAAGCTGGACTACTTCACCCCGTGGCCCGGCCTCTCCGGGCTCCTCGCGTCCAGTGCGCTCGCGGTCATGGTGCTGACGTACGCCACGGTCATCGTGCAGGTCGCGTTCCCGTTCACGCTGTTCAACCGCCGGGTCAAGAACGTCCTGCTGGTCGTCATGATCGGCGAGCACGCCGGGATCGCCGTCCTGCTCGGGCTGCCGTTCTTCTCGATGGCGATGATCGCCGCCGACGCCGTGTTCCTGCCGACGGTCTTCCTGGTGTGGATGGGCGGCAAGGTGGCGCTCGGTCGGCAGCGGCTGTTCTCCCGCTCTGCGGGCAAGGCCGTGGTACCCGGGCCGCGCCGGGCGGACGCGGGCGGGCAGGAGGCGGCGCAGTCCGGTGCCGGCGGTGGCCATACGCTCGTCGGGTGACCAGCGAGACCGGCAGTACACAAGAGCCCGGGGCGACCGAAGAGCCCGGCACGGCGGCGGTGCCCGATCCGTCAACGGATCCGATGCAGTACGACGACGGGTACGGCACCGAGATCGGTGTCGGGCCGCATCCGCTGCCCTGGCCCGAGGGAGAGCGGTACGACCCCGAGCTGCTCGCCCAGGGTGACCGGCGGAACGTGGGCGACGCCTACCGGTACTGGACGCGGGAGGCGATCGTCGCCGATCTCGATCTGCGGCGGCACGACTTCCACGTCGCGGTGGAGAACTGGGGCCATGACTTCAACATCGGGTCGGTCGTACGCACGGCCAACGCCTTCCTCGCCAAGGAGATCCACATCGTGGGGCGGCGCCGCTGGAACCGTCGGGGGGCGATGGTCACCGACCGCTACCAGCATGTGCGGCACCATCCCGGCACGGCGGACCTGACCGCGTGGGCGGAGGCAGAAGGGCTGCCGATCATCGGTATCGACAATCTTCCCGGGGCCGTGCCGCTGGAGCGCACGGAGCTGCCGCGGCGGTGTGTGCTGCTCTTCGGGCAGGAGGGTCCCGGCCTGACGGAGGAAGCACGCGCGCACGCCTCGATCGTCTGCTCGATCGCGCAGTTCGGCTCCACCCGGTCGATCAACGCCGGTGCTGCGGCCGCCATCGCGATGCATGCCTGGGTGCAGCGGTACGCGGACATTCCAGCCCCACAGGGCCGATGACCGGTGGAGCGGCGACCGCTCCACCGGTCATCGGCGGCCTCCTAGGCCTGGCGGCGGACCTCCACCACCCGGAAGCGGTTGGACACGAAGGCCCCGTCACACAGTGCCGCGTTGGCCGCCGGGTTTCCGCCGGAGCCGTGGAAGTCGGAGAACGCAGCGGTCTGATTCACGAACACCCCGCCCGTGAGGTTCAGCGAGAGCTGGGCCGATTCGTCGAAGCAGACGGTTTCCACCGCCTGCTCCACCTCCGACGACGTGGTGTAGGCGCCGACGGTCATCGCCCCCTTCTCCCGGACCGTGCGACGCAGTAGGTCCAGAGCGGCACCGGTCGATTCGACGGCGACCGCGAACGAGACCGGGCCGAAGCACTCCGAGAAGTAGGCCGCCCCGTCGTCGGGCTCGGTACCGTCGAGCTTCACGATGACCGGTGTACGCACCACCGCGTCGGGGAAGTCGGGGTTGGCCACCGCGCGCGAGGCGAGGGCGACGTCGCCCAGATCCGCGGCCTTGTCCAGACGGGCCTTCACGTCCGGGTTCACCAGGGCGCCGAGCAGTCCGTTGGCCCGGGCGTCGTCGCCCAGAAGACCGTTGACGGCCTCCGCGATGTCCGTCACCACGTCCTCGTAGGACTTGGCGCCCGCGTCGGTCGTGATGCCGTCCCGGGGGATGAGGAGGTTCTGCGGGGTGGTGCACATCTGGCCGCTGTAGAGGGAGAGCGAGAAGGCCAGGTTGGAGAGCATGCCGCGGTAGTTGTCCGTGGAGTCGATGACGACGGTGTTGACGCCGGCCTTCTCCGTGTAGACCTGGGCCTGCCGGGCGTTGGCCTCCAGCCAGTCGCCGAAGGCGGTGGAGCCCGTGTAGTCGATGATCTTGATCTCGGGCCGTACCGCCAGGGCCTTGGCGATGCCCTCACCGGGCCGCTCCGCCGCGAGCGCGACCAGATTCGGGTCGAAGCCCGCCTCGGACAGGACGTCGCGTGCCAGCTGGACCGTCAGGGCGAGCGGCAGCACCGCCCGGGGATGCGGTTTGACCAGGACCGGGTTCCCGGTCGCCAGCGAGGCGAAGAGACCCGGGTAGCCGTTCCACGTGGGGAAGGTGTTGCAGCCGATCAGCAGCGAGACACCCCGGCCGGCCGCCGTGTACGACTTGTGCAGCCGCAGCGGGTCGCGCTTTCCCTGCGGCTTCGACCAGTCGGCGGACCGGGGCGTCCGCATCTGCTCCTCGTACGCGTACGCCACAGCCTCCAGGCCGCGGTCCTGGGCGTGCGGACCGCCTGCCTGGAACGCCATCACGAACGCCTGCCCGCTGGTGTGCATGACGGCGTGGGCCAGCTCATGGGTTCGGGCACTGATCCGGGCGAGGATCTCCAGGCAGACCAGCGCCCTGGTCTCGGGTCCCGCCGCGCGCCAGGCACCCATGCCCGCGCTCATCGCCGGGAGCAGGACGTCCAGGTCGGCGTGGGGGTACTCGACGCCGAGCTCGGGCCCGTACGGCGACACCTCCCCGCCGGTCCAGCCGTCGGTGCCGGGCTGGCCGAGATCGAGCCGGGTGTTCAGCACGGCGTCGAACGCGGCCTTGCCGTCGGCCGCGCCCAGGCTGCCGGGGAGGCCGCCCTCGCCGTAGGCCTTGGGGTGCTCGGGGTGCGGGGACCAGTAGGCGCGTGTGCGGATCGCGTCAAGGGCCTGGTCGAGCGTGTGGCGGTGTGTCTCGGACAGCTTCTCGGGGGAAAGCTCGGCGGCCATGACGGACCAACTCCTCGTCGAGCCGGGCAGGGATGTGCGGACGGAGTTAGAGTAACCGAACGATCGGTCGGGACAAGGGGCCCCAGGAAACCTGTGGACAACTCATGGGGGAGGATCGCGTTCATGACCACGGCCAAGCGGGACACGTACACCCCGGAGACCCTCCTCACCGTCGCTGTCCGAGTCTTCAACGAGCGCGGCTACGACGGCACGTCCATGGAGCACCTCTCCAGGGCGGCGGGCATCTCCAAGTCGTCCATCTACCACCATGTGGCCGGTAAGGAAGAGCTGCTGAGGCGAGCGGTGAGCCGGGCGCTCGACGGACTGTTCGGCATTCTCGAGGAGCCGGGCGCGACGCGGGGACGGGCGGTCGCACGGGTCGAATACGTCACGCGCCGGACGGTCGAGGTGCTGATGGACGAGCTGCCGTACGTCACGCTGCTGCTGCGCGTGCGCGGCAACACGAAGACCGAGCGCTGGGCCCTGGAGCGGCGGCGCGAGTTCGACCAGCGGGTGTCCGAGCTGCTCAAGGCCGCGGTGGCGGACGGAGACCTCCGCGCCGACGTGGACATACGCATGGCCACCCGGCTGCTCTTCGGGATGGTCAACTCCCTGGTCGAGTGGTATCGCCCGCAGCCCGGCGGATCCTCGGAGCGGGAACAGCTGGCCGACACGGTCGTCCAGCTGGCCTTCGAGGGCATGCGGGCCAGCCGCTGAGCCGTCCCCCTGTGTGCCGGCCGCGGCCCGCCGGGCCATCCGTGCGGGCCGGGGTCCAGAGGTCTAGGTGAGCTCGGCGGGCCGGTCCGGGCGGGTGCCGAGGTCGGTCTCCTCGAACACCAGCAGGGTGCGGGTCGAGAGAACCTCGGGTATGGCCTGGATCCTGGTCAGGACCAGCTCACGCAGGGCTCGGTTGTCCGGGGTGTGGACCAGGAACAGAACGTCGAAGTCGCCGCTGACCAGAGCGATGTGGGTGGCGCCCGGCAGTGCCTGGAGCTCTTCGCGCACGGTGCGCCAGGAGTTCTGGACGATCTTCAGCGTGATGTAGGCGGAGGCTCCCTGCCCCGCCCGCTCGTGATTCACCCGTGCGCTGAAGCCGCGGATCACGCCGTCCTCGACCAGCCGGTTGATCCGGGCGTACGCGTTCGCCCGTGACACGTGGACGCGTTCGGCGACGGCCCGTATCGAGGCCCGGCCGTCCGTCTGCAGGATGCGGAGGATCGCCCGGTCGATGGAGTCCAGCGGTCGCGCGGGCGGAACCTGGCCGGGGTCCCCGCCCCTGTCGGCCATTTGTTCAGCTGTCATCTGCCCGTGCCTCCCTGTTGTGGACGACCTGTACCTATCCCAGGCTGTGGAGAACCGTTTGTCCACAGGCTGGCCGCGCCTGTAGCCAAATTGCGCCGACGACCGAACAATCGGTAGGTGAGGCACACCACGCCGGTGCCCGCCCACGCCCCGACATTCCTGCAGATTTCGACACCCCTCGATATATCTCGATGCCAGGAGGTGCTTGTCATGACGGTCCAAGAGCTGCCCGGCGCAGCCGCCTACCGGCCCACGCCGCCCCCGGCCTGGAAGCCGCTCACCGACCCCGCGCCGCTGCTCCCGGACCCCGAGCCGTACCGCGTGCTCGGTACGGACGGCGCGGCCGGCGCGGACCCCGGGCTCCTGCTGCGGCTCTACGCCGAGCTGGTGCGCGGCCGGCGGTACAACGCCCAGGCCACCGCCCTGACCAAGCAGGGCCGCCTGGCGGTGTATCCGTCGAGCACCGGGCAGGAGGCCTGCGAGATCGCGGCGGCACTCGTGCTGGAGGAGCGTGACTGGCTCTTCCCCAGCTACCGCGACACCCTCGCCGCCGTGGCGCGAGGCCTGGACCCGGTCGAGGCGCTGACCTTGCTCCGGGGGGACCGGCACACGGGGTACGACCCGCGTGAGCACCGCATCGCCCCGCTCTGCACCCCGCTGGCCACCCAGTTGCCCCATGCTGTCGGTCTGGCGCACGCGGCGCGGCTGAAGGGCGACGACGTGGTGGCGCTCGCCATGGTCGGCGACGGTGGCACGAGCGAGGGCGACTTCCACGAGGCACTGAATTTCGCGGCCGTCTGGCGGGCCCCCGTGGTCTTCCTCGTGCAGAACAACGGCTTCGCGATCTCCGTACCGCTCGCCAAGCAGACCGCTGCGCCGTCGCTCGCCCACAAGGCCGTGGGGTACGGAATGCCGGGCCGGCTGGTCGACGGCAACGACGCGGCCGCGGTGCACGAGGTGCTCGGTGAGGCGGTGGCACGGGCCAGGCGTGGCGAGGGGCCGACGCTGGTCGAAGCGGTGACATACCGCATGGACGCCCATACGAACGCGGACGACGCCACCCGCTACCGGGTCGACAGCGAGGTGGAGGCGTGGCGAGCACACGATCCCATCCTGCTGCTGGAACGGGAGCTGACGGGGCGCGGGCTGCTGGACGAGGACGGCATCAGGACGGTGCGGGAGGCGGCGGAGCGGATGGCGGCGGGTCTGCGTGAGCAGATGAACGCCGATCCGGTTCTCGACCCGATGGACCTGTTCGCCCATGTCTACGAGGAACAGACCGGGCAGCTGCGCGAGCAGGCCGCCCGGCTGCGGGTCGAGCTGGACGCCGAGCACGACGAGAACGGCGCGGAGGCAGGGCGATGACCACCGTTGCGGCGGCGGCCGGCGAACAGACCGGCAGGGCCAAGCCGGCCACCATGGCGCAGGCCCTCGGGCGGGCGCTCCGGGACTCGATGGCCGAGGACCCGACCGTGCACGTCCTCGGCGAGGACGTCGGAACGCTCGGCGGGGTCTTCCGCGTCACCGACGGCCTGGCGAAGGAGTTCGGCGACGACCGGTGCACGGACACGCCGCTGGCCGAGGCCGGAATCCTTGGCGCGGCGGTCGGCATGGCGATGTACGGGCTGCGGCCCGTCGTGGAGATGCAGTTCGACGCGTTCGCCTATCCGGCGTTCGAGCAGCTGATCAGCCATGTGGCCAAGATGCGCAACCGCACCCGGGGCGCCATGCCTCTGCCGATCACGGTGCGGGTGCCGTACGGCGGCGGGATCGGCGGGGTCGAGCACCACAGCGACTCCTCGGAGGCCTACTACATGGCGACGCCCGGCCTGCACGTCGTCATGCCGGCCACCGTCGACGACGCGTACGGGCTGCTGAGGGCGTCGATCGCCTCCGACGATCCGGTGGTCTTCCTGGAGCCCAAGCGGCTCTACTGGTCGAAGGCGGCCTGGTCCCCGGACGCGCCCGCGGCGGTCGAGCCGATCGGGCGGGCCGTCGTCCGCCGCTCCGGGCGCAGTGCGACCCTGATCACCTACGGACCTTCCCTGCCGGTGTGCCTGGAGGCTGCGGAAGCGGCCACGGCCGAGGGCTGGGATCTCGAGGTCGTCGACCTGCGCTCGCTGGTTCCGTTCGACGACGAGACCGTTGCCGCGTCCGTACGGCGCACGGGGCGTGCCGTGGTCGTCCACGAGTCCTCCGGCTTCGGCGGTCCGGGCGGCGAGATCGCGGCCCGGGTCACCGAGCGGTGCTTCCACCACCTGGAGGCGCCGGTGCTGCGTGTGGCCGGCTTCGACATCCCGTATCCGCCGCCGATGCAGGAGCGGCATCACCTGCCGGGCGTCGACCGCGTGCTCGACGCGGTGGCCCGTCTTCAGTGGGAGGCCGAGAGCTGATGGCGCAGGTGCTCGAATTCAAGCTGCCGGACCTCGGCGAGGGGCTGACCGAGGCAGAGATCGTGCGCTGGCTGGTGGAGGTCGGCGATGTCGTCGCCATCGACCAGCCGGTCGTCGAGGTCGAGACGGCCAAGGCGATGGTGGAGGTGCCGTGCCCCTACGGGGGCGTGGTGACGGCGAGGTTCGGCGAGGAGGGTGCGGAGCTTCCGGTGGGTGCTCCGCTGCTGACGGTGGCGGTCGGGACGGAGCCGGGGACGGGGCAGCCGGCCTCCGGTGCGCCTTCCGGTGCCGGTGCTGCGGAGGAAGCCGAGTCGTCCGGCAACGTGCTGGTCGGTTACGGCACGGGCGCACCCGCCGCACGCCGCCGCAGGATCAGGCCCGCACCGGTCGCGGCGGCTCCGGTGGCGGTTCCGGCTCCGGTTCCGGCTGTTTCCCCGGTTTCGGCGCCGGTTGACGGTGCTCATCAGACGCGGGGGCCCGTGGCGGTCGTCTCCCCCCTGGTACGGAAGCTGGCGCGGCAGCACGGTCTCGATCTCCACCAGGTCGTGGGATCGGGCCGGGACGGGCTGATCCTGCGCACCGATGTCGAATCGGCGATCAGGGCCGCGGACGAGAAGGTCTCGGCTGTCGCAGCACCTGTGGCCCGGCCGGTCTCGGCTTCCGCGGGTGAACGGATCCCCCTGCGCGGGGTCCGGGGAGCGGTCGCCGACAAGCTGGCGCGCAGCCGGCGGGAGATTCCCGAGGCCACGTGCTGGGTCGACGCCGATGCCACCGAACTGATGGCGGCGAGGGCCGCGATGAACGGGGCCGGTTCTGCGGCGGCGCCCAAGGTGTCGGTGCTCGCTCTGCTGGCCCGCATCTGCACGGCGGCTCTGGCCCGGTTCCCCGATCTCAACTCCACTGTGGACACCGAGGCCCGGGAGATCGTGCGGCTTCCGGAGGTCCATCTCGGCTTCGCCGCCCAGACGGAGCGGGGTCTGATGGTCCCGGTCGTACGGGACGCGCACTCCCGGAATGTGGAGTCGATCGGTGCGGAGATCGCCCGGCTGACCGAGGCTGCCCGGGCGGGGAAACTCACCCCGGCACAGCTGACCGGCGGGACCTTCACGCTGAACAACTACGGGGTGTTCGGCGTCGACGGCTCGACACCGATCATCAACCACCCGGAGGCGGCGATGCTCGGGGTCGGGCGGATCGTCCCCAAGCCCTGGGTGCACCAGGGGGAGCTGGCGGTGCGCCAGGTCGTCCAGCTCTCGCTCACCTTCGATCACAGGGTCTGCGACGGTGGCACGTCGGCAGGCTTCCTCCGGTACGTGGCCGACTGCGTGGAACAGCCCGCGGTGCTTCTGCGCACGCTGTAACCGCCTCCTGCCGCGCAGATGCGACGCATGAGGGGCGACGCACGGGGGCGGCGGGCAGATCCGACGCGTGGGTGCGACGCGTGGACGCGAAGCGCGGATGTGGTGCCTGGGCGCAGCGTGGGCGTGCGGGCACAGGGACGGCCGGCCGGATCCGTCGGCCGGCCGTCCATCCATGGTGGGGGCCTCCGCGGCAGGGTCCTTCGCCGCGGGACTGCCGGTGAGTACCGCCCCGGGGGAATCAGCGGAGGCGGGTGGCACGCATACTCGGGGCATGACCGCGTATGACGCCATCGTTCTTGCCGGAGGGGCCGCGAAGCGGCTCGGGGGAGCCGACAAGCCAGGACTCAGGGTGGGTGGGCGCGCACTTCTCGACCGGGTGCTCGCCGTCTGTGCCGACGCCGGGACCACCGTGGTGGTGGGCGGGCGCCGTCCCACCGTGCGCCCGGTGATCTGGACCCGCGAAGCACCCGAGCGGGGCGGCCCGTTGGCCGCACTGGGGGCCGGGGTGCGGCACACGACCGCGGAGAGCGTTCTCGTGCTCTCCGCGGATCTGCCGTTCCTGGGGGAGCAAACGGTCCGTTCGTTGCTGGCTGCCGCGGGAACGGGAGCCCACGAAGGTGCGTTGTGCAGAGATCCGGACGGGCGGGACCAGCCGCTGGTCGCCGTCTACCGCGGCGAGCCGCTCCGGCGGGAGCTCGCACTCCTCGCCACCGAACACGGCAGTCTCGCCGGTCTCCCGCTGCGGCTGCTGACCGCCGAACTGGAACTGGCCCGGGTGGAGGCGGACCCCCTCGCCTCGTTCGACTGCGACACCTGGGAAGACGTTGCTGCCGCCAGGGCGCGGATCAGGGAGCATGGGACCGTGCTGGATGAATGGATCACCGCAGTCAAGAACGAACTGGGCATCGAGCTCGACGTCGACACCGGCGTCCTCCTCGATCTCGCCCGTGATGCCGCGCACGGCGTCGCAAGGCCTGCCGCGCCGCTGACCACCTTCCTGGTCGGGTACGCGGCGGCGACGGCGAGCAGTGGGAAGAGCCCGGAAGCCGCCGCCGAAGCGGTCGCGGAGGCAGCCCGCAAGGCCACCGCGCTCGCTCTCCGGTGGGAGGAAGAGACGGAGACCGGTAGCGGAACCGGCTCACCATGACGACTCCCGGAGGTGAGGCCGCCGGGCCCCTGTCCGCGGGCGGACCTGCCCGCGGACCGGACGCCTCGGCCGCGAGCCCAGGCCTGTCCGGCCGGCCCCCGTCGCTGACGGCCGCTGAGATCGGGGCGGCCCAGGAGCTCCGGACTGCCGAGGAAGAGCGGGCGGCCGAGGAGGAACGGGCCGTCGAGCAGGCCCTTGCTCTCGTGGGCCGCCAGGCACCGGCCGGGCACCTCCCACCGGCCGGGCACCTCCCACCGGCCGGGCACCTCCCGGGCCGGGACGACGGAACCGGCAGACCGGCCCGGACCTCGTCGCCGACGCCGGGCCGGACGCCCACCCCCACGCCCAGCCCCACACCCAACCCCACCGGCGCTCCCCCGAGTGCCCCGGGCACCCCGAACCCTCCGGGCCGGCCGCCGGCGGCATCGCCGACGCCGATGGCTCACCGTGCCCACGCCACGCCTTGGCGCGAGGCGCGCGCCCTGGCCGAGCGTCTCGGCCGTGCCGCCCCCCGCGCCGCCCACCGGCTCCCCCTGGACCGGGCGCTCGGACACGTCCTGGCCGAGGCCGTGGTGGCGCTCACCGACCTGCCGTCCTTCGACACCTCCGCCATGGACGGATGGGTCGTCGCCGGGCCCGGTCCCTGGAACGTACGGGACGGCGAAGAACTCCTCGCCGGACGTGGTGCGGCGCGACCGCTCCTCGATGGCGAGGCGGTACGCATCGCCACCGGTGCCCGGATCCCGGCGGATGCCACCGCCGTCGTCCGGAGCGAGCACGCACGCACCGACGTGGCCGAGGGGCTGCTGCACGCCGCCCACGAAGTGGTCCCAGGACAGGACATCCGGCCCCGCGCGCAGGAGTGCCGTTCCGGTGACCGGCTCCTGCCCGTCGGGACACTGGTGACCCCGCCCGTTCTCGGACTGGCCGCGGCCGCGGGCTACGACGCCCTCGTCGCCGTACCCCGTCCCCGGGTGGACGTCCTCGTGCTCGGCGACGAGCTCCTCACCGGCGGGCTTCCGCACGACGGGCTCATCCGGGACGCCCTGGGTCCCATGCTGGGCCCCTGGCTCCGGTCGCTGGGTGCCGACGTCTCCGACCCCCGACGCCTCGGCGACGACGCCGGAGCGCTCCGGAAGGCCCTCACCACCTCCGACGCCGATCTGATCCTCACCACGGGCGGGACCGCCGCAGGCCCCGTCGACCACGTGCACCCCGTCCTGGCCGGTACCGGGGCCGAACTGCTCGTCGACGGGGTGGCCGTGCGCCCCGGCCACCCCATGCTCCTGGCCCGGCTCACCGACGGCGGCCCCTACCTGGTGGGGCTGCCCGGCAACCCCCTGGCCGCCGTGTCCGGACTGCTCACACTGGCGGAGCCCCTGCTCCGCGGGATCGCCGGACGACCCGCTCAGGATCCGTACCGTGTGCCCGTGCGTGAAGCGGTGCACGGACATCCGCGCGACACCCGGCTCGTCCCCGTGGTTCACCGCGGGGACAGCGTCATGGCCCTGCACTACAACGGCCCCGCCATGCTGCGGGGCATCGCCGCCGCTGACGGACTGGCCGTTGTGCCGCCGGGCGGGGTACGGTCCGGCACCGAGGTGGAGATCCTCGATCTACCGTGGGCCTCGGCGACGCCGTGGACGGAAGGGTGTTTCACGTGAAACTTCCCGGCCACGACGCGATGGCCAGGCGCGCGGACGAGTACGTCGTCCCCACTCGGGTGCTCCTGCCCCGACGGGTGATCGACAGACCGCTGCGCCAGGTGGCCAAGCGTCTCGCGATGGCTCTGACCGTGCTGGCGACCACGGTCTTCATCGTCTGGGCGGATCGCAGCGGCTACCACGACAACGCCGACGGGAAGGTCGACTTCCTCGACGCCGTCTACTACGCGACGGTGACGCTGTCGACGACCGGATACGGCGACATCGTCCCGTACAGCGACCCGGCCCGGCTGGTCAACGTGTTGCTCGTGACGCCGTTGCGCGTGCTCTTCCTGATCATCCTGGTCGGCACCACCCTCGAGGTCCTGACGGAGCGGACCCGGGAGGACTTCCGGCTGAACCGTTGGAGAACGAACTTGCGTGAACACACCGTTGTCGTCGGCTTCGGCACGAAGGGCCGCTCGGCGATCCAGACACTCTGTGCCACCGGTCTGAAGAAGGAACAGATCGTCATCGTCGACCCCGCGGGCAAGGTGATCGAAGCCGCCAACGGCGAAGGGTTCGTCGGTGTGCTGGGCGATGCCACGCGCAGCGATGTGCTGCTGAGGGCCGAGGTCCAGAAGGCGCGTCAGATCATCATCGCGACCCAGCGCGACGACACCGCCGTACTGGTGGCGCTGACCGCGCGTCAGCTCAACCGGGGCGCGAAGATCGTCGCCGCTGTGCGCGAGGAGGAGAACGCACCGCTGCTCCGGCAGTCCGGTGCCGACGCCGTGATCACCAGCGCGAGCGCGGCGGGCCGTCTGCTGGGCCTTTCCGTCCTCAGCCCGAGCGCGGGCACGGTGATGGAGGACCTCATCCAGCAGGGCAGCGGACTCGACCTCGTCGAACGGCCGGTGATAAAGGCCGAGGTGGGCAAGAGCGTCCGGGAGACCGACGACCTGGTGGTCAGCGTGCTGCGCGGTCACCGGCTGATGGGATACGACGATCCGGCGGCCAGCCCCCTGCAGTTGACGGACCGGGTGATCACGATCGTGCGGGCCTCGCCGATCCATGCTCCGCAGGCGAACCATCTGCCGCAGTCCGGCCAGCGGCCCGGGAAGGACGGCAACTCGCAGGCCTGACGGCCGTCGGGGCCCGCACGGAGTAGCCTCGCCGCCATGCATGCGATCACGATCCCCGAACCCGGTGGCCCCGAGGCGCTCGTATGGGCCGAGGTCCCCGATCCCGTACCCGGCGAGGGCGAGGTCCTCGTCGAGGTCGTGTCCAGCGCGGTCAACCGTGCCGACGTCCTGCAGCGGCAGGGCTTCTACAACCCACCGCCCGGCGCCTCGCCCTACCCCGGCCTGGAGTGCGCGGGGCGCGTCGCGGCCCTCGGCCCGGGGGCGGCCGGGTGGTCGGTGGGCGACGAGGTGTGCGGGCTGCTGGCGGGTGGCGGGTACGCGGAGAAGGTGGCCGTTCCGGCCGGCCAGCTGCTGCCCGTGCCCGACGGTGTGGACCTGGCGGTTGCCGCCGCGCTGCCCGAGGTGACAGCGACGGTCTGGTCCAACGTCTTCATGGTGGCCCATCTGCGCCCCGGCGAGACCCTGCTGGTGCACGGTGGGTCCAGCGGCATCGGCACGATGGCGATCCAGCTCGCGAAGGCCGTCGGTGCGCGCGTCGCGGTGACCGCCGGCGGGCCCGAGAAGCTGGCACGCTGCCAGGAGCTCGGTGCCGACATCCTCATCGACTACCGCGAGCAGGACTTCGTCGAGGAGCTGCGCAAGGCGACGGACGGTGCGGGGGCGGACGTCATCCTCGACATCGTCGGGGCGAAGTACCTGGACCGCAACGTACGGGCCCTGGCGGTGAACGGCCGCCTCGCGATCATCGGCCTCCAGGGTGGTGTCAAGGGCGAGTTGAACCTGGGCGCCCTGTTGAGCAAGCGCGCGGCCGTCACGGCCACGTCCCTGCGCGGACGTCCGCTCGCGGAGAAGTCCGCGATCATCGCCGCGGTACGCGAACACGTCTGGCCGCTGATCGGCGAGGGTGTCGTCCGGCCGGTCGTGGACCGTACGGTGCCGATGCCGGACGCGGCGGAGGCCCACCGGGTGCTGGAGTCCAGCGCCCACATCGGCAAGGTGCTCCTGCTCGCTCCGACGGCCTGACTGGGAAGCCCGGCCACGGACGGCCTCTCCTGAGCGGCCCCGGCGGCCAGGCGCCGGAGCGGCCCGCCGTACGTGGACCGGCCGTACGCGCAGAGGCCCGGCACACCAGGTGTGCCGGGCCGCCGTACGCGTGCTGCCGTCGCAGACCGAGGGTGTTACAGATACGGACCGGAGCGTGCCGGACCGTGCGGGTCCGTGCCGCCTTCCTCGCCCTCGTGGCCCGCACCCGCGGGCAGGGCGCGGCGCATCTGCTCCAGCTGCGCGCGGGCGGCCATCTGCTGGGCGAACAGCGCCGTCTGGATGCCGTGGAACAGGCCCTCCAGCCAGCCGACCAGCTGGGCCTGCGCGATCCTCAGCTCGGCCTCGGACGGCACGGACTCCTCGGTGAACGGCAGCGAGAGCCGTTCCAGCTCCTCGACCAGTTCCGGCGCCAGGCCGTCCTCGAGCTCCTTCACCGAGCTCGCGTGGATCTCCTTGAGCCGGACCCGGCTCGCCTCATCGAGAGGAGCCGCCCTGACCTCTTCCAGAAGCTGCTTGATCATGCTGCCGATGCGCATGACCTTCGCGGGCTGTTCGACCATCTCCGTCACCGGGACCTCGCGCGACGTGTCGTCACTGCCACCGCCGCCGATAGCCATTCCGTCCTGCCCCACCACGAGGACCTGGGGGTGCTCCTGCGACCGGTCATTCCTCGGCATCTCCATACCGACATTGTCTCGTACACCTGCCGCGCACCGCGGTAGTGCCCCCGGGAAGGGATGATCCACCCTCTCCTGGGCGCCGGAACGCGTGCCGGCGGCAGGCCCTCACCCCGTGCGGCGGGTCAGCGTCAGCCGTGACCCGGCGCATGCGGGCGGCGAGCAGCCCGGCCGGGCCCGGTAGGCCCGGGGCCGGCAGTCCGATGGTCTCCCACGGCGCAACGATCGGCGTGTACGCGGAGTCCATCGGCTCCGCGCCCCATGGGCTCCCTCGCCTCGCGCAGGTCGGTCAGGCGCGGCGGCACCGCGGGCACGATGCCTGTCACCGTGCCGAGCGGCACACCCGCGAGCGCGACCACCAGGCACTGGAAGCCGGCGAGCGTACGTCGTACGTCCGCGCCGGGCGCGGTGAGGACGGTCGGCCTCGGCGAGACCGGTCGTGAGGGCGGCGGCGCCCAGGGTCACCACGCCCGCGAGCAGGGCGAGGACCGGCCGCACCACGTCCTCGTCCCGGGAGCCCGGCCCGTATCCGGCGGAAGGCGGGCTGCGTCCCCGGTCTGCGCGAACGCGGCCGACACCGCCTGCTGCCCGGCGCCTGCCGGGGTGTGCGCGACGGTGTGGAAACCGCCCTGGTCCTGGGTGTGCGGTCCGAGCCGGTCCGCACACCGGACGCACGTGTCTTCGCCGTCAGCTCATGCGGCGCATGCGGAGCGCCAGGAACCCCAGCCCCAGACCGACCAGAGCGATTCCGCTGCCGAGGGACACCTGCTGGACCTGCCGCACGGCGGGCTCGTCCAGGGCCTGGCGCTGACGGGCGGTCCGACCGGGTTCGGGGAACGCGTCGGGCGGAGGGGTGAACGCGGGCACCCTGCCGGGGTCCGCCCCGGGCGGTACCTCGTCGGCCGAGGCCTCGGAGGCGGCGAGCTCAGCCGGTGACAGTGACCGTCCGGGCCGTGCCCGGCCCTCCCCGGCCTGCCTCCCGGCCATGGCGGACTCGGACTCCTCCGCCGAGGGCGACGGGGATCCCGCGGGCCCGTGCGACGGACCGGGTGCGGAGCGGGCCGCGTCCGGCCGGCCGGACGCGTACGCCCCGGCTGTCGGCCCGAGTGCCATTCCGGCCGCCATCACCAGACAGGCCACGCATCGCGACGACCGTGAGACCAGAAGTCCTGGGGGCATGAGATCAGCGTCACACGCCCCGATATGTCCGGCATCCTGGATGCGCCCGACCGCCGGAGTCAGCCCACGACAGGGCCGGTCACGAACGAGGTCGGCCGCGAACAGAGCCGGTCAGGGACGGAACCACCCGCGAACGACGTCAGGCCGGGTCGCCGGTGGAGACCTTCAGCTCGAAGTGGGTGCCGCGCTCCGCGACAGCCGTGCCGGCGGACGGGAACTGACCGATGACCTGTCCTTCGGCGTAGGTGTTGCCCGGCTCCTCGATCTCCTTGACGGTCCAGCCCGCGGCGAGGGCACACTCCTTCGCCGAGAGGATGTCCTTGTAGACGAAGCTCGGCGCCAGCACCTTCTGCGGGTCGTCCGTGTCCTCCATCGCGTCCGTGCAGTCCTCGGTGTCCATCGTCCGGTTCCGCTCCGGCGGCTTGTGCTCGCCCGCCGCGACCGATTCGCCGGTGCTGGGATCGTCGCCCTTGCCGGGGTCCGTCCCGTCGTCCATGGACAGGAAGCCGATCAGGCCGCCGATCGCCAGCAGGGCCACCACGATCGAACCCACGATGACCGGGAGGTTGCGCTTGGAGCGGCCGTTGCCGCCCGTGACCGCCGTGGACCGGGGGGACATCGTGTAGGGCGCCGGCTGGTGCGCGAGGGGCGCCTGGGTGCCGTACGGCTGGGCCGTCTGCGGGTAGCCGTAACCCGGCGTGGGCGTGGGGGCCGGCGACGCGTAGGGGCCCGGCTGGTGCTGCTGGTGGGTTCCCGGATACGGCTGGTACGGCGTGTGCACGCCGTGGGGTGCCGGAGCGGTCTGGTCGACGGGCGGGAAGACCGCCGAGCCGACGCCCGACCCACTGTTCGCCGCCGCGCTCCCGCCGATGATCACCGGAGCGCCCGCGTGGCCGCCCGCGTTCAGCACGCGGGCGATCTCGTCCTGCATCGCCGCGGCACTGGGAAAGCGCTCGTTCGGGTTCTTCTTGAGCGCGCGTGCGACGAGTGCGTCCATCGCGGGAGTGATCGAACGGTTGATGCTGGACGGCGCGACCGGCTCCTCCTGCACATGCGCGTACGCGATGGCGAGCGGCGAGTCCGCGTCGAACGGAAGGCGTCCGGTGAGCAGTTGGAAGAGCATGATGCCGACCGAGTAGAGGTCGGACCGCGCGTCCACGCCGCGGCCCAGCGCCTGCTCGGGGGAGAGGTACTGGGGGGTGCCGACGACCATGCCCGTCTGGGTCATCGACGTGACCCCCGACTGCATGGCGCGGGCGATGCCGAAGTCCATGACCTTCACGACGCCGCGCTTGGTCACCATCACGTTGCCGGGCTTGATGTCGCGGTGGACCAGGCCCATCTCGTGACTGGTCTCCAGGGCGGCGAGCACGTCGGCCGTCACCTTGAGCGCCTTGTCGGCCGGCATCGCGCCGTGGTTCCGGATGTCGGACTGGAGCACCGAGCCGAGCGGCTGCCCCTCGACGTACTCCATGACGATGTACGGCATCAGCGCGCCGCCGAGCTCGTCCTCACCGGTGTCGAACACCGAGACGATGTTCGTGTGCTGCAGCTTGGCGACGGCCTGCGCCTCTCGCCGGAACCGCTCGCGGAAGGACTGCTCGCGTCCCAGCTCGGTGTGCAGCGTCTTGATGGCCACCAGGCGGTCGAGCGCGGAGTCGTACGCGAGATAGACGGATGCCATCCCGCCCTCGCCGAGCAGGTCGCGCAGCTGGTAGCGGCCACCGGCCACGGAACCGCCCGCGTAGCGCCCCTGTGCGCCGTGTGCGCCGTCCTGGCTCATGACTTGCTCCCCCTCGGCGCCCACGGACGCGATGATCCCTCGTACGGGCCAAGTCTGCCCGAGGGGTCCGACACGTCAAGCCAGGTGCCCGTTCCGTGACCCTACGCACAAGAAGCGTCTCGGAAGCGTTACAGGAACCGCATGTAATTTGCGTGTCCGGCACGCCAGCCGATTGGATGACCCGTCCCGCTCGGAACAGGTGGGTCCGTCAGAGGCTGTAGCGTGACGTGGCAATGCAGCAAGGCACCGTGAGAACCCGCGGACGCGCGGACAGAAACGACGGCGAGGACTGATGGCACCCGAACCCGAAGCAAACGGCGGCGGATTCTCGGATGGCACCGATTCCGGGATCGTCGGCGGTGTGGTCGGGGACGGCCGTTACCGCATGACCCACCGGCTGGGCCGCGGCGGTATGGCCGAGGTCTTCGCCGCGGAGGACGTCCGTCTGGGGCGCACGGTCGCGGTGAAGCTCCTGCGTTCCGATCTCGCCGAGGATCCGGTCTCCAAGGCCCGCTTCACGCGCGAGGCGCAGTCGGTCGCGGGACTCAACCACCATGCGATCGTCGCCGTGTACGACTCCGGCGAGGACGTCGTGGGCGGCGCGACCGTGCCGTACATCGTGATGGAGCTGGTCGAGGGCCGGACCATCCGCGAGCTGCTGGTCAGTGCCGAGGCACCGCCGCCCGAGCAGGCGCTGATCATCGTCTCGGGTGTGCTGGAAGCGCTCGCGTACTCGCACCAGCACGGCATCGTGCACCGTGACATCAAGCCGGCGAACGTGATCATCACGCATTCCGGTGCGGTCAAGGTGATGGACTTCGGCATCGCCCGTGCGCTGCACGGCGCGCAGTCGACGATGACCCAGACCGGCATGGTCATGGGCACGCCCCAGTACCTCTCCCCCGAACAGGCGCTCGGCAAGGCGGTCGACCACCGTTCCGACCTGTACGCCACCGGCTGCCTGCTCTACGAACTGCTGGCCCTGCGGCCCCCGTTCACCGGCGAGACCCCGCTGTCCGTGGTGTACCAGCACGTCCAGGACATCCCGGTCCCGCCCTCCGAGGTCGCCGGGAGCGTACCGCCGGAGCTGGACGGCATGGTCATGCGCTCGCTCGCGAAGGACCCGGACGACCGGTTCCAGAGCGCCGAGGAGATGCGCGGCCTCGTCCAGTACAGCCTGCAGATGCTGCAGGTCCAGGGCGGGCACACCGGCACGTGGAACACGGGTCCGGTCGCGATGAGCGACAGCGGCCACACGGCCGTGATGAACATCGGCGGCGGTACGGCGGCCATGGGCCACCCGATGCACGGGGACACCTCGCAGGGCCCGATCCTGCCGCCGATGAACCCCGACGACGGCGCGTACGCCGGCGGCCACCGCGACGGGGGCGGCCGCGGAAAGATGTGGCTGTTCGTCGTGCTCGCCCTCGTCGCGATCGGCGCGGGCGTCGCGTTCGCCGTGAACGCGGCGGACGACGGCGGCAACAAGAAGACGCCGACGGCTCCCTCCTCCTCCGTCTCCCCGTCCCGGTCGGATTCCTCGCCGGAGCCGACGGACGACGAGACGGAGGAGACCGAGGCGCCGGAGAGCTCCACGGGCGGTCAGAACTGGCCCACCAAGGAGCCGACCTGGGTGCCCTCGGACACCCCGACCGAGCCGTCCGAGGAGCCCTCGGAGACCCCGTCGTCGCCGGATCCGGGCACGAGTGACGGCGGCAGCACGACGACGGACGGCGGGACCGGCGACGACGGCGGGACCGTTGACGGCGGAACCACCGGCGACGGCGGAACCACCGGCGACACGGGAACGACGACCGAGGGGACCACCGACGGAGGCACCACCGGTACCCCGGCAGGCGCTGCCGGGGGGAGCACCACCACCGGTACCACCCCGTAGCCGTCGCGGGCCCTCACCCCGTGAAGGCCTCGCCGACCGCCTCGTACTCGCGCGTCCACCACACCGCCAGGGCCGACACCGCAGGGAACTGCGGGTCGGCCCTGCGGTCGTGCAGGCGGTAGCGCCAGCGCAGTATCCAGAAGTCGTTGAGCCGCTCCCACCACACCCGGTGCACCGCGGCGGCCAGCTCGGCCGCCCCCGCGCCGGCCGACCGCCGGTAGGCGCGGGCGTACGCCCGCACCTTCTCCAGCGCCAGTTCCCCGTCCGGCCGGACGAAGAAGATCGCGGCGGCCCGCACCGCCTCCTCCGCCCGCGGCTGCACGCCGAGCCGGTCCCAGTCCACGATCGCGACCGGGTCCGCGCCCCGGTAGAGCAGGTTCAGCGGATGGAAGTCGCCGTGCACCCACCCCCGCGCGGGCTCCCCGGGCGTCGGCGGGCGCCGGTGCGCGTGCTGTTCCAGCAAGGCACGGCGCTCGACGAGGCGGTGCACGGCGAGCTCGTCGAACGCGTCCCGTGGACCCATGCCGCGCGCGGACGCCAGCAGGTCGTCGATCAGGGCGAACGTGTCGGCGGGATCGGGGCTCTGACCCCGTACGGGAGGCGGCGGGTCCGCCTCCATGACCTGCTCCAGTCCTGTGTGTACGGCTCCGAGGAGCGCCCCGAGCCGTCGCGATTCGGCGGTCGTGAGCTGGGCGCCGTCGCGGTGGAGGCCGTCCACCCAGGGGTGCAGGGCGTAGCACCCCCCGCCGATCACCGTGACCGTGTCACCCTCCGTGTCCGCGAGGGGCGGGGCCACCGGCACGCCGAGGGTGTGCAGCTGCTGGGTGGCGCGGTGCTGCCGGACGATGGTGTCGTGGTCCCCGCTGGCGTCGTCCAGGTGGTGCTTGTCGAGGTGGTGCTTGAGGAAGTACGAGCCACGGGTCGTGGATACCCGGTAACCGTGGTTGAGCAGGCCCTTGGTGAGGGGCTCGCAGGCGAGAGGTTCACCGGCACCCGGATAGCGGCGCAGGACCTCGCCGACCGGAGGAACAGGTGAAAAGGTCACAGATGAGCGCAGCACTCGCCACATGTTAGGTGACGCTGTGTGGCTGGTTTTACTGACTTGCTTCGAAAGTCGAAGTGTGCATATGGATCACGTGCGGCTCGAGCCGGAGGAATACCGGGTCGAAGGGTTCACCGTTCACCTCGGACGGGCCGGTGCCGAAGAGTTCCCGTCGGCCGGAGTCGGGGTGCACGATCTCGGCGAGGCCGGTGACCTGCACCGCCCAGGGGTCCTCGTCCTCGAAGCCGTCGGGTGCGGTGACCGCGGGGGAGCCGAAGTTATCCGCCCCGTACGCGACGACGCTTCCGTCGCAGGACTCGTGACAGCCGAGCCCGCGGTGCGTCCGCAGGACGATCCGGCCCTCGATCACCAGGTGACGGGCCACGGCCAGGAAGGGCAGGGCCCGCATGCTGGTGGCCAGCCGGCCGTAGCGGACGCGGCCGAGGAGCTCGATGGCGCGGAGTTCGTCGGAGGGGCGGGGAAAGGGCATGCGCTCCACTCTCCGGCACCTGTCAGGAGCCCCGGAAGGGTCCGCCGACCGTCAGGACGGGGACGAAGGTCCCGGGTGTCCGCAGCGGCGGGACCAGCCCGCGCGGCTCGGTGTGTCCCGGCCCTGAACCGGACCGCGCCGCTCGGCGCGTCTCTGCCCGGAACCGTCCGCGCCGCTAGCGCTTTTCCGCCTGCAGCCGGGCCACGTACGCCGCCGCCTGCGAGCGCCGCTCCATGCCCAGCTTGGCGAGCAGGCTGGAGACGTAGTTCTTGATGGTCTTCTCGGCGAGGTGCAGCCGCTCGCCGATCACCCGGTTCGTCAGCCCCTCGCCGATCAGGTCGAGGATCCTGCGCTCCTGGTCGGTCAGGCCGGCGAGCCGGTCGTCGCCCTTTCCGTCCTTCCCCTCACGGAGCCGTTCCAGCACGCGCGCGGTGGCCACCGGATCCAGCAGGGACTTCCCGGCCGCCACGTCCCGTACGGCATTGAGCAGCTCGCTGCCGCGGATCGCCTTCAGTACGTATCCGGACGCGCCCGCCATGATCGCGTCGAAGAGGGCCTCGTCATCGGCGTACGAGGTGAGCATCAGGCATCTGATGTTCTCGTCCTTCGAGCGGACCTCGCGGCAGACCTCCACCCCGCTCCCGTCGGGCAGCCGCACGTCGAGGACGGCCACATCCGGCCGTGTCGCCGGGATCCGCACGAGCGCGTCCGCCGCCGTACCGGCCTCGCCGACGACCTCGATGTCCTCCTCGACGGAGAGCAGCTCATGAACGCCGCGCCGGACGACTTCATGGTCATCGAGCAGGAATACGGTGATTTTTCCTTCTTCGCGCACAATCGCAGTCTCACATACTCCTTTCCTGTCTGCCCTTCCCTGGCGCTGCCGCCCGGGATAACGTGCCGTTGTTCCGGCGGCCTGCGAGGCCGTTGCCAGTGCTGTGACCAGCAGAAGTTCGCGGTTATTGCGATTTACTTGGAAATCCAAGCAAAATTGCAGGTCACAAGGTGTTTCGCAGTTATGCGATGCACTGGGTAACGTGCCTATGACAGGGCGTTCGCCGGGGCACCTGTCACGCCTGTTCCCGGCCGAGCGGCACCCACCCCGTGCACGGGTCCGGACACAGGCGAGCCGCACTGGTTCCCGGCCATCCCGGGGGCCGGACCGACGGAGGAGCACGCACGTGACCGTGGAGAGCACTGCAGCGCGCAAACCGCGACGCAGCAGTAAGCGGACCAGCGCCGCGAAGACGCCACAGAGTTCCGAGCCGCAGCTGGTTCAGCTGCTGACGCCGGAGGGCGAGCGCGTCGAGCACCCGGACTACCAGATCGACCTGAGCGGTGACGAGCTGCGCGGTCTCTACCGGGACATGGTTCTGACCCGCCGCTTCGACGCCGAGGCCACCGCGCTCCAGCGCCAGGGCGAGCTGGGCCTGTGGGCCTCGCTGCTGGGTCAGGAGGCCGCGCAGATCGGCTCCGGCCGGGCGCTGCGCGACGACGACTACGTCTTCCCGACCTACCGGGAGCACGGCGTGGCCTGGTGCCGGGGGGTGGACCCGACCAATCTGCTCGGGATGTTCCGCGGCGTGAACCACGGCGGCTGGGACCCCACCACGAACAACTTCCACCTGTACACGATCGTCATCGGCTCGCAGACCCTGCACGCCACCGGCTACGCCATGGGCGTCGCCAAGGACGGTGCGGACTCGGCCGTGATCGCGTACTTCGGTGACGGAGCCTCCAGCCAGGGCGACGTCGCGGAGGCCTTCACCTTCTCCGCCGTCTACAACGCGCCCGTCGTGTTCTTCTGCCAGAACAACCAGTGGGCCATCTCCGAGCCGACGGAGAAGCAGATGCGAGTGCCGCTCTACCAGCGCGCACAGGGCTTCGGCTTCCCTGGTGTCCGGGTCGACGGCAACGACGTACTGGCGTGCCTGGCCGTCACCAGGTCGGCGCTGGAGCGTGCCCGCCGGGGCGAGGGGCCGACCCTCGTCGAGGCGTTCACCTACCGCATGGGTGCCCACACCACCTCCGACGACCCGACCAAGTACCGGGCGGACGAGGAGCGTGCGGCATGGGAGGCCAAGGACCCGATCCTGCGGCTGCGTGCGTACCTCGAGAAGCAGGGCCTCGCCGACGCGGCGTACTTCACCGCGCTGGAGGAGGAGAGCGAGACCCTCGGCAAGCGGGTCCGTGAAGCGGTGCGGGCCATGCCCGACCCGGACCGGCTGGCGATCTTCGACCACGCCTACGCCGACGGCAGCCCGCTCGTCGACGAGGAGCGCGCCCAGTTCGCCGCCTACCAGGCATCGTTCGCCGAGGAGGGCAACTAGCCATGGCCATGGAAAAGATGTCCCTTGCGAAAGCGCTCAACGAGTCGCTGCGCAAGGCTCTCGACACCGACCCCAAGGTCCTCATCATGGGTGAGGACGTCGGCAAGCTCGGCGGGGTCTTCCGGATCACGGACGGGCTGCAGAAGGACTTCGGCGAGGACCGGGTCATCGACACCCCGCTCGCCGAGTCCGGCATCGTCGGGACGGCCATCGGCCTGGCCCTGCGCGGCTACCGCCCGGTGGTCGAGATCCAGTTCGACGGATTCGTCTTCCCCGCGTACGACCAGATCGTCACGCAGCTCGCCAAGATGCACGCCCGCGCCCTCGGCAAGATCAAGCTGCCGGTCGTCGTCCGCATCCCGTACGGCGGCGGCATCGGGGCCGTGGAGCACCACAGCGAGTCGCCCGAGGCGCTCTTCGCGCACGTGGCGGGCCTGAAGGTCGTCTCGCCCTCGAACGCGAGCGACGCGTACTGGATGATGCAGCAGGCCGTGCAGAGCGACGACCCGGTCATCTTCTTCGAGCCGAAGCGGCGCTACTGGGACAAGGGGGAGCTCGACACCGAGTCCATCCCCGGGCCCCTGCACAAGGCCGCCGTGGCCCGCGAGGGCTCCGACCTCACGCTCGTCGCGTACGGCCCGATGGTGAAGGTCTGCCTGGAGGCGGCCGCGGCCGCGCAGGAGGAGGGCAAGTCGCTGGAGGTCCTGGACCTGCGGTCGATGTCCCCGATCGACTTCGACACCGTACAGACGTCCGTCGAGAAGACCGGCCGGCTCGTGGTGGTCCACGAGGCGCCGGTGTTCTACGGCTCCGGGGCGGAGATCGCCGCCCGGATCACCGAACGCTGCTTCTACCACCTCGAAGCACCGGTGCTGAGGGTCGGCGGCTACCACGTTCCGTATCCGCCGGCCCGGCTCGAGGACGAGTACCTGCCGGGTCTCGACCGGGTGCTCGACGCCGTCGACCGCTCGCTGGCGTACTGAGGAGAGGTTCGTGACGACGATGACCGAAACGTCTGCTCGCTTCCGTGAGTTCAAGATGCCCGACGTGGGTGAAGGACTGACCGAGGCCGAGATCCTCAAGTGGTTCGTCCAGCCCGGCGACACCGTCACCGACGGCCAGGTCGTGTGCGAGGTCGAGACGGCCAAGGCCGCGGTGGAGCTGCCGATCCCGTTCGACGGGGTGGTGCACGAGCTGCGCTTCCCCGAGGGGACGACCGTCGACGTCGGCGAGGTGATCATCGCGGTGGACGTGGCGCCCGGCAGCGGTGACGCCCCGGCCGCGGAGTCCGCCCCGGCAGTCGTGCGGCAGCCCGTGGCGCCGGCGGAGCCGGAGGCACCGAAGGGCCGGCAGCCGGTGCTGGTCGGCTACGGCGTGGCCGAGAGCTCCACCAAGCGCCGCGCCCGCAAGGGCGTCGAGGTCCCGGGTCCGGCCGCCGCCGCGATCCAGGCCGAGATCAACGGCCACGGCGCGGTGGTGCCGGAGAGCCGGCCGCTCGCCAAGCCGCCGGTACGCAAGCTCGCGAAGGACCTGGGTATCGACCTCGCCACGGTCACCCCGACCGGCGAGGGCGGCATCATCACCCGCGAGGACGTCCACGCGGCGGCCGCTCCCGTTGCCGCCGAGGTCCCCGCGCCGCCCGCACCCGCCGCCGTCCAGGCTCCGGCCGTGCCCGTGGAGGCCGCCGCGGGCCTCCGGGAGACGCGCATCCCGATCAAGGGCGTACGCAGGGCCATGGCGCAGGCCATGGTCGGCAGTGCCTTCACGGCGCCGCACGTCACCGAGTTCGTGACCGTCGACGTGACGCGCACGATGAAGCTGGTGGCGGAGCTCAAGGAAGACAAGGACATGGCGGGAGTCCGGATCAACCCGCTCCTGATCATCGCCAAGGCGCTCCTCGTCGCGATCAGGCGCAACCCGGAGATCAACGCCGCCTGGGACGAGGCCGCCCAGGAGATCGTGCGGAAGCACTACGTCAACCTGGGTATCGCCGCGGCCACCCCGCGCGGTCTGATCGTGCCGAACATCAAGGACGCGCACGACAAGACGCTTCCCCAGCTGGCCGCGGCCCTGGGCGAGCTGGTCTCCACGGCGCGCGAGGGCAGGACGTCCCCCGCGGCCATGGCGGGCGGCACGGTGACCATCACGAACGTGGGTGTCTTCGGCGTCGACACGGGTACGCCGATCCTCAACTCGGGCGAGTCCGCGATCCTCGCGGTCGGGGCGATCAAGCTCCAGCCGTGGGTCCACAAGGGCAAGGTGAAGCCCCGCCAGGTGACCACGCTCGCCCTGTCGTTCGACCACCGGCTGGTCGACGGCGAGCTCGGCTCCAAGGTGCTCGCGGACGTCGCCGCGATCCTGGAACAGCCGAAGCGGCTGATCACCTGGGCCTAGCGGCCTGCCGCACACGAGGGAGGGGCCTGCCGCATCCTGCGGCAGGCCCCTCCTCGCGTACCCGGTCGTGCGTGTGCCCGGGGCTACTTCTTGAAGCCGTAGTCCATGAGCTTCTTCGCGTCCGTGGTACGGGTCGTCGAGGAGGTCGAGGTGAGGACCGTGCCGATGACCGTCTTGCCGTTGCGGGTTGCGGCGAAGACCAGGCAGTACTTGGCCATCGGGCCGGAACCGGTCTTCACACCGATCGCCCCGCTGTAGCTGCCGAGCAGGGCGTTGGTGTTGGTCCACGACATGTAGCGGTAGCCGCCGCTCTTCGTCGTGACCTTCTGCTTCGTCGACTTCGTCTTCACGATCGCGCGGAACGTGGAGCTCTTCATCGCACTGCTGGCGATCTTCGTCAGGTCACGCGGCGTGGAGTAGTTCGAGCCGCTGCTGATGCCGTCGAACGAGTCGAAGTGGGTGTTCTGCAGACCGAGGCTCTTCGCGCTGGCGTTCATCTTGCCGATGAAGGACTTCACCCGGGCCGCGCGGGTGGTGCCGGAGCCGAACTTGTCTGCCAGGGCGTACGCCGCGTCGCACCCGGACGGCAGCATGAGCCCGTACAGGAGCTGACGGACCGTGACCTTGTCGCCGACGATCAGCCGCGCCGACGAGGCGGTGTTGGCGACGATGTAGTCGCTGTACGCCTTCTGGATCGTGACCTTGGAGTCCAGATTCAGATTCGTCTGGGCCAGCACCACCTTGGCCGTCATTATCTTGGTGGTGGAGCCGGTGGAGCGACGGATGTCCGCGGCTTTGCTGTAGAGCGCCTTCCCGGTGCCGTTGTTCATCACGAAACCGCCCTTGGCGGTGATCGTGGGCGTCGGCAGTGTCGCTGCCTGCGCTGTCGAGGCGAACGCGCTGCCCGCGAGGACGGCACCCGCGGTGAGGGCCACGGTGGCGGCAACGGTCGCGCGGTTTATGCCCTTAAGACCGATTTTCAAGTCAAACGCTCCAAATACCCCTGAATTGCGGCCACATGAAGGTGCCGCTCGGTGGTGAGACTCATGAGGCGGGCGAATGGATGTGCTGCCGCACGGGTGATTTCGGGAGCGAGGGCTACGGGCGGGGGAAGCCGGTGTCCGGCCGCGGGGCTGCGCGCGGACCGCGGTGCTCGGGGCGCTCGGTGTCCCGCATCGTGGAACCGTCCCGTGATGCGTGCATGTTGTATCTATGCTGTGCGCATGCCTGCCGCACCCCCTGTTCCCGTCGAGCCCGCCAAGACCTCCGTCAAGCAGCCCCCCGCCGCCGAACGCGTCTACACCCACATCAAGGAGGCGGTCCTCGACCGCCGGTACGAGGGCGGCACGCTCCTCACCGAGGGCGACCTGGCGGAAGCCGTCGGCGTGTCCAGGACGCCGGTGCGGGAGGCGCTGCTGCGGCTGGAGGCCGAAGGGCTGATCAGGCTGTACCCGAAGAAGGGCGCCCTGGTCCTCGCCGTCTCCGCGCAGGAGATCGCCGACGTCGTGGAGACCCGGCTGCTCGTCGAGGAGTTCGCCGCGCGCAAGGCCGTCCCCGCCCCGGCGCGGCTGATCGCCCGGCTCGAGCAGCTCCTGGAGGAACAGCGGCAGCTGGCGCAGGCCGGTGACCTGGCCGCCGTCGCCGTCAAGGACCGCTGTTTCCACGCCGAGATCGTGAAGAACGCGGGCAACGAGATCCTCTCCCGCCTCTACGACCAGCTCCGCGACCGCCAGCTGCGGATGGGCGTCGCCGTGATGGAGGCGCACCCCGGCAGGATCGCCGCCAACATCACCGAGCACGGTGAGCTGCTGGACGCCATCAGGGCGGGCGACCCCGAAGGCGCCGCACAGGTCGTACGGCGCCACGTCGGCCGGGTCAAGGTCCTGGTCAGGGGTGAGGACCGGTGACGTCCGCCGCCCCCACCCTCGCCCTGCCCGGAGACCCGCCCGGCGGCAGGCGCGCCGCCTGGATCTGGGGCATCGGGGTCGCCGTCTACTTCGTCGCCATCATCTTCCGTACGAGCCTGGGCGTCGCCGGCCTGGACGCCGCGGACCGGTTCGGCGTCAACGCCTCGGCCCTGTCGACCTTCTCCATCCTGCAGTTGCTCGTCTACGCCGGCATGCAGATTCCCGTCGGTCTGATGGTCGACCGGCTCGGGACCAAGAAGGTCCTCACCATCGGGGCGGTGCTGTTCACCGTGGGCCAGCTGGGCTTTGCCCTCTCCCCCTCGTACGGCATGGCGCTCGCCTCCCGTGCCCTGCTCGGCTGCGGCGACGCGATGACGTTCATCAGCGTGCTGAGGCTCGGCGCCCGCTGGTTCCCGGCCCGGCGCGGGCCGCTGATCGGGCAGGTCGCCGCGCTCTTCGGCATGGCGGGCAACCTCGTCTCGACCCTCTTCATCGCCCGCGCGCTGCACGGATTCGGCTGGACCACGACCTTCGCGGGCAGTGCGCTGGCGGGAGTGGCGGTGCTGGTACCGCTGCTGTTCTTCCTGAAGGACCACCCGGAGGGGCACGAGCCACCGCCGTCCGAGCACGCGGGCTCCGCGTACGTGCGCAAGCAGATCGCCGCCGCGTGGCGCGAGCCGGGCACCCGGATCGGCATGTGGGTGCACTTCACCACGCAGTTCCCCGCCATGGTGTTCCTGCTGCTGTGGGGCATGCCCTTCCTGGTGGAGGCCCAGGGGCTGAGCAGGGGCACCGCCGGTGAACTGCTCACCCTGGTGGTGCTCTCCAACATGGTGGTCGGGCTCGTCTACGGGCAGGTCATCGCCCGGCATCACGCGGCACGCGCGCCGCTGGCCCTCGGTACGGTCGCGGTGACCGCACTGCTCTGGGCGGCCACGATTCTCCACCCCGGCGAGCACGCCCCGATGTGGCTGCTGGTCACCCTGTGCGTGGTGCTCGGCTCCTGCGGGCCCGCGTCGATGATCGGCTTCGACTTCGCACGGCCCGCCAACCCGCCGGAGCGCCAGGGGACGGCGTCGGGGATCGTCAACATGGGCGGTTTCGTCGCCTCGATGACCACACTGTTCGCGGTCGGTGTCCTGCTGGACGCGACCGGTGACGACTACCGCATCGCGTTCGCCTCGGTCTTCGTCCTGGAGGCGCTCGGGGTCGTGCAGATCCTGCGGTTGCACGCCAGTGCCACACACCGGGAACGCGACCATCACGTCGTCAGCCGGGTGGAGGCGTTGCACGTTCCCGCCTGACCGTGTCCGGCGGCGCGCCCGCCCCGGTCCGCGTACGGACGGGCGCCGCCGATCACCTCGCTACGGCGTCACGGCGAAGTGCCGCAGGATCGTCGCCGCCAGGTCCTGGTCGCCCTCGACCTTGATCCGGTCCTCCACCGCGTGCGGCCGCACCCGGCCGCAGGCCAGGCGGTAGTACGTCTCCCAGTCCATCGCCAGCGTCACCGCGGGGCCGAGCGAGGGCGCACCGTCGACCGAACCGCGCCCTTCTCCGTCCACCCGGATCGTGCGCAGGAACTCCAGGGGGCCGTGCACATCGAGGACCACCGCCGAATTCGGCGGCGCGCCCGCGTCCTTGGCGACCACCTTCGGCAGCCCGGCCAGCAGTGTGTCCCGGGCGACCAGGGCGCCGGGGGAGTCGAGGTTGCCCGGCAGGCCCAGCGTCGTGCGCAGGTCCTGCTCGTGCACCCAGACGTCGAAGGCCCGCATGTGCAGTGCCAGTTCCAGTGTCTGCTCGGCGCCCAGCGGCGCCCGGACCATGGTCTCGGGGGCGCGCGACTCGTTGCGCAGCTGGCGCATGCGCCGGATGAGCGTGTACTCCAGCTCCGAGGTCATCTCCGGCGCCGTGTGGTGGCGCCGTACGTCGACCTGCATCTCCATGTAGCGCTGGTAGTCGTTCTGCACGTGGTACAGGTCGCGCGGCAGCGTGTGGATCGGGCGCGGATCGCCGAGCTGTTCGCACTCCATGCCGATGACGTGCGACACGATGTCGCGCACCGACCAGCCCGGGCAGGGCGTGCGGCGGTTCCACTCCCCCTCGGCGAGCGGCTTGACCAGCTCGGCTATCGACTCGACGGAGTGGGTCCAGGCATCGGCATAGGTCTGGAGGCTGGGATGGACGGTCACGGGACCCCTCGTGCGGTTCTGCGGTGCATGGGCTGGAGAGCAGGGAGTACTGGCGGGCTGGCCGGCACTGACGGCGCTGTCGGCGGCTGCGTGGGAGGTTCGCTCGCTAAGTTACGCTGCGAGCAGGCACCCCGGCAGTGCTTTCGTGTGACGATCGTAGGCCCGTGTTGACGTCTCTCATGCCAGGACGGTGGTAGTGTGCACGCCTCCCTCATCCAGATCGCAGTAAATCCGGACGAATCTGCCAATTCCCGTAGGGAGCGCGCGGCTTCACTGGTCGTGGCGCAGCGGGGTGCGGACCTGGTGGTCCTTCCCGAGCTCTGGCCGGTCGGTGCCTTCGCCTACACCGCGTTCGCCGACGAGGCCGAACCGCTGCGGGGGCCCACGCACGACGTGATGGCGAAGGCCGCGGCCGAGGCCGGGGTCTGGCTGCACGCGGGGTCCTTCGTGGAGCGCACCGAGGACGGCACCCTCTACAACACCTCGCTCGTCTTCACACCCGAGGGTGAGCGGGCCGCCGCGTACCGCAAGATCCACCGCTTCGGCTTCGACAAGGGCGAGGCGGTGATGATGGGCGCCGGCGAGGAGCTCGTCACCGTCGCGCTGCCGCGGACGACTCTGGGCCTCGCCACCTGCTACGACCTGCGCTTCCCCGAGATGTTCCGAGGTCTTGTCGACGCGGGGGCCGAGACGCTGGTCGTCGCGGCCGGCTGGCCGGAGCGCCGCCGCTCGCACTGGACACTGCTGGCGCGGGCCCGCGCCGTCGAGAACCAGGCGTACGTCCTGGCCGTCGGCACCGCGGGCACGCACGGCGGGGTGGAGCAGGCCGGGCGCAGCATCGCCGTCGATCCGTGGGGCGAGGTGCTGGCGGAGGCAGGCGCGGGCGAAGAGGTGCTCACGGTGGAGTTCGACCCGGCGAGGACCGCCACCACGCGGGAGCAGTTTCCCGCCCTCAAGGACCGCCGCCTGGGCCTCGCCCCGCCACGCTGAACCTGTTTCACGTGAAACAGGGGCCGGCCCGGCTCAGTCCTCCTCCTCCTCCTCCTTCTCCTTGTCGGCGAGGGCGATCACGCACACCGCCACCGCGACGAGCAGCGGTACGTCGGCGTCCTCCCGCACGATGTCGATGCCGTACGTGTCGCGGACGGTGAGCCACCGCCGGGAGACCTGCGCGAGCAGTTCGCCGTCGTAGTCCACGGCGAACTCACGGTCCAGGATCTTGCCGCTGACGTCGAGCCCGGTGCCGTCCACCAGGGTCACCCGGTAGTGGTTGCGCAGCAGCGAGAGCCGCTTCCGCCTGACCGTGGCGAGCTCCTCGCCGTCGCGCTGGACGACCATCGTGTCGCGCAGACTGATCAGCTTCCGGCGGATTCCCACCAGCACCCGGCCGTCGGTGCCCTTCAGCTCGAACGTATCGCGGAGCCGCAGTGCCTTGCCGTCGACGAGGAAGATCTTGCGTCCGTCCGCGTCCTCGATCCAGTAGTCGTCGCCGACGGCGAACAGGCGCTCACGTACGAGAAGTCTCATGCCTCACAGGTTCCCCGAGGCTCCGCCGGAATGTGCGCAGGCTCTGGTGATGTTGACTGTTGGCATGACAGCACGTGCACGCGTCCGCGCCCCCGAACTGATCGGCAAGGGCGGCTGGCTCAACACCGGCAACCAGCAGTACACCCTCGCTGATCTGCGAGGACGCATTGTGATCCTGGATTTCTGGACCTTCTGCTGCGTGAACTGTCTGCATGTCCTCGATGAGCTGCGCGAGCTGGAGGAGAAGCACCGCGACACCGTGGTGATCATCGGCGTCCACTCGCCGAAGTTCGTGCACGAGGCGGAGCACCAGGCGGTCGTCGACGCGGTCGAGCGTTACGCCGTGCACCACCCCGTCCTGGACGACCCCGAGCTCGCCACCTGGAAGCAGTACGCCGTGCGCGCCTGGCCGACGCTCGTCGTCGTCGACCCGGAGGGCTACGTGGTCGCCCAGCACGCGGGTGAGGGGCACGCGCACGCCATCGAGAAGCTCGTCCAGGAGCTGGAGGACGAGCACGCCGCGAAAGGCACGCTGCGCCGCGGTGACGGCCCCTACGTGGCGCCGGAGCCGGTCGCCACGCATCTGCGGTTCCCCGGCAAGGCGCTCGCCCTCGAGGACGGCGGCTTCCTGGTCTCCGACACGACCCGGCATCGGCTGGTCGAGCTGGACGCGGACGGCGAGTCCGTGCGCAGGCACTTCGGTACCGGTACGCGCGGGTTCACGGACGGTGGCCCCGCCGAGGCCGAGTTCAGCGAGCCACAGGGCCTCGCGGTCCTGCCCGACGGCCGGATCGCCGTCGCGGACACGGTCAACCACGCGATCAGGGCCCTCGACCTCACCACGGGCCTGACGGCCACGCTCGCCGGTACCGGACGCCAGTGGTGGCAGGGTTCCGCCACCAGCGGTCCAGCCACGGAGGTGGACCTCTCCTCGCCCTGGGACATCGCCTGGTTCGGCGACCGGCTGTGGATCGCCATGGCCGGCGTGCACCAGCTGTGGACGTACGACCCCGGCACGGGCACCGTGCGGGTCGCCGCGGGCACGACCAACGAGGGGCTGGTCGACGGACCGGGCGCCGAGGCGTGGTTCGCGCAGCCGTCCGGCCTGGCGGCGGCCGGCGACCGGCTGTGGGTCGCCGACCCGGAGACCTCCGCGCTGCGGTACGTGGACCTGGAGGGCACCGTCCACACCGCCGTCGGCACCGGTCTCTTCGACTTCGGCCACCGCGACGGTCCCGCGGAGCAGGCGCTCTTCCAGCACCCGCTGGGCGTCACGGCCCTGCCGGACGGCTCCGTGGCCGTCAGCGACACGTACAACCACGCTCTGCGGCGCTACGACCCCGGGAGCGGCGAGGTCACCACGCTGGCCACGGACCTGCGCGAGCCGAGTGACGCCGTGCTCGTCGACGGCGACCTGGTCGTCGTCGAGTCCGCACGGCACCGGCTGACCCGGCTGCGGCTCCCCGAGGAAGCCGTCCGGGTCGCCGGCCGGGCCCACCGCACGCAGCGGGCCGCCACCGAGGTAGCCGCCGGCACGCTCCGCCTCGACGTGGTCTTCCAGGCCCCCGCCGGGCAGAAGCTGGACACCCGGTACGGGCCCTCGACCCGGCTGCTGGTCTCCTCCACCCCGCCGGAACTGCTGGCCGGAGGGGCGGGGCCGGGTACGGACCTGGGCCGCGACCTCCGCCTGGCGGACGGTGTCACCGAGGGCGTCCTGCACGTGTCCGCGATGGCCGCGTCCTGCGACGACGACCCGGCGAACGAGTACCCGGCCTGCCATGTGCACCAGCAGGACTGGGGCGTTCCCGTCCGCGTCACCGCCGACGGGGTCTCCAGGCTGCCGCTGGTGCTGGCCGGGCTGGACGAGCGGGGCTGACGGATCAGAAGTCGTCGGCGCCGTTGCGCAGCTCGTACGTCCAGTAGCCGGTCGCCCACACCGCCGGGTCGACGGAGATGCCCTCGGCGCCGGGTGCCTTCACGATTGCCATGCCGCCGTTGCCCTGGAGCGTGACGGAGAAGTCCTTCACCGTCTCCACGTCCTCGTCCATCCCGCCGTCCGACAGCTTCACCAGCGCGTACGCGGGCGCACCGGCCTCGAGCACGACGGGGGCGGCGGGCTTGCTCTTGGCCACGGCCGGCACGGTCCCCCGGGCGTTCTCCAGGAAGCGGATCTCCGGGAAGCCCTCCATCCGGCAGCTGTGGCCCGAGGAGTTCTTCGCCGTCAGGACGATGTGCGTGTAGGGCGGGCCGTCCTGGAGCTCGGCGCCGATCTTCAGGTCCTTGGTGGTGCAGAGGGGAGCGGACGAGGAGGAGCCGCTGGTGCCCTTGGTGCCGGCGGCGGTCCGGGTGCCGCCCGCCTTGTCCGACGTGCCGGCCTGTGCGGTGCCGCTGTCCTTCGCGGCGCCGGCGTTCTGCGCGGGCGTCGCCGAGGAGGAGGCCGGCGCGGATCCGTCTGTCGCGGCGCCGGCGGACTTCGTGCCGGTGCCGTTGTCGCCGCAGGCGGTGAGGGCGAGGGCGAGCACCGCTGCGGTGGTGGCGGCGAGGACGGTGGTGCGGCTGCGGAACGTACGCATGGAGATTCCCCCGTGAGTGGCAGTGAGACGTGGTGGCGCGGAGCGAGGCGCTCGCCTGGTCCGGACGAAGCGCCTCCGATCTGCTGACGTCCATGAGTCTGGACCCTGCCGCTCACGTTCCGCTGCTTTTCCGCTGACGTCCTGCTGACGTCCCGTCGGCGCCGTCCCCGGGTGCGTCAGCCCTCGTCGGTGAGCCGCTGGAGCGCCTCTTCGTACCGCCTCCGGTATTCGGGCCGCCCGGTCGCGCGCAGCAGCGCCGCCAGGGCCTGTGCCGCGCCCTCGTCGTAACCCGCGTGTTCCGCTTCCGCCGCTGCCCGGTCCAGCAGCAGGACCCCCTCGTCCTGCTCGCCGAGCGCCAGACGGGCCTCGCCGCTGATGGCCAGCAGCAGGCTCCGGCGTGCCGCCTCCTCGTGTTCGGGACCCAGGTCGAGCGCGGTCCGGGCGGCTTCGAGGGCGTCCTCGGGCAGGCCCGCGGTGAGCCGCATCCGGGCGAGGTGCTGCAGGGCGAGCATCTCGGTGTGCCGGTCCTGCTCCTCCCGGGCCAGCCGGACGGCGCGGGAGCAGCCCTCCAGTGCCGTTTCGAGGTCTCCCTGCCCGGCCTGGACGACAGCGAGGTTGATCAGTGCCGTCGCCTCGCCCAGCCGGTCCCCGGCGTCCCTGGCGAGGCCGGGCGAACGCTCCAGGAGGGTCACCGCCTCGGCCGTCCTGCCCTCTTCCGTCAGCACCCACCCCAGCAGGTTGAGCACCCTCGACTCCGCGTACGGGTCCTTCTGCGCACGGGCGGAGTCCAGCGCCAGTTCGAGCAGCGGGGCCCAGCTGTCCCGGACCCGCCACACGACCTGCGGCCACTGGAGCAGGATGATCCGCCAGGCCCGGTCGTGGAGCCCGGCGGTCCGGGCCGCGACGGCGGCCAGGGCCAGGTCGTCGCGTTCGGCGGCCAGCCAGCGCATCGCCACCGTCCGGTCGGTGAAGTCCCTTACGGCGGCAGGGTGGTGGTAGTCGTCCGGAAGGACGAAACACGGCTCACCGCCGGGCTCGGCGGTGTCGGCGGCGGCGAGGGCCGTGGCGATGTAGTGGTCGAGGACCTTGACCAGGGCCTCGGACGCCGACGCGGGGTCGAGCCCGCGGGCGTAGAGGCGCACCAGGTCGTGCAGCACCCAGCGCCCGGGTGCCGTCTCGGTCACGAGGTGGGCGGCGCCGAGCCGTTCCAGCGCCGTCGCGGCGGACACCGGGTCCGTTCCCGCGAGCGCGGCACACGTGTACGGGTCGAAGTGGCTGCCGGGATGGTGGCCCAGCCTGCCCAGCTGGTGGACGGCCTCCGGCGGCAACTGCTGCACGGTCAGCCGCAGCGCGGCGGAGACACCGATGTCGTCCACGTCGAGATAGGTCAGCCGGCTGCGCTCGTCGGCCAGTTCGGCGGCCAGTCCGGCGAGCGTCCGGTGCGGACGCCCGGCCAGCCGGGCCGCTGTCACGCGCAGGGCGAGCGGCAGGCCTCCGCAGAGCTCGGCGAGCCGGTGGGCGGCCACCGGCTCGGCGAGGACGCGTTCCTCGCCGAGCACCCCGGCGAGCAGTGCGGTGCCGTCGTGGGGTTCGAGCGTGTCGAGGGGGACGGGCCGGGCGGCGTCCGAGGCGATGAGCCCTTCCAGCCGGTGCCGGCTGGTGACCAGGGTGACGCAGTCGGTGCCGCCCGGAAGCAGTGGCCGGACGGTGGCGGAGTCACGCGCGTTGTCGAGGACCACGAGCAGCCGGCGCCGGTCGGTCAGGGACCGGAAGAGCGCGGCTGCGGCGGGGACGGACTCGGGGACGCGGCGCGGTGCGACGCCGAGCGCCAGCAGGAATTCGCGCAGTACGTCGATCAGCGCGGCCTCACCGGTCTCGCTGAACCCGCGCAGATCGGCGAAGAGCCGTCCGTCCGGGAAGGCGGCGCTGTGGTGCGCCCACTGCAGGGCCAGCGCCGTCTTGCCCACACCGGCCGGTCCGGTGACCAGGCAGACGGGCGCCTCGCCCGCTGCCGCCCGGGTGAGCGCGGCCAGTTCGGCCGCCCGGCCGTGGAAGCCGCGGGGGGCGCGGGGCAGCAGATCGGCGTAGAGCCGTCCGTCCGCCGGGGGCGCCAGGGGGCGGTCGCGGGGCGGGGCGCCGGGGCTGCCGGCCACAGGGGGCGAGGCGTCCTCGCTCCGGCGGGCCGCGGGTAGCGTCCGGTCCCCGCCCGCGGAGCCCGGCCGTACGGGATCGTGCGGCGCCGTCCCCGGGCCGCCTGCCGGCGGTGCCGCGTCCGTCCCGTCCCGGCCCGCGTCCGGTAGGCAATGGCCCCGGAGGATCAGCGCGTACGCGTCGGCGAGTTCGCGTCCGGGGTCGATGCCCAGCTCGTCGGCGAGCAGCCGCCTCGTGCGGTGGAACCAGTCCAGTGCCTCGGACTGACGTCCCGCCCGGTACAGCGCCCTTATCAGGGCCGCCGCCAGCGACTCCCGCATCGGATGCGCGGCCGCCTCCGCCCGCAGCACGGACGCGGCGCGGTGATGCTCCCCCATCGCCGTCCAGGCCCGCGCCAGTTGCTCGACCGTCGCCAGGCGTGACTCCTCCAGCGTGTGGGCGGCAGCCTGGAGCGGTGGCCCGATGAACGCGCCGCTGAGCGCCGGCCCCTGCCAGAGCGACAGCGCCTCCGTGAGCATCAGCACGGAGTCGGCGGGGCTGCGTTGCTGCCGGGCCAGCATCAGCAGTTCCTCGAACCGCTGGGAGTCCAGCAGGGTCTCCGGTACCCGGAGCACGTACGCGTCGCCGAGGGTGACCAGCTCCACCCCGTACGCCGCCGCGTCCGCGCCCACCAGGAGGGCGCGCAGCCGTGAGACGTGCCCCTGGATGACGCTGCGGGCGTGGAGCGGGGGCATGTCGTCCCACAGGGAGTCCGTCAGCCGGGAGACCGGGACAGGTGTGTTGGCGGACAGCAGCAGCGCGGCCAGCAGGCTGCGCCGCTTGGCGGGCCCGAGTGGCAGCGGTCCGGTGAGTGTCTCCACGGAGACCGTACCGAGCAGCCGGAACTCCACGTGGGGCTTTCCTTCCGGGCGGGATGCACCCGGGTGGGGGCCCGGATCGGGTCCCAGAATATCGGGGGCACCGCCGAGCCGACGAAGGGTCACGCCGGGTCGGCGGGAGCGGTCCGGCCGCGTCCCTCAGGTCACAGGCGGCGCTCGTCCTCCGACACGACCGTGGTGGTGGGCGGCACGACCATGCGGCGCCGACGCGCGATGCTCATGTAGACGAACACGCCGACGAGGCCGACCAGCATCATGATCCAGCCGACCATGTCGACGTTGACGGTGTCCAGTTTCCAGTCGGTGGCGAAAGCGAGAATCGCCCCGGCACCGATCAGGAGAATGCATCCTCCGAGTCCCATGAATTCCGCCTCCTCGACGGCCCGGTGGATCCGGGCCGGTGTACGGGTCGCGTACCCGGCCCGGCGACAACCATGTCCCGGTGGCCCGTCGAGGAGAGGAGGATCAGCCGGCCAGGAACGTGGCGAGCGCGCCGGCCAGCAGATACGGGTCGTCCGCGCCGCACAGCTCGCGGGCACTGTGCATGGACAGGATCGCGACGCCGATGTCGATGGTCTGGATGCCGTGCCGGGCGGCGGTGATCGGGCCGATCGTGGTGCCGCAGGGCATCG
Source organism: Streptomyces sp. NPDC025273 (assembly GCF_040638585.1). Lineage (NCBI taxonomy): Bacteria > Bacillati > Actinomycetota > Actinomycetes > Kitasatosporales > Streptomycetaceae > Streptomyces > Streptomyces sp. NPDC025273. The sequence goes on from NZ_JBEZYP010000015.1 coordinate 56,915, forward strand.
CGTTGTTGGAGACGAAGGTCTGCCAGGGCACGCCCGCCTTCTCGCAGGCCGCCGCGAACACGGCCCGGCCGCTGCCGTCGGTCGCGTACCGCATGTTGACGTTGACCTTGAGGATCGGCCCGCCGTTGACCACCGGGTGGTGCGTCGGGTCGTGGCGCTCCCCGTAGTTGGGGTGGATCGCGTGGCCGGTGTCGGAGGAGAGGCAGACGGTCCCGGCGAAGGCCCGGGCCCGGTCCTCGTACGAGCCGCCGCGGGCGAACACGGAGCGCTCCAGGACCCCGCCGAGCAGCGGGCCGTCCGCGCCGGTGTCGGACTGCGAGCCGTTCTCCTCGTGGTCGAAGGCGGCGAGCACGGGGATGTACGGGATCTCGTCGTCCGGCAGTCCGGCCACGGCGGTCAGCGCGGCCGTCGCGGCGTGCACGGAGAGCAGGTTGTCCATGCGCGGCCCGGCCAGCAGCTCACGGTCCCGGCCCAGGTAGGCCGGCGGCTCGACGGCGTGCGGCATCAGGTCCCAGCCGGTCACGTCCGCCGGGTCGACGCCGGCCTCCTCGGCCACGAAACGGATGAGGTCGCCCTCGTGGACCTCACCGAGCCCCCAGATCGGCTGCATGTGCTTCTGGCGGTCGAGCTTGAGGCCGTCGGTGTTGGCCGACCGGTCCAGGTGCACAGCCAGCTGGGGCACGCGCAGCAGCGGCCGGTCGATGTTCACCAGACGGTGGGTCCCGTCGCGGAGCGAGAGCCGCCCGGCCAGGCCGAGGTCCCGGTCGAGCCAGGTGTTGAGGAGCGTCCCGCCGTAGATCTCGACAGCGACCTGGCGCCAGCCGTGGGATCCCGTGTCGGGCTGCGGCTTGACCCGCAGGTTCGGGGAGTCGGTGTGAGCCCCCGCGATCCTGAACGGGGTGTGCGCCTCGGCACCCTCGGGCACGTACCAGGCGACGATCGCGCCGCCGCGCAGCACGTACTTCCCACCCGTGGTGGCGTCCCAGGCCGCCGTCTCCTCGACCTGTCGGAAACCGGCCTTTTCCAGCCGCGCGGCGGCGGTGGCCACGGCGTGGTACGGGGTGGGGCCGGCCATGAGGAAGGCCATCAGGTCGTCGGTGTGCCCGCGGTCGAAGCGGAGGGGAGAGCTCATGTTCTTCACTGTAACGACGGCCGCCGCGGGGGGTTCACGGTGGACGGCCGGTGCCCGCGGTCATCGTCCGGAAATCGTCGTCGGGTCACCGCCGGACTCGGAGCGTCGCGGCCGGCTCGTCACCGTCCTGCGCCTCCTGCGCGCGGCCGGAGAACAGGGCCGCGAGGTCCTTGGCCAGCCCCCTGTCCAGCGCCGTCGCCCCGGTCCCGGCGTCCCCGCCGGCAGCAGCACGGCCGCTCCGGCCGCCACCGCCCACCGTGTCCCGGCCGCCTTCGCCGACTTCACACCCATGACGGCGTCCCCCTCCGAACCTACGACGATCATGGGGACGGCCCGCCCCTGGCGGGGGCGGGCCGTATCCATCTCTGTGCCGAAGAGCGTTGAAGAGGACGACTAGAACGCGGCCTCGTCCAGCTCCATCAGCGAGTTGTCCACGGTCTCGGCGAGCGCGCGCTCGGCCGAGACGCCCGGCAGGACGTTCGCGGCGAAGAACTTCGCGGCGGCGATCTTGCCCTGGTAGAAGGCGACGTCCTTGGCGGCGGCGGTCGGCAGCTTCTCGGCGGCCACGGCCGCACCCTTGAGCAGCAGGTAGCCGACGACGACGTCGCCGGAGGCCATGAGCAGACGGGTGGTGTTGAGGCCGACCTTGTAGATGTTCCTGACGTCCTCGCCGGTGGCGGTGAGGTCGGTGATCATCGTGCCGACGATCGCCTCCAGGTCCACGGCGGCCTTGGCGAGGTTGTCCAGCGCGCCGGACAGTTCCTCGTTGCCCTGGGCGCCCGCGAGGAACTTCTTGATCTCCTCGGAGAGGGTGTTCAGCGAGGCACCCTGGTCGCGGACGATCTTCCGGAAGAAGAAGTCCTGGCCCTGGATCGCGGTCGTGCCCTCGTACAGGGTGTCGATCTTGGCGTCACGGATGTACTGCTCGATCGGGTACTCCTGGAGGTACCCGGAGCCGCCGAAGGTCTGGAGCGACTGCGCGAGCTGCTCGTAGGACTTCTCGGAGCCGTAGCCCTTCACGATCGGGAGCAGCAGGTCGTTGAGGCCGTTCAGCGCCTTGGCGTCCTCGCCCGCGGCCTCCTTCACCTGGATCGCGTCCTGGACGGAGGCCGTGTAGAGCACGAGGGAGCGCATGCCCTCCGCGTACGCCTTCTGCGTCATGAGTGAGCGGCGCACGTCGGGGTGGTGCGTGATGGTGACCTTGGGAGCCGTCTTGTCCATGAACTGCGACAGGTCGGTGCCCTGGACGCGCTCCTTGGCGTACTCCAGCGCGTTGAGGTAGCCCGTCGACAGGGTCGCGATGGCCTTCGTGCCGACCATCATGCGGGCGAACTCGATGATGCGGAACATCTGGCGGATGCCGTCGTGCTTGTCACCGATGAGCCATCCCTTGGCGGGGTGCTGGTCGCCGAAGGTCATCTCGCAGGTGTTGGACGCCTTGAGGCCCATCTTGTGCTCGACGTTCGTCGCGTACACGCCGTTGCGCTCACCGAGCTCGCCGGTGGTCCAGTCGAAGTGGAACTTCGGGACCATGAAGAGGGAGAGGCCCTTGGTGCCCGGGCCGGCGCCCTCGGGGCGCGCCAGCACGTAGTGGATGATGTTCTCGGACATGTCGTGCTCGCCCGAGGTGATGAAGCGCTTCACACCCTCGATGTGCCAGGAGCCGTCCTCCTGCTCGACCGCCTTCGTGCGGCCGGCGCCCACGTCCGAACCGGCGTCCGGCTCGGTCAGCACCATCGTCGAGCCCCACTGCTTCTCGACGGCGATCTCGGCGATCTTCTTCTGCGCCTCGTTGCCCTCGTCGAAGAGGATGCCGGCGAAGGCCGGGCCGGAGGAGTACATCCAGACCGCCGGGTTGGCGCCGAGCAGCGTCTCCGCGTAACCCCAGATCAGGGAGCGGGGCGAGGTGGTGCCGCCGATCTCCTCGGGCAGGCCCAGGCGCCAGTACTCGGAGTCCATGAACGCCTTGTAGGACTTCTTGAAGGAGTCCGGGACGGGCGCGGTGTTGGTCTCGGGGTCGAAGACCGGCGGGTTGCGGTCGGCGTCGGCGTACGAGTCGGCGAGCTCGTTCTCCGCGAGGCGGGTGATCTCGTCCAGGATGGTCTTCGCGGTGTCGACGTCCATCTCCGCGAACGGTCCGGTGCCGTACAGCTTGTCGCGCCCGAGGACCTCGAAGAGGTTGAACTCGATGTCGCGGAGATTCGACTTGTAGTGCCCCATGGGAAGGCTCCGTAATCAATAGCAGTGGCGCGCAGCGCCCCGTGGAGGGGTGAGGATCGGGCGACGGGCCGGCCGTGGGTGTATCAGCCGACTCCTACGATGATGCTACCCGTCAGTAATAAGACGCAACCCCTCAAGGCACAGATGTGTCCGATTACTCTTTGCGGCATGTATGGCTACGACCAGAACCCGGGTGCACAGCAGCAGATGGGTGGCGGCTACGGCGAGCAGCCGTTGTATCCCGAGCCCTCGCCGCCCTCCCTGGCGGACGCGGTACGGGCCTTCACGACCGGTTCGCTCTCCGCCGAGGACTTCCAGCAGATCTTCGCGACGTCGAAGGTCTACTGCCCGCGCGGCGACAACCCCGGCTTCCTGGCCCTGCACAACACCCAGCAGCCGGTGATCCCCATGTTCACCACGCTCAAGGAGCTGCGGCGGTACGCGGGCAAGGAGTCCAAGTACTTCGTGATCACCGGGGCCGAGGTGATCGACCTGCTGCCGACCGGGTACGGCTTCGTTCTGGACATGGAGGGGGACCACCGCATGGTCTTCGACGCCAAGGCGGTGGAGCAGATGGTCGACTTCGCGATGCGCCGCATGTACGGCTAGGGCCGCCGCCCGTCCGGTTCGCGCCGGGCGGTGGACCGGCTGACCGGAAGGGGCTCGTACCGACAAGGTGCGGGCCCCTTTCCGGTGCCCGGGGGTGTCGGGGAATGGATGCCGCCTTGCCAGATGTTCACCATTCAACTAAATTGATGGCAGAAGACTTCCGGAGGTGGCTCCCATGCCCGCAGTGACCGTCGAAAACCCGCTGACCCTGCCGAAGGTCGCGGCCCAGGCCGAGGCCGTGGCACGCCCCGTGCTCACCGTCACGACCGCGCCGAGCGGTTTCGAGGGCGAGGGGTTCCCGGTGCGGCGCGCCTTCGCCGGGATCAACTACCGGCACCTCGACCCGTTCATCATGATGGACCAGATGGGTGAGGTGGAGTACGCCGCCGGAGAGCCCAAGGGCACCCCCTGGCACCCGCACCGCGGCTTCGAGACCGTCACCTACCTCATCGACGGAAGCTTCATCCACCAGGACAGCAACGGTGGCGGCGGCACCATCGAGAACGGTGACACCCAGTGGATGACTGCCGGCAGTGGTCTGCTGCACATCGAGGCCCCGCCGGAGTCCCTCGTCATGTCCGGCGGCCTTTTCCACGGCCTCCAGCTCTGGGTGAACCTGCCCAAGGCCGACAAGATGATGGCCCCGCGTTACCAGGACATCCGAGGAGGCCAGGTCCAGCTCCTCGCGTCCCCGGACGGCGGCGCGCTCCTGCGCGTCATCGCCGGCGACCTGGACGGCCACGAGGGACCGGGCATCACGCACACCCCGATCACCATGGTCCACGCGACGGTCCGGCCGGGTGCCGAGGTGACCCTGCCGTGGCGCGAGGACTTCAACGGCCTCGCGTACGTCATGGCCGGACGCGGGACCGTCGGCGAGGAGCGCCGCCCGGTCCGCATGGGGCAGACCGCGGTGTTCGGCAAGGGATCCTCGCTGACCGTCCGCGCCGACGAGGCGCAGGACGGCAACACCCCGGACCTGGAGGTCGTGCTCCTCGGCGGGCGTCCGATCCGTGAGCCGATGGCGCACTACGGGCCGTTCGTGATGAACACCCAGGACGAGCTCAAGCAGGCCTTCGAGGACTTCCAGGCCGGCCGGCTCGGCACGGTGCCCGCCGTGCACGGCATGTGACGGAGTATGCGGGTGACGGACCGTCACCCGTACGCCCGGGCGGGCGGGCCGCCCGCGCCCGCCCGTGATCGGGTGGGAGGGTGCCTACCCGCAAGCCCCTCCTGCCCGACAGTGCGCGGCGGACGGCCGCCTGGTGCGGCGTCCTGCTCCTGGCCGCCGGCGTCGCGGCGGTGGCCATCTGGCTGTGCGTCGCCCTCAAGACCGCGGTCACACCCGTCCTGCTCGCCCTGCTCGGTACGGCGCTGCTGGGGCCCGTGCACCGCTGGCTGACCGCGCACAAGGTGAACGGGTCGCTGGCGGCCGGGCTCACCTGTGCCGCGCTCGTCGCGGTGGCCGGGGGCGCCGGGTACATCGTCGTCACCGCACTCGTCGACACCGGCGACCAGATCGTCAGCTCCCTCAAGGACGCCGCGCAGTGGGTCGTCGACCACTTCGAGATCGCGGGTGTCGCGAACGTCGACGACCTCGCGGACAACACCAGGGGTCTCGTGGAGAAGTTCGGTGCGAGCGCCGCGGGCGGGCTCCTCACCGGTATCAGCCTCATCGGCTCCCTGGTCACCACGGCCGTCCTGGCCCTGCTGCTGACCTTCTTCTTCCTGCGCGACGCCGACCGTGCCGCCCACCTCGCCCACCGCATCGCCCCGCGTGGCACCGGCGACCTCGTGGAGGCCATGGGGCGCAGGGCCTTCGAGGCAGTCGAGGGCTTCATGCGCGGCACCACGTTCATCGCCCTCATCGACGCGCTGTGCATCACGGCCGGCCTACTGATCCTGCGGGTGCCGGGCGCGGTGGGGCTGGGGGCACTGGTCTTCGTGGGGGCCTACATCCCGTATCTCGGTGCCTTCATCTCCGGGGCCGTGGCCGTGCTGGTCGCCCTGGCCGACCGGGGCTTCGTGATCGCGCTCTGGGCGCTGGGGGTGGTGCTCGCCGTCCAGGTCCTGGAGGGGCATGTGCTGCAGCCGGTCATCCAGAGCCGCACGGTCCAGATGCACCCCGCCATGATCATGATCGCGCTGACCGCGGGCGCGAGCGTCGCCGGTCTGCTGGGCATGCTGCTGGCGGTGCCGGTGTGCGCGGCGGTCTTCGGCGTGATCGGCGAACTGCGCAAGGCCGACGGGATCGCGGAACCCTCATGAACCACGCCCGGAACCCCGCGGACCCGATCGCTGTCTCATGAGCCGACGGCCGCGGGCTCCGACGACTCGTACAGCTCGAACCAGATCGACTTCCCCTCCCCCTGCGGGTCCACCCCCCACGCGTCGGCGAGCATCTCCATGAGCACCAGCCCCCGGCCGCTGGACGCCATCTCGCCGGGGCACCGCTTGTGGGGCAGCTCGTCGCTGGAGTCGCCCACCACGACGCGCAGCCGTCTCTCGCCGCGCTCGCCGCTCACCTCCGCCACCAGCAGGGCGTCCCCGTCCGTGTGGACCAGCACGTTCGTGGCCATCTCGGACACCATCAGCACCGCCGCGTCGACCTGCTCCCCGTCGGCCCAGTCGTGCAGCAGCTCCCGCAGCTGCTGCCGGCTCGCGGCGACCCGCTCGGGCTCCGCCTGGGCGATGGTCATCGCCGAACGGCGCCCCAGCGGCCTGCGCGACCGCGGAGCCTCGCGGCGCAGGACGAGCACCGCGATGTCGTCCTCCCGGCGGTCCACGAGCGGGCCGGTCGTGTAGTGCGAGCCGGGGCCGTGCACCGCCTGGACGAGGGTGTCGGCGAGCTTCTCCAGGTCCTCCACGGGCTCTTCCAGGATCGGCCGGAGCCTGGTCCAGCCGGTGGCCATGTCGTGCCCGCCGGTCTCGATGAGCCCGTCCGTGCACAGCATGATCGTTTCGCCGGGCCCGAGGACGACACGGGTGGTCGGATAGTCGGCGTCCCTCTCGATGCCCAGGGGGAGTCCTCCCGCGGTCTGCCGGATCACCGCCCTGCCGTCGACGCTGATCACCACCGGGTCGGGGTGGCCGGCCCGGGCGATGTCGAGGGTGCCGGTGTCCGGGTCGGCCTCCGCGTACAGGCAGGTGGCGAAGCGGGCCGCGTGGGGCCCGTCCTCGCCGTCGGTGCGGTCGTCCGCCCCGGTGAGCCCCGACAGGAAGCGTGAGGCCCGGGAGAGCACCCCGTCGGGGCGGTGCCCCTCGGAGGCGTAGGCCCGCAGGGCGATCCGCAGCTGGCCCATCAGCCCCGCGGCCCGCACGTCGTGCCCCTGGACGTCACCGATGACGAGGGCGATACGGCCGTTGGGGAGCGGGATCATGTCGTACCAGTCGCCCCCGACCTGGAGCCCGCCGCCGGTCGGGATGTACCGGGCCGCCACCGTCAGCCCCGGTACGCCGGCGCCGAGGGACGGCATCATCGCCCTCTGGAGCCCCAGCGACAGCTCGCGCTCCGTCTCGGCGGCCCCGGCGCGGGTCAGTGCCTGCGCGAGCATCCGGGCCACCGTCGTCAGCACGGCGCGCTCGTCGGGCGAGAAGGCCACGCTGTGCCGGAACCCGGCCATCCAGGCCCCCATGGTGTGGCCCGACGCGATCAGCGGGAGGAAGGCCCAGGAGCGCCGCCCGAAGCCGCTGGCGAGCGGCCAGGTGGTGGGGTAGCGGGTGCGGTACGCCTCGGGGGAGGGCAGGTAGACCGGCTGCCCGGTCCGCACGGCCTCGGCGGCCGGGTAGTCGGTGTCCAGCGGCATGTCGGTGAACGGCTTCTCGTCGCCCATGTGGTGCCCGTGGTGCCCGACGACCTTCAGGCGATCGCCCGTGACGCCGAAGACGGCGAGGCCGTCCGGCGAGAACCCCGGCATGGAGAGCGACCCGGCGACCCGCAGCACCTCCTCGGTGGAACCCGCCTCGGCCAGCGCACGCCCCGCGTCCAGCAGGAACGCCTCGCGCGACCGGCGCCAGTCACCCGTGACGGGGGTGTGCACCGCCGAGGCCGCGGAGGGTTCGGCGACGTCCTGGAGGATGCCCACCAGCACGTACTCGTGGCGGCCCGGGGAATCGACGGCGACCGGCTTCGACCTGCTGCGCACCGTGCGCACGACCGTGCCGTGGTCGTCCACGATCCGCATCCTGGCCTCGGCCACGGTGCCCTCGGCGATCGCGAAGTTCACGACCCCGTCGACCTCGTTCCAGTCGGCCGGATGGAAGCGGGAGCGCACGTCGTACCCGTGGCAGGACACGGGCTCGGCGGGCAGTCCGACCAGCCGGGCCGCCTCGGCGTCGAACGTGACCATCCCCGTGGAGCTCTCCCAGCTCCACAGACCGGTTCCGATCGCAGCCAGGATCTCCTCGGTGCGCATTGCCCCACTTTAGGAAGGTGTTCTCCGTCGTCGCCACCGATGAACGGCCGCCCGGAGGCCGTACGGGCCCGCCCCCGGCTCCTCCCGGAGGGCCGTGCGGAAGCAAGTCAATGAAGCGGTGCGCCTACGGGCGGTAGCCTGGGGTGTCAATCCGCCCCGAACCGCGAAGACTGGATGAACGACGATGCATCGGTACAGGTCCCACACCTGCGGCGAGCTCCGCGCCTCTGACGTCGGCACCGACGTCCGGCTGAGCGGCTGGCTGCACAATCGCCGAGACCTGGGCGGCATCCTCTTCATCGATCTGCGCGACCACTACGGTCTGGTGCAGCTCGTCGCCCGCCCCGGCACCCCCGGCAACGACGCCCTGGCGAAGCTGACCAAGGAGACCGTCGTCCGGATCGACGGCAAGGTCTCCGCGCGCGGCGCCGACAACGTCAACCCGGAGCTCCCGACCGGTGAGATCGAGATCGAGGTCACCGACGTCGAGGTGCTGGGTGAGGCCGCCCCGCTGCCCTTCACGATCAACGCCGACGACGGGGTCAACGAGGAGCGGCGCCTGGAGTACCGCTTCCTCGACCTGCGTCGCGAGCGCATGCACCGCAACATCATGCTGCGCTCGTCCGTCATCGCCTCCATCCGCTCCAAGATGGTGGCCCTCGGCTTCAACGAGATGGCGACCCCGATCCTCGCCGCGACGTCCCCCGAGGGCGCCCGTGACTTCGTGGTCCCGTCCCGCCTGAACCCGGGCAAGTTCTATGCCCTTCCGCAGGCGCCGCAGCAGTTCAAGCAGCTGCTGATGATCTCCGGCTTCGACCGCTACTTCCAGATCGCGCCGTGCTTCCGCGACGAGGACGCACGCGCCGACCGTTCGCCCGGCGAGTTCTACCAGCTCGACGTCGAGATGTCGTTCGTCGAGCAGGAGGACGTCTTCCAGCCGATCGAGAAGCTCATGACCGAGCTCTTCGAGGAGTTCGGCAACGGCCGCCACGTGACCTCGCCGTTCCCGCGCATCCCGTTCCGCGAGTCGATGCTGAAGTACGGCAACGACAAGCCGGACCTGCGCGCCCGGCTGGAGCTCGTCGACATCTCCGACATCTTCGCGGACTCGGAGTTCAAGGCGTTCGCCGGCAAGCACGTCCGCGCCCTTCCGGTGCCGGACACGGCGGGCCAGTCCCGGAAGTTCTTCGACGGTCTCGGCGCGTACGCGGTCGAGCACGGCGCCAAGGGTCTCGCCTGGGTCCGGGTGGGCGAGGACGGCACGCTGGCGGGCCCGATCGCCAAGTTCCTCACCGAGACGGACATCAAGACCCTCACCGAGCGTCTGTCCCTCGTCCCCGGTCACGCCGTCTTCTTCGGTGCGGGCGAGTTCGACGAGGTCTCCAAGATCATGTCCGTCGTCCGCGTCGAGGCCGCCAAGCGCGCCGGCCACTTCGAGGAGGGCGTCTTCCGCTTCTGCTGGATCGTCGACTTCCCGATGTACGAGAAGGACGAGGACACCGGCAGGATCGACTTCTCGCACAACCCGTTCTCCATGCCCCAGGGCGGCATGAAGGACCTGCAGGAGAAGGACCCGCTCGACATCCTGGCGTGGCAGTACGACATCGTCTGCAACGGCATCGAGCTGTCCTCCGGCGCCATCCGTAACCACGAGCCCGAGGTCATGCTGAAGGCCTTCGCGATCGCCGGGTACGAGGCGGAGACCGTCGAGAGGGAGTTCGCGGGCATGCTGCGCGCGTTCCGCCTCGGCGCCCCGCCGCACGGTGGCATCGCTCCGGGCGTCGACCGCATCGTGATGCTGCTTGCCGACGAGCCCAACATCCGGGAGACGATCGCCTTCCCGCTCAACGGCAACGCCCAGGACCTGATGATGGGGGCCCCGAGCGAGCTGGACGAGACCCGCCTGCGCGAGCTGAACATCCAGCTGCGCAAGCCCGTCGCGGCCAAGGAGAAGGCCGGGGCCAAGGACTCCGTGGCGAGGGACACCGGCGCGAAGTAGGCGTCAGCTGTTCCGCTCCGGTTCCACGTGAAACAGTCCCCGGCCGCCCGGCCGGGGACTGTTTCACGTGCACCCACCGGGTGCGCACAGCTCACGTCCCTGCCCGGCCTCACCTCTGATGACAGGGAATCGGGGCCCCGCGCACAGAGGGACGACCCGCCGACGCGTGGTCCTGTCGGGTGGTGCGGCCATCGCCGGGGCAGGGACCGGCGCAGGGCCCTGCTCTCGGCCGGTGAGGAGAAGGGCGCCGACGGCTGGGAGACCGGTCGGTGCGGGGAGTGCCACCGGCCGACGTCGGAGACCACGGCGGCGACGACCCCGCTCCCGGCCGGCCCGGACAGCCGTGCGGACACCCGTGGCCCGGCGCGAGGACCGGGTACAGCCGGATGGCCCCGGTTTCGGTTCGGCGTCGCGGGGCACGGCAATGACTGGCACCGAAGGAGACCGACCGCCCGTCACGAGGAGTTCCGCCCGTGTCCCTCCCGCGCCGCCCCTACGTCCTTCTCGTCGTCCTGTTCCTGCTGGTCATCGGCTGCTCCGCCGGTGCGGTGCAGCCCTCGGCGCCCCGTGGTGCCGCCGGCCCCGAGTCCTCGGCCGCGGCGTCGCCCACTGCTGTGCCCGTCCGCCCGCGGGAGATTCCGGGACTGGGCCCGCTCGTCCGGGCGAAGATCCCGGCCACCGCCCGGCAGGCCGTCGTGGTGACCGGCCAGGGCCCCGACGCCAACCGCTCCACGGCCGTCCTCCACACGCGCGACGACCCCGCACTCGGCTGGAGACCGGAGGCAGGACCCTGGGCCGCCCACAACGGCATGAAGGGCTGGACGGACCACCACGTGGCGGGCGACCTCCGGTCACCCGTCGGCGTGTTCGGCCTCACCGACGCGGGCGGCCGGCTGCCCGACCCAGGAGCGCTGCTCCCGTACGACGAGCAGCCGCGCTTCGCGGTGAGCGGCGAGGGCTTCTTCGGGGAGCCGCTGGAGGGGTCCTTCGACTACGTCGTCGCCATCAACTACAACCGGACACCGGGCACGACCCCGCTGGACCGCACCCGGCCGCTCGGTGAGGAGAGGGGCGGCGGGATCTGGATCCATGTGGACCACGGCGGCCCGACCCAGGGCTGTGTCTCGCTTCCCGAGGAGCGGATGAGGGAGCTCCTGCGCCTCCTGGACCCGGCGAAGTACCCGGTGATCGTGATGGGGGACGCCGCGGCGCTGGGCCGCTGAGCACCGTACGCACGGGAGCCCGGGACCGATGGCCGGTCCCGGGCTCCCTGCTGCGTACGGACGGTTACGCGGGCTTCTCCTCCAGGCGCGGGAACAGCACCGCGCCCTTCGTCACCGTCGTGCCCGCGGGCAGCTGACCCCAGCGGCCCGCGTCCTGCACGCGCCGGCCGGCCAGGGCGCCCAGGGACGCCTCGGCGCCCAGGGACTCCCACAGCCTCTGCGAGGTGTCCGGCATCACGGAGTTCAGCAGGACCGCGACACCGCGCAGGGACTCGGCCGCCGTGTAGAGGATGGTCGCGAGCCGTGCCCGGCCCTCCGGCGACTCGTCCTTGGCGACCTTCCACGGCTCCTGCTCCGTGATGTAACCGTTGACCTGCTTCACGAAGTCGAAGATCGCCAGGATGCCGCCCTGGAAGTCCAGCTCCTCGCCGATCCTCAGGTCCGCCGTGGAGACGGCCCGCGCGAGGCCCTCCTGGACCGCCCGCTCGGCGTCACCGGACGCGGTGGCCTCCGGGAGCGCGCCGCCGAAGTACTTGCCGACCATGGCCGCGACCCGCGAGGCGAGGTTGCCGTAGTCGTTGGCCAGCTCCGAGGTGTAGCGGGCGCTGAAGTCCTCCCAGGAGAACGAGCCGTCGCTGCCGTACGCGATGGCCCGCAGGAAGTACCAGCGGTACGCGTCCACGCCGAAGTGCGAGGTCAGGTCCTGCGGCTTGATGCCCGTCAGGTTCGACTTGGACATCTTCTCGCCGCCGACCATCAGCCAGCCGTTGGCGACGACCTTGCCGGGGAGCGGCAGGCCCTGCGCCATCAGCATCGCCGGCCAGATGACCGAGTGGAAGCGCAGGATGTCCTTGCCGATCAGGTGCACGTCCGCCGGGAAGGTGCGGTCGAACTTCTCCTGGTCGGCGCCGTAGCCGACCGCCGTCGCGTAGTTCAGCAGCGCGTCGATCCACACGTAGATGACGTGCTTCGGGTCCCACGGCACCGGGACGCCCCAGTCGAACGTGGAACGCGAGATCGACAGGTCCTGCAGACCCTGCTTGACGAAGTTCACGATCTCGTTGCGAGCCGACTCGGGCTGGATGAAGCCCGGGTTGGCCGCGTAGAACTCCATGAGCTTCGGGCCGTACTCGCTCAGCTTGAAGAAGTAGTTCTCCTCCTTGAGGAGTTCCACCGGCTTCTTGTGGATCGGGCACAGCTTCGTGCCGTCCTCGGACTCGATCAGGTCGCCGGGGAGCTTGTACTCCTCGCAGCCCACGCAGTACGGGCCTTCGTACCCGCCCTTGTAGATCTGGCCCTTGTCGTACAGGTCCTGCACGAACTCCTGCACACGGTCGGTGTGCCGCTTCTCCGTCGTCCGGATGAAGTCGTCGTTCGCGATGTCGAGGTGCTCCCAGAGGGGCTTCCAGGCCTCCTCGACGAGCTTGTCGCACCAGGCCTGAGGGGTGACGTCGTTCGCCTCGGCCGTGCGCATGATCTTCTGACCGTGCTCGTCCGTGCCGGTGAGGTACCACACCTTCTCGCCGCGCTGACGGTGCCAGCGGGTGAGCACGTCGCCTGCGACGGTCGTGTAGGCGTGGCCCAGGTGAGGAGCGTCGTTGACGTAGTAAATGGGGGTCGATACGTAGAAACTCTTCACGCCGTCGCCCCCTTGCTTCTCGGATCCAGTGGCCGCCATGGTCGAAATCCTAACGGTCCGTGGGGGATCCACTCACATCGATAAACGCGGCCCCGCGCCCGGAGAGCTTCGCGAAACATCTTTTCCCGTACCGAAGACGCGTCCGGGAAGGAGTGGGCACGCGTGGACGGGGCGGGAGACCACTCGACGCGGGTACTTGTCGCGGAGGACGGAGAGATCCTGGCGGAGCCGGTGGCGGCCGGACTGCGGCGGGCCGGGTCCGCCGTCGACTCCGGTCCTCGCGACACCGGCCCGGTGGTGGCCGAGGGGACAGCGCGGGGTTCCGGTCTGTCGGTCGTAGGTTCTCTTGCGGTGCTCACGGCGGTACGGTCACGGCGGTACCCGGCCCGCGGGCGGGGTCGCCGTGACCGTACGGCTGCCGGTGGATCAGCTCCCGGCGACGACTCCGCGGGCGGCGGCCCAGGCGGGCAGCCCGGCGAGCACCTCCCGGTAGAACGTCGCGTCGGGCACCTCGCGCGGGGCGGGGCCGGCGTGGAAGAAGCCGGCGTTCTCGACGTCCAGCCTGCGCAGGAAGTCGAAGCCCTTCGCCTCCTCGTCACCGAACGCGACGAACTGGAAGAACAGCGGCAGCCGTGCCGCGTCCGCCAGGGCCTGCTTGGCCGCCTGCTTGGCGTCCGGCGCGCCGTCCGTCTGGAAGATCACGAGCGCCGGGCCCGAGGCCTCGGACTTCTCGTAGTGCGCGACGATCTCCTCGACGGCCCGGTGGTAGTTGGTACGTCCCAGCCGGCCGAGGCCCGCGTGCAGCTCGTCGATCCGGCCCTCGTGGGCGGTGAGGTCGATCGCTCCGGTGCCGTCGATGTCGGTCGAGAAGAAGACGACGGGCACGGTGGCGTCCGCGTCCAGGTGCGCGGCGAGCGCGAGGGTGCGGTCGCCGAGGTGCTGGGCACTTCCGTCCTTGTAGAACGGCCGCATGGATCCGGACCGGTCGAGGACCAGATACACGGTGGCCCGCAGCCCCGTCAGTCCGTGCGCCCTGAGACCGGCCTGCGCCGCCTTGTAGGGGGCGACGAGCTCGGGCGCGGCGGCCTTGACCCGGGCGAGGGTGGTGGCGGGCTTGCCGGTGACCGGTGCGGGCTCCGGTGCGGTCTGCGGTGCCGTCGCCGGGGCGGCCTCGGCGACCGGATCGGGAGCCGCCTCGGCGGCGGGCTCCGCCACCGCGGTGGCGGCCGGCTCTGCCTCGGCCGCGGCCGCGGCCGCGGCCGGTTCCTCGGGCTCGGCGGCGGGCTCCTTGGCGGCGGTCTTCTCAGTGGCGACCACGGCCTCGGCAGCGACCTCCTGGGGCGCGACCACGGCCTCGGCGGCGGGCTCCTCGGCGGCGGTCTTGGGCTCGGCGGCGGTCTTCTCAGTGGCGACCACGGCCTCGGCAGCGACCTCCTCGGGCGCGGCCACGGCCTCGGCGGCGGGCTCCTCCGCGGCGACCACGGCCTCGGGCTCGGCGGCGGGCTCCGGAGCGGACTCCGCCGCCTTCGGCGCCTCGGCCTCGGGCGCGCCGGCCGGCTCGGGCTCCGCCTCCTCGGCGGGCTCGGCGGGAGTCCCGGCGACCGCGGGGGCGGCCGGTCCGGCCTCCGCGACGGGCTCGGGCGCCGCGTCCGCCGCCGGCTCGGCAGCGGGAGCCTCGGCGGCGGCCCCGGCCTCCGGCTCAGCGGCCGTGCCGGGCACCGGCTCCGGGTCGATGTCGATCGTGATCGGTGACGCGGCGTCCGGCTCCGGCTCCGGCTCCGGCGCGGCGTCCGCCGTCTCCGTGGCCCGCTTCGCCTCGGGATCCGACCCCTGGGCAGGAACCGTCGGCGTGGGTGCGGAGGCGGAGGCGGGGGTCGACACAGACGTGGCGGCCGCCTTGTCGAAGGCCGCCGCCACGAGGTCCGATGCCGGTCCGTCCTCGCGTCCCGCAGTGGTGGTGGACCGGGCCGAAGAGGATGAGGCCGGGGCCGGTACCGAGGCCCTCGCGGGCTCGGCCGCCGAAGTGGTGGTCTCCGACTCCGGCTCCGTGGGCTGGGTGCGCTCGGCCTGGGGCGGGACGGTGGCCGTGGTCGGCTCGTCCTGCTCCGTGCGGCCGAACACCTTGCGCAGCAAGCTCCGAATGCCCATGGGCGAGGCCTTTCGCATGAGTTGGGTGCGATAAATGTCCGTACTGCGGGAATTGATCCCTGGCCAGGGCGGATACGTAAGGTTAGCGGCCGGATCCGGCCGTTCGGTGGTACGGCCCGCCCCTGCGTCAACCGAGCTCGAACCGAGCTCCGTCCGAGTCCCCCGCCGGCGCCCGGACGGGACCGGGAGGGCAGCGGTGTCCGGGACTTCACCCCCTGTTCACCGGCAGTCCCACGTGCCGCGTGAAGACGCACCTACCGTCACGCAGGACACACATACGGAGGGACGACAACGTGCGCAACCTGCTGCCGCTCATCAGCCCGCACCCGGGCGGGCGCTCTGCGCTGACCTGCCGCTACCGCTGCGGAGACGCCTGCTTCCACGAGGTACCCAACACCAGCGACAACGAGTACGCCGGCGACATCATCGCCGGTGCCCTGTCACGCCGGTCGATGATGCGCGCCGCCGCGGTGGTGACGGTCGCCGCCGCAGCCGGAACCGCCGCTCTCACCGGGCCCGGCGCCCCTCAGGCCGAGGCCGCACCGCTCGCCGGTCACCCCGGCAAGAAGCCGAAGCCCACCCCTTCGGGCGCACGGGGTCTGCGTTTCACCCCTGTCGCACCGAACAAGGACGACAAGGTCACCGTCCCCGACGGGTACGGCCAGAACGTCGTGATCCGCTGGGGCGAACCGATTCTGCGCGGTGCGCCCGCCTTCGACCCGGACAAGCAGTCCGCGAAGGCGCAGGCGGGTCAGTTCGGCTACAACAACGACTTCCTCTCCCTGCTCCCGCTGCGTGGGGAGCACGGCCGTCAGGTGATGGTCGCCAACCACGAGTACACGGACGAGATCCTGATGTTCCGTGGCTACGATCCGGCCAGCCCGACCCGTGAGCAGGTCGAGATCGCCTGGGCCGCGCACGGACTCTCCGTGGTCGTCGTCCAGGAGGAGAACCGCACCGGCAAGCTCGGCCCGGTCAACCGCCACCCGCTGAACCGGCGCCTCACCGCGACCAGCGAGTTCCAGGTCACCGGCCCGGCCGCGGGCAGCCCCCTGCTCCGTACCTCCGCCGACCCCACCGGGCGCAAGGTGCTCGGCACCCTCAACAACTGCGCGGGCGGCACGACCCCGTGGGGCACCACGCTGCACGGCGAGGAGAACTTCAACCAGTACTTCGCCAACGGCTCCCGCGACACCGACAAGCGCTACGGCATCGGGACGGCCGCCACGGAGCGCAAGTGGGAGCGTTTCGACAAGCGTTTCGACCTGGCGCAGGAGCCCAACGAGGCGCACCGCTTCGGCTGGGTCGTCGAACTCGACCCGTACGACCCCGATTCCACCCCCCGTAAGCGCACCGCGCTCGGCCGCTTCAAGCACGAGGCCGCGGAGCCCCGGCTGACCGCCGACGGCCGCCCGGTCGTCTACATGGGCGACGACGAGCGGTTCGACTACCTGTACAAGTTCGTCTCCAGCAAGCAGATGAAGAAGGGCAACTCGCGGGCCGCCCGCGAGCACAACCTCACGCTGCTGGACGAGGGCACGCTGTACGTCGCCAAGCTGACCGGTGACTCCCCGGCAGAGGAGTTCGACGGTTCGGGCAAGCTCCCCTCCGACGGCGAGTTCGACGGCAGCGGCGTCTGGATCCCGCTCGCCACGGGCAACACCTCGCACGTCCCCGGCATGACCGCCGAGGAGGTGTACGTCTTCACGCGCGTCGCAGGCGACAAGGTCGGCGCCACGAAGATGGACCGCCCCGAGGACGTCGAGCCGTCGCCGCGCACCGGCCGCGTCTACGTCGCCCTCACCAACAACACCGACCGCGGCAAGGCGGGCAAGCCCGGCGCCGACGAGGCCAACCCCCGCAACGCCAACAAGCACGGGCAGGTCCTGGAGCTCGCGGAGAACTGGGACGACGCGGCGGGCGACGGTTTCGCCTGGCGGCTGTTCCTCGTCGCGGGTGACCCGAACGACCCGGCGACGTACTACGCCGGATTCCCCAAGGAGAACGTCAGCCCCATCTCCTGCCCGGACAACGTGGCCTTCGACGACCACGGCAACCTGTGGATCTCCACGGACGGTGCCCAGCTCGGTTCGCACGACGGCCTGTTCGGAGTCGCGACGCAGGGCGAACGGCGGGGCGAGCTCAAGCAGTTCCTGACCGTGCCGTCCGGTGCCGAGACCTGCGGCCCGGTGATCCAGGACCGCCGGGTCCTGGTGGCCGTGCAGCACCCGGGCGAGATCGACGGCGCGTCCGTCGAGAAGCCGGCGAGCAGCTGGCCGGACGGACCCGGCAAGATCGTCCGGCCGTCCGTCGTCGCCGTGTGGCGCAAGGACGGCGGCGACATCGGCGTCTGATCCCGGAAAATCCGGGGACCCGGGAACGGGCAGAGACACCTGGCATCGGGCCCGCACCCCCGCGGTGCGGGCCCGATGTGCGTCGTCCACCGCCGACGGCCCGGAGGACGAGTCCGAAAGCCGCACCCGTGAGGGCGCCTCGCCGGACTAGAGTCGGGTGCATGGTTTCCGGTGAGGCGCCGCAGGCGCAGGGAAGCGTCCGGGTCGACGTGTGGATCTGGTCGGTCCGGCTGACCAAGACCCGGTCGCAGGCGGCTGCCGCCTGCCGGGCAGGGCACGTGCGGGTCAACGGCGAGCGTGCCAAGCCGGCCCAGGCCCTGCACACGGGCGATGAGGTAAGGCTCCGGCACGCGGGCCGGGACCGGATCGTGGTCGTCTCGAAGATCGTGAAGAAGCGCGTCGGACCGCCGGTCGCGGTGGAGTGCTTCGTCGACAACAGCCCGCCCCCGCCGCCCCGTGAGGCCGCGATCCAGGTGCCGGTCCGCGACCGGGGCACGGGCCGCCCGACCAAGCGGGACCGGCGCGAGATGGAACGGCTCCAGAGCCGGGGCCCGGACCCCTCCTGAGGAGGTCCCGCCACGGAGGGCTCCTCATCCCTCGTAGCCCTCCACCTCCCGCGCGGGGCGGACCTTCGCCGCCGAGGGGTCCCCGCCGGACTCGCTGAGCGCGCGCCGCTGCCGCAGCAGGTCCCAGCACTGGTCGAGCTGGACCTCCACCTCCCGGAGCCGTGACCGCTCCTCGGCACAGAGGCCCAGGTCCGCGGTCGAGCGGGCGCGCAGGGCGCGCTCCTCGGAGACCAGCGCGTCGATGTCCTCGAAGATGTCCTGCTCGCCCATGGCGCTCCTCCTGCCCCCATCCGTACCGGGCGACGCGCGCCGGACCGACGCGCGTCAGATGACGAAGACGGTCTTGCCGCGCGCCCCGCCCGCACGGTTCTGGGCGAGTGCCTGCGGGGCCTTCTCCAGCGGGAGCTCGGTGTCGATGGGCACGCTCAGCTCCCCACGCGCGGCCCCCGCGGCCAGGGCGTCGAGCAGTGCGCCGGCCGGCGCGAGCCGGAAGTCGACCCAGGCGACACCGGCCGGAGCGGCGACCCCGCGGGTGGTGACGGCGACCCCGCCGTCCCGCACCAGGGCCGTGTGCGCGGCGAATTCGGCGGGGTCGGTGGAGACCAGGTCGACGAGCGCGTCGACGCCCTCCGGGTACAGCCCCGCCACCGCCGCTTCCAGTGCGCCGGGGTCGGAGGTCGTGTCCACGGTGACCGCGGCGCCGAGCGCCCCCATCCGCCGCTTCTCCTCGCCCCGCACCGCCGCGACGACCCCGATGGAGCGGGCCGCCGCGAGCTGGGTCAGGAAGCTGCCGACCCCGCCCGCCGCACCGATGACCAGCAGGCTCCGGCCGCTGCGGACCGCCGTGCTCCCCAGGATCTGCGCCGCGGTCGTCCCGGCGGACGGGAGCGCCGCCGCGGTCCTGAGCGGCAGATCGCGCGGGACCAGGGCGATCGGGGAGTCCTGCGGTACGCACACGTACTCGCTGTACGCCCCGCAGCGTCCCACCGGCGGTGCCGTCACCCGGCCGAACACGGGGTCGCCGACCCGGAAGCGGTTCTCGCCGCTGCCGATCATGTCCACCCGGCCCGCGAAGTCGGTTCCGACGATCAGCGGGAAGGCGTGCGGTGCCACGCCGTCCAGGGCGCCGTCCGTCATCTGCCAGTCGAGCGGATTGAGGGCCGCGTACTCGACCTTCACCCGGACCTCGCCCGCGGCCGGATCAGGTTTCGGCACCTCGACGAGACAGGGCTCCGCACAGAACGTGCTGACAGCGATGGCTCGCATATGGCAGGCCTCCCGGTCGCCCCCCTGCTCTCACGCATCCCACTGTCGCCCGGCCCACCCGCCCGCGCATGTCGGGCCCGTGCCCCGTGCGGGGCCGGCGGGACGAACGGCGCGTGGTGGCCGGTCCGTCCGGATCGGGGGAACGGGCGGACCGTCGGAGAAGCCGTCGCCGGCCAGGACGGCCGATCCCCCTCCGCCGGCCGACCGCCTACCGCCCCGTGGCCCCGCGTGCCGTCAGGATCCGTCCCGTGACCCCGCCGATCACCAGGACCGCCCCCACCAGGAGCACGATCCACACCGTCGTCCGCAGCGAGGCGGTCAGCGCGTCGTACACCGCCGCGGCCCCGTCCCGGTCGCTGCCCGGGACCTGGTCCAGCACCCTGGCGCGGCCCGCCGCGACCAGGACGCGCAGCACGATCGCGCCGAGTACGAAACCGCCCCCGGCCACGGCGGCGGCCCCCAGCGCGGCCCGCGCGCCGACCCGTACGAGCACGACAGCCGGCGCCAGGACGAGGAGCACCACCGTGCCGACGGCCGGCCGGATGCCGAGGGACCGCAGCCATCGGAACGAGGTCCGCAGCTCGTCCGCGCGGTCGGCGGTCAGCACCGTGATCGAGGTGTCCCGGACCGGGATCAGGCCGGCGAAGGGAACGCCGTCGCCGATCAGTTCCTGTCGGACCCCTTCGATCACCGGCGCCAGATCGATCGTCACGGCCTGCCCGCCGTCCCCGTGCAGTGCGGCGGTCACGGCCTCGTGCGCCGTCCGGTTCGCGGTGTCCCAGGCCCGCTGGAACGTCTCGGTCGTCGTGAACGACCGCGCGGCCTCGTGCACGAACTGCGCGACGGTCTCCTGGAACGGGCCGACGTCGATGTTCTCCATCGCCTCGTCGGTGATCACCGACGCCACGGTGTTGCGCACATCGGGGTCGGAGGCCAGCGGTGAGACGGCCGCGAGATAGCGGTCGGCGTCGTCGAGCTCCAGATCGACCCAGGCGGAGAGCGCGCTCACCGGGACCAGCACGGTGAGCAGCACGAGCAGTACCGCCGGGAGAGCCGCTGAGAGAGAGGTCCGCACAGCCCCAGACAATCCCGTACGGCGGCAGGGCGCTCCGGGCCGTACGCCATTCGAGTTGCCGGGCGGCGCGGCAGGGTGTGCTCTGGAGGAACGGACCGACGGACGGGGGCGAGGTAAGGAGCTGTCCGATGGCCACACACCCGACGATGCCGGTGCGCCGGCACAGCCGTACCCGCACGCCGGCACGGCGCGGACACGGCGCGACCGCGTGGGCGCTGCCCCTCACCCTGGGCGTGATCCTCGGATTCTGGGCCTTCTTCATCCGGCGGGACGGCGGTGCGACCACCGCCGGGCAGATCTGGCTCGGCGTCGTCTCCGGGGTGGCCTTCGCCGTGCTCTGCTTCCTGCTGGGCCGGACGCAGCGGGCCCTGCCGCGCGAACTCAGGGCGGCGGCGTACGGCGCGCTGGCCGGGATCGCGATCGGCTTCCTGTACAGCCTGAACGACAACAGCGTGCTGTCGTCGGCCGTGCTGGGCCTGGTGGTCGGAGCGGGGGTGTTCCTCTCGGCGTTCTATCTCTTCTACACGCACGAGGACTGAGCGCGGCGCCCATGAACACCGGACTGGCCGTCGAGACCACGCAGCTGGTGAAGGTCTTCGGCGACGACCACGCGGTGGACGGCGTCGATCCCGCCGTCCCGGCCGGCACGTCTACGGGGTCCTCGGACCCAGCGGCGCCGGGAAGAGCCGACGCT
Organism: Streptomyces sp. NPDC025273; assembly: GCF_040638585.1. Taxonomy (NCBI): domain Bacteria; kingdom Bacillati; phylum Actinomycetota; class Actinomycetes; order Kitasatosporales; family Streptomycetaceae; genus Streptomyces; species Streptomyces sp. NPDC025273. The sequence continues at coordinate 78,255 of NZ_JBEZYP010000015.1, forward strand.
GTGTCGGTGCGGTGACCATGCGGCTCTACAAACGGAAGTGACCGTGGGGCGCGACGCCGGTGACGACGGGGAGACGGAAACGGGCGGGCCACCGCAGAGGGTGGCCCGCCCGCAGCGTCACCACGTCACATCCTCACTGTCAGTCGTGGACGACGGTGACCGGGCAGGAGGCGTGCTGGGTGACGTGCAGGCTGACCGAGCCGAGCAGGGTCGCCTTGAAGCCGCTGTATCCGCGGGCGCCGACGACCAGCAGGTTCGCGCCCTTCGCCCGCTCCAGCAGGGTCTGCGCCGGATTGCCGATCACCACGATCTTCTCCACCGCCGCCGCGCCCTGGGCGCCGAGGGCCTCCTCCAGCGCCTCGTTGAGCGCGACGGTCGCCACGGACTGCGGATCGAAGTCCTCCGGCATGCCCGGCATCATGGACGCCCAACTGGTCGCGGGGTACTCCCAGCTGTTGACCGCCTCGACCGTGTCACCGGTGAGTTCGGCCTGGCGCACGGCCCAGCGCAACGCCTTGATCGACGCGTCCGAGCCGTCCACGCCTACGACGATCCTGCCCATGTCTGCCTCCGTCTGTTCGTCACGCACGGCCTGCGTCTCACGATCCGTCTATCCGTGACGACTCTAGTCAAGGCGGGCACACGTGGATCCGGGGGGCCCGTGCCTCGGCTCAGTTCACCCGCAGGTCGGCGAGTTGCTGGGCGAACGGCACGAGCGCGTCCTCGCCGTCGTCGAGCGTGAGCGCCCGGGACGCCCCGGAGACGGTCCGCCCGGTGACGGCGGAGGCGAGCTCGCCGCCCGCGCGCCGGATCCGGGACGGCAGCCCCTCGGTGTACTCGTCGCCGGACGAGCCCCAGTCCTCCGAGGCGGCGTACACGGACGTCGGCAGTACGACGGCCCGCAGGTAGGCGAAGAGCGGGCGCATGGCGTGCTCCAGGACCAGCGAGTGCCGGGGTGTGCCGCCGGTCGCCGCGATGACGACGGGCTTGCCGGTCAGGGCGGTGTGGTCGACCAGGTCGAAGAACGACTTGAACAGTCCGCTGTACGAGGCCGTGAACACGGGCGACACGGCGATCAGCCCGTCCGCCCCGGTCACGGTGTCGATCGCTTCCTTCAGACCGGCCGGCGGGAACCCGGTGACCAGGTGGTTCGCGATGTCCACGGCCAGGCCGCGCAGCTCGACGACCTGTACCTCGACCCTGCGGTCCTGGACGGCGGTCAGCCGCTCGCGGGCGGCCTCGGCGAGCCGGTCGGCCAGCAGCCGGGTGGACGAGGGGCTGCTGAGCCCGGCCGCGACGGCCACGATCTTCAGGGGGGTGGTGGGGAACACGTTACTCAGACCTCCTTCGAGGCGGCGGCGGTACGGGCGGCGGTGACCGCGGGGTGGACGGGGGCGTCCGGCACACCGGCCGGGCGCAGGGCGGCGAATTCCTTGCGCAGCACGGGGACGACCTCCTCGCCGAGGATGTCGAGCTGCTCCAGGACCGTCTTGAGCGGCAGTCCCGCGTGGTCCATCAGGAACAGCTGGCGCTGGTAGTCGCCGACGGCGTCCCGGAAGGACAGGGTCCGCTCGATGACCTCCTGCGGGGAGCCGACGGTCAGCGGTGTCTGCTGGGTGAAGTCCTCCAGGGAGGGGCCGTGCCCGTAGACCGGGGCGTTGTCGAAGTAGGGGCGGAACTCCCGCACCGCGTCCTGCGAGTTCTTCCGCATGAACACCTGGCCGCCGAGGCCGACGATGGCCTGCTCGGCCGTGCCGTGCCCGTAATGGGCGTAACGGCGGCGGTAGAGGCCGACCATCTTCCGGGTGTGCTCCATGGGCCAGAAGATGTTGTTGTGGAAGAAGCCGTCGCCGTAGTAGGCGGCCTGCTCGGCGATCTCCGGGGAGCGGATCGAGCCGTGCCAGACGAACGGCGGGATGCCGTCCAGCGGGCGCGGGGTCGCGGTGAAGGACTGCAGCGGTGTGCGGAACTTCCCCTCCCAGTCCACGACGTCCTCGCGCCACAGCTTGTGCAGCAGGGCGTAGTTCTCGACCGCGAGCGGGATGCCCTCACGGATGTCCTTGCCGAACCACGGGTAGACGGGCCCGGTGTTGCCGCGGCCCGTCATCAGGTCGACACGGCCGTCCGCGAGGTGCTGGAGCGTGGCGTAGTCCTCGGCGATCTTCACCGGGTCGTTGGTGGTGATCAGGGTGGTGGACGTGGAGAGGATCAGCTTCTCGGTGCGGGCGGCGAGGTAGCCGAGCGTGGTCGTCGGCGACGACGGGACGAACGGCGGGTTGTGGTGCTCGCCGGTCGCGAAGACGTCCAGGCCCACTTCCTCGGCCTTGAGCGCGATCGCGAGGGTCGCCTTGATCCGCTCGTTCTCGCTCGGTGTCGTACCGGTGGTGGGGTCGGTGGTGACGTCCCCGACGGTGAAGATCCCGAACTGCATGGCGCCCGCCTCCTGAAGGTGTTGAACGAGGGTTGTTGAATGTTGAACTATCCGGACACACCCTACAACGGGAGACCCCCGCCCCCTATTCCCGCCCGCACCCGGGGCGCGGACCCGTGGCTGCGTACTCTGGAGGGGAGGCCGTGCCGCGGGGCGGCAGGGCGAAAGGGGTACGCGCGCATGGCCGAGAGTGAACGCTGGAAGGAGCGCAGCGTCGCCCTGCGCGTCTTCGTCTACATCTTCGCGACGCATCTCTTCGCCGGTTTCCTCATGGTGCTGTTCTACGTGGGCGGCCACGGGGGAGAGTGAGGCAGGCCGCCGCGCCCGGCCCCGTCCCGCCGCACCTCCCCGGATGACTCCAGGACGAGTGCCGGGCGCGCTCCACGCGGCGGACGCGGTTCGGCCGCCGATCCGGCGCGAGGCGACCCGTGCCCTGTACACTCACCCCATGACCTCCGTACCGTGCCGGAACTGGTGGCGCTCCTCCTAGGAGCGGCCTCCCTCATCTGCGCGGAACCAGGGCCGTTCGATCATGGACGGCCCTTTCTGCTGCCCCGGTGCCCCACGGCGCGGGCCGTCCTCCACGCACACACCACCGCGAGGAGAGCCCCCGTGACCACGACCACCGACCTCGACCTGCCCCTCCACCCCGCCCAGCTGCGCAGTGCCGAGCTGGAGCGGCAACTGGCCCAGGACCCCGCCCGTTTCCGTGTCCTCACCGGTGACCGGCCCACCGGGGCCCTCCACCTCGGCCACTACTTCGGCACCCTCCACAACCGGGTGCGCCTCCAGGACCTCGGTGTGGACGTCTTCGTCCTCATCGCCGACTACCAGGTCCTCACCGACCGGGACGTCGCCGAGCGCCTCACCGCACATGTGGAGGGGCTGCTGCTGGACTATCTGGCCGTCGGGATCGACCCCGCCCGTACGACGGTGTTCAACCACAGCGCCGTACCGGCCCTCAACCAGCTCCTGCTGCCGTTCCTCTCCCTCGTCTCCGTAGCCGAGCTCGGCCGCAACCCCACCGTCAAGGACGAGATCACGCACTCCCGGCAGTCAGCCGTCAGCGGGCTCATGTACACCTACCCGGTGCACCAGGCCGCCGACATCCTCTTCTGCAAGGGAAACCTCGTGCCCGTCGGGCAGGACCAGCTGCCCCACCTGGAGGTCACCCGCACCGTCGCCCGGCGCTTCAACGAGCGGTACGGCGCGGTCTTCCCGGAACCCGACGCCCTGCTCTCCGCCACCCCCCTGCTGCTCGGCACCGACGGCACCAAGATGAGCAAGAGCCGGAACAACTCCGTCACGCTCGGTGCGAGCGAGGACGAGACCGCCCGGCTGATCAAGGGCGCCACCACCGACGCCGACCGGCACATCACCTACGACCCCGGGACCAGGCCCGGAGTGTCCGGCCTGGTGCTGCTGGCCGCGCTCTGTCTCGGCCGGGACCCGCATGCCGTCGCCGCGGACATCGGGAGCGGCGGCGCCGCCGTCCTGAAGCGGACGGTGACGGACGCGGTCAACGCGACGATGGCCCCGATCCGCGCCAGGCGTGCCGCGTACGCGCAGGACATGGGGTACGTCCGGGACGTCCTGCGTGCCGGGAACGAGCGGGCGAACGCCATCGCCGAGGAGACGCTGGACGAGGTGCGGCGGGCGATGGGCATGCTCCGCTGACCTGCCCGTCCCCGGGGTCCGGCCGTGCGGCGGGACCCCGCGGTGCGGCTGCCCGTCGTGGCAGGGCGGGCGGCCCCTAGCGGCGGGCCGCCGCCCGCTGCCGGCGCAGCAGCTCCGCCAGGCCCCGCCGGGTCGCGGCGATCACGACCCGGTCCTCCCGCCGCAGCACGTAGCCCGGATGCAGGTCCCAGACCAGCCCGGACGGCCGGTCCGCCGCGCCGGGGCCGGAGGGGTCGTACGGCCAGGCGGCGGCCAGGTCCGGGTGGCGGTCGGCCGGCGGCGTGGCGTCCAGGGCCAGGACCCGCCAGGAGCCCGGGCGGAACGCCTGCTCGACGGTGCGGCCCTCCAGCTGCGGGTGGCCTCCCACCTCCAGGGCGGCGAACAGCATCACCTTGCGCTCGACGGGGACCGCGCCGAGGATCTGGCGTCCCATCATGGCGACCGCGAACGAGGGGGCGGCCAGATGGGACACCGACCGGGAGCGGGTCAGCGCCTGCGGGTGGGCCGTGCGCAGGGTGCGGTAGACGGCGGTCGCGAACTCGTCGTCGTACAGGCGCAGTGCCACCCGCAGGTCAGGCTTCACCGAGCGGGCGTACAGGGCTGCTTCGAGGTTCGTCGTGTCGATGCTGGTCAGGGCGAGCAGGGCGTGGGCCCGGTGGATCTTGGCGGCTTCCAGGACGCCTTCCTGGGTGACGTCCCCGATGACCGTCGGCACGTGCAGGCTGCGCGCCAGCGGGATGCCGCGCGCCTCCGGGTCCTCCTCGACGACGACCACGGGGATGTTCATCTCGCGCAGCCGCACGAGCACCCTCGTGCCGATCTTGCCGAGGCCCAGGAGCACCACGTGGCCGGACAGGCCCCGGGGCGGGCGGCGCAGCCCCGACGCGGTGCGCAGCGCGCCGAACGCCTCCAGGACGGCGGCGACCAGCAGGGGCAGGAGCAGGAGCCCGGCCGTCCCGGACAGGAGCTGGATGATCCGGCGGGAGGCCGGTGCCGTGTCCTCCGCGGGGTCGCCCATCGCGAGCAGGTCGAGCAGCGTGAGGTAGGCGGCGTGGAGCGGGCTGTCGCCCGTGGTCACGACCGAGGCGACCGCCAGGGCCACGACGGCCGCCGCGACGCCCGCCGCCGACCAGCGCAGCCTGCGCGAGAAGATGTGGCCCAGCGGAGCGCCCCTGCCGCCCATCCGCGCCGGGGCGCGGTCCGGCCCCGCCTGGCGGATGGCTTCCAGCACCACCGTGCCCCGGCCGGTCGCCGCGGCCACCGTGGCCCGGTCGGGCAGGAGCTGGGGTCCCTCGGCGCCGCTGCTGTCGGAGCCCTCGGTGCCCGCCGGGTCGTGGGTGGTGGAGGAGAGCAGGGCCAGGGTGCACAGGCCGGGGTCGGCGAGCTCGCCCTGCCGGGGCGGGGTGCGTTCGGCGGCGCGCAGGAGCAGGCCCTCGGCCTGGATGACCTTGCTGCTTCCGGTCACCGCGGTGGCGGCGAGGGCCGGGGCGGCGGTGTCGGCGTCGGACAGGACGGTCGTGGAGGTGTCCAGGGCGGCCGGGTCGAGACCGGGCATGGCCACGGCGGCGGCCTGGTCGAGCAGGGTCTCCAGGTGCTGGCCGAGCTTGCGGTTGTAGAGCCGGATGACCAGCCGCAGACGCGGGTTGAGACGCCGGGCGGTCAGCGCGGCCCGGATGTTGCGCTCGTCGTCCTCGTAGACGAGGGCGAGGGCGGCGGCCCGGTCGACGCCCGCTTCCTCCAGCACCTCGTCGGAGGGCTCGGGGGCCTCCATGATGCGTACCGCCTCGACCCCTGCGTTGGTGTCGTCGGCGCTCCCCGCCGCCCCGTTGCGGTTCATCGCCGCCGACATCCGGCCGAACAGGGCTGCCGCACGGGCCCGTTGGGTCAGCGGCAGGTCGGGCCGGGTGGTGTCGCGGCCCGGCGGGAGGAGGAGGGTGACCCGCTCCCCGTACACGTAGCGCAGCTCCACGGCGAGGCGCCGGGCCAGGGTGTCGTCGCCGCAGACCACCATGTGGCCACTGACGGTGGGGTGTTGAGCCTGTTGCGGGAGTGGGGGCACGAAACCCAGCATGCCTTGTCCTGTCTGTGTCAGTCGCCGCGGCCCTGACGGCCCGTGAGGCCGGCCGGGCAGTGCCGTGGGCCGGCCGCCCGCCCGATGGCCGCCTCCACCGCGCCGATGCGGTCCGCGAGCAGCCCCAGTGCGGCGACCGCCCGCGTCATGGGGTCGCCGTCCGGGCCGCCGAGCGCCTGGGTGCGGACGTACGAGGCGGTGACCGCGGCCCAGCGGTCGGCCTGTACCGGGGTGAGGGTGCCGCGCAGTGCGGCGAGCTTCAGCAGATTCGCCTCGGCGCCCGTGGTCAGGGTCTGCGCCTCGCCCGCGTAGTGGTCGTCGATGACGGCGGCCAGCTCGGCGTCGTTCATGACGGGCACGATCCGCTCGGCGATCTTGTTCATGTTGCGGTACGAGCCCTGCAGCCGGAACGGCGGCTCGGTGCGCGTCGCGTCGGTCCGCGCCGCCGACGCGATGTACGCCGCGTTCACCGCGAGGACGGTGTCCCGGGCGGTGAGCAGATGGCGCAGGACGGAGACGATCCGCTCCAGTTCGGCGGGCGTGTACGGGTGTTCGAGGCGGTCCGCGCCGGTGCCGGTGCCGGAGGCCAGGCGTACGAGGAGGGCGAGGTCCTCACGGGAGCGGGCGGCCAGCGGGGCGAGGACCGGGTTGGCGGTCAGGGCGTTCTCGACGAAGCTCAGCGCGAAGACGTCCTCCCGGCCGCTCAGGACCTCGCCGAGGTTCCACACGTCGGCCCGGTTGGCGAGCATGTCCGGGATCCGGAAGCGCTCCCCGGACTCGGTGTAGGGGTTGCCCGCCATGACCACGGCGAACCGCTTCCCCCGCAGGTCGTAGCCGCGCGGCTCACCGTCACGCACCCCGTCGACCCGGCGGGTGGCATCGCAGAGCGGAATGAACTTCTGGAGCAGCTCGGGGGAGGTGTGCTGGATGTCGTCGAGGTGGAGCAGGGTGTTGTTGCCCGACTCCAGAGCGAAGTTGATCTTCTCGATCTCCCGGCGTGCGGTGGCGCTGCGGGCCTGTGCCGGGTCCAGGGACGTGACGTCGTGGCCGAGGTTCGGCCCGCTGACCTTGACGAGGACCATGCCGAGCCGGTCGGCGACGTACTCCATGAGTGTCGTCTTGCCGTAGCCGGGCGGCGACACGAGGAGCAGCAGCCCCTGCGAGTCGGTGCGACGGTCCGCGTCGGCGGTGCCCAGCTGCTTGGCGAGGCTGTCGCCGATGAGGGGCAGGTACACCTCGTCGAGCAACCGGTTGCGGACGAACGCCGGCATGACCCGCGGCCGGTGGTCGTCCAGGCGCAGCCGGGTGCGTTCCGCGGCGACCAGGGTGGTGCGCAGCCGCTGGTACGCGCGGAATCCGGGGACGGTGACGGTGCGGAACTGGGCTGTACGGGCGAGGAGCTCGTCCAGCCGCACCGCCAGTCTCCCGCCGTCGACGCGCGGGTGGTCGCCGAGGAGGCCCTCGACCGTCGCGGTGAGCGGGGCGTCGCACTCGTACCGCCCCAGCTCCGGGCACAGCTCCACGGCGACGGCCTCCGCGAGGTCCCCGTCGTCCACCGCCGAGCCGCTCGCGGCGGCGTAGGAGGTGAGCCAGCCCTCGACCAGCTGGCGCCGGGCCGGCAGGTCGTCGGCCAGGGCAGCCAGGTCCTCGTCGTACGCCGCCGTGCCCGTGGCCCGGCGGAACGCGTCCAGGAACGTACGGGTGGCCGTGCTCGTGACGAACCCGGCAGGCCCGCGGGTCAGCTCCTCGAAGAGGTACGCGGCGACCGCGGCCCCGGACCCCATGGCCGCGGCCCACTCCTCCTGGAGCGCGGCGACGGCCGGGGTGAGCCCGAACGTGTCACGGGCGCGCGCCAGCGACACCGCCCGCCGGGCCCAGGACGCGCGCCGGGCGTCGTCCGCCCCGTACGTCCAGAAGAGCTGCGCCGCCGCGCGCACGGCGGGCGGGAAGCGCAGCAGCCCCGCGCCCGGGTGCAGCCGCAGCAGGGCGGTCAGGATCGCGGTCGCGTCCTCGTCGTGCACGCCGCGCTGATAGCCCTCGTCGTACGCCGCCGCTGCCGTCTCCCGCACGAGCGCGGCGAGGTCCGGGGCGGCGCCCAGGGCATCCGCGCCGTGCTCCTCCAGGAGGCGGGCGGCCAGGTGCTCGGACCGGTAGACGGCCGCGGACTCCGAGGGCAGCAGCTGGTCCCAGTACGGGCGGGTCGCCGCGAAGCGCGGGTCGGTGACCGGGGCCCGGTAGTCCGTGCCGGTCAGCGCGAAGGCGAGTCCGTCGCCGGACGGGACCAGGGTCAGATCGAACGGCTGGGTGTTCACCGCGAACCGGTGCCGGCCGAGCCGGATCACCGACCCGCCGTCCGCGTACAGCTCGCCGCGGTCGCGCAGTGCCCGCCCCGCCTCCTGCCGGGCCGCCTTCAGCCGCCCGTCGAGCTCCTCGGCGCGCACCGGGTCGCCGAGCCCGCGCAGCTCCTCGGCGGTGCGGCGGACCTTGCCGACCATGGGGTCGGAGGCGAAGTACGTGTGGACCGCGTCCAGGTCCTCCAGCGAGGCCAGACGCCGGGTGACCGTCTCCAGGACCCGGTTCGCCGAGTCCGCGAGCCGCTCGGCCCGACGGGCGCGGGCATCCTGCAGCGTCTGCCTGCGGGAAGAGAACGCCTCGTACACCTCCGCACGGCGCTCGGCCAGCCGGCCCAGGAAGTCGTCGGACTCAGCGAACCGGGACTCCAGGTTCTCCAACTGGAGCAGCACCCGCGCCAGTTGCTCGTCGCAGGCGTCGGGGGAGTCCCCGGCGGCCAGCGCCCCCGTGACGGTCTGCCCGAGCAGCGCGAACTCGGCGGCGAACTCGGCCCGTCCCTCGCGGGACAGCAGCTCCGCGCGGCGGGCGTCCAGCGTGGCGCGGGCACGGTTGGCGCCGCCCAGCACCTCGGCGATCCGCTCCAGGATCGACGTGCGGACGCCCGCGTCGCCGATGTCGAGCCCGGCGACGACGTCCGTCACGGTGCCGAGGCCCTCGGTGATCCCGGTCAGCCGGTCCGCGACGGCACGGGTGTCGGCGACGCCGGCCGCCGCGCCCGCGGCTTCCGTGAGCTGTGCGAGGTCCTCGTGGTAGCCGGTGAACGCGTCCTGCCCGGCGAGGAACGCCACGGCCCGCCGGGCGGCGGAGGCGAGGTCGTGCTCGGTCTCGGCGGAGAGCTCGGCGATGCGGCCGGTGTCCGCGTACCGCATCTCGGCGAGCGTCGCCAAGTGGCCGTGGGCGCGGCGCAGTTCGGTGAGCTGGGTCACCCAGGCGGCGGCCGTCCGCGGCGCCTCGCCGTGGATGCGGCGGACGAGTGCGGTGAGCCGGGCGGCCGTCTCCGCGAGGGCGTCGGCGGCCTGCCGGGTCAGCTCCTGCACCGTCCCGAACTCGGCCAGGACCTGGTGGGCGGTGGCCCTCAGCTCCTCCAGCGGCTCGGCGAGCGCGCCCAGGTCCGGGTCGGCGAGCCAGTGGTAGCGGTCGCCGGCCCTGGCGCAGTCGGCGACGAGCTGCCGGTACACGGCGGTGGTCGGGGTCATGTCCCGTACGCCGTGCGCCAGGGCGAGGCAGTCGGAGATCCCGCGCACCAGGTCGGCGTTCCCGGTCCGGGCGAGCGGGCCCGTGCCGGCGGGGCGGGAGGCCGCGTAGGTGTCGGAGACGTACGGGGTCTGCCAGCGCTGCAGGGGGTGGACGCGCCCGGGCCCGTCGTCACTCCCGCCGCCGCCCCTGAGCAGGATCAGCGTGCCGTCGTCGAGGAGGGCGTGGCCGCGGCCGAGCAGCGGGGTGGCGACCTCCTGCCGGATCAGGTTGTAGGGCAGGAGCAGGGTGCGGCTCTCGTCCCGGGACCGGAAGACGTACAGCACGTCCTCGCCGTTGGGCGAGTGGACCGCGCCCTCGAAGACCGGGTCGGTGAGCTCCTCGGCCGTCTCGAAGGTCCTGGCGGAGCCGGTGGTGAGGTAGTAGCCGCCGGGGAAGATGATGCCCTGGTCCTCGGGCAGCCGGTGGCAGGACGGCCCGATCGCGTCGAGCCGCCGGACGGTGGAGAGCAGCGTGTTGAAGACCAGGTAGCGCCAGTGCTCCTCCTTGTACGGGCGCACCCGCAGCAGGATCAGCGGTCCGGCCTCGGCGTACTCGACGTCGGCGTCCGCGAGCGACTGGAGCGGCTCGTCGACGGGCTCCTCGTGGATCCCGTCGGGAGACTCGGTGTCGTCGACGGTCTTGACCGTGAGGCTGCCGTGCAGCGTGTCGACGAAGACCGTGCCGAGGATTGCGATGTGCGGGTGCCGCCCCGGAACATGCGCGTCCCGGCCGGCCGGGGTCCAGTCGACGTCGTGGGACGGCGGGAACACGTGGTCCCGGTCCCCCCGGGCGTCCAGGAACGCCCCGGGCGCACCGTCCGGGCCGAGCGCCCAGCGCAGCACGCGGACGTCCCCGGCGGTCTCGCCGGTACGGAAGACGGCGAGCAGCCGGCCGTTGACGCGCCGCAGCCGGAGCAGGCGGGCGCTGCGGTAGTAGCGGTGCAGCCCGGCGAACTCCCTGACGAACGCCTCGTCGCCGAGCAGCCCGGCACCCGCCTCCTCCAGCCCGGCCCCCCGCAGGACGAGTACGTCACCCACGGCCGTCTCCCCGCCCGCCCCGGGCCCGCGCTCGAAGCCGAACAGCAGCTGCCCGCCCACGGCGACGAGATCCCGGGCGGTGGACTCCCGCTCCGTGGTCACCCGCTCGGTGGCGAGCAGCCGCAGCCCGGTCGACCCGAACTCCTCGGTCCGCCGCACATTGAGCGCCTCGGCCCGCCGGACCAGCTCGGCGGCCTGCGCGCCGAGCCGGCGCCGGAGCACCTCGTAGGCACCGGCATCGGTGAGTGTGGTGTCGCGGTCCATGCGTACGGCTCCCTACGAGATGTCTACGTCCGACCCACCGCCCCCGGCCCGGGCCCGCAAGGCCGGCCCCTACACCGGGGACGGGATGCCCGGCCGGCTGCGGCCCGCCCGGCGTCCGGGGACACAGCGCCCCCGGCTACCTCGCAGCCGCCCCGTTCCGGGCCGCCGGAGAATCCCCGGCCCCGGCACCCGCTCCCGCACCCGTCCCGGTCAACGAGGACACCGTCATCCCCGCCAGCCCCAGCTCCTCCGCCGCGGCCAGCAACTGCCGTACCTGCCCCGAGGCCGCGCCCGAAGTCCCCCGCATCAGCCGCATCAGCAGCGCCGACACCGTCAGGTTCTGCACGTCCCCCGTGGAGACTGACCCCAGCACCCGGGTCAGGTCGTCCGTGAACGACGCGCTGCCGTCCAGCCAGGGACCCGCCAGCGCCTGCGCGGTCTTCGAGTGGTCCACGAACCCGTCCATGCCGCGACCGAGCGAGATCGACGACACGATCCGGTCGAGGAAGACCGAGTCGCCGCCGACGATGTCGATGTCCGCGTTCTCCAGCCCCGTCGCCAGCACCGTGGCCTGAGCCTGGGCGACCTGCCGCCGCACATCGAACTCGGCCAGCCGGATCTCCTTCTCCGCGGCCAGCCGCAGCCGGTACTCCTCGTGCCCGCGCGACGCGTCGTCCAGCGCGGCCATCGCCGCGGCCTTCTGCGTGAGTCCCTCCGCCTCGGCCTTCAGCTTCTCGCCGATCACCGCCGCGTCCGCCGTCGCCTGGGCCCGTGTGCCCTCCGCGACCGCCAGCGCCTTGAGCCGCGAGCCCTCCGCCTCCGCCCTGAGCCGCGCCTCCGTCGCCCGGCCCTCAGCGAGTCCGGCCTTCTCCGTGACGTCGGCCTCCGCCTCCCGGACCTGGACGTCCGCCAGCCCCGCGGCGGCGGTCTCGGCCTGGATGCCTTCCGCGAGCCGCAGCTTCGCCTGTGCGTCGAGGTCGGCGGTCTTCAGCCGGGCCTCCGCGAGCGTCAGCTGCTCGGCCGCCAGGTGCGTCGCCGCCGCCTCCGCGGCCTCGGCCGCCTTGATGTCCTTGACCAGCTTCTCCTGCGCTTCCGCCTCGGCCGCGATGATGACCGACCTGCGGGTGCGCTCCGACTCCTCGACGGCCCGCAGCGTCAGGATCGACTCCTCCTGCTCGGCGACCGTGCGGTCCACCGCGATCCGCTCCCGGATCACGTCCGCGACCTCGCGGCGCTCGGCCTCGACCTCCTTCGTCGCGGCGATCCTGTTCAGCTCGGTCTCACGCTCGCGCCCGATGACCTCCAGCAGCCGGTCCTTCTCGATGCGCTCGTTCTCCACGGCTATGACCCGCTCGCGGTTCTTCTGCGCGACCGCGACCTCACGGGCCTGGTTCTCCCGCTGGATGCCGAGCTGCTCCTCGGTACGGATGAACGCGCTCTGCGAACCGAGCCGCTCCTCCTCCTGCACCCGGGCGGTGGCCGCCTCCTCGCGGGCCCGCAGCGTCTCGACCTCGCGGCGCTGCTTGATCTCGGCCTCGGCCTGCCGGCGCTCCAGCTCCAGGATGGTCTCGCGGGCGTCGACGTCCTGCCGGGTGATCTCCTTCTGCTCCGTGCGCTGGAACTCGTTGGTCCGCACGTGCTCGATCGCCGTCAGTTCGGTGATCTTCCGGATGCCCTGCGCGTCCAGGATGTTGGCGCCGTCGAGCTGCGCCATCGGCGTCTGCTCGAGGAAGTCGATCGCGGCGTCGTCGAGGTGGTAGCCGTTCAGGTCGGTCCCGATGACCCGGATGATCCGGTCCCGGAACTCCTCGCGCTTGGTGTACAGGTCGACGAAGTCGAGCTGCTTGCCGACGGTCTTGAGCGCCTCCGAGAACTTCGCGGCGAAGAAGTCCTGGATGGCGACCTTGTCGCTCGCCCGCTCCGTACCGATGGCCTGCGCCACCTTGATGACGTCCTCCACGGTCTTGTTGACCCGGACGAAGAAGGTGATGTGGATGTCGGCGCGGATGTTGTCCTGGCAGATCAGCCCTTCGCGGCCGGTACGGCGGATCTCGATGGTCTTCACCGAGATGTCCATGGTCTCGGCCTTGTGCAGCACCGGCAGGACGACCGCACCGGTGAAGGTGACGTCGACCTTCTTGGTCTTGGAGATGATCAGCGCCTTGCCCTGCTCGACCTTGCGGAACAGGCGGGTGACGACGAGGAGCAGAGCAACGGTGATGAGCAGGACAACGGCGACGATCACGCCGATGCCCAGGGAGATGGCATCCATGTCAGTCCTTGGCGGCTGGTGAGAAAGGGAGGAGGAAGGGCGCACCGTCGTGTGAGGACGGCACGCGGAACCAGGGCCCGGAGGGCCCGGAGCGTCCGACGGTGGGTCAGCCGGCCTCGCGTGGCAGTGGTCGCGGTCCTGGGTCGAGCGCCGCGTCGTACGGCGACACCCAGAAGAACTCGCCCTCCGCGTCGTACGCGTAGAGAAGCCCCGCACCGCCCGCCACGAGCAGGTCACCGCCGCCGGACGCGTCCGGCCGCTCCAGCCGGCGTACCTGCACGATCGCGGTCGAACCATCGGCCGCCGCGACCTCCGCCTGCCCGAAGCCGGCAGTGACGGAACCCGTCCGGATCGTGCAGACCTGCCCCACGAAGTCCTGGCGCGAGGGAGGAGGTTGTGCCGGGAAGTACCGGCGGAAGTGACGTACGAGCATGCGGACCACCCCCCAGGCGATCAGCAGGGCGGCCGCCAGTACGAGGACATGGAGCAGGGAGCGCGCGGTACCGGTGACGCCGGCGCGCACCACCAGGACCGACCCCGTCAGGCTGATGAACCAGGAGACGACGACGGCCAGTGACACCGAGACGGATACCGGCACCCCGCCGACGCCGACCGCGTCGGCGTCGAGGTCGGTGTCGAAGGAGTCGTGCGCGGCGGCCCCGGCCAGCACCAGCAGCCAGAAGCAGACGACGACCACCAGGGCGGCACCGAACAGGACGGCCGGGAAGGCGAGTGCCGCGGAAAGGAAAGCGTTCATCCGGTCCCCCCTGTGACTCTGCGCGTCCTTGTGCGGTCCAGGAGGCCGGGCGACAGCCGGGGCACCGGCGCCGCGACACCGCGAACGGTCCCGCAGCAACCGGTATTTCCCCCGTGACCCCCGTGATTCCCCCGTGTGTTGCTGAACAGATGGTGTCAGCCGGGGGCGTCGCCACGCATTGCCGGAATCCGGCAAACTTGGTGGGGTCACCCTGCCGGATACCGGCACACCGACTCCTGCGTCGGCGGACGGAGACGCTGACATACGTACGGAGGAACGCACCATGGCGGAGCCGGAGATCACCGCGGATGTCCTGGGGGACTACGCCCGCATCCTGGCCGAGGTCGCGGACACGGGCCGTCGGCTCACGCGCGACGAGCTGGAGACCAGGCGCACCCTCGGCAGGGGGGCCGCGGAGGCGGGCCACCAGCTGCGTGCCCTGGTGAACCTCCATCTGTCGGCGACCCGTTCGGCCTGGCCGCACACCGTGATCGGGGCGGGCGCGAGCGCCGGCGATGCCGTGCTGGCGGCCGTGGAGCAGGCCGTCGACGCCTTCGCGGAGGGTTTCGAGCGGGCGCAGCGGCTCACGGTGCGGCGCGAGGAGGCGGCGCGGCGGGAGTTCATCGACGACCTGCTCTACGGGCGCAGCGACCTGGGCCGGCTCGCGGAGCGCGCCACACGGTTCGGGCTCCGCCTCTCACGCGCGCACGCCGTCGCGGTGGCCGCGGGCCCCGAGGCGTACACCGAGACCGACGCCGTGCCGCGCAACGTGGAGGCGGCCCTGCTCGCACGCTTCAGCGGCCGGAAGATCCTGCTCACCACGAAGGACGGCCGTCTCGTCTGTATCGCTCCCGGCAGCCAGCCGGACGTCCTGCGGTACTTCGCCAAGCAGGCGCACGCGGCGACGGACGGCGGCCAGGTGGCGGTGGGCCGCCCGCACCGCGGTCCCGGCGGGGTCGTCCACTCGTACGACGAGGCGCTCGACGCGATCGACCTGGCCCGGCGGATGGGGCTCGACGAACCGGTGCTGTACGCCGCCGACCTGCTGGTCTATCCGGTGCTGACCCGCGACCGGCAGGCGATGGCCGATCTGGTGCGCAGCGAGCTGGGCCCGCTCCAGGAGGCCAGGGGCGGTGCGGAACCGTTGCTGCGGACGCTGTCGGTGTACTTCGACGCGGGCTGTGTCGCCGCGGAGACGGCCCGACGGCTGTCGCTGAGCGTGCGCGCCCTGACCTACCGGCTGGAGCGGATCCACCAGCTCACGGGCTCCGACCCGTCCGATCCGATGCACCGCTACACGCTGCAGACCGCGGTGATCGGTGCCCGGCTGCTGGACTGGCCGGCGAAGGAGCTCTGACCTGGGCGGGCGGGGCCCGGTGCGGGGTGGCCGGGGGCGCACAGGGGGGTGCAGCGCCCCCGGCCCGCCGGATGCGGACCGGAGTGGGTGGTCCGCGGTCGTCCGGCGTCATGGAGCGTACGGCCCGTCTGCTCCCCGGGCCGTACGGGGGAGTCGTCCTCCAGGCGCACCGCCGATGACGATGCGGTCCGGATGAAAGCCCCGGCCTCGGCGGCCCGGCGCGGAAGCGGGCGGGGAGCCGTCCGGCCGGGCGTCCGCCCGCTCGGCCCAACGCAGCTCCCCGCCCCTTCTGCGTTCCCTGTCCCGCAGGTCAGTCGGCGTCGCGCCCGGCGGGCTCCGGCGTGAGGTCGTCGTGGGAGGGCTTCGGCTCGTCACGCGCCACGGCGGGTGCGGCCTTCTCCCCCTTGTCGGCCAGCATCGCCTGGAGCCTGGTGGCGGCCGGTTCGGTCCAGCGGGCGGTGAGGGGTCCGACGATCACGAGAATCAGCACGTACGCGGTGGCGATGGGGCCGATCCGCGGCTCCGTCGCCACGGCCAGACCGGCGATGACGATCGAGAACTCGCCACGCGCGACCAGCGTGCCGCCCGCGCGCCAACGGCCCCGCGGACCGATCCCGGCCCGCCGCGACGCGTACCAGCCGGTGCCGATCTTGGTGAAGACGGTGACGATCGCCAGCAGCGCCGCCGGAAGCAGCACGGGCGGGATGTCCGCCGGGTCGGTGGACAGACCGAAGAACACGAAGAAGACGGCGGCGAAAAGGTCCCGCAGCGGCGTCAGCAGCTTGCGGGCACCCTCGGCGACCTCACCGGACAGGGCGATGCCCACGAGGAACGCACCGACGGCCGCGGACACCTGCAGCTGCTGTGCCACCCCGGCCACCAGGACGGTGAGCCCGAGGACGACGAGCAGGAGCATCTCCGGATTGTCGGAGGACACCGCACGGCTGATGAGCCGCCCGTGCCGCAGCGCCAGATACAGCACGAACCCGACGGTCCCGAGCGCGATCAGCAGAGCGATGCTGCCACCGGCCAGGCCGACTCCGGCCAGCATCGCGGTGAGCAGCGGGAGGTAGACGGCCATGGCGAGGTCCTCGATGACGAGGACACCGAGGATGACGGGCGTCTCGCGGTTACCGAGCCGCCCCATGTCGGTCATCACCTTGGCGATCACGCCGGACGAGGAGATCCAGGTGACCCCGGCCAGCGCGACGGCCCCCACGGGCCCCCATCCGAGCATCAGGCCCGCGATCGCACCGGGCGTCGCGTTGAGCACGAAGTCGACGGCCCCGGACGGATACTGCGTCTTGAGACTCGTGACGAGCTCGGAGGCGCTGTATTCGAGCCCGAGCAGGAGGAGCAGGAGGATGACACCTATCTCCGCCCCGATGGCGGTGAACTCCTCGCTGGCACCGAGCGGCAGCAGCCCGCCCTTGCCGAAGGCCAGACCGGCCAGCAGATAGAGGGGGATCGGCGAGAGCCCGACCCGTCCGGCGAGGCGCCCGATGATGCCGAGCCCCAGAATGACGGAGCCCAGCTCCACCAGCAGCGCAGTCGTGTCGTGCACGGTCAGCCCTCCGCAATGATCTCGGAGAGCGCGTCGACGCCCTCACGTGTGCCTACGACGACGAGCGTGTCCCCGATGGCCAGCCGGAAGTCCGGCCCCGGAGACGGATGCGCACTGTGCGTACGCAGAACAGCCACGATCGACGCACCGGTCCGCGTCCGTGCCTTCGTCTCCCCGAGCAGCCGCCCGCCGTAGGGGGAGCGGGTCCCGAGCGGAATGTGCTCGGTGACGAGATCGATCCCCTCGGTCCGCACGGCGTCGATCGGCGCGGCGTCGATGAGATGGGCGAGCCCGGTGGCCTCAGCGGTGGTCAGGGGCACGGAGAGCCGGCACGAATCAGGGTCGTCCTTCTCGTAGAACCCGAGGAAACGCCGTCCGTCATGGTGCACGACCACGGAGATGTGCTGTCCCGACTCGGTGGTGTAGTCGTACTGAACGCCGACTCCTGGCAGCGGTGTGCGGTGGGTTCCCATGGCTTCCTCCCGAGGAGCGCGGCGGTCCGGCGCGGCTTGTTGGTGATCTCTTTAGCTGCCCATTACCCTAACCGGCGGCGATTTTCGGCCGCCTGGCTGACGGACCGGCCGGGCCGGGCGGCGACCGCGCGGCGGGCGTCCGGAACCGGGCGGCGGTGCTGTCGGCACGTCGTGATATCCATCCCTGCCGTCGGGCTGCGGCGTGGAAGCTCTGGGCGGAGCGGCGGGAGGCCGAGGACCGGGCGGTGGCGGGCGAGGATCCGGACCGCCGTATCCCGTGGCGGGAGCGGGTCGCCACACAGGGTGTGTGAGGCCGGGGCATACGGAAGGGCCCGGCGGTGAGGGTTCACCGCCGGACCCGGTGGAGCAGGGGTGCGTCAGTCCGTTACCTCGATCTTGTCGTCCGCGTTCGCGGGCCGCGGTACGGCGACGGCCGCCTGCTCGGACGCCGCGCCGCCGCCGGTCCTGCCCTTGAGGTTCTGGAGCAGCGCGCCCAGGTCGACGCCCGTGGTCGAGCTCAGCAGTTCCATGCCCTGGGCCACGTTGTCGGTGACCGTGCGGGCCAGCTGGCCGGCGCCGTCCGTCGAGATGACCGTCAGCTTGTCGATGGCGCTCAGCGGCTCGGACGCCTTGGCGACGACCTGCGGGAGCACCTCGACCAGCATCTGGAGCACGGCGGCGTCACCGTACCGGGCGAAGGCGTCCGCCTTCTTCTGCATGGCTTCGGCCTCGGCCGCACCCCTGGCGGCGATGGCGGCGGCCTCGGCCTCTCCCTCGATGCGTACGGCGTCGGCGAGGGCCGAGCGGTGGAGCTTCTCGCCCTGTCCGGTCAGGCGGGAGCGCTCCGCGTCCGCCTCGGCCTCCTTGACCTGGGCGATGCGACGGGCCTCGGCCTCCTGCTCCGCCTGGTAGCGGGCGGCGTCGGCGGGCTTGCGGACCTTGGTGTCGAGCTCGCGGTCGGTCAGGGCGGCCTGGCGCTGGGCGACCTTCTCCTGCTCGGCGAGGACCTCCTGCTGGCGGGCGGCCTCGGCGAGGGGGCCCGCGGCGTTGGCCTTGGCCGCGGCGGCCTCCGTCTCGGCCTTGATCTCGGCCTGCTTCAGGTAGAACGTCCGCTCCGCGATGGCGATCTCCTCGGCCGCCTTCAGCCGGGCCTGCTCCGAGGCACGCCGGGCGATGGCCTCGGCGATGTCGGCCTCCTGCTTGGCGCGCGCGGCCTCGGGACGGCCGAGGTCCTCCAGGTAGGAGCCCTCGGTCGTGATGTCCTGGATCTGGAAGGCGTCCAGGATGAGGCCCTGGCCGGAGAGGCTGGCCTCGGCCTCCTCGGCGACCTGGCCGGCGAACGCGGCGCGGTCGCGGATGATGTCCTCGACGGACATCCGGCCGACGATCGCGCGCAGGGCGCCGGAGAGCACTTCCTGGGTGAAGCCGACGATGCCGTTCTGCTGCTGCAGGAAGCGCTGGGCGGCGGCGCGGATCGCGTCCTCGCTGCCGCCGACCTTGACGATCGCGACGCCTTCGAGGTTGGACTTCACGCCGCGCAGGGTGACGGCGCCGCGTACGGCGACGGGGATGTGCCGGCTGGAGAGGTCCAGGGTGAACTTCTGCTGGACGAACGGCACGACGAAGACGCCGCCTCCGACGACGACCTTCTGGCCGCTGTTGTCGATGCTGGTGCGGCCGGTCACCGGGTCGGTGGACTTCTTGCCGCGGCGGCCGGTGATGATGAAGGCCTGGCTGGGGCCCGCGACCTTGTACCGGGTGATGACCGCGAGGGCCAGGAGTACGACGAGAACGACTATGCCGATGACGGCTGTCACTACTGGACTCATGAGTGGTGTCCCCCTCTGCCTCCCGCGGAGGGCGGCAGTTCTGATCGGACTGTTCGGGCTGTGCGGGAATCGGTCGGGGTGGGCGGCGCGGGTCAGCGCTCGACGGGGCGGACCGTGACCGCGGTGGTCGAGAGCGTGGCCTCGACCCAGATCTCGGCGCCGCGCTCGACCGGGACCGCGCTCTTCGCGGAGAACTTCACGGTCTGGCCCGCGAGTCGCAGCAGGACCTCGCCGTAGCCGTCGGCCGGGATCGGCGTGACGACGGACCCGGAGGTGCCGACGAGGTCCTCGCCACGCGGAGTCGCGGTGGTCTGGTCCCGCATCAGGGCCTGACTGAGCTTCCAGGTCAGCCAGGCCGCGACGACCCCTGCCGCGGCTCCGGCCGCGACCGCGACGGTCGCGCCCGCCTCGGTGGTGCCGAGGACGATCGCGCCGCCGAAGCCGAGCATGGAGAGGAAGCCCGCGATGACGGGCAGCGAGAGCAGGCCGTCGAAGAAGCCGTTCAGCAGTCCGCCCAGGGCGTCGCCGAAGAGCCCTTCGAGGATTCCGTCGAAGATCAGCGAGAGCGTGAGGAGAGCGATTCCCACCAGGCCGAGACCAAGAAGGATGGTCACGCGATCACTCCCCCGACTTTCGCATTCCCCCGGTGTGTTTCCGTCCAACTGGCTGAATGATCCCATGGACCACGGGTGAGGGGTACTGCCGGACCCCGGCAGTCTTTACGCGGTTCTGATGCCGGAAAGCTGCTCGGCGAGGGTGTCCAGCGACTGGAACGTGGCGCCGAGCAGGGCGACGTGCTTCCAGCGCAGCACACCGTCCGGCCCGATCAGGAAGATCGAACGACGGACACCGATCCCGGGTGCCGTGACGCCGTACGCGCGGGCGATCTCCCGGCCCTCGTCGGCCAGGAGTGGCATGCGCAGCTCGTAGGCGCGGGCGAACGACTCGTGACTGTCCACACCCTGTGGACTGATTCCCCAGACCTCGGCGTCGAGCCCCTCGAAGGTCTCGAACCCGGAGGAGTAGGAGCACAGCTGCCTGGTGCAGACGGACGTGTTGTCGCCGGGATAGAAGGCGAGGACGACGGCCCGGCCGCGGGCCGCGGAGAGCGTGTAGTCCCGGCGCTCGAAGGTGTCGTCGGACAGTATGCCGCCGGGCAGGGTGAAGTCCTGCGCGATCTCTCCCGGTTGGGGTCCTGATGCCATGTCGGAAGCTCCTTGGTCTCGGTGTGCGCGTGGATCGGTGCCTCGTGCGGTGAACGGTACTTTCCACGCGTCGACGGGTTCGACCCATCCGTACGGCGTCCGGCGCCGAACATGGGGGGAGAGGGCGGACACCGGCTCCGCACCCCGACCTGGAGGTACGTGTGGCCGAACGATCGCCGTCGGCAGCGGTTCTCATCCTCCACGGCGGCTACGAGACGGGCCTCGCACCGCCCGCGCGCGGAGTCCTGAACCTGCCCGGCCTGCGGATGCTGCCGATCGCCCGCGCCGTGACCCGCGCCGTACGCGTCGGGTCCGCGGTGCGCGGCGAGCCCGGCGGACGCGGCGAGTCCCGCGTGCGCGTGCGCACCGTCCGCTACACGCGCCGCGGCTGGAACGGCACCCGTGCGGATCCGCTGCACGACACCATGAAGGCGCTGGACGCCCTGCGGGACGAGGCGGGAGACATCCCCGTGGTGCTCGTCGGCCATTCCATGGGTGCGCGCGCCGCCCTCCACGCCGCAGGTCACCCGCTGGTCCGGTCGGTGGTCGGCCTCGCCCCGTGGTGTCCGCCCGGCGACCCGGTGACGCAGCTCGGGGGGCGCGACGTCGTCCTGCTGCACAGCAGCCGGGACCGGGTGACGAGTCCCCAGGCCTCCCAGTCGCTGACGGCCAGGGCCCGTCGCGCGGGTGCCCGCACCTGCCTGGTCACGATCCCCGGGAGCGACCATGCGATGCTCCGCCGCGCCCCGGCCTGGCACGACCTGACGAGCACGCTCGTGACCGGGCTGCTGGGACTGGCCCCGGTCCCGGATCAGATCGAAAAGGTGTTCGACCTACCGCCGGGCGCCCCGGCGTCCGACGGGACACTGTGCCTGGACGCGCTCCACCGGAGCGGGCCGGACGGACAGCCCCCGCGGAGATGCGGAGCGGGGTGGGGCGTCCGACGATGAGGGACCCGGTACGCGGGAAAGCCGTGGCCCCGTCCGCTTCCCGTCCGTCGCGTCCGCACCACTGGAGGCTCCGTTGCCCGCCCACGAGCACGCCGACCTTCCGCCGGCCTTCGACGCGGAGGCGGTGGCCGCCCTCGTCGGCGGCACTCCGGCCGGGGTGGCCGTCCTCGACAGCGGGCTGCGCTATCTGTACGTGAACGCGGCACTCGAACGGATCAACGGGGTGCCCGCCGCCGCGCACATGGGCAAGACGATCACCGAGGTGCTGCCGGAGGTCGACGTACAGGCGGACGTCCTGCGGCGGGTGCTGGCCGACGGGCGGCCCCGCGAGGTCACCACGAGCGGCCGGACCTGGGCCGACTCCGCCCCGGAACGGCGCTTCTGGCGCGTCGCCTGCCACCGGCTCGACGGGGACGGGCGTGCGCGGGTGCTCCTCGCGATCGCGCTGGAGATCAGCACCACCCAGAACCAGGAGGAAGAGCTCGAACGGTCCAGGAGCTGTCTGACGCTCCTGGACACCGCGGCCGTCAGCATCGGTACGACGCTCGACGTGGACACCACCTGCCAGGAACTCGCGGACTTCGTCGTCCCCGCGCTGGCCGATGTCGCGGTGGTCGAGATCTTCCCCGTGGACAGGCGTCACTCGGCGCGGCAGCCGGTGTCGGGGCCCCTGCGGCTGAGACGTGCCGGGCTGGCCGCGATCCCGGAACTGGCCGATGCCATGGACCAGTTCGGCGGCCCGGGGTCGGACATCGAGTACCAGGAGGACGCGGCCGTGCCACGCTGCCTGGCCGCCGGATCACCGGTGATCGAGGATCTTTCCGGCGACGGACAGCTCAGCGGCCCCGCCCCCACCCCCGAGCGGGTCGCCGCCTACCGTGCCGTCGGACTGCACTCGGCGGTCGTCGTGCCGCTGACCACGCGCGGGAGGCCGCTGGGCGTCCTCAGCCTTCTGCGGGCCGGGGACTCTCCCCCCTTCACCGAGGGCCAGGACCTCGTCATCGCCCGCGCGCTGGCGGGCCGGGCAGCCGTCGACGTGGACCACGCCCGCCAGTACGTCCGCGAGCACGGGGTCGCCAGGGAGCTCCAGCGCTCCCTGCTCTCCGAACCGCGCCTGCCCGACCAGGGCATCGAGATCGCGACCCGCTATCTCCCGGCCGGGCAGGGCGCGTTGGTGGGAGGCGACTGGTTCGACGCCATCCGGCTGGGGGACGGACGCCATCTCGAAGTGATCGGCGATGTGGCGGGCCACGGTGTGGAAGCCGCCGTCGCCATGAACCACTACCGCTCGATGCTGCGCCTCGTGGCCGAGGACGGCCTGTCGCCGCACCGCATTCTGGATCGGCTCGACGCGGCGGTGGAACGGTCCGGCCTGGACCGGGCGGCCACCTGTCTGCTGGCGGTCGTCGACCGGAAGGCCGGGGTCTGCGAGGTGGCCAGCGCCGGCCATCCGCCGCCGGTGTTCATCGATCCGGGTCCGTCCGGCGCGCGGGTGGCACGCCTGCGGGCGGGGCCGCCGCTCGGTACGGGATTCGGCGGGTACCGCACGACGGTGGTGCCGTGCCCGGCCGGGACGGTGCTGTTCCTGTACACCGACGGCCTGGTGGAGCGCCGGGGGGAGGACATCGACGTCTCCGTCGGACGCCTCACCCGGCTCACCCTCCCGGCGAGCGGGCGGCTCGATGACCTGCTGGACCAGGCCGTGGACCGGTTCGGGGACATGGCGCAGGACGACATCGCGATCCTTGCCTCGCGGGCCCGGGAGCACTGAACTCCCACGCCGGACGGTGACGTCGTCAGTGGCGGGTGCGAGGATCAGCGGCATGGAACCTCTGCTTCTCGCCGACATCGAGGCCGCCGTCCGCAGCAGCTGGGACGCGGACACGACCACGCCCGCATGGCGTCCGCGGTGGGACCCGGACAATCCGGCCCGGGACCAGTGCGGGGTCACCGCGCTGGTGGTCAACGACCTGCTGGGCGGCGAGCTGATCCGGGGCGAGGTGCGGGTCGACGGCGTGCGTGTCGACTACCACTGGTGGAACCGCCTGGGCATGGGCATCGAGATCGACCTGACGCGTGAGCAGTTCGGACCGCACGAGATCGTCGTCGCAGGTGTGGTGATCGAGCGTCCGGTGGAGATCGTCCGGCTCCGTGAGGAGTACGAGCTGCTGCGTGGGCGGGTGCTGGAGCGGCTGCGAGGGCGGAAGCGGGCGGGTGCGCCGGTCCGGACGGTCTGAGGGGCCGCGCAGGACAGGGGGCGGCTCAGCCCAGTTCGAGGCTGGTGATGCCGAACATGCCGGTCCGGTCCATCTCCGGTACGGGGCCCGCGTACATCCGGGCCGTGTCGAACGACGGGGTCAGACCGAGCTGTTCCGCGAGGTACACGGCCGGCGGGTTGACGTCGGGCACGTCGATCGCGACCGCCGTGCCCGGTGCCGTGGCCGCCAGCGCGCTCACGAGGGCGGCGGCCACGCCCGGGGAATCGGCGTGCAGCGGTCCGATCCGGGAGGCCTCCCGGCAGGCGCGCAGTACGGCGAAGCCCACGAGCTCTCCGTCGCGGACCGCGCAGAGTGCCGTGCGCCGGGGTGCGGTGATCCAGAGGGCGAGGAAGCTGTCGCGCGGTGCGGGAAAGTAGCGCCTGTCGTACGCGGCGAGCCGGTCGAAGGGAAGGGTGCGGGCGTCGGTCAGGGTGACGCCGTCCGGCGGGGCGATGCCGGCGGGCACGAAGCCCTCGTAGCGCGCGTTGCTCCAGGCGGCACGGAAGCCGGACCTGCGGTAGTTGTCCTGCTGGGCGGGTACGCCGTCGAGGCCGACCGTGCGCCCGGAGAGCCGGGCCATGCCCGCCCGCCAGACCTGGCTCCCGTATCCCCGGCCGCGCAGCGACGGCCGCGTGAGGTAGAGGCCCAGGAAGCCGAAGCAGGGGCCGTAGCGCACGACGGACACGGAGGTGACGGGCTCGCCGTCGAGCCGGCCGATCAGGAAGCCGCAGGGGTCGGCGGCGAAGAAGGTCTGCCCGTCGGTGAGGCCGGGGTTCCAGCCCACGTCGTGCGCCCAGCCTCCCAGCGTTCCCAGGTCGTCGGCGCTGGCGGTGGTGATCTCGAATGTCGGCACGGATCACTCGTACCCGGTGCGGGGCCGGTTCAACGGCCGGGCCGGGGTGACCCGTGCGCCCGGGCATGAATGTAGCCCTTCACGACGGGGGATGCGTGAAGGGCTACCCGTGCAGTATGACCCTTCGCCGGTCAGTCGACAACTGACCGGTCGGTCAGCCGCGTTGGGGCGTACCGGTGGCCCCGCGCGGTGCGGCGCGAGAATCCCCCGGTGGGCCGCCGGACGCGCGGGACGCCGCAGGCCGTGGAAACTTGTGCCGGTCACGATAGACATGACCTACCCGCATGCCTAGGCTTTCTTGTGCAGCCAGGTCATATTTATGGCACGGCACGCAGAGAGACGCAGATGCCCCCGGAATCCCCTTCGCACGCCACGGATCGTCTCGAAGACGACGACTACCCCGCTTACACGATGGGGTGAGCCGCCGAGATCACCGGTGCGACGCCGGGTTTTCTCAGGGCCCGACTGATCACGCCGCCGCGTTCCGAGGGGGGCCACGCCGCTACTCCCGCTACCAGCTGCGCGTCGCCTCCCGTGCCGCGAGCTGGTCGACGGGGGGTACGCCGATCGACGCCGCGTGCCGCATCGTGATTCTGGAGGACCGGCTCGAGGAGGCCCTGCGGCTCGACGAGGAACTGCGGCGGCCCGCGGCCGGCCGGAGCGGTACCGATTTCTGACCGGCGGACGGGCGCATATCTGTTTCCGTGGGCACAGAAATACGCGCAATCAGCGGTGAGAGTTTATGCCCTGTGCGACGGAGTGACGGTGGAGTGATATGGCGTACAGCTCGCATCTGCCCGAATCGTGCTACTGTTGATCTCAGTTGCAGTTGTGGTTCCCAAAACTTCAAGTGCTCTCGCCGGTTTCACTCGGGTGGGTGCACTTTTGTATTTCCGGACTCTTCCGGTCGGGGCAATCATTTGCGGCGACGTAGGACTCGCACAGTGTGAGTCCACGGGCAACGCCCCGAAGGAGATATGACATGGCTACTGGCACCGTGAAGTGGTTCAACGCGGAAAAGGGTTTCGGCTTCATCGAGCAGGAGGGTGGCGGCGCTGACGTCTTCGCCCACTACTCGAACATCGCCGCCCAGGGCTTCCGCGAGCTGCAGGAAGGCCAGAAGGTGAACTTCGACGTCACGCAGGGCCAGAAGGGCCCGCAGGCGGAGAACATCACCCCCGCCTGATCACCTCAGGCGTATGGCGCAGCTGGGGCCCGCACCTTGGGGTGCGGGCCCCAGCTCGTTGTTTTTCCCCGACCGTGACCGCGGACGTCTTGACCCGTGAACCAATTCCGGGTGTGCGCATGTCACGTCGGTGCACGTCATTGCAGTCATTCTGAAGTGCCGTAGGCAGCTGGTTCATCCGGCGGACGGGCTTCGTTTTTCGATATTTCACCGGCTCGTTCTTGCGATTCTTGGCGCCGTACATGGCTGCAGCCGCCCGGAAAGAATCCCTCGATACGTGCCATTCGAGGGAAGGTTCTCCATTGAACCGCGATCGCACAGCTCGCACGAACGACCGATTTTCCCGGACGCGCTCCGGCGGATCCTCCGGTAGTCGTACCGCCAACGGATTCCGCTCGCAGGGCTCCAACCGACAGGGCGCACCCTCGCAGGGCCGCTCCGGCGGACCGAAGCGCTCCGGCGGCGGCTACGGACGCCGCTCCTCCTCCGTCTCGGGCGAATTCGCCCTGCCGGTGACCATCACCCCGGCCCTCCCCGCCGTCGAGACGTTCGGCGACCTCGACATGCCCGCGCCCCTGCTGGCGGCGCTGGGCTCCGAGGGCATGACCGTGCCGTTCCCCATCCAGGCGGCCACCCTGCCCAACTCGCTCGCCGGGCGTGACGTCCTGGGCCGCGGCCGGACCGGATCGGGCAAGACGCTCGCCTTCGGCCTGGCGCTGCTGGCCCGTACCGCGGGCAACCGCGCCGACGCGCGGCGTCCGCTGGCCCTGGTCCTCGTCCCCACCCGGGAGCTGGCCCAGCAGGTCACCGACGCGCTCACCCCGTACGCCCGGTCCCTCAAGCTGCGGCTGGCCACGGTCGTCGGTGGCATGTCCATCGGCCGCCAGGCCAGCGCCCTGCGCGGCGGCGCCGAAGTCGTCGTCGCCACCCCGGGCCGGCTGAAGGACCTCATCGAGCGCGGTGACTGCAAGCTCGACCGCGTCGCCATCACGGTGCTCGACGAGGCCGACCAGATGGCCGACATGGGCTTCATGCCGCAGGTCACCGAGCTGCTCGACCAGGTCAGCCCCGAGGGCCAGCGGATGCTGTTCTCGGCCACCCTGGACCGCAACGTGGACCTGCTGGTCCGTCGTTACCTGCACGACCCGGTCGTCCACTCGGTCGACCCCGCGGCCGGTGCGGTGACGACGATGGAGCACCACGTGCTCTACGTCCAGGGCTCCGACAAGTACGCCACGACCACCGAGATCGCGGCCCGCGAGGGCCGGGTGATCATGTTCCTGGACACCAAGCACGCGGTGGACAAGCTCACCGACCACCTGCTGCACAGCGGGGTCCGGGCCGCGGCGCTGCACGGCGGCAAGTCGCAGCCGCAGCGCACGCGCACCCTGGACCGGTTCAAGACCGGCCACGTCACGGTGCTGGTCGCGACGAACGTCGCCGCCCGTGGCATCCACGTCGACAACCTCGACCTCGTCGTCAACGTCGACCCGCCGAGCGACCACAAGGACTACCTGCACCGCGGCGGCCGTACCGCCCGTGCCGGGGAGTCCGGCAGCGTCGTCACGCTGGTGCTGCCCAACCAGCGCCGCGAGATGACCCGCCTGATGGTGGACGCCGGGATCACCCCGCAGGTCGCCCAGGTCCGCTCCGGCGAGGCCGAGCTCAGCCGCATCACCGGGGCGCAGGCGCCTTCGGGCGTCCCCGTGACGATCTCCGCGCCGTTGACGGAGCGCAAGGGCAGCGGTTCCCCCTCGCGTCGGCGTGGCAGCAGGCCCCCGCAGGGCCGGCGTGCCAACGCCAACACGGCGACCCCCGAGGCGCGTGCCGCTGCCGCGCTGCGCCGGTCCAACCGGGCCGCGTAGTCACCGGACAGCAGTCCGGCAGACCCTTTCCGGCTTTCTCACCGACCCTGTTGAGGCACCATGCGCTGTGTCATCGCCCGCTTCCCCTTCGATCTGTTCAAGAACGAGGTCGAGGATTCGATGAAGGGCATCAAGCCCGAACCCGTCACCGGTGACGCGGTGGTCATCAGCCGCCGCGTCTACCCCGTCAAGCAGGTCGGGGAAATCATCACCCGGCAGGACCGCCGCGACTTCAGCGCCGCCGAGGTGACCAGGGCGCTGACGCGTCTCGGCTTCACCTGCCGCCCGGCGGAGGTGCCCGCCCCGGCGGTGCCCCTCACTCCGCTGGAGAACGCGTCAGCCATGCTCGGAACGCCCGCGGACGTCCGTCCGTCCGTCTGATGACACCGCACCCCCCGCGCCCCTACGGGCCGGGGGGTGCGGTGCGTCCGGACACCGGCGCGGCCTTCCGCCGATGCCGGGAATGTCAGTGAAGGTCCTTCCCGCGCCTCTCGGGCGCAAATCCCGGACACGCCAGGGGCCGCTTCTTACGTCTGGCGTGTCGCGCTGACACGTCCGGGAGGCCTCAGGCCGCCGGGGACGGCTTCTTCGCCCAGTCGAGCCGCGGCTCCACGACGAAGCGGAACAGCCGGCGGACGGGCGGGCTGCACAGCAGCGTGACGACGGCCGCCGCGAGGACCGTCACCACGATCCGGCCGAGCGGCGTGGAGACCAGGTCCGCCTCGAAGAGGTCCAGCCGGACCGCGCCCTTCACGACGAAGCCGTGGAGCAGGTAGCCGTAGAGGGTGCCCGCGCCGAGTGCGGTCATCCACGTGCGGCGGCTCGGCACCCAGGCGAGGAAGCAGGCGCTGAGCACCACGGCACAGCCGAACAGCAGGAGGGTCACCACCGCGCCCGTCCAGGCGGGCGAGCCGAGCTGTTCGGCGCCGTAGCGGCGGAAGAACCACGAGGTTGTCGTGCGCGGGACCGCCCAGTACGCCGCGGCCAGGGCGACCAGGCAGACCGGGACGGACGCGAGGCGCACCGCGCGGCGGCGCACGAAGTCGAAGTGCGCGGGCCGCAGCTGGAGGCCCAGCACGTAGAACGGCAGGAACTGCAGGACCCGCTGGAGCTGCAGATCGCCGCCGATGTTGCTGGTCACCGCCCCCATGGCCGCGATGACCAGGGACACCGCCACGGGCCACCGGACGGTCTGCCAGACCGGTGTCGTCAGACGCCAGAGGAAGAGCGCGGGCAGGAACCACAGCACCCAGTACGGGGTGAGCGGGCTCAGCGGGAAGCCGGGGGCTCCGGTGAGGCGCTCGAAGAGCGTGTAGGCCACCTCGAAGACCGCGTAGGGCACGACCAGGCTGGTGACGAGCTTCCACACCCGCTCGCGCCGCAGATCGAAGCCGCGGGAGAAGTAGCCGGCGATCATGATGAAGACCGGCATGTGGAAGGCGTACACGAAGGTGTAGACCGTCTCGATCACGCGGCCGCTGCCGGGCAGCGGCTCCCAGGAGTGCCCCATCGCGACCAGGACGATGGCCAGGTACTTCGCGTTGTCGAAGTACGGATCGCGGCCGGCCCGGGACGGGGCGGGAACCGTGGGCCCCGCCCCGGCGGGGGCCGGACCCGGGGTGCTTGAGGTCAGGGAGGGCATCCGGCCACCCTAATGACCACCGCAAGCACCCGGCCCCGTGCGGGGCCCGGTCGGTCAGGTGCCGTTCAGGGGATCAGGACCACCTTGCCGACCGTCCGGCGGGCCAGCAGGTCCTCGTGGGCGCGGTGGGCCTCGGCGAGCGGATAGCTGCCGCCCGCCACCGGCCGCAGCCGTCCCTCGGCGACCAGTCCGAAGAGCTCCTCGAGGGGTCCGTCGACCGCCCCTGGTGCCGCCAGGGTGGGGCGCAGCCAGAACCCGACCACGGCGGCGTTGAGCCGTCCCAGCCTGGCCGGGTCGACCGGTGTGAATCCGGTCCGGGCCGCGCTGCCGTAGGTCACGAGCCGGCCGGAGGACGCCAGGGAGTCCAGCGCCTGGTCGAAGAGTTCGCCGCCGACGGCGTCCAGGACGACGTCCGCCCTCTCCTGGAGCGGATAGCTGATGACCGCGTCGGCGCCGAGGTCCAGGACGAGCCGTTCCTTCGCCGGGGAGGACACCTGGGCGAGGACCCGGCCCGCCCCGAACTCCCTGGCCAACTGGACGGCGAGGCTGCCCACGCCGCCCGCCGCGGAGTGCACCACGACGGTCTCGCCGGCCCGCAGCCGGGCGGAGGACCGCAGCAGGTGCCAGGCCGTCAGCCCCTGCACCATCAGGGCGAGCGCCTCGGCGGCGCCGAGCTCCTCGGGGATCTCCAGGAGGGCGGACTCCTTGGCGGTCACCTGCTCCGCGTACCCGTGCGACACCCGGGCCAGCACCCGCCTGCCGTCCGGGGTACGGCCCACGACCTCGCTGCCCGGGACGTACGGCAGGGCGTCCGCGCCCAGATAGGAGCCGTCCGTCTGATGGGTGTCCGCGAAGTTCACCCCGGCTGCCTCGACGGTGAGCAGCACCTCACCGGGGCCCGGGACGGGGGCGGCCAGTTCAACGGGCCGGAGGACTTCGGGACCACCGAAGCGGTCGAACTGGATAGCGATCATGTCGCACGGTATCGCGGGGTGCGACGCCGTGGGGACATCCCGGACGGCGTCGGGGCGGATCGGTGGAAGAGCGGGAAAACAATACACCCGGTTTGTTAAGGTGATCACTCTGCGTCGCTGCCCATGGGTACCGAACGGACAGCGGCACTCGTACCTCCCGGATCCCCGTACTCACCGGAGCGGCAGGATGGCCAAGCAGGACCGCGCGGTACGCACGCGCCAGCAGCTGATCCGATCGGCCGCGGAGGCCTTCGACCAGGGCGGATTCGCGCTCTCCTCGCTCACCGGGATCGCCCGCGGGGCCGGGGTCAGCAGTGGGGCGCTGCACTTCCACTTCCGCAGCAAGCAGGCGCTGGGGGCTGCCGTCGAGACCGCCGCGGTGGGCCTCCTCCAGGACATCCTCGCCCCGCGCCCGGGGGACCGTCCGGCCCCGCTGGGAAATCTGGTGGACACCTCGCACGTGCTGGCCCGGCGGCTCACCGAGGACGTCGTGCTGCGCGCCGGCTTCGGCCTGGCCGCGGACGTCACCTGGCGGCAGGACGTCGCGCTGTGGCAGGTGTGGGGCGGCTGGGTCCGCTCGACGCTGACCCAGGCCCGGAGCGAGGGCGCGCTGGCGCCGGACGTCCCGCTGGAGGACGTGGTCTCCACCGTGACGGCGGCGGTCGCGGGGACGCAGGCCCTCGCGCGGCTGGATGTGGAATGGTCCCCGCGGTACGCGGTCGCCCAGTTCTGGAACCTGATGCTGCCGCGGATCTCCGCGGCCATGGTCCCGCTCGACCGGGCCTGCCAGACTGCGCCCCATGAGTGATCTTCTGAACGGCAGAGTCGTCCTCGTCACCGGGGCCAGCAGCGGCATCGGCGCGGCCGCGGCACGCGTGTTCTCCCAGGAAGGCGCGACGGTGGTCCTCGCCGCGCGCAGGGAGGACCGACTGGCCGCACTGGCCGCGGAATTGAGGGGCAAGGGCGGGGAGGCCTCCCACGTCGTCTGCGATGTCACCGTGGCGAAGGACGCCGCCAGGGCGGTGGACTTCGCGGTGAACACCTACGGGCGACTGGACTCGGCGTTCAACAACGCCGGGCTCGGCGGCGACCGGACTCCCCTGCACCTGATGGGCGACGACGTCTACGACGCCGTCATGGACACGAATGTGCGCGGTGTCTGGAATTGTCTCCGTCACGAGATCGCGGCCATGCTGTCGAACGGCGGAGGCTCCATCGTGAACAACAGCAGTGTGGGCGGCCTGGTGGCCATTCCCGCCGCGGCGCCCTACATAGCGGCCAAGCACGCGGTCGTCGGCCTGACGCGGGCCGCCGCCGACGAGTACGCCCAACAGGGCATCAGGGTCAACGCCGTTGCCCCCGGCACCACGCGCAGCGAGATCACCGCCGACTGGTTCGGACGCAATCCGGGTCTGGAGGAGATGGTCAACAGCATGACACCGCAAGGCCGTACGGCCGAGCCGGAAGAGGTGGCGCACGCGGCGGCCTGGCTGCTCAGCGACCGCTGCCCGTTCCTCACGGGCACGGTCCTGCCGGTGGACGGCGGCTTCGTCAACCAGTGAGCCGCCCGCTCGCCCGGCGGCTTTGTGGGGCTCTCAGCCGTACGGACCGCTCAGCCGGCCCCGGAAGACCGTTTCGCCGGCCTGTGTCCCCGTGACCAGCACCGTGGCCTCCCCGGGGCGGGGGGAGGGCGCCACCCGCGCCTCGATCCAGCAGGGGCTGTCGAATTCGACGTACCGCTCGAAGGACGTGTGGACGGTGGTCGCCTCGAAGGGGGCAGGGTGCAGGACGGCGTTGGCCGCCTGGTGTGCGGCCTCGATCAGGACGAGCCCCGGGACGTGATCGACGGGGTGGTCGTACAGCAGGACGTTGTCCACGTCGTTGCGCAGCTGCCAGCGGTGGGGTCCGTCGCCGGGTGCCAGGACGACATCGGTGCCGGTGGCACGCCGGACGGTGCGGGGGTCGGCCGGCGCGGGGAGCGCCCAGGTGTTCCACCCGGCCGTGAGGTGCTCGCCGCGGAGCCTGCGGTAGGCGCCCGGGGATATCCAGCCGAAGTCGCAATCCGCCCGCGCCACCATGGTGTGGTCCTGGTAGAGGCGGATGTCCATGCCGAGGGAACTCACGGCCCGGCCACGCTTCTTCGGCTCCGCGAGGGAGATCCCGACGGTGAGCGGGGACGGCCCGCTCGCCGGAACACGGAACCGGGGGGCTACGGTGAAGTCGAAGGAGTGCAGCAGCGTGTGGTGGGAAAGCGGTACGCCGTACTCCGCGTGCGCGATGAGCAGGCCGCTCTGCCGGATGGCCTGGGTGAGCATCCGGGGGTCGTAGGGCAGTCCGCCACCGGGGGCCGGCCAGATGACGGTGAGCGAGAATTCGCCATCTTCGCGGCGGTGCCATCCGGTGACGAGAACGGCTTCGGCACGCCTGAGGTGGACGTATTCCTCAGGGACCCTGTCGCCGCCCCCGACGTCGGCGCGCGGAGTATGAGGGAAAACAGGTACGTCGGGCACGGTCCCCCCCGGACATGGCGCAAAGTGGGCAGCCTGGCGCTGATATAATACCGGTTCACCGGTCTTTTTTGGAGAAGCGTCAAGCCGAGGTCAAGGGGAGCGCGAGTTGGCAAGACAGCAACGGGCGATCCGGACGCGCAGAATCTTCCTGGAGGCCGCTGCGGAGGTCTTCGACGAGCACGGTTACGACGCCGCCACGATCGCCGCGATCCTTGAGCGGGCCGGTCTCACCAGGGGTGCGCTCTACTTCCACTTCACCTCGAAGGAAGAGCTGGCGCGCGGTGTCCTCGAAGAGGCCGTGACCTCGGACGGAGTGACTCCGCAGACCTTCAAGCTGCAGGAGTGGGTGGACATCGCGCTCCTGCTGGCCTACCGGCTGCCCCGGGAACCCATGCTCAGCGCCTCGATACGGCTGTCCGTCGACCCCCGGGCACGCAGCCTGTTCGGCACCCGCTGGCCGGACTGGATCACGCTCGGCGCCGAACTCCTCACCGAGGCCAAGGAGCGGGGCGAGCTGCTGCCGCACGTCGACCCGGTCGCCACGTCCCGGCTGCTCGTCGGTGCCTGGACCGGTGTGCAGCTGGTGACCGAGTCGATGGCCGACGCGCCGGACCTGGTCGCCGAGATATCCGCGCTCTTCGAGCTCATCCTCCCCAACAACGCCGTCCCCGGTGTGCTCGCCCGGTTGGACACCTCCCCACACCGCGCCCGGCGCATCATCGAGGAGCACAGGGCCGCCGCCGCGTCCTGACCCGTCGCCTCCCGGCCGGCGGCTGCCGCTTCACCCGACCGGGTGCGGCACGACTGCGACGTGGCTGGTCAGCGGGCAGGGTGGCGCTATGTGGCTTCGCCGAACAGCCCTGGGCGCCGTCGTCGTGCCGCTGGCCGTCCTGGTGTTCCGGGACGCGCCGGTACGGCTCGTCGCACCCGAGCCGACCACGGCCGAGCCCGAGGCCCCGCGAGGAGCCCCGCGGCCCGCGATCGTCGGACGGGCGGACTGGCACGCGGACGAGAGCCTGGTCAGGGAGCACGCGACGTACACGGGGTCGGTGAACGCGGTCTTCGTCCACCACACCAACCACACCAACGACTACGACTGCGCCGACGCCCCGAGGATGCTCCGGGCGATGGAGGAGGACCACGTCGCGGGGGAGGGGTGGGACGACATCGGCTACAACTTCGTCGTCGACCGCTGCGGGACCATCTACGAGGGCAGGGCGGGCGGCGTGGGCCGCTCCGTGCGCGGCGCGCACGCCAAGGGCTTCAACGCGCACAGCGTGGGGATCGCGGCGCTGGGCAGCTTCGGTCCCGGGGTGCCGGTGCCGCAGGCGCTCATCGAGGGGATCGCGAAGGTGGGCGCGTGGAAGCTGCGGCCGGGCACCGACCCGCGGAGCACCGTGCGAATGGTCTCGACGAACGACGAGAGCCTCTACCAGCGGGGTGAGGTGGTCCACCTCCACGCGGTCTCGGGTCACCGCGACACGTTCCGGACCAGCTGCCCCGGGGACGCGCTGTACGACCAACTGCCCGTGATCCGGGCCGAGATGGCCAGGCTGCGAGTTCCGCGGAGGTGACCTCCGCCCGCCCTGCGCCGGCGTTCCGCCCGCCCTGCGCGCCCGGCCCCGCAGCGCCGGCCCGGGCGATGGGGCCGCGGCCTCCACTCGGGTGAAGTCGCGGACGCGAAACGCGTCGGAGCGCCTTCAAAAGCATATCGGCGGCTTATCTGTTCGTGCCCTTGCACATTCCGGAGCACAGCGGAGGAATACCGACATGCCGGCATCACCCCTCGCCAAGCGACCCGTTGAATCGGCGCTCGCCCTTCTGCTGGTCCTCCTGAGCGTGCTGGGCCTCTCCGGCCGCGGCGCCGCGGCCGCCCCGGCCCGGCCCGCCACCGCGCAGTCCGCCACCGTGCAGGCCTTCCCGGCCCTGGCCGTCACGGCGCCGACGGTCACCGCGGGCACCGACTGGGACCGCATCGCCGAGTGCGAGAGCAACGGCCGGTGGAACATCAACACCGGTAACGGCTACCACGGCGGGCTGCAGTTCGCGCCCTCCACCTGGCGGGCGTACGGCGGCGGTCAGTACGCACCGCGCGCCGACCTCGCCACCCGGTCCGAGCAGATCGCCGTCGGTGAACGCGTCGCCCGCTCGCAGGGACTGTCGGCCTGGCCCACCTGCGGCCGGCTCGGCGCGAACGGCACATCGAGCCCGCAGGCAGGCAGCACCCCTCAGCGCGACGAGACGGCGAAGGCCGCACCGCAGCGTCAGTCGGACAGCGGTCCGAGCAGCTCGGAAGGTTCCTCCCACGAGGCGTCCGACGCCGCTGAGGCGTCCGACTCCCACGAGCTCGCCGGTGCCGAGACCTACGTCGTCGAGCCGGGCGACTGCCTCTCCGTGATCGCCGAGCGGGCGGACGTACCCGGCGGTACCGACGCCCTGTTCGAGCTGAACCGCGAGCTGCTGGACGAGGGACCGGACCTCATCTACCCCGGTCAGCGTCTCCGGCTGGCCGCCTGAACCCACTGCACGTGCCGGCCGGGCCGGTACGTCCCCCGGAAGCGGCAGACGCGGGGCGTCGACACCGGGGGAGGGTGGTGCGGAAAGCCGGCGTCCACGGCATGCCTGGCCAGGGGCCCGAGGCCGGGGCCCCGGACGGTGGAGCGGGGGCTCAGCGGCCCGCACGCTCCGCGGGCTCGGGCTCGTCGGCGGTCACGCACCTGCTGCAGTCGGGGTTCCGACACGGGCCGGGGCCCCACACCGGGACGAAGATTCCGAGGGTCTTGTGCCGCGCCAACACGGTCGCGACGGCGTGCTTGCAGGCCGGACACGCGTACTCGGCCTGCCGATCGGTCTGACGCTCGGTACTGGACATGTATGTACGGTAGCTCAAAATGGTGCAAAATGAGACTTTTTCGATTCTTTGCCCGGGCCCCAGGAAGGGCGCCCGCAGCCGGAACCTGGTGCCATGGAACGGGGGACACCTGACGAAGGGACCACCCGGTCATGGCAGCCGCACCGTCCCCGGCCGCGTGCCTGCGCTCCGTGCGCGCCGTGGTCTTCGACACGGACGGGGTGATCACCGACTCCGCCCCGTTGCACGCCGCGGCCTGGAAGGAGGCCTTCGACGCCTGCCTGTCGTCCCACGGGGGCCAGCGCCCCTTCGACGAGGAGGACGACTACCGGCGCCATGTCGACGGCCGGTCGCGGAAGGACGGCGCGGCGGCCTTCCTCGCGTCGCGCGGGCTGGACCTCCCCGAGGGCGGCCCCGACGACCCACCGGGCACGACGACGGTGTGGGCGGTCGCGGCACGCAAGGACGAGGTGTTCACAAAAAGCCTGCGCGCCACCCCGGTCGCCGTCTGGCCGGGTACGGTCCGCCTCCTGCACGTGCTGTGCGAGGAACGGGTGCCGTGCGCCGCCGCCTCCGCTTCCCGGCACGCGACGGAGCTGCTGTCCGGAGCCGGACTCCTGGACCTGTTCGAAGCCGTGGTCGACGGCAACGAGGCGCACCGGCTGGGACTGCCCGGCAAGCCGGATCCCGCCCTGTTCGTGGAGGCGGCCCGGCGGCTGCGGACCCCCGTGGAGGACACCGCCGTCGTGGAGGACGCCCTGGCGGGGGTGGCGGCGGGCCGCCGCGGCGGCTTCGGACTGGTTGTCGGCGTCGACCGTACGGACACCCCCGCGGGAGCTGCCGACCTGCGCCGTCACGGCGCCGACATCGTGGTTCCCGATCCCGGGGACCTGCTGATCGGCGGGGACGGCTGATGGCGACGGCCTGGACCTGGTCGTACGAGGGGTACGAGCCGTCGAAGGAACGTCTGCGCGAGGCGCTGTGCACCCTGGGCAACGGCTACTTCGCCACCCGGGGAGCCGCGTCCGAGACCCGCGCGGGCGGGCCGCACTACCCGGGCACCTATGTGGCGGGCTGCTACAACCGCCTGACCTCGGCGGTCCAGGACCGGCAGGTCGAGAACGAGGACATGGTCAACCTCCCGGACTGGCTGCCGCTGCGCTACCGCATCCGACCGGCGGGAGCGCCTCCCGGCCCGTGGCTGTCCCCCGACCAT
Organism: Streptomyces sp. NPDC025273; assembly: GCF_040638585.1. Lineage (NCBI taxonomy): Bacteria > Bacillati > Actinomycetota > Actinomycetes > Kitasatosporales > Streptomycetaceae > Streptomyces > Streptomyces sp. NPDC025273. The sequence goes on from NZ_JBEZYP010000015.1 coordinate 115,085, forward strand.
CCGTACCTCGTGGACCACCGGCAGTCGCTCGACCTGCGCGGCGGGACCCTGACCCGCCGGTCCGTCTACGAGGACGGGGCGGGCCGCCGGCTGACCGTGGAGCAGGAGCGACTTGTGCACATGGGCGATCCCCATCTCGCCGCGCTGCACACGGTGTTCACCGCCGACGGCTGGGCGGGCGAGGTGGAGGTGGAGTCCGCGATCGACGGGGACGTACGCAACGCCGGGGTGGCGCGCTACCGGGACCTCGCGGACCGCCATCTGACCGGTTGGGAGACCGGTACGGAACCGGGCTCCACGGTCTGGCTGCGTTGCCGCACGGTGGAATCGGACATCACGGTCGCCCTCGCCGCCCGCGTCGTGGTCGCGAGCGGCCCCGGGGCGGGCGGCGAGGCGGCGGCGGGGAGGAACCACCGGGTCACGCCCCGGCAGACGCCGCGCTCCGTCCAGCAGAACCTCGTGCTCCCGCTGGACCGCCCGGACGCCGGTGCCGCCGTGGACAAGACGGTCGCCCTGTACACCTCCCGCGACCCGGCGATCGGCAGCCCCCGGCAGGCCGCCGTGTCCGCGGTCCGTCGCGCCCCGGCCTACCCTGGACTGCTCGCCTCGCACCGCCGGGCCTGGGCCGACCTGTGGCAGCAGGTCAGGCTGGAGGTACCGGGCGAGCCGGGCCGCATCCTGCGGCTGCACCTCTTCCACGTGCTGCAGACCCTTTCCCCGCACACCGCCGAACTCGACGTCGGGGTACCGGCCAGAGGACTGCACGGCGAGGCGTACCGGGGCCATGTCTTCTGGGACGAGCTCTTCGTCCTCCCGTTCCTGAACCTCCATCTCCCGGAGATCTCCCGGGGGTTGCTCGACTACCGCTACCGGCGGCTGCCCGCGGCCTGCCGTGCGGCGCGCGGGGCGGGCAGGGCAGGTGCGATGTACCCGTGGCAGAGCGCCGACGAGGGGCGCGAGGAGACCCAGGAGCTGCACCTCAACCCGCGCTCGGGCCGGTGGCTGCCCGACCGTTCGCGGCTGCAGCACCACGTCGGCTCGGCGGTCGCGTACAACGTGTGGCAGTACTGCCAGGCCACCGGTGACACGGAGTACCTGTACTCCAAGGGCGCGGAGATGATCCTGCAGATCGCCCGCTTCTGGGCCGACAGCGCCACATGGGACGACGGCCTGCGGCGGTACCGGATCCGAGGCGTCGTCGGACCCGACGAGTACCACGACGCCTACCCCGATGCGATGACGGCGGGGCTCGACGACAACACCTACACGAACGTGACGGCGGCCTGGGTCCTGACCCGGGCGGGCGAACTCTGCCGCGACCTGCCCGACATCAGATGCCGGCAGCTCCTCGACCGCATCGGGCTCGACCCCGCCGAGCCGGCGCGCTGGGACGACATCTCCCGCCGGCTGTACGTGCCGTACCACCGGGGCGTCATCAGCCAGTTCGCCGGGTACGGCGACCTGGCCGAACTTGACTGGGACGGCTACCGGAAGCGGTACGGGGACATCCGGCGGCTCGACCGGATCATGGAGGCGGAGGACGACACCGTCAACCGCTACCAGGCGTCCAAGCAGGCCGACGTCCTGATGCTCGGCTACCTCTTCTCCCCCCAGGAGCTCGCCACCCTGTTCCGGCGGCTCGGTCACGAACTCGACGACGACACCTGGCGGACCACGGTCGACTACTACGTGGCTCGCACCAGCCACGGCTCCACCCTCAGCTCCCTCGTCCACGCCTGGGTGCTCGCCAGGGTGCACCGCGAGGACGCGTGGGCGCACTGCGAGGAGGCGCTCACCGGCGACGTGGCCGACATCCAGGACGGCACGACGGAGGAGGGCATCCACCTGGGGGCGATGGCCGGCACCCTCGACTTCGTCCAGCGCGGCATGACGGGTCTGGAGACCCGGGAGGACGCGCTGTGGCTGAGCCCGGCCACGCTCCCCCAGCTCTCGAAGTTCCGTGTACGCCTGCGCTTCCGCCGGCACTGGGACGTGGACCTGCGCATCGGCGCCGAGCGCCTCGGGATCGCCGTGCCCGACGACGGCCCGCCGGGGGTGCGGGTCGTCCTGGGCGGGCACACCCACGTGATCGCCCCCGGCACGGCGCGGTGGCTCGACCTTCCCGAAGGGTGACCCCGGGGGACTGCCCGCGTCAGGACGGCCGCGAGGACACCAGCACGCCGATCTTGTCGATGCGGTGCTCCGGATTGTTGTTGGCGTCGCGCCAGTGGTTACCCGCCGCGTCGTCCTCCGGCGTGGCACAGGTGGAGAGGGTGATCATCGCCCGGGACGGCTTCTCACCCGGCTCGCCCGGGACCTCGGCCCGCTGCTCGGCGAGGGAGCGCTCGGACCGGAACGAGGTCTCCCGGGTCCCGGTGATCCGGTACTCGTACATCGTGCCGTCCGCCGTGACGAGCACCACGTCCCCCCTGTCCAGGGACGGGAGGTCGCGCAGCGGCCCGCCCGCGGAGAGCCGGTGGGCCGTCACCAGGTAGTTCCCGATCTCGCCGGGACCGACGCCGCCCTCCTCGCCGTACGGACTCGCGGCGACACCGCGGTCCTGGACGCGGGTCCCCGCCCGGTCGTCCGTCGTCCCCTCGTACGGGACCACGCGCAGGTCCGTGAGGCCGATCGACGCGATGGTGAGCCTCGCTGTCACGGTGCGCGGGTCGGTCCGGTCGGCGGGTGGCTGCGCGGGCGGGGCGGCGGGTCCGGGGGCCGCCGCCCCGCCGGCGACGGGGGCTTCGGCCGGGCGTGACTCGGCCGCCACCGCCGCGCAGCCGGCGGCGAGGACGACGGCTGCCGCGACCGCGACCGCCCGGGGGGCTCTTCGGAGTCCGTGGAGAGGATGCATGGGGGACCCGGATTCGGTAGCCGGTGTGGGCGGGGGAGCGTGCCCGCAGGTGCGGGCCCGCCTCCTTCCAGTACAACACCGGCCGTCCTCACACGCCCGGGTCCGGTGCGTGGAGCAGCTCGCGCACCTCCTCGGCGGTGGTCTCCCGCAGCTCCTCCCCGACGAGCAGCCAGCGGGTGATGCCGACCGACTCCAGGAAGGCAAGGTCGTGGCCGGCGATGACGAGCGCACCCTCGTAGGCGTCGAGTGCGCCCGCCAGCTGCCGGACACTCGCCAGGTCCAGGTTGTTGGTCGGCTCGTCCATCATCAGGAGCTGCGGGGCCGGTGCGGCGAGCATCGTCGCCGCGAGGGCCGCCCGGAAGCGCTCACCGCCCGAGAGGGTGCCCGCGAGCTGTTCGGCACGCGCCCCCTTGAACAGGAACCGGGCGAGCTGGGAGCGGATGTGGTTGTCGGTGACCCCCGGCGCCGTGCGGGCCACGTTCGCCGCGACGCTCAGACCCTCGTCCAGCACATCCAGCCGCTGCGGCAGGAAGCGCAGCGGTACGAAGGTCCTGGCCTCGCCGGACAGCGGCGCGAGCTCCCCGGTGAGGGTGCGCAGCAGCGTCGTCTTGCCGGCGCCGTTGCGTCCCACCAGCGCGATGCGTTCGGGCCCCCGGACGTCGAGCTCCCCGTCGCGGAGCGCGCCGAAGCGGGGGCGCAGCCCGCGCAGGCTCAGGACGGTGCGGCCCGCGGGCACGGCGGTGCGGGGGAGGTCCACCCGGATCTCGGCGTCGTCGCGGATCGCGTCCGAGGCCTCGTCGAGCCGCTCCCGTGCCTCCTGGAGCCGCTCCTCGTGCAGCCCGCGCAGCTTGCCCGCCGACTCCTGTGACGACCTCTTGTGCGCGCCGGCCACGATCCTCGGGGCACGCCGCTGGGCGTCCATCTTCTTGTTGTGCCGCTGCCGGCGGTCCACCTTGATCTGGGTCTCCTCCAGCTCGCGCTTCTGACGCCGTACGTCGGACCCGGCGGCCCGCAGCACGCGCCCCGCCGCCTCCTGCCGGGTGGCCAGCGCCTCCTCGTACGCCGACCAGCCGCCGCCGTACCAGCTCACCGATCCGGAGCGCAGCTCGGCGATGCGGTCGACCCGTTCCAGCAGGTCACGGTCGTGGCTGACCACGACGAGCACACCGGAGCGCCAGGACTCGACGGCCTCGTACAGCCGGCGGCGCGCGCACACGTCGAGGTTGTTGGTCGGCTCGTCGAGCAGCAGCACGTCCGGGCGCTCCAGCAGCAGTGCGGCCAGGCGCAGCAGGACGGTCTCACCGCCGGACAGCTGTCCGACGGTGCGGTCCAGGCCGATGCCGCCGAGGCCGAGCGACCCCAGGGTCGCCAGGGCCCGCTCCTCGACGTCCCAGTCGTCGCCGATCGTCTCGAAGTGCTCCTCGGCGACGTCCCCCGCCTCGATGGCGCGCAGCGCCGCGCGCCGCCCGGCGATGCCGAGCGCCGCCTCGACGCGGAGTCCCGTGTCGAGGGTGAGGTTCTGCGGGAGGTAGGCGAGGCTGCCGCCGACGGTCACCGACCCGTGGGAGGGCCGCAGCCGGCCGGCGAGGAGGCGCAGCAGGGTGGACTTGCCGGATCCGTTGGTGCCGACGAGGCCGGTGCGGCCCCGGCCGATGCCGAGCGAGAGCCCGTCGAAGACCCCGGTGCCGTCCGGCCACCGGAAGGACAGGGCGGAGCAGGTCAGGGAGGCCGGGGGCGTGAGGGGGTGTGACATGGGTGATCCTCGCAGTCGCAAGCGTGTGAACAGGGGCTTCGTATGCGAGCACCACGCGGCGACCCGGGCCGGGGGAGAAAGGGACGCGGTCCTCCGGGGGCGGGGGACGGCTCATGCGCCGAGGTCGCATCCACGCGGGGTCACGGGGCGGCAGGAAAGCCGACGGGGCGTGACGGGCTACGGCGGGAGCCGTACCGCGCGATGATCGCGGACCTCAGATGCGCAACGTCCACCTCTATCGGAGACGACAGGACTCAAAAACTCTACAGCGGAGGGTCGCTCGGTTCCGGGGATTTACGAGCGGCTCCTGGCCGGTCCGCGTACCTTCCGGTCCCGGCGGGCGGTGGCCCTGCCGGGACGGGAGAGCCGGCTGTCGGACGGTGGTGCGGACCCGTCGAGCCCGGAGGGATCACTTCCCGGGTTCACGGTGTGGTCGGCCCGGAGGCCGGTCCTCGCCCGGGCTCCCCCGCGATCACCGGTCAGTGCAGGGTCTTCAGCATCTCCGCGCCGAACGGCGTGATGCTCCTGGTGTCGCCGCGCAGGGTCTTCGCCGCCCACTCGGGGTCGGCGATCAGCGCACGGCCGACGGCGACCATGTCGAACTCGTCCTTCTCGATCCGGTCCAGCAGCTGGTCGATGCCGGTGACCGCCGAGCTGTTGCCCTGGAAGGCGCCGAAGAAGTCGCCGTCCAGGCCGACGGAGCCGACGGTGACCGTCGGCCTGCCGCTGATCTTCTTCACCCATCCGGCGAGGTTCAGGTCCGAGCCCTCGAACTCCGGCAGCCAGTAGCGGCGGGTGGACGCGTGGAACACATCGACTCCGGCCTCGGCCAGCGGTGTGAGCAGGGAGTCCAGTTCCCCGGGGGTCCGCGCGAGCTTCGCCTCGTAGGCGTCCTGCTTCCACTGGGACATGCGGAAGAACAGGGGGAACGCGTCGGACACGGCCGCGCGGCAGGCCGCCACGATCTCGGCCGCGAAACGGGTGCGTGCGACGAGGTCGCCGCCGTAGGCGTCGGTACGGCGGTTGCTGCCGGCCCACAGGAACTGGTCGATCAAGTAGCCGTGGGCACCGTGCAGTTCGACACCGTCGAAGCCGAGACGCTCGGCGGCCGCCGCCCCGTCGGCGAACGCGCCGATGACATCGTCGAGGTCCTTCTGCGTCATGGCGCGCCCCTTGGGCTCGCCCGCCAGGGACACGCCGGACGGGCCGACGGGCTCCGCGTCCACCACGGGCGGTGCGCCTTCGGCCCGGGTGACGCCCACGTGCCACAGCTGGGGGATGATCGCGCCGCCCGCCCGGTGCACGGAGTCGACGACGTCCGCCCAGCCCGCGAGCGCGTCCTCGCCGTGGAACCGCGGGACCCGGCCGCTGGTCCCCGCGGACTCGTGGTCGATGTAGGTGCCCTCGGTGATGATCAGCCCCACGCCGCCGGCGGCCCGTCGCGTGTAGTAGTCCGCCACGTCCTGACCCGGGACGCCACCGGGGGAGAACCGCCGGGTCATGGGCGCCATGGCGATCCGGTTGCGCGAGGTGAGTCCGCGTACCGAGAACGTGCGCGAGAGGGTTGCTGCGCGGCCGGCGTTCACATCTGTCACGGCATGTCCTGTTCGTTGGCTCGGGATGTCCATCGCTGCCAACATCCGAGCGATCCCACGGCATCCCCGAGCTGGACGCGCTGTGGTCAAGGTCTCTCCGGGCGGCCACCCTCCGGTGCGGGACGGCCCAGGTCCCGGCCGTCCTCGGCGTCACACCCCGGTCCCGAGGGTCCGGGCATGACGCCGGAGATGTCCGTCCGGGTGCATTCCCTGCGGAACACGGCGGGTGAGCGCTTCCCCGGCGGCCCCCTCCGACGGTCCACCTGAGTCCGTCCGGACACGGCGTGGTGGGAGACGTACCAGGAGGCGGACGGGCGCACGCCCGTCACCGCGGCGCCGCTCCCGGCGGTCATCCCCGGCCGGCCGTGATCTCTCCGAGGTCGTCCGTGTAGAGGGACCGCTTGTCGGGGCGGGCGTGGCCGGCCGCACGCCTGAGGGCGGGGACGGCCGGTGCCCCCATCCCGACGAGCCCCGGAACAGGCAGCCGCGGGCGCGGCGCCACGGTCCCGGACGTCTCAGTGCTCCGCCGACCAGGGGCGCGTGCACGACACGCTCTGCTGCCCGTAAGGCGCCATCCGGCGACAGCTTGGCGTCATGGTCATCAGGCCTCTGAGCTGGATATATCAACCTGCTCGCTATCGGTCAGCCCAGTCATGTGCCATGTATTGCGCCTCGCGGGTTGCGGATGGCGCCATAATGGTGCCATCATTGCGCCATGGATCTGACGTCGTACGTCGAAACACTTCGCGGGGGGTCGGCCGCGGCTGCCGAAGGCGTGGGTGACGAGGCCCGCCGGTCCGTCGAGCGGCTGACCGCGCCGCTGGAGCCGGCCACCCGCCCGACCCCGCTCGATGTGCTGTCCGCCGCCATGGGCGAGATCACCCGTGAACTCGCCCATGGCTCGGCCGGCGTACGGCCGCGCGGTCTCGAACCCGACTTCGTGGTGGTGATGCCGCGGCGCGAGGGCCGGAGCGAACGGCTCGGCGCACCGGCGCCCGTGCGAGCCCCGATCCGCGCCGATGCGGATGCGGGCGGCATCGTCCGCGTCCGGGCTCCGGGGCCGTGCGCAATGCGCTGACCGGATTCGGGGGCCCGGAGAAGTCCGAGGGCGCCGTCGAGGTCCGCGCCCGCACGCTCCACGGAAACATCGGCATCCGTCAGCCCCCGCCTGAGATTCCACCGTCCACTCCGTTCCAGCCTTCGATCGGGAGAGTCCCGTGCCTTCAACTGTCATGCCCACACCCAGAAGCGGCGCCCAGGAGCCGCCCGCCGCCGTCTCCGCCGTCGGTCTGCGCAAGTCCTACGGCGACAAGCTCGTCCTCGACGGGATCGACCTGCGCATCCCGGCAGGCACCGTCTTTGCCCTGCTCGGCCCCAACGGCGCCGGCAAGACCACCGTGGTGAAGATCCTCTCCACCCTCATCACCGCCGACGCCGGCTCCGGCGACATCCGCGTCAACGGCCACGACCTGGCCGCCGACCCGCAGGCCGTGCGCGCCGCGATCGGCGTCACCGGGCAGTTCTCCGCCGTCGACGGGCTGATCACCGGTGAGGAGAACATGCTCCTCATGGCGGACCTGCACCATCTCTCCCGCGGCGAGGGGCGGCGGGTCACCGCCGAGCTGCTGGAGCGGTTCGACCTGGTGGACGCTGCGAAGAAGCCCGCCTCCACCTACTCCGGCGGCATGAAGCGACGCCTGGACATCGCCATGACCCTCGTCGGGAACCCGCGGATCATCTTTCTCGACGAGCCGACCACGGGCCTCGACCCGCGCAGCCGCCACACCATGTGGGGGATCATCCGCGAGCTCGTCTCCGACGGCGTCACGGTCTTCCTCACCACGCAGTACCTGGAGGAGGCCGACGAGCTCGCGGACCGCATCGCGGTGCTCAACGACGGCAGGATCGCCGCCGAGGGGAGCGCCGACGAGCTGAAGCGGCTCATCCCCGGCGGACACGTGCGACTCCGCTTCTCCGACCCGGCCGCGTACCGGTCCGCCGCCGACGCCCTGCGCGAGGTGACCCGGGACGACGAGGCGCTGTCCCTGCAGATCCTCAGCGACGGCAGCCAGCGCGAGCTGCGCTCCATCCTCGACTGGCTGGACTCGGCCGGCATCGAGGCGGACGAACTCACCGTGCACACCCCCGACCTCGACGACGTGTTCTTCGCCCTGACCGGCGGAACCGACCGCCCCGACCAGCCCGAGGAGACCGTCCGATGAGCGCCCTTTCCCTTGCCGTCCGCGACTCGACCACGATGCTGCGCCGCAACCTCCTGCACGCGCGGCGCTACCCGTCGCTCACCCTGAACCTGCTGCTCACCCCGGTCATGCTGCTGCTGCTCTTCGTCTACGTCTTCGGCGACGTGATGAGCGCCGGTATCGGCGGCGGCGGCGCGGACCGCTCCGAGTACATCGCCTATATCGTCCCGGGCATCCTGCTGATGACCATCGGCAGTACCGCGATCGGCACCGCGGTGTCCGTCTCCAGCGACATGACCGAGGGCATCATCGCCCGCTTCCGCACGATGGCGATCCATCGCGGCTCGGTACTCATCGGGCACGTCGTGGGCAGCGTGCTGCAGTGCGTGATGAGCGTGATCTTCGTCGGAGCCGTCGCCGTGGCCATCGGCTTCAGGTCCACGGACGCGACCGCTCCGGAGTGGCTGGCGGCGTTCGGGCTGCTCGTGCTCTTCGCCATGGCGCTCACCTGGATCGCGGTCGGCATGGGCCTGATCAGCCCCAACGCCGAGGCCGCCAGCAACAACGCTCTGCCGATGATCATGCTGCCCCTCCTCTCCAGCGCCTTCATCCCGGTCGACACGATGCCGGGCTGGTTCCAGCCGATCGCCGAGTACCAGCCCTTCACCCCGGCCATCGAGACGCTGCGCGGGCTGCTGCTCGGCAGCGAGATCGGCCACAACGGCTGGCTGGCGGTCGCCTGGTGCCTCGGGCTCGCGGTGCTCGGGTACTTCTGGTCGACCTCGAAGTTCGGCGGCGACCCGAAGTAGCCGCCGTCCCGGCAGCCGGCCGCGCCTCACCCCAGCTCGATCCGAAGCCTCGATCCGACAGAGCCCCAGGCCACCGGCCTGGGGCTCTGCGCTGGAGCTGTCGAGCCGGTGCGGAGGATCGAGCAACTCACGCTCCAGCGGGCGAATCACGGGTGTTCCTGCGTGGTCGACGCCGACCCCGGCCGGGGTGGGCTCCGGTGCCGGTTTCGGTGCTCGCGATGCCGAAACCGGCGACCGGGCCCTGCTCCTCGTGGTGCCAGGGCGGCGATACCCGCTGCCCCTGCCCGCTACTTGGGCATCAGGACGGTGTCGATGAGCTCCACCGTCGCGTTCGCCGTCGGGATGTTGCCGCAGACGATCTTCGCGGAATCGTTCACCTTGAAGGAGTCACCCGACCCCGAGGTGGTGAGGTTGCTCCCCTCCAAGGTCTTGAAGTCGCCGTCCGCGAGCTCGTTCTGGGTGATCTTCTGGCCGACCACGTGGTACGTGAGGACCTTGGTCAGCTGGGCCTTGTCGGCCAGCAGGGAGTCGAGGTCCGCCTTCGGGATCTTCTCGAACGCGGCGTTGGTCGGGGCGAACACCGTGATGTCCTTGGAGTTGTTCAGGGTGTCAACCAGATCGGCAGCCTTCACCGCGGCGGCGAGCGTCGACAGTTCGGGGTTCTTGGAGGCCGCGGTTGCCACCGGGTCGTCGGACATGTCGTCGAGGCCGCCTGTGCCTTCCTTCGGTACGGACGAGCAGCCCGGGCCGAACGGTTGCGAGCCGCTGTCGGCGGACGCGGTCGGCGCGGCGATTCCCAGTGCTACGGGAAAGACCACTGCCGCTGAGGCGGCGAGGACTGAGCGGCGGATTCGAGTGATGTTCATGCTTCGTCTCCTCCGGGGAGGGCTCTGCCTGGACTGGTCCGGTACCCGTTCGGTGAAGGGTCGGTCCGACCGGTACCGCAGGCCCCGCGAGCACACGCCGTGCGTATCCCGCAGGCCCGTCATCCAGCGTCACACGGATGCTTCGTTCCCGCTCAGGGAGCCGCTCGGGTTGCGCATACGCGGAGTCTCGCCCCCGTCACCGCGGCCGACCGTCGCCTGTCCCTCGTTCGGTACGCGTGCGCCGCAGAAGCCGGTGTCCGGGGTGCTGACCTGCTGTCAGCTCCTGTTCGGGCAGGACCGGATGAGGGGGCAGTCCGATCCTGCGCGCGCTTCGCACCCGGCCGGCGCGGCTGGACAATCGCCTCGTCGAGACCACCGGACCAACGGCCCCGCCACGCCGATACCGCGGCGGTTCCGTGATGTCACCTGGACGGTGGTGGGGTCCGTCATCCGGGTACCCCATTCGTGGCGAGGGACAGCTTCCCCGGGTCGCTTGAGCGCCGCATTCGAGTGAATGTTCATATAGTCAATTGTGTGCAATGAAGATTATTTTCTGTGTCAGCCTGACGGATTCGCGGTGACGGTGAACGGCTTCCTCCGAGGCGTGGCGGATTCTGAATAACCTGTAGCGACAAACGTGAAGGCTTCCCGGGCGATTTGGTAGGCCCCGGTATGCCGTGGATCCCTCCCATAGGAAATGGCCTCTCGATGAAGCTGAAGATTCCCCAACTGGCTCGCCGTCGTGCTTTGTCCGGCTGGCTCGCCTCGGGCCTCGCCGCAACCATTGCCGGCGTCATGGTCGCGGTGACGCCGACCCAGGCCCTTGCCATCGCAACCCCCGTGCCGCTGGGTACGGCCGCCTCCTTCTCCGTGCTGGCAGGTTCGGAGATCACCAATACCGGGCCCTCGGTCATCAGCCAGGACCTCGGTGTGAGCCCGGGGACGGCCATCACGGGCTTCCCGCCCGGGCAGGTGCTCGGCGCCGTGCACTCCGCGGACGCCGTGGCACTGCAGGCGAAGAGCGACTTGGTCGTGGCGTACAACAACGCGGCGAGCCAGGCCACGGATTTCGCGCTTCCGGCGGGCATCGGCAACGGTGACACGCTGCTGCCGGGCGTTCACACCGCCGTCTCGGGCGTGGGCCTGACAGGCGACCTGGTCCTGGACGCCGGGGGAGACCCCAACGCGGTCTGGGTGTTCCAGATCCCCGAAGCCCTCACCACGGCATCGTCCAGCCGGGTGCTCCTCACGAACGGCGCCTCCGCCTGCAACGTGTACTGGCAGATCGGTAGCTCGGCCACGCTCGGCACGACCTCCACCTTCGTCGGCACGATCATGGCTCTGACCTCGATCAGCGTGACGACGGGGACGAACATCCAGGGCCGTGCGCTGGCCCGTAACGGTGCCGTGACCCTCGACACCAACCGGATCTTCCCCGGTACGTGCGCGCCCACGACCACCGGCGGAACCACGACCGGAACCACGACCGGAACCACGACCGGTACCACCACGGGCACCACCACGGGTGTGCTGGGCGGTGTCCTCGGCGGGGTCTCGACCGGGGGCGGCCTCCTCGGCGGGTCGATCGCGGGCACGGTGACCGGCGGTACGTCCGGCAACATCTCCGGCAACACGTCCGGGAACGTCGCGGGCAACACGACCGGAGCCGTGACCGCGGGGAATGTCACTGGTGGTAATGGTGGCCAGCCCGGCGGACCCGGCGGCGGACCCGGCCACGGCGGACCCGGCCACGGCGAAGGACCTGGCGAAGGGCCCGGCCACGGCGGACCGGGCCACGGTGGACCGGGACATGGCGAAGGACCGGGCCACGGAGGCGGTCCTGACCATGGGCACGAGGGCAAGCCGGGCCACGGTCCCGAGGGCAAGCCCGGGCACGGTCCCGAGGGCAAGCCGGGCCACGGTCCCGAGGGCAAGCCGGGCCACGGTCCCGAGGGCAAGCCGGAGCACGGCGACAAGCCCGGCGAGCACCACGGCTACGGGGACAAGCCTGACGAGCAGGGCAACCCCGAAGCCCACGCGGGCTAGGTCTCGGAAACGCACCGAGGCTGCTCACGGAATGACGTGATGGTGGAATGAAAGCCTGACGGCATGCGGCGGAATCCGAATTCTGCCGCATGCCGTCAGTGCCATTCCCGGCAATGGCATGGACGCGAGAGTTGACATGAGAAGAACTGGGTGGGCGGTGTCGGGCGGAATGCAGACGGTGGACACGGAACAGGTGCAACGGTCCGATATCGGCCCGCCCGGCGACGTCCATGAGGGAGAGGCCGTGCTCCGCGACCGTTCCGGGGGAGCGCGGGTCCTGCACGCGGGTCTGTCCCTCATCGTGCTCATGTGTATGGCGACAGCCCTGACGCATGTCGCCATGGTCTTCCTCCACGTGGCACCCGCGAACCCCATCTCGAAGCGGTACAGCCCTCAGGTGAATGCGTGGGTGTACCCCCTGTTCGAGCAGAACTGGCGTTTGTTCGCCCCGGATCCTGACTCCGCCAACCGGCGCATTCTGGCAAGAACCTCACATACGGCCCCCGACGGATCGGTCCGGGTGAGTGGCTGGTTCGACCTGGCGGCCGTGGATTCCTCGGCAGTCGAGCACAACGCATTTCCGAGCCACACGACGCAGAACCTGTTGCGTCGTGCCTGGACCACCTACGTCGAACTGCACGGCGGAGACGACGAGGCGCGCTCGGAACGCGCCGTGATGATGCAGCAGTACCTGCGCAACATCGCCTCCGACCGCTTCGCCGACCACAACGGCGGCACGTTCGAGTTCGTACAGCTTCGTGTCGAAACGCTGCCGATCGCCGCGCCCGGCACAGCGGCTGCCGACCGTCCGCCCGTCCCGGTCGAGAACCGGCTCCTGCCCTGGTGGAAGGTGACCCCCCATGGGAACTGAGCAGATCCCCCCGCTCCCGTCCCCGGCCGTGGACCAGGAACGGCCGGCGGGACAGAAGACCGTGGATGCCGGGCCGGGCCGGTGGCTGTCCTGCCGAGCCGGCGCGCTCTGGGCACGTGTGACGGAACGGCCGGTGTCCTTGTACGCGGCCGCGGTTCTGCGCATCGGGTACGGACTGCTGTACCTCGCCTTCCTCGTGCGCGAGTTCCCGCACCGTGACGAGATCTGGGGACCCGGCTCGCCGTGGACACCCGAGCTGGCGGGACAGCTCTTCGACCAGTCGGGCTGGAACAGCGTCCTGACCCTGTCCGACAGCCGTCTCTACTTCGAACTCTGCTACGGGGCCGCCCTCCTGACGTCGGCACTCTTCATGCTGGGCTGGCGGACCCGCGTCCTGTCCGTCCTCTTCGCCGTGGTGGTGATCTCGTTCCACGCGAGAGCGATCTTCATGACGGACGGGGGAGACAACCTCATCCTGCTGATGGCCGTCTACCTCGTCTTCACCGCCTGCGGTCGACGCTGGTCGCTGGACGCGCGCAGAACCCGACGAGCCGCCGCGCGACCGGGCGCGTCGGCACGCGTGAGAAGCCGGGGGCCACGACCGTGGGGAGACGCACGAGTCACGTTGACGACGGTGACGCACAACTGCGCCCTCTTCGTCATCGCGGCGCAGGTCTGTCTGCTCTACGGAGCAGCCGGCCTGTACAAGGTGCAGGGCGCTTCCTGGGGCGGGGGCACCGCTCTCCACTACGTGCTGAACCTCGATCTCTTCCAGCCCTGGCCGGCGCTTTCGCATCTGGTGGACCAGTACCCGACCGTGATCGCGATCGCCAGCTACCTCACGGTGCTGCTGCAGGTCGCGTTCCCGTTCGTGCTGTTCGGCAGGCTGAAGTACCCGGTTCTGGGGATGCTGCTGGGCATGCACATCGGCATCGCGGTGCTCATGGGGCTCCCCCTCTTCTCCGGGGCCATGATCATTGCGGACGCCGCGTTCCTCCCTGACCGCTTCTACGAATTCCTGGCCCGTACGGTCCGGAGAATGGCCGGACGAACGGGTCTGCGACGGCCGGCTCCCCCGGGAGGGGCAGGGGTGCGGTCGGTTCCTCCCCAGCTCAGGGGTGGCCTGCCCGGCGCCGGGCAGCCTGCCGACGCGTGCAGTGACCGGTTGGCGCCCGACCCGCGCTGAGAGCGTCCCGGCCACTTCTGGCACCGCAGTCGACGGCTTCCCCGCCACCGGTGTGAGCGAGCGGAACGAGCCCTTTGCCGGATCACCTCCTCCCCTGCCCGGCAGGAGGTGATGTCCGTGGGGACCCGCGGTGGTGGCCGATCTCGGTGCACGGGTTCATCAGGCGCACCGCATCCGCTCCGAAGGGCCTCCGGTGCGCGGGGGGAGCCCTGGGTTCCGGGTACTCAGAAGGCGTACCGGATGCGCAGCCACGGTGCGTGGGTCGTGATCAGCTCCCGCAGGCGGACGAGGGCCTGGTGCTTGACCTCGCGGGCGTAGCGGATGTTGCGGGCGCCGTTCTCCGATCGTTTCGTCTCCTGCGCGGCCGGCTGCCACAGGACCTCCTCGGCCCGGGGGTGCCAGCCCAGGTTGACCTCGTGGAGCCGCTGGTTGTGGGTCAGCATGATGATCTCGGCGGCCGCCTGCTCCTTCACCCGGTCGGGGAGGACGTCGTCGAGCTGGACGAGCAGGTCGGCCCAGTCCCGCTGCCATCCGGGGCGCAGCACGACGGGGGAGAGGTTGAAGTGGACCTCGTACCCCGCGTCGAGGAAGTCGGCCGCCGCGGCGATGCGCTCCGCGACCGGGCTGGTGCGGAGGTCCAGCAGGCGTGAGTCGTCCGCGGGCATCACCGAGAAGCGCACCCGGGTGCGGCCCCGCGGGTCCAGCGTGAGCAGGTCAGGGTTGACGAACTTGGTGGCGAACGACGCCTTTGCGGTGGGCAGTCCGCGGAACGCGGCGATGAGGTCTGCCGTGTTGTCGCAGATCAGGGCGTCGACGGAGCAGTCGCCGTTCTCGCCCACGTCGTACACCCAGGACCGCGGGTCGCACTGGTTGGGCTCCGGTTTGGGGCCCTGCGCCCGGACGTGGCGCCGTACGTGGGCGATGATCGCCTCGATGTTGGTGAACAGCGTGATCGGGTTGGCGTAGCCCTTGCGGCGTGGGACGTAGCAGTAGGCGCAGGCCATGGCGCAGCCGTTGGAGGCGCCGGGGGCGATCCAGTCGGCCGACCTGCCGTTGGGGCGCGTGACGAGGCTCTTCCTGACACCCAGGACCAGGGTCTCGGTCTTGATACGGGTCCAGCGGGCGATGTTGCCGTCGTTGCCGTGGAGGGACGGAATGCGCCAGTGGCCGGCCACCTCGGTGACGGGCACTCCGGGCAGCCTCGCCAGGATCTGTCGGCCACGCGGGGAAGCGAGCGCGGCCGGTTCCGCGTACACCTCCCGTACGTTCAGCATCCGCCTGGCCCGTGGACCGTCCCGGAAGCCGCCACCGTCCCGCGGAGCGGCGGGCGCGGTGTCCTCCCAGCCGAAGAGAGCCTGCTGCTCGGGCCCCTCGGGGGCGGATCCGCCCGGAAGCTGGTTCACGGCACTGCTCCTGGTCCTGTGACGATCCGGACGCCCGGGCACGTGGGTACCGGTGGCCCGGCCGGTCCGCCGGGGACGGACCCGGCCCTGCGGGGGAGGCGGCGAGGTCGTGGCAGAAGGCGGGGGCGGACCCCCGGCCGGTCGCACGACACCCGGTGCTGCGGGTGCCGCGCGTCGGGAGCCGTCGTCGGCAACGGTACTCCGTCGCGCCGGCCGGGCGGAGTGTCGGCGGGCGGAGACCGGTGAAGGCTGGCAGCATCGGCCGAGCGGTCGTCCGGCCCGTCACCGCGTGGCACCGCGCGACGCGCCGGCCACTTCCCGGCGACCGGTCTTCGACGTGCCCCGCCCGGTCACGGCGCCGCCTCGGTGCCGCACCCGCGAACCGGACGTGAGAGGCGGTACTCCATGGCGCCACGCCCCCACTGGCTGTTCGGGGACCAGCTCGGTCCGCACTTCCTCGATCCGCGCCGCGATGGCCCCGACGCACAGGCGCCGGTGGTCATGATCGAGGCGCGCTCGGTCCTGCGCCGACGCCGTTTCCACCGTGCCAAGGCCCATCTGATCCTTTCGGCGATGCGGCACCGTGCCGCCGAACTCGGCGACCGGGTCACCTATGTCCGGGCCGAGACCTACGCGGAAGGCCTGGAGCGGGCCCTCGGGTCACGGGCAGTGCGTCGGCCGGACACCCATGAGCGGGGAGCGAGCCCCTCACGGGAGCGCGGCGGCGCCGGTGGCCGGCTGACGGTCCGCCACCCCACCTCGCGCCGGGCGCTGGACTTCGTCGGTGGGCTGGAGGACGTGGAGATCCTGCCGGCGAAGGGCTTCATGGTGAGCCACGACGACTTCGCCGAGTGGGCGGGCCGAAGCAAGGGACAGGCCCTGCGGCTGGAGGGCTTCTACCGCTGGGTGCGAGGGCGGCACGACCTGCTCATGAACGGCGACGACCCGGCCGGTGGTCAGTGGAACCTCGATCACGAGAACCGCGAACGCCCGCCGCGCGGGCAGGACACCCTCGGCGTCCGGGCCCCGTGGCAGCCGAGCGAGGACGAGATCGACGAGGAGGTCCGCCGCGACCTCGACCGCTGGGAGCGCGACGGCGACGTCTCCTTCGTCGGCGTCGACGGGCCCAGGCGCTTCCCCGCCACCCGGCGCGAGGCGCTGTCCGCGCTGCGGCACTTCGTCTCCCACCGCCTTCCGGACTTCGGCCGCTACGAGGACGCCATGCTCGCGGCCGACCCGGTGATGAGTCACAGCCTCCTCTCCGCACCACTGAACCTCGGTCTCCTGGACCCGGCCGAATGTGTGGAGCGCGCCGAGCGGGCGTACCGGGCCGGCGACGCGCCCCTCAACAGCGTCGAGGGCTTCGTCCGGCAGATCGCCGGCTGGCGCGAGTACGTCTGGCATCTGTACTGGCACTTCGGCGAGGACTACCGACACCGCAACGCACTGCACCACACCACCCCCCTGCCGGACTGGTTCCTCGACCTGGACGCCGACGCGGTCACCGCCAACTGCCTGTCCACGGTTCTCGCCCAGGTACGGAACACCGGCTGGACCCACCACATCCCCCGCCTGATGGTGCTCGGCAGCCGCGCCCTCCAGGACGGCTGGGACCCGGCGGCCGTCACCGACTGGTTCCACCGCTGCTTCGTGGACGGTTACGACTGGGTCATGCTCCCCAATGTCGTCGGAATGTCCCAGTACGCCGACGGCGGCATGATGACGACCAAGCCCTACACCTCCGGCGGCGCCTACATCAACAAGATGAGCGACCTGTGCGGCCCCTGCGCCTACCGCCCCAGCCACCGCACCGGTGAGGGCGCCTGCCCCTACACCGCCGGCTACTGGGCCTTCCTCCACCGCCACCGCGCCCGCCTCGCCGCCAACCACCGGACCGCCCGCGCCGTGCAGGGCCTCGACCGGCTCGAGGACCTGCCGGAGCTCCTCGAAGCGACGGCACAGCGGGGCGGCTCACCGCCCTGATGATCTTCTACGGACGCGCACTCAGTGCTGTGATTCGCTGTCCGTTCCGGAGGCAGGAGATCTCGGGAACGAACGGCTCCTCCGGCAGTCGAGAACGCTCTGAACTGGTCTAATGCCCCTGGAGCGGCCGCTCGGCGCCCGCGCTGCCGGTGCGATCAGTGAGCACTCGACTCGGACGGCCACGATCAGTCCGGAGTCCGCCACGTCAGGTGCTGCGCGGATCCACCGTGGACCTCGGTGGTCCGTCCGCCTGCGGACGCACGCGAAGCCGGGCCGCAGCGGCCGGAGAGGTGCTGGGCAGGCCCGCGTGCGACCGGCGTCGTGGGCTGCTCCCTGCGTGAGCGTGTCGGTACGACTTATATGGGCCGTCCAGGGTGTTCTGGCTGGAGGACCCGTCCGTGCCGGGGGCTGTGTCGAAGCATCTGAGGACCCGCTCCCCTCCTGGGTGCGGGCCGTTGACCGAGCGGAGTTCCTCTCATGCGTACTCGTGTTGCAGCCATCGCCGTCGCGGTGGTCGCTGCGTCCCTGATCGCTCCTGCCTTCGCGGCGGCCGACGCCGGTGAACCCGAGCCGTTCTCGCCCCGTGGCCGTGTGGCCGGCAACGGGCTGGTCGGTGTCGGGCTGACCTCGACCCAGCGCCTGGTCGGCTTCCACGTCACGAATCCGGGCGACACCTGGTCGTTCGGCCGGATCGCTGGACTGAAGGGCGACAAGAAGCTCGTCGGGATCGACTTCCGCGTCCAGAACGGCAAGCTGTACGGCGTCGGTGACAAGGGCGGCGTCTACACCGTGAACAGCGACGCCGAGGCGGCCAAGGTGTCGCAGCTCACCGTCGCCCTCGCCGGTGCGCACTTCGGCGTCGACTTCAACCCCGCCGCCAACCGCTTGCGCGTCATCAGCGACACCGGCCAGAACCTGCGCCACAACATCGACGACCCGGCCGCCCCGCGCACCACGACCGTCGACGGCACGCTCACCAACCCGACCATGCCCCCGTCGACCGCCCTCGGCGTCACCGGCGCCGCCTACACCAACAACGACCTCGACGCGAGGACGGCCACCACCCTGTTCGACATCGACACCGTGAACGACCGCGTCTCGCTCCAGTCCCCGGCGAACTCCGGCACCCTCGCGCCCACGGGCACCCTCGGTGTGAACGTGGGCCCGTCCGCCGGGTTCGACATCTACTACCGGACCTCCGACGGCTCCAACCGCGGATATGCGGCTCTGTCCATCGGAGGCGAGCAGCGGTTCTTCCAGGTGAACGTCCTCGACGGCGAGACCGACCTCCTGGGCTCGTTCCCGGTGGGACGCCAGGTCGTCGACGTCGCGCTCCCCCTGAACCAGAACTGAGGGACAGCGACCAGGCCGGCGGGGGGGGGGGCGGGCCCCCCCCCCCCCCCCCCCCCCCCCCCGCCACAACCCACCCCCCCCCAGGGGGGGCGCGCCGGCCCCGGGGCGGGGGCGCGGCCGGGGGGGCCCGCCGGGCGCGCCCCCGCCCCCCCCCCCCCCACACCCCCCCCGCCCCCCCCCCCGGGGGGGGGGGGGGGGCCCCCCCCCCCCCCCCCCCGGCCGCACACCTCGTCACTCTCCGACCGCTCCCGATGGCGGTCGTCGCCGTCCCGGGTTGTCGGTGGCACGTACTAGCGTGCCCGCAGCGTTTCGTCGATCTTGTACGCGTGAGGAGCCACGATGCCCGGAGACACCCCCGAGCCGCCCGCGAAGGATCTGCGCACCCTGATACCGGAGTACGCGGGCCTTGCCCGGGAAACCACCCTCCTCAACCCGGAGCCCGGCGACCCCGGCGTGCGGGAGAGCTCGCTGGGAGGCCAGCCGCTGTGGCCCGCGGACGAGCCGTGGCCGTACTGCGCGCAGGAAGACCACTGGACGTACGGGCCCGACTGGCGCAACCGCACCGAGATCGTCCCGGGAGCGGTGCCGATGGTGCCGATCCTCCAGCTGTTCGCGCGGGATGTGCCGGGGCTGAAGTTCCCGGACGGGAAGGATCTGCTGCAGCTCGTGTGGTGCGCGCTGACACATGAGCAGGATCCCGGGCCCGTGATGCCCCGGCTGTACTGGCGCAACGAGGGGGAGGTGGTGGCTGCAGGGCTGCTGTCCGAGATCCCCAGGGTGAGCGAGGGGGAGTACGACGAGGACCACATGCCGGCACCGTCCACGCTGTCCCCGACCGTCGCGGAGGACTGTCCGGCGTGGCGCGATCTGCCCAAGGACATGTGGGAGACCTGGGAGCCTCGTCTCCGCCTGCCGACGGGCGGCTCCATGTGGCCACCCGACTCCAACATCATCGGGACGAAGGTAGGCGGCTGGCCCGCCTGGACGCAGCCTGCCGACTGGCCGAGCTGCGAGAGCGGACACCGCATGGAACACCTCCTGACCATCACCGGCGACATACAGCTGGGCGACTGCGGCGGCGTCTACTTCTTTCATTGCCGCCAGTGCCCCGGCCTTCCGTGGGACTGGCGCTTCGACTGCCACTGACAGGCCGGGGCGGAGATATGATCTCGAAACCGGCAGAGACTGCTGCGCACCCTCCGTAATCGCAGAAATCTGCATAGTGATTCATCATTGTCGGCATGTGGCTGAAAACGGAAAACCCACCCGATTCGGTTCGATGGGGGTTGTCGCCCGGTTATGCACGGTTCGCTGTGCTGCCTTTATCCGCGGTGCGTCTCTATGCGCGGTCCTCACGTCGGAAGTCGGGCCGACTTCGATGACCGAAGGGGTGGGTGGAAACACCGTCGATGCGAGATGTCATCTTTTGGGTATCGCCGCATTTCTGTACGAGTGCTGCGTTTCTCCTGTGATGGCGGAGGGGTCGTCCGCTGCCCTCCCGGAAGGAATTGCTCGGAGGGTCGGCCGGTGCCATCGTGGGCGCGAGGGCCGGTGCAATGGGAAGTGGATGATCATTTTCATGGTAGAGTCATAATGAATTCACAGGGCGCCACGATTAAAAGGGGAATGGCGTGAACACTGAGAAGGTTACGGCTCGACGTCTTGCGGTCGAGGAGATTGCAGGCCTGGGTCTCCAGGACGGCATCTTCGTCTCGGCAGGGATGGACGGCCTTCCTCTCGACTGCTATGCCCCGGCTTTCCTCACGGAGCCGGGTAAGAATTTCGAGGGAGGTTCCTTCACCGCGAGGACGATCTTCGGTGAGGAAATTCACGTCCTTCCGGGCAACGCTGAAGAGGGCGGTATCTGGATTGCCGACCAGGCGGGGGAGGAAATCGAGGTTCTCCAGAGTGCCGGCGTCCTCCTGAACCTCGCCCTCTTCGTGCCCAACGGGAACAAGGAGTCCCTGGAGTCGCTCTACGCCGCCGCGCGGGACGCGTTCGGCGCGGGAGTCGTTCAGCGCTGGAGCGAGGAAATCGCCGCGGTGCCGGACGTCAAGGTCGATCTGTACGAGGAGCCGGTTCGGGGGCGGAAGAACACGAGCAGTCAGAATCGCGACCGCCGCGCCCTGGACATCTACCCGACCCGCGTGCGGTTCCTGGAGCCCAGCGAGGGCTGGAAGTTCATCGTCGAACCGCACAAGGAGATCGTCGATGACACACCGACGATCTGACCTGATGGCAGCCTAGAGGCAACGCCGGAGGCGCAAGCCCCCTCCCGGTGGCGAATTCAAGAGAACGTGGCAGCCCGCTGATCAAGCGGCAGTCGCTCAGCAGTCCAGTCAGACGCTCGGCCGGAGTCTCCCAGCCGAGCGTTCTGCGTGGGCGGGCGTTGGATTCCGCGGTGACGGTCCGGACCGTCCTGGCCGCGGGAAGGGATGGGCCTGGAGTTCGCCGTGACGGGCAGAGGTGTCCACGACTCAAGGCGCCGACAGTTAGGGTTTCACGAAACGCAGGCCAGAGACCCGACCCGCGGCTCCGGGGACACGTGACAGGCGCGCGGAGAGCGTCGCGCCGCAGTCGGCCTACGAGTGCCGCAGAGCTGCGGCGAGCCGGGCACGGGAGCGGACGCCGAGCTTCTGGTGGATCCGGGTCAGGCGGGCCTCGACGGTCTTGACGCTGAGGAACAGGCGGGCCGCGGCCTCCTGGTTGCCGGCGCCTTCGCAGACGAGCCGGGCCAGGCGCAGCTCCGCCTCGGTGAGGGGCGGCGCTGCCGGTGACTTGCCCGCCGCGGTACGGCGTTCGTCGCGCGGGACGGCGGGTTCGGCGGCGGTGAGGTCGAGCCAGGGCCTGGCTCCCGAACCGGGCGAAGATCTCCCCGGCCGGACGCAGGGCGGCCTGGGCGGGGGCCCTGCGGCGCAGCCGGCGCCCCACCCGGGCGAGGTGAACCAGGGTGCGGCCCTGTTTCCAGCGGCAGGTCCGCCCCCGCGAAGCGGGCGGCCGCACCCGTCAGGAGGTCCGCGGCGGTGTTCGGGTCGCCGTCCGCGGCCAGCCGGACGGCGTCCGCCCGGTCGAGGCCGATGAGGACGGTCGTACGGCCTGGGCGCTGTGAGCCAACTCGTCGAAGGAACGTTCCCAGACTTCACGGACATCACGGCTGATCAGCGTGCGCAGGGTGGGCCACAGGCTGATGAGAAGCCCGCGATTGAGGTACCGGATCAGATCGTCATGCTGGCCCTCGGCCAGGACGATGCGGTAGTAGCTCATCCGCAATCAGGGCTGGTCGAGGTCGAAAGTGGTCAGCCCCGACCACGCCAGGTGGAGTGGCAGGCTCACTGTGCCGTGCTCGGGGCCGACGAGCTCGGAGAGCGCTGCGGGCGCGCGCCGGGCGAACTTGGCACGGCGGAGATCGGAAAGGCTGGGCTGTGATGCCATACCCCGATTATCCAGGGAGAGGCCGCCGGGGGCCGACCGGACGGTGACGAGGCTGCATACGAATAAGCCCCCGGCCGTTGGCCTGGGACTTTTTCATGGAGCGGGTGACGGGAAGCGAACTCGCGCTCTGAGCTTGGGAATCAGCGGTCCTTGAGAAGGCGAAGAAGCTCTGGCCTGCACGTTTGGCCGGGGTGGACAAGGCTGGCGTGGCCTCTGGGCACCGGCCTTGACCGCTGTTGTCCGCTCCGCTGGGCACGGGTGGCGGCAGTGCACCAGAACCTGTTGAGGTTCATGCTCCGGGTGGGCTGGAGGGTCAGAGAGGGATGATGCGGACCTGGCTGCCGCAGAGCTTGGCCATGTCGTCGCTGTCGGAGGTCAGCAGGGCGGCGGGTTTCGGCTGGCGGAGCGCGACCTCGGCGACCGTGGCGTCGATGGCGTACTCGTGTCCGTGCAGCCCGGCGCCTTTGAGGAGCTCCGCTGCCCCTTTGGCTGCTTGCTCGGTGACCGGTTCTACCTTGATGCGGGACAGCGCCCAGTTCAGGCGGGGGATGTTCGTACGGGAGTGGCTGACTTCCACGATGGTGTTCGCCCCGATCACGATGTCGGCTCCCATGTCGTGGAAGACCTGCAACATCGCGAGCAACTTGCGATCCTGCGCGATCCAGGCGGAGAGCCCTTCCGAGTCCAGGACAACGGTCTCGATGCGCTCGCTCACGCGGCGTCCGCGCCCTTGGAGGAGCCGGCGCCGCCGAAGATCTTCGCGTGGGCCTCGGCGAGCTCCTCGGTGCTGAAGCCACCGTGCTCTTCCTCGTGCCGACGAAGGTCGTCGCCCAGGAGCTGGTGCCGAATCTGGCGGGCGACGGCTTCCGCTACATAGCCGGAGACGTTGTCCGTCAGCTTGCGGAGCTCCGCCACCTGATCGATGGGGAGCGTGACGGTGATGCGAGTCGTCGAGGACATGTGGCAAGCATACTGGAGTATGCGTGCAAAGGCTTGCGTCTTGCTGTCAATCGCCACTCTCCGTGATGTCCATCGGGTCGCCCCTGTCTTCCCCGGACTGGAAGCTGCTCATCGGTGATCGCAGGACTCGTGCGGGTGAGCAGGAGGGGATGTTTCCTGTCCCCGTCCTCGGTCGGCTACCCATGAGGCACCCGAGGTCCAACCTGGCACGCCCGAGGGTCCTTATGGCACGTGAATGGCGCGCGGGCCGTAGGAGGTCCAGACGACAAAGAAGCCCCCGGCCACTGGCCTGGGGCTTCTTCATGGAGCGGGTGACGAGAATCGAACTCGCGCTCTGAGCTTGGGAATCACCCGGCACTTTCGCCTGGTTATGGCCTCTGAGCTGTGTGAACGTCCGGCCGGGTTCCCGTCCTGGCTGCTCCGTGCGCCCCCTTGTTGACCGCCCCTACTGGCACGTTGTGGCGCACGGCCTCTCGAGCGTGCCCGGTGCGCCGGACGTAGTCGCATAGCGCTGTGGTGCGGGCTCTGCCGTAAGGAGCTCATCAAGCCGGCCGTCGCAGGCATCAGAGTCGCGTCAGCCCTTCTAGCGCTCGGGCCGTTAGGGACCAGGCTGGGGTGAACGGGCCTGTTCGCGGCACTGCCGACGAAACGTCGGGGCCCACTGATCTCAGGGCGTGTTGCCGTGGGCATGGATGCCGTCGGGGTGGCCGTCTCGTTGCTGCCCGTACTCGTTCTCGCCGCCGTCGTTCTCGTGCGGTTGCTGCTGCGGCGGGGCCGATGACGTCCGCCATGGGAGTGACCCAGAGCACTGCGCCGTATGGATGCCGCTAGGAAGGCAGTCAGCGGCGTATCGAGGTCGTCAACGAGGGGCGCTTTCGCGCCAAGGGTGCGCTTCTCTCGTGGTGTCCGTTCCTCCCCGAACCTCTTCAAGGAGCATGCGATGGCCGACGTGGCCTTCGTCGTCACCACGATCGCGGTGTTCGCGCTGGTGGTCCTCATCGCCAAGGGGGTGGCGAAGCTGTGACCGCCGAGAACATCGTCGGCCTCGTCGTGGCCGCCGCCCTGCTGGGCTACCTCGTCCTCGCCCTCGTCAAGCCGGAGAGGTTCTGAGTACGGATATGAGCCCCGTTCTTGCTGACGTGCTCCAGGTGACCGCACTGATCGTCGCGCTCGCCCTTGTGCACCGCCCCCTCGGCGACTACATGGCCGCCGTCTTCTCCTCCGGCAAGCACCTCCGGGTGGAGAAGTGGATCTACCGAGCCGTCGGAGCGAACCCCGACACCGAGATGCGCTGGCCCGCGTACCTGCGCGGTGTCCTGGCGTTCTCCGCCGTGAGCGTGCTGTTCCTCTACCTGATCCTGCGCATACAGGACGACCTTCCTGGGTCGCTCGGATTCGCGGCGATCACGCCGGACCAGGCGTTCAATACGGCGGCCTCGTTCACGTCGAACACGAACTGGCAGTCGTACTCGGGCGAGTCGTCCATGGGGCATGTCGCCCAGACCGCCGGCCTTGCCGTGCAGAACTTCGTGTCGGCCGCCGTCGGCATCGCGGTCGCCGTGGCACTGGTCCGCGGCTTCGCCCGCTCCCGCACCGGTGAGCTGGGCAACTTCTGGGCCGACCTGGTCCGCGGCGTCGTCCGTATCCTGATCCCGATCTCGGTGGTCGCGGCGATCGTGCTGGTCGCGACCGGTGCCGTGCAGAACTTCGCGGGTATCAACGAGATCACCACGGTCACCGGTCAGACGCAGTCGATCAGCCCCGGCGCGGTCGCCTCCCAGGAGGCCATCAAGGACCTGGGGACGAACGGTGGCGGTTACTTCAACGCCAACTCCTCGCACCCCTTCGAGAACCCCAACGGCTTCTCGAACCTCCTGACGATCTTCCTGCTGCTCGTCATCCCGTTCTCGCTGCCGCGCACCTTCGGCAAGATGGTCGGCAGCGTGAAGCAGGGCTACGCGATCGTCGCGGCGATGGCCACCATCTGGTTCGTCGGTGTGGTCCTGGTGACCTGGACCGAGTTCGCCCACCCCGGCACGGCCTCGCAACTCGCGGGTGGCGCTATGGAGGGCAAGGAGCAGCGGTTCGGCGAGGGGGCCTCCTCCCTGTTCGCGGTTTCCACGACGATGACGTCGACCGGTTCGGTCAACTCGTTCCACGACTCGTACAGCGGTCTGTCCGGCGGTGTGCTGCTGCTCGGCATGATGCTGGGCGAGATTGCGCCCGGCGGTGTCGGCTCCGGCCTCTACGGCATGCTGATCATGGCGATCATCGCGGTGTTCATCGCCGGTCTGATGGTCGGCCGTACTCCCGAGTACCTGGGCAAGAAGATCGGCACCCGCCAGATCAAGTACGCGGCCTGCTACATCCTGATCACCCCTGCCCTCGTCCTGGTCGGCACGGCGATCGCGATGGCCACCGGCAACGGTGAGTCGTCGATGACCAATGTCGGAGCGCACGGTTTCTCCGAGGTGCTGTACGCCTACACCTCCGCCTCGAACAACAACGGCTCGGCCTTCGCCGGCTTCGGCGCGAACACCGGGTTCCACAACACGGCACTGGGACTGTGCATGCTGCTCGGCCGGTTCCTGCCGATGGTGTTCGTCCTCGCGCTCGCAGGCTCGCTGGCGGAGCAGAAGCCCGTCCCCGCGACCGCGGGCACCCTGCGGACCGAGAAGCCGCTGTTCACCGGCCTCCTGGTCGGCACCATCATGATCATCACTGGTCTGACCTTCTTCCCGGCCCTCGCGCTGGGCCCGCTCGCCGAAGGGCTCGCGGCATGACCATCGACGTAAAGAAGTACGAGGACGCCATGTCCACCACGACGACGAGCCCAGCGCCGCACTCGGACGTGCCCACCGGGCGCAAGCCCGAGGGCGGGCGGGTCGGCGGGGGTCTGTTCGACCCGAAGCAGCTCCTGAAGTCCTTCCCGGACGCGCTGCGCAAGCTCGACCCGCGGGTCATGGTCAAGTCGCCGGTCATGTTCGTGGTGCTGATCGGATCGGTGGTCACCACCGTCCTCGCGATCAGGGACCCGGGCGACTGGTTCGGCTGGGCTATCACCGCCTGGCTGTGGCTGACCACGATCTTCGCCAATCTGGCGGAGGCCGTTGCCGAGGGCCGCGGCAAGGCCCAGGCCGACACCCTGCGCAAGGCCAAGACCGAGACCGTCGCCCGCCGGATCATCGGCAAGAACGAGGAGCGGGTTCCGGGGGCGGAGCTGAGGATCGGTGACCTCGTCGCCTGCGAGGCCGGCGACATCATCCCCGGCGACGGTGACGTCGTCGAAGGCGTCGCGTCCGTGGACGAGTCCGCCATCACCGGCGAATCGGCCCCAGTCATCCGCGAGTCCGGCGGCGACCGCTCGGCCGTCACCGGCGGTACGAAGGTCCTCTCCGACCGGATCGTCATCAAGATCACGACCAAGCCCGGTGAGACCTTCATCGACCGGATGATCAACCTTGTCGAGGGTGCCGCCCGGCAGAAGACCCCCAACGAGATCGCCCTCAACATCCTCCTGGCGTCCCTCACCATCGTCTTCCTGCTGGCCGTCGTCACCCTGAAGCCCTTCGCGATCTACGCGGGCGCCGACCAGCAGACCTCGATGATCGTCCTGACCGCTCTGCTGGTCTGCCTGATCCCGACGACCATCGGCGCGCTGCTCTCCGCGATCGGCATCGCCGGCATGGACCGGCTCGTCCAGCGCAACGTCCTCGCGATGTCCGGGCGTGCGGTCGAGGCAGCCGGGGACGTGTCCACGCTGCTGCTCGACAAGACCGGCACCATCACCCTGGGCAACCGGCAGGCGGCTGAGTTCGTGCCCGTACGCGGGACGACCGACGCCGAGGTCGCGGACGCCGCCCAGCTCTCCTCGCTGGCCGACGAGACCCCCGAGGGCCGCTCCATCGTGGTCCTCGCCAAGGAGAAGTACGGCCTGCGCGAGCGCCACCAGGGCGAACTCGCCCACGCCGAGTGGATCGCCTTCACGGCCCAGACCCGTATGTCGGGCGTGGACGTCGACGGCCGTCAGGTCCGCAAGGGAGCGACCGGCTCGGTCGTCGCCTGGGTCGAGGAGCGGGGCGGCACCGTCGCCTCCGATGCCCGCGAGCTGACCGACCGCATCTCCCAGGCGGGCGGCACCCCGCTGCTCGTCGCCGCCAAGGACGACAAGGGTGCCCGTGTCCTGGGCGTCATCCACCTCAAGGACGTCGTCAAGGACGGCATGCGTGAGCGGTTCGACGAGCTGCGCCGCATGGGCATCAAGACGATCATGATCACGGGTGACAACCCGCTGACGGCCAGGGCCATCGCCGAGGAGGCGGGCGTCGACGACTTCCTCGCCGAGGCCACCCCCGAGGACAAGATGGCCCTCATCAAGCGGGAGCAGGCCGGCGGCAAGCTGGTGGCGATGACCGGCGACGGTACGAACGACGCACCGGCGCTCGCGCAGGCGGATGTGGGCGTGGCCATGAACACCGGTACCTCGGCCGCGAAGGAGGCCGGGAACATGGTGGATCTGGACTCCAACCCGACCAAGCTCATCGAGATCGTCGAGATCGGCAAGCAACTCCTCATCACCCGAGGCGCGCTCACCACGTTCTCGATCGCCAACGACGTGGCGAAGTACTTCGCGATCATCCCCGCGATGTTCGCGGTGGCCTACCCGTCGCTCGACAAGCTGAACATCATGGGCCTGGCCTCGCCGGAGTCCGCGATCCTCTCGGCGGTGATCTTCAACGCGCTGATCATCATCGCGCTGGTGCCGCTCTCTCTGAAGGGCGTGCGGTACCGGCCGACCAGCGCCGACAAGATGCTGCGCCGGAACCTGGGCCTGTACGGGCTCGGCGGCCTGGTCGCCCCGTTCGTCGGCATCAAGCTCATCGACCTGCTCATCTCCCTCATCCCCGGAATCGGCTGATCAGCTATGAACAACTCCGTAGCGAACACGGGACGCCTGGCCTGGGCCGCGCTGCGCATGCTGCTCGTCCTCACGGTCGTCACCGGCATCCTCTATCCCCTCGCGGTCACGGGCGTCGCCCAGGGCCTCTTCCACGACAAGGCCAACGGCTCGATCGTCAAGGTCGAAGGCGAAGAGGTCGGCTCCGAGCTCATCGGCCAGACCTGGGACCTGCCGAAGAAGAACCCGGAAGACGAGAACGAGGTCGCCCGGCCGGATCCGAAGTGGTTCCAGCCGCGCCCCTCCAACAGCGGCTACGATCCGCTGTCCACCGGCTCCAACCAGCTCGGTGCGTCCGACCCGACTCTGACCAAGCTGGTCGGCGACACCAAGAAGGCCGTGGCCGCCTTCAACGGCGTACCGGAGTCCAAGGTCCCCAAGGACGCGGTCACCGGCTCGGCCTCCGCGATCGACCCGCACATCTCCCCGAAGTACGCGGAGATCCAGATCAAGCGGGTCGCCCAGGCCAACGGTCTGACCGAGCAGCAGGTCGCGAAGCTGGTCGAGGACCACACCGAGGGCCGCACCGGCGGCTTCCTCGGCGAACCTCACGTCAACGTCCTCACGCTCAACCTCGCACTGAAGGACCTGGCCGCACGCTGACGATCCCGTCGGCAGGCCGTACGGGAACCGTCGGGCCGGGACTCCCCCGTACCGGCGGTTCCCGTACCCGCCGACGGATTCCGCGAACGACGAGACGACAAAGAAAGGTGGCACCCCCGATGACCCGGGTGCTGGTGGTCGAGGACGAACCGCCGCTCGTCAGGGCCCTGACGATCAACCTGCAGGCGCGCGCGTACGAGGTGGACGCGGCCCCCGACGGCACCACCGCGCTGCGGCTGGCCGCCGAGCGCAGACCGGACGTCGTCGTCCTCGACCTCGGTCTTCCCGACACGGACGGCATCGACGTGATCAAGGCCCTGCGCGGCTGGACCCGCGTGCCGCTCGTCGTCCTCTCGGCTCGGTGCACCACCCACGAGAAGGTCGAGGCATTCGAGGCGGGCGCCGACGACTACATCACCAAGCCCTTCGACATGGCCGAACTGCTGGCCCGGCTGCGGGCCGCGGTACGGCGCAACACCAGGGACGGTACGGGCGGCGTGCTGCCTGCCGACGGGCCGCCGTCGCTCACGGTCACCACACAGGACTTCACCGTCGACCTCGCCGCCAAGAAGGTCCGGCGCGACGGCCGGCCCGTCCGTCTCACCCCGACCGAATGGCACCTGCTGGAGATCCTGGTCCGCACCCCGGGGCGGCTGATCAGCCAGCGGCAGCTCCTCGAAGAGGTCTGGGGGTCCACCTTCGCCGCCCGGACGAACTACCTCCGCGTCTACATGGCGCAGCTCAGGCGCAAACTGGAGAAGGACCCCTCCCAACCGCGCTACCTGATCACCGAACCGGGAATGGGCTACCGCTTCGAAGGCTGAGTGGCGCTCGCTCAGGGCAGGTCGTGGCAGCGTCCGCGACGGCCACGGAACCATCTGCTTCGACACGAAAGATCGCACCATGGGACGCGGAAAGCTTCGGATCTACCTCGGCTCGGCGCCGGGCGTCGGCAAGACGTACGCGATGCTCTCCGAGGCCCACCGCCGTGTCGAGCGGGGTACGGACTGCGTGGTCGCCTTCGTCGAGCACCACAACCGGCCGCGCACGGAGGTCATGCTGCACGGCCTGGAGCAGATCCCGCGCCGCGAGATCGAGTACCGGGGCAGCACCTTCACGGAGATGGACGTCGATGCGGTCCTGGCCCGTCGTCCGGCGGTCGCCCTGGTGGACGAGCTCCCGCACACCAACATCCCCGGCTCGCGCAACAGCAAGCGCTGGCAGGACGTCGAGGAGCTCCTCGCGGCCGGGATCGACGTCATATCGACGGCGAACATCCAGCACCTGGAGTCGCTGGGAGATGTCGTGGAGTCCATAACCGGTGTACGGCAGAAGGAGACCGTCCCCGACGAGGTCGTCCGCCACGCCGACCAGATAGAGCTGGTCGACATGTCGCCGGAGGCGCTGCGGCGGCGGATGGCCCACGGGAACATCTACAATCCGGACAAGATCGACGCCGCCCTGTCCAACTACTTCCGGCCCGGCAACCTCACCGCCCTGCGCGAGCTGGCCCTGCTGTGGGTGGCCGACCGGGTCGACGAGTACCTCAACCAGTACCGCTCGGACCACGAGGTCTCCGCGATCTGGGGGTCGAGGGAGCGGATCGTCGTCGGCCTGACCGGCGGCCCCGAGGGACGGACCCTCATCCGGCGGGCTGCCCGGCTCGCCGAGAAGGGCGCAGGCGGCGAGGTCCTCGCGGTCTACATCTCCCGCAGCGACGGCCTCGCCTCCGCCTCACCCAAGGAGCTGGCCGTCCAGCGGACCCTCGTCGAGGACCTCGGCGGAACGTTCCACCACGTCATCGGCGAGAACATCCCCTCCGCGCTGCTCGCGTTCTCGCGCGGCGTGAACGCCACCCAGATCGTCCTTGGCGCGAGCCGGCGCCGTTCCTGGCAGTACGTGTTCGGGCCCGGGGTCAGCGCCACCGTGGCCCGCGAGTCGGGTCCCGACCTGGACGTCCACATCGTCACGCACGACGCGGTCGGGCGGGGTCGAGGGCTGCCCAAGCGGCAGCGCAGCCGCCTCGGGGGTCCGCGTCTCGTGGCGGGCTGGCTGGTCGGTGTGGCCGGGCCGCTCCTGCTCACCCTGGTGCTGACGACGATGGGCGGCGGGACGGGGCTGGCCAACGAGATGCAGCTCTTCATGGCCGTGACCGTGGGGGCGGCGCTGCTTGGCGGGATGTGGCCGGCACTCGCCTCGGCCACTGTCGGCTCATTGCTCCTGAACTGGTATTTCACGCCCCCCGTCCACACGTGGACCATCGCCGACCCCGAGAACATCTTCGCCTTCTTCGTCTTCTTCGCCGTTGCGGCTTCCGTGGCGTCGGTCGTCGGCCTCGCTGCGCGCCGCACCCAGCAGGCCGCCCGGCTGCGGGCGGAGTCCGAGACCCTGTCCCTGCTCGCGGGCAGTGTGCTGCGCGGCGACACCAGCCTGGAGGCGCTGCTCGACCGGGTGCGGGAGACCTTCGCCATGGAGTCCGTCGCCCTGTTGGAGCGGACCAGCGACGTCGACCCGTGGACCTGCGTGGGCAGTGTCGGCCAGGCCCAGCCGGTCGTCCGCCCCGAGGACGCGGACGTCGACATGCCCGTCGGCGACCACCTGGCCCTGGCCCTGACCGGCCGGGTCCTGCCCGCGGAGGACCGGCGTGTTCTGGGAGCCTTCGCCTCCCAGGCCGCCGTCGTCCTGGACCGTCAGCGCCTGGTCGGCGAGGCGGCCGGGGCCCGCAAGCTCGCCGAGGGCAACAAGATCCGTACGGCCCTGCTCGCCGCGGTCAGCCACGACCTGCGCACCCCGCTGGCCGCCATCAAGGCCGCTGTCACCTCCCTGCGCGCCGACGACGTCGAATGGTCGGAGGACGACCGCGCCGAGCTGCTCGCCGGCATAGAGGAGGGCACCGACCGCCTCGATCACTTGGTCGGGAACCTGCTCGACATGTCCCGGCTGCAGACAGGGACCGTCATGCCGGTGTTCCGCGAGACCGACGTCGACGAGGTCGTGCCGATGGCGCTGGGCGGCGTACCCGAGGACAGCGTCGTCCTGGACATCCCGGAGACCCTGCCCATGGTCACGGTGGACCGGGGTCTGCTGGAGCGGGCCGTGGCCAACATTGTCGAGAACGCCGTCAAGTACACCCCCGCCGGCACACCGGTCCTGGTGGCCGCCAGCGCGATCGGCGACCGTGTGGAGCTGCGCGTCGTCGACCGCGGGCCCGGTATCCCCGACGAGGCCAAGGACGCCGTCTTCGAGCCCTTCCAGAGGCACGGCGACGCTCCGCGCGGCGCCGGTGTCGGGCTCGGACTCGCGGTCGCCCGCGGGTTCGTCGAGGCCATGGGCGGCACCGTCACCGCCGAGGACACCCCGGGCGGCGGGCTGACCATGGTGATCGCACTGCCTACGACACCGTCCCACCAGCCGGTCCGGCCCGAGCTACCGGCCGCGGCGACCACCTGAGCCGTGGCCGCAGGCCGGGCCCTGCCGGCCCGGCGTCAGCTTATTTCGGCGAACGCCTCCACCGCCTGGATCTTGCCGGTGACGATGATGATGTCTCCCTTCGCGATCATGGTCTCGGCGGTCGCGTGGGTGAAGCCCTCGCCCGGGCGCTTGATGCCGACGATCGTGACCCCGTGCCTGGATCGCACTCCGCTTTTGCCCAGCGGGACGCCCGTGATGCTGTCGGGCGCGACGGTCTTCACCAGGGCGTAGTCGTCGTCGAACTCGATGAAGTCGAGCATCCGGCCCGTCACGAGGTGGGCCACCCGCTCGCCCATCTCGTGCTCCGGCAGCACGACGTGGTGGACCCCGAGCCGCTCCAGGATCTGACCGTGCTGGCGACTGATCGCCTTCGCCCAGATGTTGGGGACGTTCTCCTCCAGAAGGTTGGAGGCGATCAGGATGCTGGCCTCCATGTCCGTGCCGATGCCGACCACCGCGCTGGTGAACTCGTGGACGCCTAGCTGGCGCAGGACCTCGGGGTCCGTGCAGTCGGCGACCGCGGAGTGCGTGAGGGTGTCGCTGTGTCGCTGGACGAGCTGCGGGTCGGTGTCGATCCCGAGCACGTCCCAGCCACGCCGGGTCAGCTCCAGGGCCAGGGAACTGCCGAACCGGCCCAGGCCGATGACCGCGACCCGCTGGTCGCTCATCTCGGGGTACTGCTGGGCGAGCCGCTTGCGGCGGCGTCGACGCAGGTTGTGCAGGTAGTTACCCAATGACGGGTCGCTCCTCGGGTAGCTGGTAGCGGCGGGTCCGCTCGCGCAGGGCGAGCGCGGAGACCAGAGTGACCGGGCCGAGTCGCCCGACGAACATGAGCAGGATGAGCACGAGCTGTCCGCTGTCCGGGAAGTCGGCCGTGATGCCGGTGGACAGTCCGACGGTGCCGAACGCGGACACCGCCTCGAACAGGACGGCTTCCATGGGGGCCGGGGACACGTTCAGCAGGACGAGCGTGGCCGTGATCACCAGCCCGACGGCCAGCAGGGCGACGGTCAGGGCCTGGCGCAGCACGTGGGGGGCCAGACGCCGGCCCATGACGGTGGAGTTCGGCTCGCCCCGCACTTCCGCCCAGATGGCGGCGGCCAGGACCGCGAACGTGGTGACCTTGATGCCGCCTGCCGTGCCCGCGCTGCCGCCGCCGATGAACATCAGCGTGCAGGTCATCAGCAGGGTGGAGGCATGCATGGCACCGATGTCGACGGCATTGAACCCGGCGGTGCGGCTCATCGCGGAGTGGAAGAAGCCGTTGAGGACCTTCTCGTCCCAGTCGAAGCGCCCCAAAGTACCGGGGTTGGTCCATTCCAGGAGGCAGGTGAGCATCGTGCCGGCCATCAGCAGGACGAGGGTGGTCAGCAGGGTCATGCGGGTGTGCAGCGTCCATGTGCGGCGCCCGGTGAGCCTTCTGCGCGTCCGGTGTCGCAGCAGCTCAAGGAGGACCGGGAAGCCGAGCCCGCCCAGAATGACCGCCAGGGCGACGGGCAGTGTCACCCAGGGGTCCTGCGCGTACGGGGTGAGGCTGTCGACGTGGAGCCCGAAGCCCGCGTTGTTGAACGCCGAGACCGCGTGGAAGAGCCCGGAGTAGGCCGACTCGGCAATGGGCCGGTCGTAACCGAACCGGAAGCGCAGCGCGAGCCAGCCCCCCACCGCGAGCTCCACCGCCAGCGTGGTCCCGGCGACGCCGATCAGGACACGGCGCACGTCGCCGATGCCGAAACTCTTCGTCTCCGCCGCTGCGGTCAGCTGCATGCGCAGCCGCAGCTTGCCCGAGACGAGCAGCGCGAGGAGTGAGGCCATCGTCATGATGCCGAAGCCGCCGACCTGGATCAGCGCGAGGATCACGCCCTCGCCGAACCCGCTCCAGTACGTCCCGGTGTCGACCACGACCAGGCCGGTCACGCATACCGCGGAAGTGGAGGTGAACAGGGCGGTCACGAACCCTGTCGCCCCGCCCTCCTCCGAGGAAACCGGCAGCATGAGCAGGAACGCGCCCAGCAGGATCACCGCGCCGAAGGCCATGGCCAGGGTCCGGGCCGGGTGCACGGCGAACAGCGACCGCCGCACCCTCGTCAGCTGCCCAGCCACCAGTCGGCCTCCCTCGCCTCACCGCTTCACAGCCGGGGGCGTATCGAACCCGTCAACGAACCGGCGGCGGTCACCCTACCCGGACACTCCTGACCAGGCAGCGGACGGCACGAGGTACCTCTCCGAGAGGTGCTCAGAACTTCCCCGGACGCATCACGACCGCCACCAGGTAGCCGACCAGTGACAAGGCCACCACGAGTCCGACCCAGTTCTCCTCGCTCATAGCGATCAACTCCCTTGTGCTGCGGGCTGCCCCGCCCGAATTCGACCGGCTCAGGAAAACACGCGGGCCACCCTCTCCGGGGGAGCGTTGACGTCCTTCTTCCGTCGGCGGGAGCGATTCTGACGCCACTTTGACGCGTTTCGGCATGATCCGTCAGAGCACCGTCAAAGCCGTACGCGCAACGCGGACCGCGCGCACGGAAGCCCGTAGGTTCCCTCTCGGCCGCTCAGTGCCGTGGACGTCAATGGCCTGACCGTCCCGGGCCGCGAGGGCGCGGACGACCTCCCATCCGGCCCGGAGTCCTTCATGGACCGGATGATCGCCCTCATCGAGGGCGCCGAGCGGCAGAAGACGCCGAACGAGATCGCCCTCAACATCCTCCTCTCGGCGCTGACGATCGTCTTCCTCCTGGTCGTGCTCGCACTCCAGCCCATGGCCGGGTACGCGGGCGCGGCCCAGTCCACCACCGTCCTCGTCGCCCTGCTGGTCACCCTCATCCCGACGACGATCGGCGCGCTCCTCTCCGCCATCGGCATCGCCGGTATGGACCGCCTCGTCCAGCGCAACGTCGTCACCCTGTCCGGTCGCACCGTGCTTGTCACCGGAGCGACGTCCGGCATCGGTTACCAGACCGCCCGGCTGCTTGCCGAACGCGGCGCAATGGTCCTCGTGCACGGCCGTACCGCCGAGGAGGCGCACGCCGCCGTGGACCGGCTCGCCACGCTCTCCGACGCGCCCGCCGACAGCCTGTGCGCCGTCGGGGCCGACTTCTCCCGCCTGGAGGAGGTCGAGCAGCTCGCCGTCCGGGTCCTGACGGAGCACCCGCACCTGGACGTGCTCGTGAACAACGCGAGTCCTACGCTGCCGCCCTGAATCCTGACGGGTTGCTGACGGCGGCAGGTCCCGTGACGTGGTGGACGTGCTCCCTGGCCAGCCGGAAGCCGGCGGTCCAGGCGAGGAGGCGGCTCGGGCGGTTGTCGCGGGAGCAGGTCCAGGTGGCTCGGTGGCCTCGGGCAGTGACGTCGGCGGTCAGGCCGGTGACGCAGGCCAGTGCGAGGTGTCGGCGGCGCTCGCCCGGCGCGGTGGCGCAGGCCAGGTCCTCGTAGCGGCTGCCGAGGAAGCGGGTGCAGGCGAGGGCAAGCACCTGCTCCTTGCGGAACGCGGCCCAGCCAAGTCCGGAGGCGGCGAGAGCACTGGGCCCGCCCCAACTGCCGTGGATCCAAGCCATGGCCGGGTCCATCGCCGCCAATGCCGGTGCGTCGACCGCGCTGAGACGCCTGACGGTCAGCCCCTGCGGCACGCGCGGTGGGAAGGACGTGGGGGCGCTGTGGAGGTAGAGCATCCGTTCCCAGGTGCGGAGGTGAGTGAAGGCCGCGTCGAGGACGGGCAAGAAGCGGTCGGGGGCTTACGAGCTGCGGCGCGATCCGCTCAGCCGTCTCCAGCTCGGTGAGGGCCTTTGCACGGTTCCCGTCCCACAGCCAGGCCCGTGCGAGCGACAGCGGATCACGGGGATGAGGAACACCCCACGTCGCATACCGCCGGAGGCAGCCAGTGATCACCGTGACCGTCCTCCACCCTGGAACCACGGGCGCGGCGATCACCGCCGAGATCGTCGCCGGCGGCCATGAGGCACTGTCGGTGACCAAGGGCCGCAGTGAGAACACTTGGCTCCGCGGGAGAGAAGCCGGTGCCACCACGTGCGACTCGCTCGCGGAAGCGCTGTAGGGCTGATGGCGTTGACATCGACGTACACCCCCGCGAAGCCGTGTGCAGCCACCGCCGTCGCAATGTCCTCCGCCGCCTGTGGTGGGCAGACCGAGAGAACGACCGCGCTTCGGGAAGCCGTGTCGCACGCCCCTCGCCTGGCGGCTGACCGAAAACGGCACCGTCGACGACTGTGGAGCCGGGGCGGATCTCCTCGGCGATGCGCCGTACTCGTTGCGTACAGGTCCAGGACACGCTGGGCCTTGACGCGGAAGTCCAGGTCGCGGATGAAGATCCAGGACCGGTACTGCCAGGGCTTGAGCGCGTCCTCGCGCAACCAGCGGCGCACCGTGGACGCGGAGACGGTATCGGTGATCCCGCGCGCGGTCAGCTCGGCGGCCAACTCCGGGCAGGACCAGCGCGACAGCGGCACGCCGGTCTCGGCGGGTAACTGGCAGGCCAGCGCCTTGGCCTCGGCGACCTGCACTGGAGTGAAACGGGCCGGGTGCCCGGAGCGCTTGCGGTCGACCAGGGCCGGCAGCCCGCCGTCGGCGAACCGGCCCCGCCAGGTCCGCACGGTGTCCAGGTGCAGGCCGGTCTCCCGGGCGATGCGCGCGTTGGCGCGCCCCCGTGCCGCGTGCAGCACGATCGCGGCCCGCTGCCGGGTCTGATAGGGGGTCTTGTGGCCGTAGGCCGACTTCTTCAACCGCTCGCGTTCGGCGTTGGTCAAGGTGATCGGGCGAGCGAGGGCAACGGGCATAGTGGGCAGACCGATCGGGAGAGCGGATCCAAGGGACCGCAGCCTGACGTGAGGTTACGAACCGTCCGAACTCTCCGTGAACGCGGTGGCGTGGTCGGCGGCCCACTGGCGAAACGTTCGCGGCGCCGTTCCGAGGATGTCGGCAACCGCAGTGGTGACGTACGCGGGCTGTCCGACCGCCGCGCTCCACGCGGCGAGCAGCATGCCAACGACCGAACTGGGCGCCGCGCCCTCCGACAGGCTCCGGAACTCGTCCGGCGTCATCTCCTCGAATGCGATGCGGCGCCCCAGGGCGTCACCGATGACGCTCACCTGCGCGGCTTGGGTCAGCGACTCGGGACCGGTAAGGACGTAGTCGCCTCCGACGTTTCCGTCCTGATAGAGCGTCCGCGCCGCGACAGCTGCAACGTCGCGGTCGTCGACCGGTGCCGTCTCGGCAGCGCCGTAAGGCCACCGGACGGCCTCGCCGGCCCGGATCGCGGGCGCCCACCAGGCCAGCGAGTTCGACGCGAGCATCCCCGGCCGGATGATCGTCGACTCGAGTCCGGTGGCCGCGATGAGCCGCTCGATGTCGGCGTGCATCGCTGCCATGGGATTGGGCTGCTGGAAGAAGGGGTGCGGTGTCTGGTGCGGGGAGGAGAGGAAGACGACCCGCTGCACGTGGGCTGCCATCCGCTCGACGACAGCCGCGGCGGTCTGAGGCGGGGCGGTCCAGACGAAGAAGACCGCACCGGCGCCACTCAATGCCGGGTCGAGCGATTCGGGCACGGTGAGGTCGCCTGTGAAGACCTCGACCTTCGCCGGCAGCGTCGCCGCCGCCTCGGAGCGATGCGTGAGGGCGCGGACCGGCACGCCGGCGTCGAGAAGCTGGTCGATGACGACGCCGCCGACTCGGCCCGTCGCCCCGGTGACGAGCACGGGAGGGATGTCTGGCTGATTCATGCCGCCATGAAAATGTTACTCGGTTAAAAAAGCAACTCAGTCACGAATGTTATGGTGGTCAGATGAGCGAGCCGACGGGACTGCGGGCCCGCAAGAAGGCGCGGACGCGCGAGGCCATCGGCGACGCGGCCGTCTCACTGTTCCTGGAGTACGGCTTCGACCGCGTCTCAGTCAACGACATCGCCGCAGCGGCCGACATCTCCAAGCCGACCCTCTTCCGGTACTTCCCCACCAAGGAAGACCTGGTGCTGCACCGGTTCGCGGACCACCTGGGCGAGGCGGCCCGTGTCGTACGTGCCCGCAGGTCCGGCCTCAAGCCGGTGACGGCGCTGCACCGGCACTTCCGGGCCGGCCTCGACCGGTACGACCCCGTCACCGGCCTCAACGATCATCCCGAGGTGGTGGCGTTCCATCAGCTGGTGTTCACCACACCGAGCCTGGCGGGACGGCTCACCCGGTACCAACTCGAGGACGAGGAGGCACTGGCGGACGCCCTCGGCGAAGGCATCCAAGCACGCCTGCGAGCCGCCCAGGTACTCGCGGTCCGACGGGTGCTCGCCCGGACCAACTGGCAGAAGATCGCCGACGGTCGAACCGCCCACGACGTCCACCCCGAGGCCGTAGCCGACGCCGACCAGGCATTCGACCAACTGCGGTGACAGGCGACGCCCCGCTCAAAGAAGCTCCGCGGCCCGGTACACGC
The DNA here is from genome assembly GCF_040638585.1 of Streptomyces sp. NPDC025273. Classification (NCBI taxonomy): domain Bacteria; kingdom Bacillati; phylum Actinomycetota; class Actinomycetes; order Kitasatosporales; family Streptomycetaceae; genus Streptomyces; species Streptomyces sp. NPDC025273. The sequence goes on from NZ_JBEZYP010000015.1 coordinate 153,860, forward strand.
GTTGCCACGGGCCCAGCCAGGCCACCTCCGCGGATGCTGGCGGTCACCGCCTCGTCGGAGACAGGTCGCTGGCATGGTCGCGATCCAGTAGTCACGGAAGGTGCCGGGGACGCGGCCAGATAGCTCGCCATCAGGTTGACGCCGGTGGGAATCTGAACTGACCCCTACACCACAACAGTGCAGGCAACCCCCGAAGGATCTCAAGCGCCGACCACTTAGTCGTGGAGCGGGTGACGAGAATCGGACTCGCGCTCTGAGCTTGGGAATCAACGGTTCTTGGTCAACCAAAGCGGCTCTGACCTGCATGTTTGACCGGGTCGGGCGAGGTTGGTGTGGTCTCTGGGCGCCGTGCTTGACCGCTGTTGTCCGCTCCGAAGGGCACGGATGGGGCACGAACGCGGTCACTGTGGGGAAACGGCCCTTGGTGTGTCACGCCCAAGCGGTGATGAGGTCGTCGGGGGTGAGGCTGAGGATGCCGTTGGCGCTGCTTCCGCTACGGGTGACGGCGAGCAGGGGGGTGGAGTCGTCGGTGCCGGGCAGTTGTGAGCGGTGGGTGACGAGTCGGGCGAGATCGCGGTTGTCGAAGGGTTTGTTCTCCAGCCACTTGATGGATCCGACGAAGGTGATCTTCTTGGCGATAGGAGATCGGTCGGCGCCGACGAGGTCGATTTCAGGGTCGTTGGTGCGGGTCCAGTAGCCGCCGATCACGTTGGTGGCCTCGGGCAGCCGGTCGTCGGTCAGGCGCCACAGGGCCTCGCGGATCACAGGTTCGACGGCGCGGCCCCGCCAGGACGTCCAACTGGTGCGGATCGATTCGAGTACCCGGTCTCCACGCCCGCGCTCGATCATGGGGATGCCGGGCCCGAGGAAAGAGAGCCAGAAGCGCAGGTATGGATCGGCGACGTGGTAGCGGCTCTCGCGGCTCGGCCTGGTGGACAGCGGAAGGTCGGCCGCCACCATGCGTCGGCTGGTGAGGAGCTCCAGGGAACGTTTCAGAGAGCCTGGATTGAGGCCGCCGGCTGCCCGGCCGATCAGGGTGAAGGTGCGTTCCCCGTGTCCGATGGCACTCAGCACGGTGCGGGCCTGTGCCTCTGTGGGGAACTCGGCGGCCAGAGTGCGCTCGCCGCTGACGAGGAGGGCGGACGTCGGACGGGCCAGCGCCTGCTCCAGGTAGTCCCAGAGGGTGGCACCCGGAGGCCATTCCTCAAGGACGAGCGGGAGGCCGCCAGAGACCAGGAAGGCGTCGAACGCCTCAGCCGGCGGGAGGTCGAGCATGGCGGCGACCTCGGTCGGATTGAGCGGAGGTACGACCATCTCGGTGCCACGCTGGTAGAAGGGGCGACCGTAGGTGTTCAGCTGCTCCATCATCGCGATGTCCGAGCCGATGAGGACGAGCAGTACGGGGAGCTTGGACAACGTCCGGTCGAATGCCTTCTGCAGCGCGCCCTCGAAAGTGGGGTCCTCGCGTACGAGGTAGGGCATCTCGTCGAGCACGACCACGCTGGGCGTGTCCTGAGGCAGGACACTGGCGAGCAGGCTCAAAGCCGCGTCCCAGGTCTGCGGGGTGGCGAAGTCCGCGACGCGGCCGGCGTCGGGGAGTGGAGAGACGGCGAGCTCGGCGGCGAAGCCTGCCAGGTCCTCGGCCTTCGAGCCGCCTACTGCGGTGAAGAAGACATGAGGAAGCCCGGAGCGTTCCAGGAACTCCTCCACGAGCCGGGACTTGCCGACGCGTCGGCGCCCTCGGATCAGTACGGCGCGCCCGGGCCGCCCGCTGCGTCCGCCGGTCCGTACAGGGGTCAGTAGGTCATCAAGAAGGCCGAGCTCCGTACGACGCCCAACGAATCCGTTCACAGGTTCCACCTCGCCGATCGTTCATCCTCTGCAGGGCAGGTTACTTTCCTCAATGAAAGTTGCGCAAATGCAAGGCTCTCTCGTAGTTGTTGCCGACGTCCCGTGAGACTGGGAGAAGATCAAGGCCGGCTTGCATGCAGCGGGCCCGTGTTATGGCACGCCAACTCGACGGCGCCCGGGGGTGATCGGCGTCAGTAGCGGGCGCCGGGTGCCGGGAGGTGTGCGTGACGGGGCTGCGTCCGCGCACCTCCGGCAGTCAACGCATGCCGACGCGCCGGACAGGCCTCGCCTTGTGGATGTTGTTTGAAGCCAGGCTCGGGGTGTGATGGCCGGGTGGAAGTGCGCTGAACAGCGGGAAGAGGGGCAAGGTGCGGAGGTGATACGGGATGGTCAGGCCGGTCTGAACAGCAAGAAAGCCCCCGGCCGCCGGCCTGGGGCTTCTTCATGGAGCGGGTGACGAGAATCGAACTCGCGCTCTGAGCTTGGGAAGCTCATGTTCTACCATTAAACTACACCCGCGAGGCGTGCCGATGATCGGCAGTGCATCGCCGCACACTCTACCCCATGGCAGGCCCCCGGTGCGTTCGCCGCGGGGTCCCTGTGGTGTTCGACGGCATGGACGCGGGTGCGGGGACGGGGAGTTGGGGGCGTAGCGTGGGTGGGCGGAGTGCCGCGTGGATCGGCGTCCTGTTCATCCCCTAATGTGGCGGTCTCGTCCAAGGCTTGGTTGGGGAAGGGACTTGATGGAGTCGATGGAGCGCACCGTCGTCCGCTGTGCCGAAGGGCACGTTTTTGCTACCTCGTCGTTCCCGATGCAGCAGCTCGGGTCCGACCGGATCGGTCCCGGGCGGCTCCTGCGCTGTCCGCGCTGTGCCCGGTTGCGGCAGGCCGTTCCGGTAGGGAGCGAGCGGCGGTAGCAGGTGGCAGGGGCAGGCGCGCGGGGCGGTCCGGTGGGGGCGGGCTCGCGCGTTCTGCGTATCCTCGGTGCGTGCTTCTCTCAGATAAGGACCTCCGGGCCGAGATCGACGCCGGGCGGGTTCGCATTGACCCCTTCGACGCTTCGATGGTGCAGCCCTCGAGCATCGACGTGCGGCTCGACCGCTACTTCCGGGTGTTCGAGAACCACCGCTATCCGCACATCGATCCCGCGGTCGAGCAGGTGGACCTGACGCGCACGGTCGAACCCGAGGGCGACGAGGCGTTCATCCTCCACCCCGGTGAGTTCGTGCTGGCGTCGACGTACGAGGTCATCACGCTCCCCGACGACCTCGCCTCGCGGCTGGAGGGGAAGAGCTCGCTGGGGCGGCTCGGGCTGGTGACGCATTCGACGGCCGGCTTCATCGACCCCGGGTTCTCGGGCCACGTGACGCTGGAGCTGTCGAATCTGGCGACGCTGCCGATAAAGCTCTGGCCGGGCATGAAGATCGGTCAGCTGTGCATGTTCCGGCTGACCTCGCCGTCGGAGTTCCCCTACGGCTCCGAGCGGTACGGGTCGCGGTACCAGGGGCAGCGGGGGCCGACCGCCTCGCGTTCGTACATGAACTTCCACCGGACCCAGGTGTGATGCGGCATGGCCGGTGAGGCGCGGGAGAACCTGACGTACGAGGGCTTCGGGCTCGCCGTGCGGGAGCTGGCCCAGGCGGTCGCCGACGACGGGTACGAGCCCGATGTCGTGCTGAGCATCGCGCGGGGCGGGGTCTTCGTCGCAGGCGGTCTGGCGTACGCGCTGGACTGCAAGAACATCCACCTCGTGAACGTCGAGTTCTACACCGGGGTCGGGACCACCCTGGACATGCCCGTCATGCTGGCGCCGGTGCCGAACGCGATCGACTTCACGCGGAAGAGGGTCCTCATCGCCGACGACGTGGCGGACACGGGCAAGACGCTGAAGCTGGTGCGGGACTTCTGCATCGATCATGTCGCCGAGGTGCGCAGCGCGGTCGTCTACGAGAAGCCGCAGTCGCTCGTGAAATGCGAGTACGTGTGGAAGAAGACCGATCGGTGGATCAACTTCCCGTGGAGCGTCGAGAAGCCCGTCGTGCGGCGTACGGGGCAGGTTCTCGACTCGTAGGGCCCGTCCCTGGCCCCGACGAAGACGGAAGAAAGGGCTCGGTGCCGTGAGGCGCCGGGCCCTTCCTGGTGTCCGGTCGGTCAGATCGTGCCGAGCTTGATGATCGAGAGCAGTGCGATCAGCTGGATCGCTGAGGCGCCCAGCGCCTTCGGCCACGGCAGGTCGTGCGACTTGCTCACCATGGACGTGAACAGCGCTCCTGCGGCCAGCCAGGTGATCCAGCCGAGGATCTGCACCAGGGAGTTCTCGCCGCCGAGGAACAGCGCGAAGATCAGACGGGGCGCATCCGTGATCGACATGATCAGCATGGACAGGCCCACGGTCGGCTGCCAGGAGCCCGTGCCGCCGAGCTGGCGGGCCAGGGTATGGGTGACCGCGCCGAGGACCAGCCCGCCGATGACGAAGCCGATGCCCGTCATGATCACGTACGGAGCGGCCGTGGAGACCTCCGCGTGGATCGCCTCGTCGCGGGCCTGGTCGAAGCCGAAGAGCGCGAGCAGCCCGTAGACGAACGTGACGACGAGCGCGGTACCCCAGACGGGGTGGTCACGCATCTGCCAGAACGTCGGCCCGGGGCGCAGCACGACGCCGCTCAGCAGCTGCTTCCAGGGCAGCCGCGGGCCGGAGGGCTCGGCGGGTGCCTGGCCGGCCTGGTAGCTCCCGTCGCCGTACGGGGTCTCGTCGATGCTGAACGCCTGGGTGTGCCCCGGGGCGTTGGCATAGGGGTCCTGTTGCGGGGGCCGGTGGTACGGGTCGCCGAAGTACTCCGGCTCGCCGTGCCCGCCTCCGTGTCCGCCGGGTCCCTGTCCGTTGCCGCCGCCCTGCCCGCTGCCGTACGGGGCGCCCTGGGGGCCTCCGTACGGCGCGCCGCCGCCACCCGAGGGCGGCCACGACGGCTGGCCGTACGGCGGCGGTGGTGCCTGCGTGCCGTACGGCTGCTGTTGCTGCGGGTGTTGCTGCGGTGTGCGGTTGTCCCGGCCGCGTCCGATCCTGAATCCAGCCACGCGTCGAACGTACCTGGTCCGTGTGGGTGCGGTGTGAGGGCCGGGGAACACGGGCGCCTTTGCGGCCTAGCTGTGACATCCACCAGGGGAAAACCCCGAGGGGTCTGCGGGGCCCGGCCGGGGGCCGCCGCACCTGCCGGCCCCTCGGCGCGCCCCGCCGTCGTACCGCGCCCGCGCCCGCCGCGGGTCCCGGACGGACGGAAGCGGCCGGTCCTGCCCCCGAGGCAGGTCCGGCCGCTTCCGTCTGAGGGAGCGCGTGTTACTTCACGGGCTCGGGTTCGGGCCGGCCCGCCGTCTCCGCGTCGTCCGCGGGGTCGGCGGGGGTCTTGACGGACTCCAGGAGCAGCTGCGAGACGTCGACCACCTGGATCGACTCCTTGGCCTGCCCGTCGTTCTTCTTGCCGTTGACCGAGTCGGTCAGCATGACGAGGCAGAACGGGCAGGCGGTGGAGACGATGTCCGGGTTGAGGGAGAGGGCTTCGTCGACGCGCTCGTTGTTGATGCGCTTGCCGATCCGCTCCTCCATCCACATCCGGGCACCACCGGCGCCGCAGCAGAAGCCGCGCTCCTTGTGGCGGTGCATCTCCTCGTTCCGCAGGCCCGGGACCTTCGCGATGATCTCGCGCGGGGGCGTGTAGATCTTGTTGTGACGGCCCAGGTAGCAGGGGTCGTGGTACGTGATCAGACCCTCGACCGGCGTCACCGGGATCAGCTTGCCCTCGTCCACCAGGTGCTGGAGCAGCTGCGTGTGGTGGATGACCTCGTACTCGCCGCCGAGCTGCGGGTACTCGTTCGCGATCGTGTTGAAGCAGTGGGGGCAGGTCGCGACGATCTTCTTCGTCGACTTCGGCTTCTTCGTCCCGGGCTCGTCCTCGTCCTCGCCGAACGCCATGTTCAGCATCGCGACGTTCTCCTGGCCGAGCTGCTGGAACAGCGGCTCGTTGCCGAGGCGGCGGGCCGAGTCACCGGTGCACTTCTCGTCGCCGCCCATGATCGCGAACTTGACGCCCGCGATGTGGAGGAGCTCCGCGAAGGCCTTCGTCGTCTTCTTGGCCCGGTCCTCGAGGGCGCCGGCGCAGCCGACCCAGTACAGGTAGTCGATCTCGCTGAGGTCCTCGACGTCCTTGCCGACGATCGGGACCTCGAAGTCGACCTCCTTGGTCCACTCGACGCGCTGCTTCTTGGCGAGCCCCCAGGGGTTGCCCTTCTTCTCCAGGTTCTTGAGCATCGTGCCCGCCTCGGACGGGAACGCGGACTCGATCATCACCTGGTAGCGGCGCATGTCGACGATGTGGTCGATGTGCTCGATGTCGACCGGGCACTGCTCCACGCACGCACCGCAGGTGGTGCAGGACCACAGCACGTCCGGGTCGATGACGCCGTTCTCCTCGGCGGTGCCGATGAGGGGGCGCTCGGCCTCCGCGAGGGCGGCCGCGGGAACGTCCTTGAGCTGCTCCTCGGTGGCCCGCTCGTTGCCCTCCATGTCCTTGCCGCCGCCCGCCAGCAGATACGGGGCCTTGGCGTGCGCGTGCTCGCGCAGGGACATGATCAGGAGCTTCGGGGAGAGCGGCTTGCCCGTGTTCCACGCCGGGCACTGCGACTGGCAGCGACCGCACTCGGTACAGGTGGAGAAGTCGAGGATGCCCTTCCAGGAGAACTGCTCGACCTGGGACACACCGAAGACGTCGTCCTCGCCCGGGTCCTCGAAGTCGATCTCCTTGCCGCCCGAGGTCATGGGCTGGAGCGCACCGAGCGCGACCTCGCCGTCGGCGTTCCGCTTGAACCAGATGTTCGGGAAGCCGAGGAAACGGTGCCAGGCGACACCCATGTTGGTGTTGAGCGACACCGTGATCATCCAGATCAGCGAGGTGCCGATCTTGATCATCGCGGTGAAGTAGATGAGGTTCTGGAGCGAGCCGAGGGCGAGTCCCTTGAAGGCGAGCACCAGGGGGTACGAGACGAAGTACGAGGCCTCGTAGCCGTCCACGTGGTGGATCGCGCCCTCGAGACCGCGCAGAACCAGGATCGCCAGGCCGATGACCAGGATGATGTACTCGACGAAGTACGCCTGCCAGGCGATCGAGCCTGTGAAGCGCGACTTGCGGCCGGCCCGCGAGGGCAGGTTCAGCAGCCGGATGGCCATCAGGGTGACGATACCGAGCACGGTCATGATGCCGATGAACTCGATGTACATCTCGAACGGCAGCCAGCCGCCGACGATCGGCAGCACCCAGTCGGCCTGGAAGAGCTGTCCGTACGCCTGGAGCAGCGTCGGCGGCAGCGTCAGGAAGCCGATCGCGACGAACCAGTGGGCGAAGCCGACGATTCCCCACCGGTTCATCCGGGTGTGGCCGAGGAACTCCTTGGCCAGGGTGATCGTGCGCTGTTTGGGGTCGTCGGTGCGGCTGCCTGCCGGTACCGGCTGTCCGATACGGACGAACCGGTAGATCTGCGCGACGGCTCGGGCGATGAGCGCAACGCCGACGACCGTCAGCACCAGCGACACGATGATCGCGGCGAGTTGCATTTGGGGGCTCCTCGGGCCTGCGAGGGTGGGATCCAGCTCGTACAAGGAACTACTAAGCAGTAACTTAATCAGTCTGTGCTGACACTATCCACTTATTCCGCCACGCTGTAGCCGGGCAGGCGGTGATCTGTGTCGCCCAGGTGAGCCTTTCCCGGGCGGACGAGGGTACGCGCCGCCGTGCGCAGCTGGATCTGTGCGGACCGCGCCAGGATCGCCAGGTCGAGACCCGTTCCATGATGCTCCGCGTAGTGCGCGTCGAGCAGGGCGGGTTCGTCCCACGGCATTCCGGAGCGGGCGCGCACCTGGGCCAGGCCGGTCAGGCCCGGGCGGAGCTCCCGCCGCCAGCGGCCGGCGGCGGGCCCGGAGACCTCCGGATCGTCGGGCGCCAGCGGGGCCGGGCCGACCAGCGAGAGCTCCCCGCGCACGACGTGGGGCAGCCGGGACAGCAGGTCGAGCCGGAGCCGCCGGGTGCGCAGCGAGCGCAGTTCGAAGGTGCGGCCGCCGAGACCCGTCCGGATCTCCCGGCTCAGCACCCCTCCGGGGCGGCGGCCCGCCCGGAGCGCGAGGGCGAGTGCGGCGAGGGTGAGCAGGGGTGCGGCCAGGATCAGCAGAACCGATCCGAGCGCCAGGTCCAGGCTCCGTTTGACCGTCATGGCGGCCAGGCGCGCCGAGATCAGGTCGGCGGCGCGCCCGGCCGCTCGCGCCGCCGCGGGATGCCTCGTCCCGCGTACCGCGGTCCGCCTCGCGTTCTGCATCGCACCTGCCCGGAATCCGTGACGTGCCGTTTATGACCGTCTCGCCGCATTTTGTGACAGAACGATCCCACGGTGCGATGGTGGGTCGGGGGTGTATGGCGTGACAGGAGTGCGGGGTGTCGCGGGTGCTGTGCCCGGACGGCGCTGCTTCATTCGCGTAGGAGTCATATAAAAGACCAGGTGGGGGTAGGTGTGAGCACCTTAGTTGAGTCGATGTGGCTCAGGTCCTTTGACTCCGGGGCCGGTGTCATGCATCCTTGAGTCAGATCCACTCAAGTAGTCAGTTGGAGGAATCGAAATGGCACGTGCGGTCGGCATCGACCTGGGCACGACTAACTCCGTCGTCAGCGTTCTCGAAGGCGGCGAGCCCACCGTCATCACCAACGCCGAAGGCGCCAGGACCACGCCGTCCGTCGTCGCCTTCGCCAAGAACGGCGAGGTGCTCGTCGGCGAGGTCGCCAAGCGCCAGGCAGTGACGAACGTCGACAGGACGATCCGTTCGGTCAAGCGCCACATGGGCACCGACTGGAAGATCGAGCTCGACGGCAAGAACTTCAACCCGCAGCAGATGAGCGCCTTCATCCTGCAGAAGCTGAAGCGCGACGCCGAGGCCTACCTGGGCGAGAAGGTCGCCGACGCGGTGATCACCGTTCCGGCGTACTTCAACGACTCCGAGCGTCAGGCGACGAAGGAGGCCGGTGAGATCGCGGGCCTCAACGTCCTGCGCATCGTCAACGAGCCGACGGCCGCCGCGCTGGCGTACGGGCTCGACAAGGACGACCAGACGATCCTCGTCTTCGACCTCGGCGGCGGCACCTTCGACGTGTCGCTCCTGGAGATCGGTGACGGCGTCGTCGAGGTGAAGGCCACCAACGGCGACAACCACCTCGGTGGTGACGACTGGGACCAGCGCGTCGTCGACTACCTGGTGAAGCAGTTCGCCAACGGGCACGGCGTGGACCTGTCCAAGGACAAGATGGCTCTGCAGCGTCTGCGCGAGGCCGCGGAGAAGGCGAAGATCGAGCTCTCGTCCTCGACCGAGACCACGATCAACCTCCCGTACATCACGGCGTCGGCCGAGGGCCCGCTGCACCTGGACGAGAAGCTCACGCGCTCCCAGTTCCAGCAGCTGACCGCCGACCTGCTGGAGCGGTGCAAGACGCCGTTCCACAACGTCGTCAAGGACGCGGGCATCCAGCTCTCCGAGATCGACCACGTCGTTCTCGTGGGTGGCTCGACCCGTATGCCGGCCGTCGCCGAGCTCGTCAAGGAGCTCACGGGCGGCCAGGACGCCAACAAGGGTGTGAACCCGGACGAGGTCGTCGCCATCGGCGCCTCGCTCCAGGCCGGTGTCCTCAAGGGCGAGGTCAAGGACGTCCTGCTTCTCGACGTGACCCCGCTGTCCCTCGGTATCGAGACCAAGGGAGGGATCATGACCAAGCTCATCGAGCGCAACACCACGATCCCGACCAAGCGTTCCGAGATCTTCACGACGGCCGAGGACAACCAGCCGTCCGTGCAGATCCAGGTCTACCAGGGCGAGCGCGAGATCGCGGCGTACAACAAGAAGCTCGGGATGTTCGAGCTCACCGGTCTGCCGCCGGCCCCGCGCGGCGTGCCGCAGATCGAGGTCGCCTTCGACATCGACGCCAACGGCATCATGCACGTCGCCGCCAAGGACCTCGGCACCGGCAAGGAGCAGAAGATGACCGTCACCGGTGGCTCCTCGCTGCCGAAGGACGAGGTCAACCGGATGCGTGAAGAGGCCGAGCAGTACGCGGACGAGGACCACCGCCGCCGCGAGGCCGCCGAGTCGCGCAACCAGGGCGAGCAGCTCGTCTACCAGACGGAGAAGTTCCTCAAGGACAACGAGGACAAGGTCCCCGGCGACGTGAAGACGGAGGTGGAGACCGCGCTCACCGAGCTGAAGGAGAAGCTCAAGGGCGAGGACACCGCCGAGATCCGCACCGCCACCGAGAAGGTCGCGGCCGTCTCCCAGAAGCTGGGCCAGGCGATGTACGCCAACGCCCAGGCCGACGGTGCGACGCCGGGTGCCGACGCCCCGGGTGACGCCGGTGCCAAGGCCGACGACGACGTCGTCGACGCCGAGATCGTCGACGACGAGAAGGACACCAAGGGCGGTGCGGCGTGACCGAGGAGACTCCGGGCTTCGACGAGAAGCCTGACGTCCCCTCCGGCGCCAACTCCGACGAAGTCGAGCCGAAGGACGCCGCCTCCGAGGAGGAGGCGGCGGCCCCGGCCGGGGACGTACAGCAGACAGCGGCTCTGACGGCTCAGCTGGACCAGGTCCGTACGGCGCTCAGCGAGCGCACGGCCGACCTCCAGCGGCTCCAGGCCGAGTACCAGAACTACCGCCGCCGGGTGGAGCGGGACAGGGTCACCGTCAAGGAGCTCGCTGTCGCGGGACTCCTGACCGACCTGCTGCCGGTGCTCGACGACCTCGGCCGGGCGCGGGAGCACGGCGAGCTCGTCGGCGGCTTCAAGTCGGTCGGCGAGTCGCTGGAGACGGTGGCCGCCAAGCTGGGCCTCCAGCAGTTCGGCAAGGAGGGCGAGCCCTTCGACCCGACGATCCACGAGGCCCTGATGCACTCGTACGCGCCGGACGTCACCGAGACGACCTGCGTGGCGATCCTGCAGCCGGGGTACCGCATCGGGGAGCGCACCATCCGTCCCGCGCGGGTGGCCGTGGCGGAGCCGCAGCCGGGGGCGACGCCCGCGGCCGCGAAGGAAGAGAAGGCAGACGACGAGGAGAGCGGTGGCACCGAGGAGGTCTGACGTCGAGTCCGACCACTGCGGCCGGCTCGTTCACGACCAGGCGGGCGCGGGAGCTCCGGCCGCAGATCGAGGGCGTCGTCGAGTCCGCCCTGGACACGGTGGCGCA
>NZ_JBEZYP010000016.1:0-153755 GCF_040638585.1 Streptomyces sp. NPDC025273
CCGACGGCCCCGGTGCGCAGCTGCGCACCGGGGCCGTCGGGCCGTCCGGGATCAGGCGCGTTCCGCCACGGAGATCTCGGGATCCCCGTCCGCGTCGTCCTCCTCGTCGAACACCGCGCTGACGTCGAAACGGCATACGACCAGGGACGGATCCGCCTCGTCGAACGGCGCCCCGAGCCACTCCCCAGGCTCGGGAAGCTCCTCCACGGCCGAGACCCAGAGGGTGGAGTCCCCCTCCTCCAGGCCGAATTCCTTGTGCCGGGAGGCGATCTCGTCCGCCTCGTACTCGCCGAAGAGCACCCCCAGCGCGGCATGCACGCCGGCACCGACGACGGGCGCGGCGGCGTTGTCGTGCCCCTCCGGGTCCAGGTCGGCGAGCCGCTGCGCCTGGGCGAGCAGCCGCGGGGGTTCGACGACCGCGTAGTCGCGCCGGATCAGCACACTGACGGCATGCGGCTCCTCCGGTCCGGCGTACGGCGGAAGGGAGTCGTCAGCACCCGGGATCTCGAAGGGGGTGACCTCGTCGTAGCGGTCGTAGAGCAGTTCGTCGTAGACCTCGGCCGCAGCGGCCAGTGCGTTGAACGCGTCGTACACAGTGGGGTCGTCGTCCCCGGTACGGCGTTCGACGGCCTCGAGGTGGCGGTCGAGCGCGGTTTTGACTGCATCGGCGGCGGCGCGTACCTCGGCAGCGGTGGGCTGCGCAGCATCAGACATAGTGCAGACGCTATCCGTACCGGGGCTCTGCCCGCACAATAGATGCGATGCCGGAATACGAATTTGTCGATGTGTACGTGCCGCGCGGGGTGTCCCGCAAGGAAGCGACCCGCCTGCTGACCGACCGAGCCGAGTACGAGCACTGGGAGTTGGACCGACTGACGCTGCGCCGTGACGGCAGCCGCCGCGTGCGGTTGCGCCGCCGGATCATCCGCCAGCTCCGCGCCACCTGGTAGCACGGAGCGGGTTCCGCGCACGCGGAACCCGCTCCTCTGTACGCGCTGTCGTGGTGCTGTTACGCGGCGCTTCGGGAGCGCCGGTAGAGGACCGTGCCCGCACCCGCGAGCAGCAGCCCCGCGCTCGCCGGGATCAGCAGGTCGAGGCCGCCCGCGCCGGTGTGGGCGAGCTGCTCGGTCACGAGCTGGGGCTCGGGAGCCGGCGGCACGGACCCGTGCGTGGGCGGCCGAGTCGGCTCCTGCGGGGTGTGCGGCTTCTCCGGGACGACGGGCGGGACGGTCTCCGCGTCGTTCTCGCAGTCGTTGCCGAAGACCGGGTTGAGCAGTCCGCCGATGGTGATGCTGTTGCCGCAGAGGTTCACCGGGATCTCGACCGGCACCTGCACCTGGTTGCCGGAGCCGACGCCGGGCGAACCCTTCGCCGCGCCCTGTGCCGTGGCACCGGGAGCGCGATGCCTGCCGGTCCCCGCCCCGCCGTCCTGGGCCTCGTGCCCGGACACGTTACTGCCGGAGCCTGAGCTGCCTGAACTGCCTGAGCCGTGACCGGACGGGGCACCGTGGTCCGGCGCGTGTCCGTGACCGGCGCCCGCCGATCCGTTTCCGCAGTCGTTGCCGCTCGTGGGGTTGAGCAGACCGCCGACGTTCACGGAATTCCCGCACGCGTTGACGGGAATGTCGATCGGGACCTGAATCGAATTCCCCGACAGCACTCCCGGCGAGTTCGACGCGCCGCCGGACGCTCCCGCGTCGGCATGTGCGTATCCGCCACCGAGCGCGAGCACTCCGCCCGCCGCTGCCATGGTGATCAGGCCTTTACGTGTGACCTGTCGCATAGGTTGCTTTCCTGCCTTCTGCCTTCCGAAATGCCCCCGGACTCAGCTTGTCCGGGCGACCGGTGCCCAGCAGCCCCGGAGTGCATGGCGCGCACTCCGGGGCCGACCGGACCACACCCTTACGGGTTGGTGTTCAACGTCAGGCGTTGACGCAGGTGTTGCCGAAGGCGGGGTTCAGCAGCCCGGTCACGGAGACCGTGTTGCCGCACACGTTCACCGGGACGTGGACCGGCACCTGGACGACGTTGCCCGAGAGCACGCCGGGGCTGCCGACGGCGGCACCCTGGGCACCGGCGTCGGCGGACGCCATACCCGCACCCGCGAGCACGAGACCACCGGTAGCAGCCGCGATTGCGACGACCTTCTTGATCATTATTCCTCCTGGTTGACAAGTGCGGTACCAGCCGCGGACCGCATCACGTGTAACGAGGAGGGGGTGAGGGGGCTACGAGTGCGCGACCCCTTTCACTCTTTCTGGTTATGTACGCACACGCTGACGAATTCGACCGCCCGTGCGTTCAGGAATGGTCGATGAACCGGTCGAGCACCCGGGCGCCGAATTTCAGGCCGTCGACAGGCACCCGCTCGTCCACACCGTGGAACATGCCGGCGAAGTCCAGCTCCGGCGGCAGCTTCAGCGGGGCGAAACCGAAGCAGCGGATGCCGAGGTCGTCGAAGGACTTCGCGTCGGTGCCGCCGGACAGCATGTAGGGCACGGCGCGGGCGATCGGGTCCTCGGCCTTGAGCGCCAGCTGGATCGCGTCCACCAGGGAACCGTCGAAGCTGGTTTCCAGCGCCTTGTCGCCGTGCACGTCCTCGCGCTTCACCCGCGGCCCGAGGATCCGGTCGAGGTCGGCCAGGAACTCTTCCTCGTAGCCGGGCAGGAAGCGCCCGTCCACGTGAGCGGTGGCCTGTCCGGGGATCACGTTCACCTTGTAGCCGGCGCCGAGCATGGTGGGGGCGGCGGAGTTCCGCAGGGTGGCGCCGACCATCTTGGCGATCCCGCCGAGCTTGGCGAGCGTCGCGTCCATGTCCTCCGGGTCCAGCGGGGTGCCCAGCGCGTCGGACAGCTCGTCCAGGAAGGACCGCACGGTCCTGGTCACCCGGACCGGCCACCTGTGCCGCCCCAGCCGGCCGACGGCCTCGCAGAGCTCGGTGATGGCGTTGTCGTCGTTGGTCATGGAGCCGTGGCCGGCGGTGCCGTCCACGGTGAGCCGCATCCAGTGCATGCCCTTCTGCGCGGTCTCCACCAGGTAGAGCCGCAGGTTCTCGTTCACGGTGAACGAGAAGCCGCCGACCTCGCCGATCGCCTCGGTGACGCCGTCGAACAGATCACGGTGGTGGTCGACGAGGTGGCGGGCCCCGTACGTGCCGCCCGCCTCCTCGTCGGCGAGGAAGGCCAGCACGATGTCACGCGGGGGTTTGCGTCCGCTGCGCATGCGGTCGCGGACGACCGCGAGCGTCATCGCGTCCATGTCCTTCATGTCGACCGCGCCCCGGCCCCACACGCACCCGTCCGCGATCTCGCCGGAGAAGGGGTCGTGCGTCCAGTCCGCCGCGTTGGCCGGCACCACGTCGGTGTGCCCGTGGATCAGCAGTGCGGGCCTGGAGGGGTCCTCGCCCTCGATCCGCGCCACGGTGGAGGCGCGGCCCTTGTGGGATTCGATGATCTGCGGTTCCAGCCCGACCTCGGCGAGCTTCTCGGCGATGTACTCGGCGGCGAGCCGCTCCCCGGGTCCGGAGTGGTCCCCGTAGTTGCTGGTGTCGATCCTGATCAGGTCACGACAGAGGTCCACGACCTCGTTCTCGGCGGACTCACCGATGCCGGCCCGGGCCGTGCTGGTCTCGCTCACGCTGCTTCCTTCCACTGTCGCGGTGGTGCTCCCCCTCATACTCGCGCGCCTGCCCCGCACACCCAAGACCGCCCGCTCCCCGTCACGCGCCTTTCACCGCCCATGGGCGTGATCGAGCACCCCCGAATGTTTGCTATGGTTTTCCACGTCGGAACGGGCCAGGCCCGGTCGGCGACACCCGGTCCGGGTGGCGGAATGGCAGACGCGCTAGCTTGAGGTGCTAGTGCCCTTTATCGGGCGTGGGGGTTCAAGTCCCCCCTCGGACACCAGCACAAACCCCAGGTCACCTGGGGTTTTTTGCTTTTGAGGCCCATCCTGGCGCGTACGCGCGTCACGGGGTGCGCCAGGCTGCGGCGTGGGCGACGGTGGGGTACCCCCTGCGGCCAGGGCTCCCGAGCCCCCGTCCGTCCGGTGCCATGATGGACAGTCCGCCAGGCTCCCCACCCACGACAAGGACCGACGCGATGAGAGGACGGGGCAAGCCGCCCGCCGCACCGCTGCCCCAGCACGAGGGGGTCGATCCAGTGCGGGTGCGGCTGCCGGAGGACCCCGGCGGGGACCGGCGATGCGTCCGGGAGTACCTGCTGGACCGGTTCGCGGGGGCGATCGGCGCGGAGCGGGTGGACGCCATGCTGGCCGGGGGCCGGTTCGTCGGGGCCGACGGCGGTGCGGTGGGGGGCGACGAGCCGTACACCGCGGGGCGGTACCTCTGGTTCCACCGGGACTTCGCACCGGAGGAACCCGTGCCCTTCCCGGTCGGTGTGGTGTACCGCGACGCGCACCTCGTCGTCGCGGACAAGCCGCACTTCCTGGCCACCACCCCGCGCGGCCGGCACATCACCGAGACGGTGGTGGCCCGGCTGCGCAGGGAGCTGGACCTGCCGGACCTGCAGCCCGCACACCGGCTCGACCGGCTGACGGCGGGCCTGGTCCTCCTCGTCGTACGGCCCGGTGAGCGCGGGGCGTACCAGACGCTGTTCCGGGACCGGCTGGTGCGCAAGGAATACGAGGCGGTGGCCCCGTACGACCCGGGTGTGGCGCTCCCGCGCACCGTGCGCAGCCGGATCGTCAAGGAGCGCGGGGTGGTCGCCGCGCGCGAGGAGCCGGGTGAGGCGAACAGCGAGAGCCGGATCGAACTGCTGGAGCACCGGGACGGACTCGGCCGCTACCGGCTGCTGCCGGCCACCGGGCGCACCCATCAGCTGCGGGTCCATATGAACGCGCTGGGGCTTCCGCTGGTCCACGATCCGGTCTATCCGGTGGTGCGGCCGGAAACCGGCCGGGAGGACTACGGGCGGCCCCTGCAACTGCTGGCCAGGGTGCTGGAGTTCACCGATCCGGTCACGGGCGTGCCGCACCGCCTGGAGAGCGGGCTGCGGCTGACCGTGTGGCCGGACCGCTCAGCCGTGGCCGGCCCGGTGGGCCCGTGACCGGGCTCCCGGGCCGGCGTCCGGTCAGTGGCCGCGGGCGATCCACTCGTCCAGGTGCGGGGCCTCCGCGCCGATCGTGGTGGAGTCGCCGTGTCCGGTGCGGACGGTGGTCTCCGCAGGCAGGGCGAGCAGCCGGTCCCTGATCGAGCCGACGATCGTCGGGAAGTGGGAGAAGGACCGTCCGGTGGCACCGGGACCGCCCTGGAACAGGGTGTCACCGGTGAAGACGGTGGCCAGCTCCGGAGCGTGCAGGCAGACCGCGCCGGGTGCGTGGCCCGGGGTGTGCAGGACCTCCAGGCGCGTCCCGGCGATCTCCAGCACCTGGCCGTCGGACAGTTCGGCGTCGGGGGTGCGGTGCGGGTGGGTCTGCTTCCAGAGCGGGAGGTCGTCGGGGTGCAGCAGGATCGGCGCCCCGGTCGCGTCGGCAAGGGCGGGGGCCGCGTCGATGTGGTCGTTGTGCGCGTGGGTGCAGATGATGGCGCGCAGCGTACGGCCGCCGAGTGCGGCCTGGATCGCGGCGGCGTCGTGGGCGGCGTCGATGACGACCGCCTCGGTGTCGTCGCCGACGATCCAGACGTTGTTGTCGACGTCCCACTCGCCGCCGTCGAGGGCGAACGTGCCGGAGGTGACCAGGTGCTCGATGCGGGCGGCCATCAGAGGATCACCACCGAGCGCAGGACGTCGCCGTCGTGCATCCGGGCGAAGGCCTGCTCGACGTCGCCGAGTCCGATGGTCTCGGTGACGAAAGCGCCGAGGTCGATGCGGCCCTGCTGGTGCAGGTCGATGAGCATCGGGAAGTCGCGGGAGGGCAGGCAGTCTCCGTACCAGGAGGACTTGAGCGAGCCGCCGCGGCCGAACACGTCGAGCAGCGGGAGTTCGAGCTGCATCTCGGGCGTGGGGACGCCGACGAGGACGACGGTGCCGGCCAGGTCGCGGGCGTAGAAGGCCTGCTTGTACGTCTCCGGGCGGCCGACCGCCTCGATGACGACGTCCGCGCCGTTGCCACCGGTCAGCGCGCGGATCGCCTCGACCGGGTCGTCGGTGCGGGAGTTGACGGTGTGGGTGGCGCCCATCCCCTTCGCCGTCTCCAGCTTGCGGTCGTCGATGTCGACCGCGATGATCTTCGCCGCGCCCGCGAGCCGGGCACCGGCGACCGCCGCGTCACCGACGCCGCCGCAGCCGATGACGGCGACCGAGTCGCCGCGGCCGACCTGGCCGGTGTTGATGGCGGCGCCGATGCCCGCCATGACACCGCAGCCGAGCAGTCCGGCGACGGCCGGGGAGACCTCGGGGTCGACCTTGGTGCACTGGCCGGCGGCGACGAGGGTCTTCTCGGCGAAGGCGCCGATCCCGAGTGCCGGGGAGAGCTCGGTGCCGTCCAGCAGCGTCATCTTCTGCTTGGCGTTGTGGGTGTCGAAGCAGTACCAGGGGCGGCCGCGCAGACAGGCCCGGCACTGTCCGCATACCGCACGCCAGTTGAGGACGACGAAGTCTCCGGGCTTGACGTCGGTGACGCCGTCTCCGACGGACTCCACGATGCCCGCGGCCTCGTGGCCGAGGAGGAACGGGAAGTCGTCGTTGATGCCGCCCTGCTTGTAGTGCAGGTCCGTGTGGCAGACGCCGCACGCCTGGATCTTCACGACGGCCTCGCCGGGGCCCGGGTCGGGCACGATGATCGTCTCGACCCGTACCGGCTCGTTCTTCCCCGGTGCGATGACACCTTGTACCCGCTGCGCCATACCGTGGTCTCCCATCCCGACTGTCCCGTGTCCTGCTGAAGATCGTTCACCGACCACCGTACCGGGGCGGGACCCCGGGTCAGGGGGCGAGTACGTCCAGTTCGTGCAGCGCGCCGACCGCGATCTCCTTGGTCAGCCGCTCGGCGCCCGCGGCGTCGCCCTCACGCACGGCTTCGGCGAGCCGGACGTGCAGGGTGACGGCGGCCGGGTCCGGGTCCTCGAACATCACCTGGTGGTGGGTGCGGCCCGCGAGGACCTCGGCGACGACGTCTCCGAGCCGCGCGAACATCTCGTTGCCGGAGGCGTCGAGCACGATCCGGTGGAAGGCGATGTCGTGCCGCAGATACCCCTCCAGCTGCTGGCCGCGCGAGGTGGCGACCATGCCGAGGGCGCATGCGGTGAGGGCGGCGCACTGCTCGGCGGTGGCGTGGCGGGCGGCGAGTCCGGCGGCGACGGGTTCGACGGCGGACCGCAGCACGGTGAGCGAACGCAGCTGCCGTGGACGGTCCGACCCGGCCAGCCGCCAGCGGATGACCTGGGGGTCGTAGACGTTCCACTCCTCGGTGGGCCGCACGGTCACACCGACGCGGCGCCGGGACTCGACCAGGTGCATGGATTCCAGCACGCGGATCACCTCGCGCACGACGGTGCGGGACACGTCGAAGCGCTGGGCGAGCTCGTCGGTGCGCAGGACGCGGCCGGGCGGGCAGTCGCCCGCGGCGATCTCCAGACCCAGGGCGTCCAGCACATGTGTATGCAGCCCCGGGCTCTGTGTGGTCATGCGGACAAGCCTACGGTGCGGCTCACGGCCTCGAAAAGTACGACGTTTATGTCACAGCCTCTTGAATAAGTCGTATGTAATGGGTTTCAGTAGCGCGACGGACCGATGTCGAAGAAGACAGCGAGGCACCAATGAGCACCCCCCACGTCGTCGTGGTGATGGGCGTAGCAGGGACCGGCAAGACCACGATCGGTCCCCTGCTCGCCGCCGCCCTCGGCGTTCCTTACGCCGAGGGCGACGACTTCCACCCGCCTGCCAACATCGCCAAGATGTCGGCGGGGACCCCGCTGGAGGACGACGACCGCCGGCCGTGGCTGGACGCGATCGGGCAGTGGGCGCACAGCAGGGCCGGGCTCGGCGGAGTCGTCAGCAGCTCGGCGCTCAAGCGCGTCTACCGGGACCGGCTGCGCGCCGGGGCTCCCGGTGTCGTCTTCCTGCACCTGACCGGCGACCGGGCTCTCATCGAGCGCCGGATGGCGGGCCGCAAGGGGCACTTCATGCCGACCGCACTGCTCGACTCCCAGTTCACGACCCTGCAGCCGCTGCAGCAGGACGAGCCGGGCGTGGCCGTGGACGTGTCCGGCACCCCCGAAGAAATCACCGACAGGGCCGTCGCCGCGCTGCGCCGGCTCGACTCCTGAGGATTCACCGTGAGCAGTCTCAGCATCGAGATGCTGGCAGCGGACGCCGTCGAACCGATCACCTCGGCCGGCAACGCCCAGTTGGGCATCGCCGTCCTGGCGGGCATCGCCGTCATCGTCGTACTCATCACGAAGTTCAAGGTGCACGCCTTCCTGGCGCTGACCATCGGTTCGCTGGCGCTCGGCGCCTTCGCCGGTGCCCCGCTGGACAAGACGATCACCAGCTTCTCCACAGGCCTCGGCTCCACGGTCGCCAGTGTCGGTGTGCTGATCGCGCTCGGCGCGATCCTGGGCAAACTGCTCGCCGACTCGGGCGGCGCCGACCAGATCGTCGACACGATCCTCGCGAAGGCGAGCGGGCGTGCGATGCCCTGGGCGATGGTGCTGATCGCCTCGGTCATCGGTCTGCCGCTGTTCTTCGAGGTCGGCATCGTGCTGCTGATCCCGGTGGTGCTGCTCGTCGCCAAGCGGGGCAACTACTCACTGATGCGGATCGGCATCCCCGCGCTCGCCGGGCTCTCGGTGATGCACGGCCTGATCCCGCCGCACCCCGGCCCGCTGGTCGCCATCGACGCCCTCGACGCCGATCTCGGTGTCACGCTGGCCCTGGGTGTGCTCGTCGCGATCCCGACCGTGATCATCGCGGGTCCGGTCTTCTCCCGGTACGCCGCCCGCTGGGTGGACATCCAGGCGCCGGAAAAGATGATCCCGCAGCGCCCCTCGGAGGAGCTGGAGCGCCGCCCCGGATTCGGCGCCACGCTCGTCACGGTGCTGCTGCCCGTCGTCCTGATGCTGGCCAAGGCCCTGGTCGACATCGTGGTGGACGACCCGGATAACCACGTCCAGCGGGTCACCGACGTGCTCGGCTCCCCGCTGATCGCCCTGCTCGCGGCCGTGATCGTCGGCATGTTCACACTGGGCCGGGCCGCGGGCTTCACCAGGGCACGGCTCTCCACGACCGTCGAGAAGTCCCTCGCCCCGATCGCGGGCGTGCTGATGATCGTCGGCGCGGGCGGCGGCTTCAAGACGACGCTGATCGACGCCGGGGTGGGCCGGATGATCCTGGAGTTCTCGGAGAACTGGTCGATACCCGCCCTGCTGCTCGGCTGGCTGATCGCCGTCGCGATCCGGCTGGCGACGGGTTCGGCGACCGTGGCCACCATCTCGGCGGCCGGCCTGGTCGCGCCGCTGGCGGCCGGGATGTCCACTCCGGAGGCCGCGCTGCTCGTCCTCGCCGTCGGCGCGGGTTCGCTCTTCTTCAGCCACGTCAACGACGCGGGGTTCTGGCTGGTGAAGGAGTACTTCGGTATGGACGTCGGCCAGACGATCAAGACCTGGTCGGTGATGGAGACCATCATCTCCGTCGTCTCGCTGGGCTTCGTCCTGCTGCTGTCGCTGGTCCTGTAGCCGCTCCTCCTCCGGATCCCGCCGCAGCGGTGCCCGGAGCGGGCCCGAGGGCGCTCGACCGACCCGGCGCGCATGCCACGGCGTGCCTCCGGGCCGGCGAGCGCCCTCGCCGTATGCCCGGCCGGGACGATGCCGACGGCGGCGCCGGCCGCTCGCGCACGAGGGTCGCACCCGTGCGCCGCACCTGCGGGGCGAGGTCCGTGAGCCACGCCGGCAGGCCCGTGCCGGGCATGACGGGCACGGCACCCCGCGATCCCGGCGAGCCGCGGGCGCACGTCACGCGCCGGTGGCGCCTATCGGGGGGCCTGCGTGCTCTCGGCGGCCTTCTCCAGCTGGAAGGCCTCGTTGCCGAGGCCGATCCTGGCGTGCACGTCCGGCCTGGTGGAGCGCAGCACCGCGCCGTACACCAGACCGGCGACGAGGGCGGCGCCGATAACTCCGGGCAGCAGCAGGTCGAGCGCGGAGCCGGGTCCCGATCCGACGAGGACGTCGAAGTCCCGGACGGTGAGGACGGCGATGGCCAGCAGGGCGATCCCGGCGAGGCCGGAGGCGACGAGCCGGGGGGCCTGGGCGCGGCCCGCGCCCCGGCGCAGGAAGAAGGCGATGACCGCGAAGGAGGCAGCCGCCATCAGCAGGATGACGCCGAACGCCCCGACGTTGCCCATCCAGGTGAACAGGTGCAGGACGGGCGCGGTGGGGTCCCCGGCCGGGTTGTCGTCGGTGAGGGCGAAGGCCAGCACGATCAGGACGGAGACCGCGGACTGGAGCATCGAGCCGGTGGCGGGGGCGCCACTGGTCCGGCTGGTCCGCCCGAAGCGCGCGGGCAGCAGTCCTTCCCGGCCCATCGCGAAGGCGTAGCGGGCGACCACGTTGTGGAAGCTGAGGAGCGCCGCGAACATGCCGGTGACGAAGAGGACGTGCAGGACGTCGGTGAAGGTGGCGCCGAGCCGCTCCTCGGTGAGGCCGAAGATCATGCCCGGGCCCTGCTCCAGGGAGGTGTCCGCGATGCGGCCGGGGCCCGCGGCGACGGTCAGGGCCCAGGAGCTGACGGCGAGGAACAGGGCGGCGTAGCCGACGGCCAGGAACATCACCCGGGACACGACGATCTGCGGACGGCTGGTCTCCTCCGCGTACACGGGGGCCTGTTCGAAGCCGACGAACGCGGCGACGCAGAAGCAGAGTGCGGTGCCCAGGCCCGCGCCGGTGAGCGTCTCCGGGTTGAAGGCGTGCAGGGAGAGGCCTTCGGGGCCGGGCTCGGCCACGGCGGCGATGTCGAAGATCACGACGAGGGCGCATTCGATGATCAGCAGGACACCGAGCACCTTGGCGTTGAGGTCGATCTTCAGCCAGCCCAGGACACCGACGACGGCCACGGCGGCGAGGGCGGGGAGCCACCAGGGCACGTCCGTGTCGAGATAGGTGGCGAAGAGGCCGGAGACCTCGAAGCCGAGGATGCCGTAGATGCCCACCTGCATGGCGCTGTACGCGACCAGTGCGACCAGCGAGGCGCCCGCGCCGGCCGTCGGGCCGAGGCCGCGGGCGATGTAGGCGTAGAAGGCACCGGCGTTGTGGACGTGTCGGCTCATCTCCGCGTAGCCGACGCCGAACAGCATCAGGACGAGGCCGAGGACGACGTACAGCAGGGGCTGTCCGACGATGCCCATCACGCCGAAGACCGTGGGCATGACCCCGGCGACGACCATCAGCGGGGCGCTGGCGGCGAGGACCGAGAGAAGCAGTCCGGGGGTGCCGAGCCGGCCGGCCCGCAGCGCGCGTTCCTCCCCCTTGTAGGTGTTGATCCCGCCGGTGCCGACCGTCGTGCTTCCGGTGCCGGACTCGCTCGTGTCTGTTCTGCCCGTCGACATGGCGGGATGGTCCCTTCGTTGAGAGCGACGTGCGTCACGGGGTGCCGAGCGCGTGGGTGCGCGCGGCGAGGAACGCGGAGTACGGGTCTCGGCCGGAGTACGACCAGGGGGCGGGGGTGGCATGGGAGCCGATGCGGTGGAGGAGGGCGGCGGCCTCGGCCGGGCGGCCCTCGCAGATCTTGGCGTGGGCGAGGAAGTTGAGGTCGGCGCGGTGGCGGGGGTGGTCCTCGCGTTCCCATTCCAGCCACCAGTCGAAGGCGGCCTTCATCACCTGCCGGGCGCGGCGTCCGCTCCAGTGGCCCGATGCCACCGGGTCGTCGGAGGCGTTGCCCGAGGCGACCAGGACGCGGTAGCGCTCGGCGTGCGCCACGACGGGAAGCACGGCCAGCGGGGAATCGGCCGGGGCCTGTTCGGCGGCCCACGCGGCGAAGTCGTACACCTCGTGGAGCGGGTCGCTCCCGTGGTCCGTCTCGGCCAGCCGGGCCGTCATGAGGTGGTGCGCCTGGTGGTGTTCGGGGTGGCGGTTACGGATCTCCTCGAAATGTCCGGCGGTCTCCTCCCGGGTGCCGTGCGTGCGGGCCAGCAGCATCAGGCCCAGCCAGGGTGTGGGGTCGGCGGTGTCGAGGGCGGCGGCGGCCCGGCAGGCCTCCCGGGCCCGGTCCCGTTCGCGGGCGCCGGCTCCGGGGCGCAGGGCACGGGTGACGGCGGCGCAGGCGAGGAGAGTGGCGGCGTCGGAGCTGTCCGGTTCGGCGAGCAGCCAGTCGCCGGCCCAGCCGGCGGCGGACGGCACCGCGGCCAGGGCGAGGAGCCGGTGGCCGCGGCGGTCCCAGTCGGTGCCGGTCGTGACGAGGAGGGAGCGGGCCGTGGTCCAGCGGCCCTGGGTGAACCGTCCTCGTACGTCGATGAGTTCAGTGTCGCCGAGAGCCGGGTCGAAAGCGTGGTCCGTGCGGCCGCCCTTTCGGCGGGCGCGGCCCAGCGGCGGCGGAGGCGGAGACATCCGCAGGCTTCCTTTTCGACGCGGCGTGTGAGCGGTTGGATGCTGTGTGCGAGCAAACGATCGCGCACAGCAAAGCGTCAGGGAATGGTCCGAGTCAAGGGCGGCCCTCCCCTCACCGCATGCGCCGTTCACACAACTGGCCGCCGCGGGAGGCTGGTCCACACCTTTCGCGCAGCTCGCCGCGGGGGTACGGAGGGGGCCGGAGGGGCAAAGGTGACGCGTGCCACACTGCCGGGATGGACACGCGTGAACCGCTCAAGCCCTTCCTCCTCGCCTTCCCCGGGCCGCTGCGCGACCAGTTGGTGGCGGCCGTGCTCTCCGGCGAGAAGGTGTCGACGTCCGGCCTGCTCCTGGAGTACGAGATCGAGAAGGAGGAGCTGCCGCCGGTGGGCGAGCGGTCCGCGCTCATCGACTCGCAGGGACGGGAGACCGCCGTGGTCGAGGTGACCGAGGTGCGGGTGCTGCCGCTGGGGTCAGTCGGTCTGCGGCACGCGCTCGACGAGGGCGAGGGCTACACGTCGGTGGCCGAGTGGCGCGCCGGGCACGAGGCGTTCTGGCACAGCGAGGAGATGCGCGACGCGCTGGGCGATCCGTCGTTCACGGTGGACGACGACACGATGGTGGTGGCGGAGAGGTTCCGGGTCGTGGAGCGGCTGATCTGACACGGCTCGGGGCACCGCACCCGGTCCGGCGCCAGGAGCCGCGGGGACGGCGGTGGGAGCGACCGTGCCCGGCCCGGCCACGCGCGTCCTCGCGGCGGGCGGCCGGGCGGGGCGGGGGCGGTCAGACGGCGGGGAGCGCGTAGAGCCGCTTCCCGTGCATCACGGCGAGCCGCTTGCCCGCCGCGGCCACGTACCACTGCTGGATGTCCCCGGTCCCGTCGTTGTACGTCCAGCGCAGCTTGCCGGTCGCCGCGTCGAAGGCGTGCACGCCGCCGTCCTCGTCGAACTCGGTCGCTCCGTAGAGCGTGCCGTTCACCTTGGCGAACTGCCATGCCTGGGTCGCCGTGTCCAGGAGGTCCTCGTTGTGCCAGATCTCCTTGCCCGTGGCGGGGTCCACCGCCCACAGGCCGCGCGCGCTGTCGGAGGCGTAGAGCACCCCGTCCAGGAGGTGCGGGTCGTTGAACTTGCTGAACTCCTCGGTGGTGAGCGACCAGCGCTCCTTGCCCCCGGACAGTTCGAGCGCCCGCAGCCGCTGTCCGTCCGCCACGATCACCAGTTCCTCGTGCACGGCGAAGTGACGGTGGTTGGACTGGCTGATCTTATTCGTCCAGACCTGCCGGCCCGTCGCCGTGTCGCGGACGGTCACGTTCTCCCGGTAGTCCGTGTAGACGAGGCGCCCGCCGACGACCGCGGCGTTGATGCCGTACTCCTCGGTACCCGCGTCGCGCTGTTCGCGCCAGACGACCTTGCCGGAGCCGGTGTCGATCGCGGCGATCACGTTGTTCGGCGTGGAGAAGTCCTTCTCCAGGATGCCGGCCAGTACGTAGACGTGGCGCTCGTCGGCCGCGATGGGGCGCGGCTGCTGGTACTCGTCGCCCAGGCGGCTGCGCCAGGTCTCCTTGCCCGTGGCCGGATCCAGACCCACCAGGTCGCCGTCGTATTCGGCGCTGGCGAGGTAGAGCGTCCCGCCGCCGAGGATGAGCGCGGCGCCCGGCGTGGTGACGCCGGTGCGCGACCACTTCTCCTTGCCGCTGACCGCGTCCCGCCCCACCAGAGGGTCGCCCGACACCAGGACCAGGCCGCCGGCCACGGCGAGCGCGTCGCTGCCGGACAGACTGGTGTTCGCGGTGTCGGCCTGCCACAGCGGCTCGGGCGCGGTGCCCGGCGGCGGCGTGGTGAAGGCGTCACCGTTCCCGGCGCCTCCCGGCGTGGCACCGCCGGCCGGCGCGGCCGCGTCCTCGGGGCCGCAGGCAACGGCCCCCGCTCCGAGCACGGCCAGTCCCAGCCCCGCACCGGCCAGCCTGAGTATCTGCCTGCGCGACACCGCGTTCCCGCTCCGTACGCCCACGTCTGTTCCCGCTTCCGTCCAACTGTTCCGACGCCCCCCGGGGCGCCCTGAGCGCCGCAAGGCTAACCGTCGAATTCCGGCCGAACGCCGAACGGCACACAATCGGGACAGGCCCGTGAAGCTCCCGTCACGGCGGTGGACGGATCCGTACCGTGCCGTGACGGAACCGGTCAGCCGGTGGCCTCGGCGGCGGCCCGGCCGGCCGCGCGTCCGGAGAAGATGCAGCCGCCCAGGAACGTGCCCTCCAGCGAGCGGTAGCCATGGACGCCGCCCCCGCCGAATCCGGCCGCCTCCCCCGCCGCGTACACCCCGGGCAGCGGGGTGCCGTCCTGCGTCAGGACACGGGAGGACAGATCCGTCTCCAGTCCGCCGAGGGACTTACGGGTCAGGATGTTGAGCCGCACGGCGATCAGCGGGCCCGCCTCGGGGTCGAGGATGCGGTGCGGCCTGGCCGTGCGGATCAGCCGGTCGCCGAGATAGGCGCGGGCACCGTGGATCGCTGTGATCTGGAGGTCCTTGGTGAACGGGTTGGCGACCTCCCGGTCGCGGGCGGTGATCTCGCGGCGCAGGTCGTCCTCGTCGATCAGCGGCTCGTCGGTCAGTGCGTTCATCCCGCGGACCAGGGCGCCGAGGTCCTTCTCGACGACGAAGTCCACACCCTTGTCCATGAACGCCCGCACCGGTGCGGGGACGTCCGCGCGCGCCCTGCCGATCACGTCGCGGACCGACTTCCCGGTCAGGTCCGGGTTCTGCTCGGAGCCGGACAGCGCGAACTCCTTGCCGATGATCTTCTGGTCCAGCACGAACCAGGTGTAGCCGTAGCCGGACTTCATGATGTGTTCGAGGGTGCCCAGCGTGTCGAAGCCGGGGAAGAGCGGGACCGGGAGCCTCTTGCCGCGGGCGTCCAGCCAGAGGGAGGACGGGCCGGGGAGGATCCGGATGCCGTGCTTCGCCCAGATCGGGTTCCAGTTCTCGATGCCCTCGGTGTAGTGCCACATCCGGTCGCGGTTGATGTGGTGGGCGCCCGCCTCCTCGGCGATGCCGAGCATCAGCCCGTCGACATGGGCCGGAACGCCGGAGAGCATCTTCTCGGGCGGGGTGCCGAGCCGCTCGGGCCACTGGGCGCGTACGAGGTCGTGGTTGCCGCCGATGCCGCCGGAGGTGACGATCACGGCCTGGGCCCTGAGCTCGAAGGCACCGGTGGCCTCGCGGCCGCTCGCGGTGCCCCGTTCGGCGCCGCTCGCCGCGAGGACCTCGCCGGTGACCGTGTCGACGGCCCCGGCCGAGCGGCCGAGGCCGCTCACCCGGTGGCGGAAGCGCAGCTGGACGAGGCCCTTGGCGACGCCCTCGCGCACCCGGCGCTCGAAGGGGGCGACGACACCGGGTCCGGTGCCCCAGGTGATGTGGAAGCGGGGGACGGAGTTCCCGTGGCCGTTGGCGTCGTAGCCGCCGCGTTCGGCCCAGCCGACGACCGGGAAGAGCCGCAGCCCCTGGGCGTGCAGCCAGGACCGCTTCTCGCCGGCCGCGAAGTCGACGTACGCCTCGGCCCACTTCCGGGGCCAGTGGTCCTCCTCGCGGTCGAAGCCGGCCGTGCCGTACCAGTCCTGGAGGGCCAGCTCGTGGCTGTCCTTGATCCGCAGCCGTCGCTGCTCGGGCGAGTCGACGAGGAAGAGGCCGCCGAAGGACCAGTGCGCCTGGCCCCCGATGGACTGCTCGGGCTCCTGGTCGAGCAGGATCACCGTCCGGCCCGCGTCGACGAGCTCGGCGGTGGCCACCAGCCCCGCGAGCCCCGCCCCGATCACGATCACATCAGCGTCGTACGCCATGGTTTCCATCCTTCGGGGCGATGCGGGGCGGGTACGGGTCATGGGCGGTGCTGCGAAGTTACTCGTGCGTTCAGATCTTCGGTACGGGCCGCGCCCACGTCAACCGCCCGGCCGGTGGCGCCCTCCCGGCTCCCGTGCCGATGCGGGGCTATCGTCGGGACCGTGTCGGTGCTGGTTCTGCTGCTCGCCGTGAGCGCCGCGTGCTGTCTGGGCCTCGGCTTCGTCCTCCAGCAGGACGCGGCCCGCCGCGCGCCCCTGCGTGACTTCCTCTCGCCCCGGCTGCTGCTGGACCTGATGCGGGTGCCGAGCTGGCTGGCCGGCATCGGCCTGATGGTCTGCGGGATGGTGCTCGGGGCGCTGGCGCTCGGCAACGGCGAGCTGTCGGTCGTCGAACCGCTGCTGGCGACCAATCTCGTCTTCGCGCTTGCCCTGTCGCGCCGCCTCACCGGTCAGCGGCTGGGCCGGCAGGGCTGGGGCGGCCTGTGGCTGCTGGCCGGCGGTGTCACCACCTTCCTGCTGGCCGGCGAGCCGCGTGGCGGGCAGGCGGGCACGGACCCGGTACGGCACTGGCTGGTGGTCGGCACGGTGGCGGGGGCCGCGCTGCTCCTGACCGCCTTCGCCAGGCATCCCCGGACCCCGGGGACCCCGGTGCTGCTGGGGCTCGCGGCCGGGCTGCTGTACGGGCTGCAGGACGCCCTGACCAGGGTCAGCGGGGAGAAGCTGACGGCGGACGGCTGGGCGGCGCTGATGACGGGGTGGCAGCCGTACGCGGTGCTCGTCCTGGGGGTGACAGGGCTGATCCTGGTCCAGAGTGCGTTCGAGGCGGGGCCGCTGCGGGCCTCGCTGCCCGCGCTGACCGCCGCACAGCCGCTGGCCGGGATCGCGTGCGGCATCGGGTTCCTCGGCGACCGGGTGCGCACCGACTCGGGTGCCCTGGCCTGGGAGGCGGCCGGGCTCGCGGCGATCGTGGCCGGAATCGTGCTGCTCGGGCTGCACCCGGCGATGCCCGAGGGCAAGGAGCGGCACGGATCGACGGTCGCCGGCGAGGTGCGGTTGGATGGGCGGCATGACTCCGGCAGATGAGGTCCTGGACATCGTCGACGAGGACGACACGGTCGTGGGGCAGGCGACGCGCGGCGAGGCGATCGCGCGCGGGCTGCGCCACCGCTGCGTCTTCGTCGAGGTCAGAGACGCCGAGGGCAGGATCTTCGTCCACCGCAGGACCGCCACCAAGCTGGTCTTCCCCTCGCACCACGACATGTTCGTGGGCGGGGTCGTGGGCGCGGGCGAGTCCTACGACGACGCGGTGCTGCGGGAGGCCGAGGAGGAGCTCGGGGTGTCGGGGCTGCCCCGCCCCGAACCGCTGTTCACGTTCCTCTACACGAGCGCCGCCGGGCACAGCTGGTGGTCGTACGTGTACCAGGTGCGGTGCGAGCTGCCGGTGCGGCCGCAGCCCGAGGAGGTCGCCTGGCACACCTTCCTGACCGATGCGGAGCTGGAGCGCCGGCTCGGCGACCGGACGTGGGTGCCGGACGGGCTGGAGACGTACCACCGGCTGCGGGCGATGCGGGCCGGGGAAGCGGGGTCCGGCGCGTGAGCCGCGGCGGCGACTTCGTACGGGGCCTGCGGCTGTGGCTCGCACCGCAGCAGATCCGCGCGGAGGGCGACACCCCGGACTACCGCTTCTCGCTCGCCAACGAGCGCACCTTCCTCGCCTGGATCCGTACGGCCCTCGCCCTGATCGGCGGTGGGTTCGCCGTCGACCAGTTCCTGCCGGACCTGCCCTGGGGCGTCCGGGCGGGCATGTCCCTCGCGCTGCTGGCGGCCGGTGTGCTGTGCGCGCTGCGGGCCGTCAACCACTGGGTGCGCTGCGAGCGGGCGATGCGGCGCGGTGAGGATCTGCCCGTGTCGCGCTTCCCGGCGCTGCTGAGCCTGGCCGTCGCCGTGGTCGCGGTGGTCATGGTGGTGGTGGTCGTGTTCGGCCGGGAGGGCCGGTGACCGCCGGGCGCGATCCGGGTCTGCAGCCGGAGCGGACGCGGCTGGCCTGGCGGCGCACCACGCTGTCCTGCGCGGTGGTGGCCCTGCTCGCGGGACGACAGGCGCTGTACAGCGGGGCGAGCGGGGCCGGGGTGATCTCCGTGGCACTGAGCCTGCTGGCCTGGCTGGGGCTTCTCGGGGTGGCGCACCGGCGGATGGCGGGCATGGGCACCGCGGAACCCGCGCCGCTGTCGCCACGCGATGCGCTGACGACCGCGGCGTGCACGGTGGCGCTCGCGGTGTTCGCCGCCGCGATGCTGTTCTGAGCGCCGGCCCTTCGCTCCCGGCGGTCAGCTCTCCCAGTCCACGGTGACGACGATCTTGCCGCGGGTGCGTCCCTCCTCGTTGAGCCGGTAGGCGTCCGCGGCCTGTTCCAGTGGGAAGACCCGGTCGACGTGGACGGAGATGGTGCCCTGCTCGGCCAGTTCGGCGAGATGGCCGAGGTCCCGCGCGTCCGGGCGCACGAAGGCGTAGCGGCCGCCGTAGGAGAAGACCTCGGCGTCCGCGATGGAGGCGAGCCGGCCGTCGGGGGCGAGGGTCTCGGCGGAGACCCTCAGGGCCTCCCCGCCGACGGTGTCGAACGCGGCGTCGAAGCCCTCGGGGGCCAGGGCCCGCAGCCGGTGGGCCAGTCCTTCGCCGTACTCCACCGGCTCGGCGCCGAGCTCTCGCACGTACGCGTGGTTGTGGGGGCCGGCCGTGCCGACGACCCGGCAGCCCGCGTGCCGGGCGAGCTGGACGGCGAGCGAGCCGACCCCTCCGGCGGCCGCGTGGACGAGGACGGTCTCGCCGTTGCGCACCTTCAGGGTGCGGTGCAGCACCTGGTACGCGGTGAGGCCGCACAGCGGCAGACCGGCGGCCTCCTCGAAGCTCAGGTTCAGGGGCTTGCGTGCGAGGGTGCGCACGGGGGCGGCGACGTACTCGGCGAACGTGCCGCGGGAGAGGAAGTCCTCGCGCACATAGCCGATGACCTCGTCGCCCACGTCGAATTCGTCGACGGCGGCGCCGGGTTGCACCACGACCCCGGAGACGTCCCAGCCGGGGATGACCGGGAAGACGGTTTCGAGCCCCGCCTGGAGGTATCCCTCGCGGGCCTTCCAGTCGACGGGGTTCACGGCCGCGGCCCGCACCTTCACCAGGACCGAGTCGGGGCCGACCTTGGGGTCGGGCCGCTCGCCGTACTCCAGGACATCGGCCGAGCCGTACCTGCTGTAGCTGATCGCCTTCATCCTCCGACGATCGGCGCGGGGCAGGGTCCCCGCAACTCAGGCCGTGGCCGCGTGGCGGAGCGACAGCGGACCGCGGGTCTCACCAGCGCGGGATCGGCGGGGTCACCCACTCCGGGTGAGCCTTGCGCATCGCCGCCGCGTCGTCGCGTGCGCGCATCGTGCCGTCGTCGTCGAGCCAGCGCCGGTGGAGTGCGGCCAGCCGGCCGCGGTCCAGTTCGACGCCGAGTCCGGGGGCGTCGGACACGGCCAGGTGTCCGTCCCGGAAGGTGTGGCGGGTGGTGATGACGTCCTCGGTCTGCCAGGGGTAGTGGCTGTCGCAGGCGTGGTCGAGGTTGGGCACGGTGGCGGCGACGTGCGTCATCGCGGCGAGGCTGATGCCGAGGTGGGTGTTGGAGTGCATGGAGAGTCCGACGCCGAACGTGCGGCAGATGCCGGCCAGTTCGCGGGTGCGGTGCAGTCCGCCCCAGTAGTGGTGGTCGCAGAGGACGACCTGGACGGCGTCGCGGGCGAAGGCCTCGGGGACTTCCGCGAGGGTGGTCACGCACATGTTCGTGGCGAGCGGGAGGTCCGTCCCTGCGGCGACCTCCGCCATCGCCGCCGTGCCGCTGGTCGGGTCCTCCAGGTATTCGAGTACGCCCCCCAGCCGGTCGGCGACGTACAGCGACGTCCTGACGGACCAGGCCCCGTTGGGGTCCAGGCGCAGCGGCTGTCCCGGGAAGGCCTCGGCCAGGGCGCGGACGGCGGCGATCTCCTCGTCGGGCTCGAAGACACCGCCCTTGAGCTTGAAGGAGCGGAAGCCGTGGTCGCGGGCGAAGCGCCGGGCCTGGGCGACGATTCCGGCGGGGTCGAGCGCCGCGTCCCGGTCGTCGTCCTCACCGCCGTCGGGGTGGGCGGCCCAGCGGTAGAAGAGGTACGCGCTGTATTCGACGCTGTCGCGGACCTTGCCGCCGAGCAGGGCGTGCACGGGCAGGCCGAGGGCCTTGCCGAGTGCGTCCAGGCAGGCGACCTCGAAGCCGGAGACGACGGAGAGCCGCAGCTTGTCGGCGGTCTGCACGCCCCGCAGGCCGCCCGCGTCGACCCGCTCGTCGGCGGCGCGTGAGTCGCCGCACACCTCGTCGGCGAGGGCGAAGAGGCCGTTCAGATCGCTGACCGGACGGCCGGGCAGGGCCCGGGCGAGGGGTTCGGCCAGTTCGAGGTAGGTGCCGTCGCCGTAGGTTTCCCCGATCCCGGTCACGCCGCCGCGGGTGACGACTTCCACGACGAGCCGCGGGGTGTAGGGCTGGTGGACGCCCTGGGTGTTCAGCAGGGGCGGATCGGCGATGAGGATCGGGGTCAGCCGGACGTCGTCGATCAACAATGCTGTATCCATACGTGAACTCTATTCAGCCATACGACTCAGCGCCAGACTGCGCACCGAGATCACCCCCTGGATTCCGGGACGGCACTGGACGACATACCGACTGGTCGGCATCATGGTCCCGATCGTCCAACCGCCCCGGAGGTGCGCACCATGAGCCCAGTCCACCCGCCAGGTCTCGACCTCGACCTGCTGCGCGGCCATCTCGACCGCGAGCGGCCGGGGCTGGTGAACGGACCGCTCGAAGCCCGGCTGATCGAGGGCGGACGCTCGAACCTCACCTATGTCGTCACCGACGGCAGCGGGCAGTGGGTCGTCCGCAGACCGCCGCTGGGCCACGTGCTGGCCACCGCGCACGACATGAAGCGCGAGCACCGGGTGATCCGCGCGCTGCACCCGACGGCCGTGCCGGTGCCCGAGCCGGTCCTGCTCTGCGAGGACGACTCGGTCATCGGCGCGTCGTTCTACGTCATGGAGTACGTCGAGGGCACTCCGTACCGTACGGCGGATCAGCTCGCCCCGCTCGGCGCCGAACGCACCCGGGCCGCCGTGCTGGGGCTCGTCGACACCCTGGTCGATCTGCACGCGGTGGACCCCGAGGCCGTCGGTCTCGGCGACTTCGGGCGCCCGGAGGGCTTCCTGGACCGGCAGCTGCGGCGCTGGGGCAAGCAGCTGGACGCCTCCCGCAACCGTGACCTGCCCGGCATCGACGAGCTGCACGCCGCGCTGGGCCGGGAGCTCCCCGTCTCCCCCGCGCCCACCGTCGTGCACGGCGACTACCGCCTGGACAACGTGCTGATCGGCCCGGACGACCGGATCAGGGCCGTCCTGGACTGGGAGATGTCCACGCTCGGCGACCCCCTGACCGACCTCGGGCTGCTCGTGATGTACAGCTCCGACCTGGACCTCCCCGCGTCCCCGGTGTCCACCACCAGCGGCGCGGCCGGCCACCCCGCCCCGGCCGAGCTGATCGAGCGCTATGCCGCCCGTTCCGGCCGCGACACCTCCGCCATCTCCTGGTACACGGCCTTCGCCTGGTTCAAGCTCGCCGTGATCCTGGAGGGCATCCACTACCGCTACACCCTGGGCCGGACCGTCGGACCCGGCTTCGACCGCATCGGCGACCTCGTCCCGGTCTTCATCGCGCACGGCCTCACCACCCTCCAGGAAGGCTGATCACCCCATGGACTTCGCATTCGACGCCCGTACCGAGGAGCTGCGCACCAGGCTGCTCGCGTTCATGGACGAGCACGTGTACCCGAACGAGGAGCTCGCCGAGGAGCAGCGCGCACAGCTCGCCTCGCCGTGGGACACCCCGCGGATCGTCGAGGACCTCAAGGCGGAGGCGCGCAGGCAGGGCCTGTGGAACCTCTTCCTTCCCGACGCGGAGTACGGCGCCGGGCTGACGAATCTCCAGTACGCCCCGCTGGCCGAGATCACCGGCCGCAGCCCGCACCTGGCGCCGACCGCGCTGAACTGCGCGGCCCCGGACACCGGGAACATGGAGGTGCTCTCCCAGTTCGGCTCGGACGGGCAGAAGAAGCAGTGGCTGGAGCCGCTGCTGGCCGGGGAGATCCGCTCGGCGTTCGCGATGACGGAGCCCGAGGTGGCCTCGTCGGACGCGACGAACATCGAGACGCGGATCGCCCGGGACGGTGACTCCTACGTCGTCGACGGCCGCAAGTGGTACATCTCCGGGGCGATGAACCCGGACTGTGCGGTCTTCATCGTGATGGGCAAGACGGACCCGGACGGCGAGGACATCCGCCGCCAGCAGTCCATGATCCTCGTGCCGCGCGACACCCCGGGCGTGGAGGTGCGCCGGGCGATGCGGGTGTACGGGTACGAGGACCACTCGCACGGCGGCCACGCGGAGGTCGTGTTCACCGACGTGCGGGTTCCCGCCTCGAACCTGATCGGCGAGGAGGGCGGTGGCTTCGCCATCGCCCAGGCACGGCTGGGTCCGGGCCGTATCCACCACTGCATGCGGCTGATCGGGATGGCCGAGCGCGCGATCGAGCTGATGTGCAGGCGGGCCGTGTCCCGTACGGCCTTCGGCAAGCCGCTCGCCCAGCAGGGTGTCGTGCAGAACTGGATCGCGGACGCCCGGGTGACGGTGGAGCAGCTGCGGCTGCTGGTCCTGAAGACGGCCTGGCTGATGGACACCGTGGGCAACCGGGGGGCGCACACCGAGATCCAGGCGATCAAGATCGCCACACCGCGCGCGGTCGTCGGCATCCTCGACCAGGCCGTGCAGCTGTACGGCGCGGGCGGGGTCAGCCAGGACTCCCCGCTGGCCGAGCTGTGGGCGTCGGCACGGACGCTGCGGCTGGCGGACGGGCCGGACGAGGTGCACCAGCGGTCGCTGGCCCGGCGCGAGATCAAGAAGTACCTCTGAGCCCGGTGCGGGGAGGCGCGCCGGGCGGGCGCCTCCCCGACGGGTCAGAAGGTGAGCTGCCAGCTGTCGATGTATCCGGTGTCCTGGGCGGCGACGTCCCGCACCTGGAGCTTCCAGGTGCCGTTGGCCGTCTCGGCGGACGCGTCGACCGTGTAGGTCGCGATCACGTTGTCGGCGGAGTCGCTGCTGCTCGAGTTCTTCAGCCGGTACGCGGTGCCGTCGGGGGCGAGCAGGTCGACGACGAGGTCACCGCGATAGGTGTGCTTGATGTCCACGGCCGCCTTGAGCGTCGAGGGGGCGTTGCCGGTCCGGCCGGTGACCGCGACGGACGAGGTCACCGCGGCCCCGTAGTCCGGGACGGAGACGTCGGTGGTGTTGCTGAACACCGTGCCGGTCGGCGGGGTCACCGTGCCGGCGGACAGGGTCCAGACCGCGTGGGCGACGGCGTCGCTGTTGCGGTCCAGAGCGGTGTCGTTGATGTTCGCGGTCGTGTCGCAGGACGAGTGGTAGCAGCGGTCGAAGGACTGCCCCGCGGTACCGCCCCACTTCTGGGCCTGGGCGCTCGACTTCGTGTTGCTCGCCCCGGTGAACAGCCCGCCGACCGGTACGCCCGCGCTCTTGAAGGGGGCGTGGTCGGACCGGCCGTCGCCCTCGGTCTCGATCTCGGTGGGCACCGAGAGGCCGGCGAAGTAGTCCTTGAAGGTCTGCTCGATGACCGGGTCGTCGTCGTAGACGAAGTAGCCGGGGTTGGGCGAGCCGATCATGTCGAAGTTGAGATATCCGGCGAGCTTGGCGCGCTCGGTGGAGGCGAGGTTGTTGACGTAGTACTTGGAGCCGACGAGCCCCAGCTCCTCGGCGCCCCACCAGGCGAAGCGCAGGTGCTTGTCCGGGGTGAGCTGCGCCCGGGAGACCGCGAGGGCCGTCTCGAGCACGGCGGCGGATCCGGAGCCGTTGTCGTTGATGCCGGCGCCGGAGCTCACCGAGTCGAGGTGGGAGCCGGCCATGAGGACCTGGTTCGGGTCGCCGCCCGGCCAGTCGGCTATCAGGTTGTAGCCGGTGGCTCCGCCGGAGGTGAACTGCTGGAGTGCGGTGGTGTATCCGGCCGCGTCCAGCTTGGCCTTCACGTAGTCGACGGAGGCCTTGTAGCCTGCCCGGCCGTGGGCTCGGTTGCCGCCGTTGGCGGTGGCGATCGACTGGAGCTGGGTGAGGTGCGCCTTGACGTTGGCGAGAGGGATGTCGGGCGCGGCAGCCGCCGTGCGGGCGGCGGGCTCCGCCTGCGCAACGGGGGCCGCGGTGGCCGCGGTGGCGAGCAGGGCCACTGCGGCGAGCGCGGAGGCTGCTGCGGACAGGGGTCTGTAGCGGAAGGGGCTCATGAAGGACTCCGGATTCCGTTCGGGGACTGACGGAACGTGCGGGGGTCCCCGGCCGTGCACGGACGGGGCCTGGAGCTGGTGGTGCGCAGTGCGTGACCGATGCTCAACGAGGTGACCGCGTACCGTCAAGAGCTGAATCCGGACACAGTGGTCCGATAAACGAACAGGGTCTGCCAGGGGGATCCGTTCGGGCCTGAGCGGGCCGTCTCAGGGAGCGGAGCCTGCGGGGCCCTAGGGGCGCAGCGCCCGCAGCAGGAGGTCCGCCAGGTGGTCCGCGACCTCCTGCTGGCTGAGCGGGCCGTCCGGGCGGTACCAGGTGGACAGGTGGTGGACCGAGCCGAAGTGGTAGTCGACGACCAGGTCCGCGGGGGTCGCGGAGGAGAACACACCGGCACGCTGGCCCTCCTCCACCAGGGCCCGGAAACGCTCGTGGTAGCGGCGCCGCTCCATCCGCACCTGCTTGTTCTTCTCCGGGCTCAGGTGGTGCATCGAGCGGAAGAAGATCGAGGCGTCGTCGAGGTTCTCGATGGTCGTGACGACCACGTCCGCCGCCGCTTCCCGCAGCCGCTCCTCGATCGGGGCGTCGGCGTTCGCGTAGGCGTCGAGCCGGTCCTGCTGGAGCCGCAGCACCCGCGCGTAGACCTCCTGGAGGAGGTCCTCCTTGGAGCCGAAGTAGTGGTAGAGCGCACCCTTGGTGACGCCCGCCGCCTCGACGATCTCCTGGACCGAGGTGCGGTCGTACCCGCGCTCGGCGAAGAGCCGGGTGGCGGCGGCCAGCAGCCGTTGAGGGACGGGCGTACCGTTCCCGTCCGTCGCCTTGGCCATCGCCGCCACCCGCTCTTTCTTCTGTGCCTGACCTGTCCTACCGGGGGGAACGCAGTTCCCGCCTGAGGATCTTCCCACTTGCCGTCTTCGGGAGTTCCGTCAGGATCTCCACTTCGCGCGGGTACTTGTACGCGGCCAGCCGTTCCTCGCAGTACGCGCTCAGCTCACCGGGATCGGCCTCGGCCCCGGGGCGCAGGCTGACATAGGCCCGGACGGTCTCCCCGCGGTAGGAATCGGGGACGCCCACGACCGCCGCCTCGCGGACGGCCGGGTGGGTGTAGAGGACGTCCTCCACCTCCCGGGGCCAGACCTTGAAGCCGGAGGCGTTGATCATGTCCTTCTTGCGGTCGACGACGTAGAGCCAGCCCGCCGCGTCCATGAAGCCGATGTCACCGGTGCGCAGTTCCCCGTCCGGGAAGGCGGCCTCGGTGGCCTCGGGGAGGTTCCAGTAGCCGGAGACGACCTGCGGTCCCCGCACGGCGATCTCACCCTGTTCACCGATGGGCACGTCGTCGCCCTTCTCGTCGATGATCCGGACGACCGAGTCCGGGCCGGGAAGGCCGACGGAGAGCGTCCCGGACACCGGGTCGACGGGGGCCTCGTGCTCCGGCGGCACGGCGGCGCACGGCGCGGTGCACTCGGTGAGGCCGTAACCGTTGCGGATGTACGGGCCGAAGCGCTCGCGGAACTTCTCCACCAGGGCGGGCGGCAGCGGAGCGCCGCCCGAGGAGATCACCTCGAAGGAGGCGAAGTGCTCGCGGGTGGCCTCCGGGTGGGCCGCGAGCGCCATGAACGCGGTCGACGGGCCGACGGTGTAGGCGGGGCGGTGTTCCGCGAACGCCTCCAGGACCACACCCGCCTCGAAGCGGTACGCGAGGACGAGCGTGCCCGCGTTGGCGATGCAGGCGGCGAGCTGGCACACCATGCCGGTGATGTGGAAGAGGGGGGCGAGCGCGAAGTACGCCGATCCCTCGGCGATCGGGTGGCCGGTGCGCTGCCGCTCCGCGTTGACCATGATGTTGCCGTGCGAGTTCAGGGCCCCCTTGGGGGTGCCGCTCGTCCCGGAGGTGTAGCTGATCAGTGCCACGTCGGCGGCGGTGAGCTCCCGGTCCCCGGGGGCGGGGAGGCCGCGCCGGGCGACGGTCAGCAGGTCGGCCTGCCGGTCGTCGGGGCCGGGGGCGGGGAGCCGCTCGAAGCCGAGCACCCGGGGGTCGTCGGTCGTCTGGAGGTCGCGCTCGCAGGCGGTGACGGCGATGCTCACGCCCGGCGCGGCCTCGGCGGTGTCCCGCAGAAAGGACTCCCAGGCCCGGTCGGAGCAGATCAGCGCGGTCACACCCGCGTCCTTCAGTACGTGGCCGGCCTCGCCGGACTTGTACATCGGGTTGAGCGGGACGACGGTCGCGCCGGCCTTCCAGGCGCCGAGCAGCGCCAGGACGAAGTGCGGGGAGTTCTGCAGCATGATCGCCACACGGTCCCCGCGCCGCAGCCCTTCGGCGGCGAGATGCCCCGCCACGGAGTCGGAGAGCTCGTCGGTCTCCCGGTAGGTGAGGCGTCCGTCGAAGTAGGCGAGCGCGGGGTGCGCGGGGGCCCGCCCGACGGCCGCGCGGAAGGCGTGCACCACGGTCTCGGCCGGGTGGACGGGGGCCCGCTGTGCCTCGCTGAGCAGGGCGGTCCAGGGCTTCGCCGCGTAGCTGGACCCGTTCACGCGCCGGCCTCCTCCCACTTCTGCTGCAGGTGGTTCATGCTGCCGATCCAGTGGTCGGGGTCCTTGGCGCGGGCCCGGTAGTAGTCGGCCACCTCGGGGTGCGGCAGCACCAGGAAGCGGTCCTGCTCCATGGCGTCGAACAGGGCGTCGGCGACGGCCTCGGGCTCGATCGCGGTGGGGGCGAGTACCAGGTCGCCCGCGGAACCGGCCGCGGTGAGCATGTCCGTACGGACGCCCTGGGGGCAGATCGAGTGGACCTTGATGCCCCGGTGCCGGTAGGTCAGCGCGAGCCACTCGGCGAAGGCGACGGCACCGTGCTTGGTCACGCTGTAGGGGGCGGCACCGATCATCGTGAGCAGGCCGGCCGCCGACGCGGTGGAGACGAAGCGGCCGCTGCCGCGCTCCAGCCAGTCCGGCAGCAGGGCCCGGGCGGCGCGGACGTGGGCCATCACGTTGACGTCCCAGGCCCTGGCCCAGACCTCCTCGTCGGCGAAGGCGTCGCCGCCGGAGGCGAGGCCGGCGTTGGCGCAGTACACGTCCACCGTGCCGCCGAGCGCGTCGCGCGCGGCGTCCACGATCCCCGAGGCGTCGCCGGCCACCACGGTGCCGCCGATCTCCTCGGCGAGTGCCTCGACCCGGGCGGAGTCCAGGTCGTTGACGACGACCCGCGCGCCCTCCGCCGCGAATCGGCGTGCCAGAGCGGCGCCGATGCCTCCTCCGGCTCCGGTCACCACTACGCCAGCGCCTCGCACCGTACTCATCGGTCCCGCCTTCCTCAGCCGTCTTCCCCGGCAGACTAACCAGTCGGTATGTGATCCGGGAAGGGGTCGGGGGCAGGACTGGGATTCTGCCCGGTCAGGGCCGTTCCGTGCGGCCCGCACCCGCGCTAGCGTGCGTGACCATGACAGTCGACGCGATCATGGAGGTACCGGAATGACCCTGTCCAGACGTGGTTTGCTGGCCGCCGGCGGAGCGATCGGCGCTTTCGCGGGCACCGCGGCGGGTACCGGGACGGCCGCCGCGGCGGGCCCTGGGCCCGGTTCCGGGCGTCCGGGTGTCCGTACCGGCTTCGAACGACTGGCGGCCGACGGGTACCGGCCGCTGGCGGGTCAGAAGGTCGGTGTCGTCACCAATCCCACCGGGATCACCGCCGATGTGCGGCACATCGTCGACGTGATGCACCCGGACGACCGGGTGAACCTGACCGCGGTCTTCGGCCCCGAGCACGGCTTCCGCGGCACCGCGCAGGCCGGTGGCTCGGAGGGGCGCTACGACGACCCGGCGACCGGGCTGCCCGTCTACGACACGTATCTCAAAAGCGGGCAGCCGCTCGCCGACATCTTCACCGCGTCCGGCGTGGACACGGTCGTCTTCGACATCCAGGACGCGGGCGCCCGCTTCTACACGTACATCTGGACCCTGTACGACTGCATGGAGGCGGCGGCCCTCGCGGGCAAGCGGCTCGTGGTCCTCGACCGGCCGAACCCGGTGACGGGGCGGGCGGCGCTGGGGCCGGTGCTCGATCCGGCCTTCGCCACGTTCGTGGGGCGCAGGGAGATCGCCCAGGCGCACGGCATGACGGTCGCGGAGCTGGCGCTGCTCTTCAACGCGGAGTTCCTGTCGGCGCGTCCGGTGGAGCTGGACGTCGTGAGGATGTCGGGGTGGCGGCGCTCGCGGTTCTTCGACGCGACGGGGCTGCCGTGGGTGCCGCCGAGCCCCAACATGCCGACGCCGCAGACGGCGCTGGTCTACTCGGGAACGTGCCTGTTCGAAGGCACGAACCTCTCCGAGGGCCGGGGCACGACACGGCCGTTCGAGCTGATCGGCGCGGAGGGGATCGACCACCGGTGGGCGGCGGCGGCGAACGCGCTGGAGCTGCCGGGGGTGGCCTTCCGCGAGGCGTACTTCGCGCCGACGTTCTCCAAGTTCCAGGGGAGGACGGTGGGCGGGGTGCAGTTGCACGTCCAGGACCGGGAGGTCTTCGACCCGGTACGCACCGGCATCGCGCTGCTGGTGACGGCGAAGCGGACGTGGAGCGGGTTCGCGTGGCGCTCGGACAACTGGATCGACAAGCTCACGGGCAACACCCGGGTCCGCACGATGATCGACGCGGGGGCGGACACGGATGAGGTGGTGGGGGCCTGGGAGTCGGATCTGGCGGCGTTCCGCGCCCTGCGGAAGGAACACCTGCTGTACCGGTGAGTGCCGGGGGCGTCCGGCGGCCGGTTCCTCGTCCCTGCCGGACGGGCCGGGGTCCGGCGGCGTCGCCCGGGGCGGGTGGCGCCCTGGGTGTTCTGTCCACCCAGGGCGTCCTCAGGCGCCGGACGGGCTGCGTTCGAGCCCGTCCGGCGGCTGGGGCGGTGTCAGCGGTGGGAGGGGAATTCCACGACCTGCTGGTACGTCGGCCGGTTCTGCCAGTGGATCGTCTTGTGCGTGATCCCGCCGAGGGCGCGGTGGACGATGGCGTCGCCGCACCACTGCTCCCCCGCCTTGCAGCTGTCGTCACCCGGGTAGACCGTCGCCGCGGGCACCGCGACCGCCTGCTTCAGCGTGGTGAGCAACGCCTCGCGGCACGCGCCCAGGTCGCCGTTGCCGCAGTACGTCCTCGCCAGCGGCCCCTTGACGGGCTGCCCGAGGACCTGGCGCAGGTCCTTGTCGGCGAAGCCCCACCAGCCGTACTGGAACGCGGAGCCGCTGTGCGCCCCGCTCGGCCCGTGGCTCGCGGCCGGCGACTCGTCGATGGCCAGGTTCCCGGTCAGGGCGGTGAAGAGACCGTCGCCCAGGCCCGGACGGAATTCCGCCTCGATCAGTTTCGGCCACCAGGCGTCCATGATCCGCACCGCGTCCGCATGCGTGTACGTGTGCGATCCGGGGCTGGTCTCCTTGCGCTGCGCACCGGCCGCGCGCCACGAGTCCAGCTGCTGCACCACCGTGTCGAGCGCCGGGTCGGTGACCGGCCGGGAGCGCAGGACCTTCAGCAGCTCGGGCAGCAGCTGTTCGCCGCGCAGGTCGGTGACCGCCGCCTCCGCCATGGCGCGGGTGAGGGAGGCACGGGTCACTCCGCCGTCCCGGACGAGGTCCGCCACCCGGTCGTCGAGCAGGTCGCCGCGGTGGACGGCGCCGAAGCCGAAGGCGGCGGTGGCGTAGTCCTTGGCCTGCCGGTTGTTCCAGGAGATGTAGTAGTCCTGGCCGCTGGAGTGCGGGTGCTCGGCGAACGGCGTGTACGTGGCGGTGTTGGCGGCCGGGTCGTAGCCCTGCCACTCGTACGCCTTCTCGGCCTTGACCGGCAGTGCCGGGTCGACTCCCGCGGCGCGCACCGGGTTCATGCCGCTGTTGTAGAAGGCCGCGGTCCGCGAGTCGGCGTAGAACCAGTTGAAGGCGTAGTCGATGTGACTGGCCGCCCGCTGGAAGGAGGCCGCGTCCGTGACGTAGGCCGGGTCGTTGAGCATCTGGAAGCCGATGATCGAGTCGGCCTCGTGCCGGTAGGTGGTGCGCAGCGAGGTGTACGCGACGGGCTTGCCGTCCACCGTGGCGCGGTGGGTGACGATGCCGTAGTCCGTGCGCCAGACCTGCATGCGGTAGGAGCCCTTGGCCGTGGAGTCGGCCACGGTGGGTTCCCAGGAGTTGGTGCGCTCCATCTTCTCCATCGCCGTGCAGGCGCCGTCGTCGCGGTAGTGCGTGGAGTCCTTGGAGGGCGCGGAACCGTTCGGTTCGCAGAGTTCGACGGCGTACGTGTCGGTGATGTCCTGGCCGGCCGAGGTGGCGCTCCAGGCGTAGTCCTGGCCGCGGCCCATCTGGACGTACATGCCGACGCCCGCGAAGGAGACGCCGCGGGCGCTGATACCGGGGCCCTGGAGCTCCTGGAGCATCATCAGCTGCGGGGCGAAGTAGCCGGTCTGGGGGCCCATGACGGCGATGGGGTTTCCGCTCGCGGTGTGCTCGCCCGACACCAGGAGGGCGTTGGACATGCCCCGCTTCCGGGCGCCGTCGCCGGATCCGGGCAGCGATCCCTCCGGGATGACTCCGTCGTCGTACATGCCCTGCAGCGGCTCGAGCGCGGCCGGTGCCTCGACGGGGGCCTTCGCGTTGGTGCCCGCCGAGCCGGTGCGGTCGTATATCAGCGGTTCCGGGGTGACGGAGCCCGCGTCGGGAAGGGCGGTGCCGCGGGCCTGGCCGGGTTTGCCCGCGTAGGGGAAGGAGGTGCCGTCGTGGACGGTGAGGACCGCTTCCGGGTCGTTGCGCTGGCGGAAGGACTCCCAGACCCTGGTGCCCTCCTCGACGCCGTACTTCTGCTGGGCGGCGAGCAGGGAGAGCGCGGCCTGCACCTCGCCGCCGCCTCCCCCGCCGAACTGTCCGCCGACGACCGAGGCGATCGAGATCAGGTCGGTCAGCTCGAACGGCTGGATCTCCCCGACGTTGGTGATGGAGTCGATCTTCCCGGTGAGGACGTACTCCCCGGGGAAGTAGCGGCCGTTCTTGGACTTCTCCCGGTAGGCGTTG
This sequence comes from Streptomyces sp. NPDC025273, assembly GCF_040638585.1. Lineage (NCBI taxonomy): Bacteria > Bacillati > Actinomycetota > Actinomycetes > Kitasatosporales > Streptomycetaceae > Streptomyces > Streptomyces sp. NPDC025273. The sequence goes on from NZ_JBEZYP010000016.1 coordinate 31,754, forward strand.
ATGCCGTCGACATAGGCCTGCGCATCGCTCATCGCCTGCTCACCGCGCGCGCCCTCGGTGGTCCTGATCCATTCGACCTGGGCTTCGAGGTCCGCTTCGGTGTACGGGGCCTGTGGCCAGAACTGCTGCTCCAGCCCCTGGTTGGCGAGCGCCCCTCCGGCGAACGAGGTCAGCTGCCCGCGCCCGATGTGCCGGAAGAGGTCCATCAGCCAGAGCCGGTCCTGCCCGGCCGCGTACCCGGCACCGAACTCGGTTCCGTAGCGGGTGGTGCCCTTGATGTGGGGGACGCCGCTCTTCTTGTCGCGGGTGATGGTCACGTCCGGGCGCGGCGTGGTGACGGACTCGACCTGGTCGGCGGCGACCCCGAAGGAGGCGTCGTTGAAGAAGTCGGTCAGCTTCTGGTCGGTGAGGCCCGTGTGACCGGCCACCAGGCCGTTGTAGCGGTCGAGCTGGTCGTCGCTGTGGGCGGGGTGGGTGCCGAAGGCCTTGTTTCCGAGGATCTCGACGAGGGTGGCGTTGCCGTTCTCGCCGGGCGGCAGGATGTCCGCGCACCGGCCCTGGCAGTGGTCGGTGACGGCGACGGGTTCCGGCTGCGCCGCCCCGGCCTGGGGCACCGAGGCGAGAAGGGACGTACCGAGGGCGAGGACAGCCGCGACCGTGGCGGCTCTGAGCGTGCGGGTGCGAGGGGGCATGCGTGCTCCTCCGGGTGGCCGATGCGCCGGAGGTTACCGTCGGTAGGCCACGCCGGTAAGATGAACACCAGTCACTTTTTCCGAATCACCACACGCCGCCACACCGCCCTGCGGGGAACCGTCTCGATCCGTGGACGCTTTCACCTTTCGATGGAGCCGAATCGGGCAGTCGTACGTCCATCCCTTGACGCCGAAGTACGAGCGACGGAGGTGGCAGTGCCATGGCCGGTTTCCGGAGTCTTGCGAGACAGGTCCGCGATCCGCGGGGCGATCTGGCTTTGCGGCGGTACTCGCTGCGCAAATGCCTGGAGCGATTCGCCCCTTACGGTCACCGGGCGACCTGGGATCACCTGTGTGCCCGGCACGGGATCGAGCCCGAGGACCGGGCTCCCGACCCGGTGCGCCTGATCCGCGCACTGGAGGAGCTGGAGGAGGCGCGGGCCGTCTGGCTCGCGTACGAGACGGGCTTCGCAGAGCGGCGGCGACGCGAGAAGCACGACGGGCTGCGCCGGCCGGGCGCGTTCGACGACTGGCACCGGCGGACCTGGGGCGGCAACGGCGTCGCCCCCTGCGAGGACCCGGAGATCCACCCGACCGCACCGCTCGCCGAGGTGCTGGGCCGGCTGATCGCGGCCCTGGGCTCGGAGCCGGGCGCCGCCTGCCCGGTCTGCGCGGGGACCGGCATCGCCTGGCGGCAGGACCTCGACCGCGAACCGGGGTCCGGACCGGTCTGCACGGGGTGCGGGATCGCGGTCCCCCGGCCCGTGCTGACCGCGGGAGCACTGGCGAAGGCCCGGAGGGTACGAACGAGGGATCTGGCGTCGGCGGCCTGAGGAGTGCGGGGGCGCCGCACCGCGGCGCACCCCGCGTGACCGGGGACGCGGCCGCAGCCCGGTCCGGGCGCACCTACGAGCGGTCCGCCGCCTTGCGCTCCGGCATCAGACGCGACCCGGTGATCCGTCCACCGGAGACGTCGTCGGGGTTGGACAGCACGCAGTTCTCCAGCGACAGGCACCCGCAGCCGATGCAGTCGGTGAGGTGGTCGCGCAGCCGCCCCAGCTGGTTGATGCGCTCGTCCAGCTCCGAGCGCCACGCACGGGAGAGGCGTGCCCAGTCCTCGCGGTTCGGCGTGCGCTCCTCCGGTAGCTCGGCGAGCGCGTCCCTGATCGTCGCGAGCGGGATCCCCACCCGCTGCGCGGCGCGGACGAACGCGACCCTCCGCAGGGCGTCCCTGCTGTAGCGGCGCTGGTTCCCACTGGTGCGGCGGCTGCTGATCAGGCCCTTGGACTCGTAGAAGTGCAGGGCCGACACGGCGGCGCCGCTGCGCGCGGAGAGCTGGCCGACCGTGAGCTCATGAAGTGTCTGCGGGATCTGTGGCACTCCCCGAACCCTACTGGGCACCCCTCGGCCACCGCCTCTCACTTCGAGAACCCGGGCGGTACGTCGTTGACAGGGACGCACCGCCCAACCATGCTGAGCAAGCGCTTGGACACCGCTCGGGGCGCGCACCTCGGGGCTGACAGCCGGAAGGCAGGGACCAGGAACATGGCAGAGCCGAAGATCTTCACGTCCGCACAGGAGCTGCGGGACGCGGTGGGCCGGGAACTCGGCCACAGCGACTGGCTGGAGGTCGAGCAGAAGAGGATCGACCAGTTCGCCGAGGCGACCGGCGACCACCAGTGGATCCATGTGGACCCGGAGCGCGCCGCGGCCGGTCCCTTCGGCACGACGATCGCCCACGGCTATCTGACGCTGTCGCTGCTGCCGGTGCTCGTCCCGCAGATCCTTCAGGTCGAGGGCGCGAAGATGGGCATCAACTACGGGACCAACAAGGTCCGCTTCCCCTCGACCGTCCCGGTGGGGTCGCGGCTGCGTGCCACAGCCGTGCTCAAGAGCGTCGAGGAGGCGGGCGGCGGGGTGCAGGTGACCGCCCTCGTCACGGTCGAGCGTGAGGGCGGCGACAAGCCGGCCTGCGTCGCCGAATCGGTGTCGCGCTACTACTTCTGAGCCGCGTACGCCCCTCAGGGCCGCACAGGCGCGCGGGACCGCCGCCGGTCCTACTTCCGGGGGCCGACCATGCGCAGGACGAGGTCGGCGTAGAGCGTGCCGACCTCGTCCGGCGTCCGGCTCCCCTGCGCGTTGAACCAGCGCGCCACGTCGATGCAGAGGGACAGTACGGCGAGTGTGGTGCCCGGCACGTCGGGGACGTCGAACTCCCCCGTCCGGACGCCCTCACTGATGATCCGGCGCACCGCGGCGTCGCTCTTCCTGCGCAGTTCGACGATCTCCGCGCGGTGTTCTTCGCTGAGGGCTTCGAGCTCGTACTGGACGACCCGGGCCGTGGTGTGCCGCTCGGCGTGCCAGCGCACGAAGGCCCGTACGGCGCCGGCGAGCCGCTCGGCGGCCGTACCGTCCCCGTCGGCGGCCGTCTCCAGGAGGAGCAGGGCGCGGTCGTGACCGATCCTGCTGATCCGGTGGAGGAGCTCTTCCTTCGTCTTGTAGTGGATGTAGAGCGCCGCCGGGCTCATCCCGGCCCGCCCGGCGATGTCCCGCGTGGTGGTCGCGTGGTAGCCGCGCTCGGCAAAGGCCTCGACGGCGGCGACGAGCAGTCGCCGGGCCGCCTCGGGCGTGACCTCGCTCCACGGCGTGTTCTCGCCGTCGGTCTCCTCCGCCGTGCTCATCGTCACGTGCCCCTTTCCCCTCGCAGGACGAACACCATACCGCGAACCTGAGCAAGCGCTTAGGGGACGCCGGTGGCCGGGATCGTCAGAGCTTCTGGAAAGGGTCGTGCTCGGCGAGGATCTTCTCCAGCCGGGCCTGGTCGACACGGCTGATGATCTGCCCCGCCTCCTGGCGGTCCCTGATGACCTTGGCCAGGGTGAAGCACGAGGTGACGAGGTAGAGAACGCCGATGGCGAGGAAGGCGCGCACCCAGGCGTCGGCGTCGAGGAAGAAGATACCGAGGGCCACCGCGCCCATCGCCACTCCGAAGGAGAGGACGGCCTGGCCGTAGAAGGCGGCGGTGCTCTGCTGCTTGACCGATGTTGTCTCACTCATGCTGCACAGCATCGGGCGCGGTGGCGTGCGCCACATCCGTAGACGTACTCAGTCGGTACTCAGTGGTCACGGCCCCGGAGGGACCGGGGCCGTGACGGCGGTCAGAAGGCGGAGACCCCCGTCAGCGCACGGCCGATGATCAGCTTCTGGATCTGACTGGTGCCCTCGTAGAGGGTCATCACACGGGCGTCCCTGACCAGCTTGCCCACCGGGTACTCGTCGATGTAGCCGTAGCCGCCGAACACCTGGAGGGCGTTGTTGGCGGCGCGGACGGCCGCCTCGGAGGCGAAGAGCTTCGCCGTGGACGCCGCGGTGGCGAAGTCCCTGCCGCGGTCGACGAGGTCGGCGACGCGCCAGGTCAGCATGCGGGCCGCGTCGACGTCCACGGAGATGTCGCTGATCAGCTCCTGGACGAGCTGGTAGCTCGCGATGGACTTGCCGAACTGCTCGCGCTCGCCCGCGTACCGGACGGCGGCGTCGAGGGCTGCCTGGGCGATGCCGACGCAGCCGGCCGCGACGGACATCCGGCCCTTGGCCAGGGCGGACATGGCGATGGAGAAGCCCTTGCCCTCCGGCCCCAGGAGGGTGGTGGCGGGGACGCGGACGTCCTCCAGCACCAGCTCGGCCGTGGCCTGGCCGCGCAGCCCCAGCTTGCCGTGGACGGTGCGCCGGGTCAGACCGGGGCTGTCGGCGGGGACCAGGAAGGCACAGACGCCCCGGTGACCGGGGGTGTCGCCGGTGCGGGCGAAGAGCAGGACGACGTCGGCCCAGGTGCCGTTGGTGATGAACATCTTGGAGCCGTTGATCACGTAGTGGTCGCCGTCGCGCACGGCCCTCGTGGAAAGGTTGCCCGCGTCGGAGCCCGTGCCCGGCTCGGTGAGGGCGAAGCAGCCGACGGCGTCGCCCGCGGTGAGCCCCGGCAGCCAATGCCGCTTCTGCTCCTCGGTCCCCCAGGAGGCGATGGTCTTGGCGACCAGGCCGAGCGAGACGGACACGATGCCGCGCACCGAGGAGTCGCCGCGCCCGAGCTCCTCGGTGACCAGGCAGTAGGCGAGGTGGTCGCCGCCGGAGCCGCCGTACTCCTCCGGGATCGTGAGGCCGAGGAAGCCGAGGGCGCCCAGCTTCTTCACGATCGACTTGTCGACACTCTCGGCACGGTCCCACGCGACGACGTGCGGGGTGACCTCCCGTGCGACGAAGTCCTCGGCGAGCTGCCGTACGGCTTCCTGCTCCTCGCTCAGCTCCAGGTTCATCCTGCGACACCCCACTTTTAATTAGCACTGCTAGTTTTCTGCTTGCAGGCCCTACTATGTGCCGCATGGCCCGACCGCGCAAGCCCCTCCTCAGCAGAGACCGCATCGTCGAGGCGGCCGGCGCGCTCGTGGACACCGAGGGGCTCGACGCCGTCTCGACCCGTCGGCTCGCGGCCGAGCTGGGAGTCAGCGGACCCTCGCTCTACAACCACTTCCGGAACAAGGACGAGATCCTCGACGCGGTCGCCGACGCCGTGTCCGCCCAGGTCGACCTGTCGATGTTCGAGGAGTCCGACCCCCGCGACTGGCCCGCCGCGCTGCACGACTGGGCCGTCTCCTACCGTGCGGCGCTCGCCGCTCACCCGCACATCGTCCCGGTGCTGGCCCAGGGCCCCGGCCGACGTCCGGCCGGTCTGCGGGTCGCCGACGCGGTGTTCGGCGCCATGGTCCGGGCCGGCTGGCCGCACGCCCAGGCGACGTACATCGGCGCGCTGATGCGCTACTTCATCACCGGATCCGCGCTCGGTTCCTTCGCCCGCGGTTTCGTCGACGACGAGACCGCCTACGACCCCGCCGACTACCCCCACCTCGGGCAGGCCCACCTGTTGGCCGACCGACGCCAGCAGGTCGACGAGGGCGCCTTCGAGACGGGGCTGCGGGCCCTGCTGGACGGCCTCGCGCTCCAGTACGAGCAGACGGTGACGACCGGCACGGCCGCACGGGACGCGACGGCGACCGGCGGACTCCGGCGCCTGCCGAACGGTTCCTGACGCATCCCGGGCCCGGCCGCGCACCGGGGCCCCTGGGTCTCACCCCCGCCACGATTGACGGGTCCTGACAATTCGCTGGGAGCCTCGGCGTTCCGGCTCTACGGTCGTCGCCATGACGACGACACCTGCAGCACCTGCGGCTTCCTCACCGGTCCGGGACTGGCGTGCCCCGGCCGCCGTGTGCACCACGGTGCTCCTGTGGGCCTCCGCTTTCGTCTCGATCCGCAGCGCGGGCGAGGCGTACTCACCGGGCGCGCTGGCCCTGGGCCGGCTGCTCGCGGGCACGCTGACGCTGGGCGCGATCCTGCTCGTACGCCGCGAAGGGCTGCCGCCGCGGGCCGCCTGGCCCGGCATCATCGCGTCCGGGCTGCTGTGGTTCGGGCTCTACATGGTGGTGCTCAACTGGGGCGAACAGCAGGTCGACGCGGGTACGGCGGCCATGATCGTGAACATCGGGCCGATCCTGATGGCGCTGCTGGGGGCACGGCTGCTCGGAGAAGGGCTGCCGCGCCGGCTCCTGACGGGCATGGGGGTCTCGTTCGCGGGCGCCGTCGTGGTGGGTCTGTCCATGTCCGGGCACGGGAGCTCCTCGGTGCTAGGCGTGCTGCTGTGCCTGCTGGCAGCGGTGTCGTACGCGGGCGGGGTGGTCATCCAGAAGCCCGCGCTGCGGCACGGATCACCGCTGCAGGTCACCACGTTCGGCTGCCTGACCGGCACGGTCGCCTGCCTGCCGTTCACCGGGGTGCTGGTCTCCGAGGCGGCCGGCGCGCCGCTCTCCGCGACGCTGAACATGATCTATCTCGGTGTCTTCCCGACGGCGCTGGCCTTCACCACCTGGGCCTACGCCCTGGCCAGGACCACGGCGGGCCGGCTGGGCGCGACGACGTACGCGGTGCCCGCCCTGGTGGTGCTGATGTCGTGGCTGCTGCTCGGCGAGGTGCCCGCGCTGCTCACCGTCGCGGGCGGGCTGCTGTGCCTGGCCGGGGTGGGGATCTCCCGCACCCGGGCGCGGGCGGCCTCCCGTACGGGCGCGGACGGCGAGGAGCCGGCGGTGGCCCGTGCTTCCTGAGCCGCCGCCGGCCGTCCTGCGCCCGGTCTAGCTAGAAGACCACCAGTGCGCGGCCGCCCCGGCCCGCGATCATGTTCTCGAAGGCCGCCGGAATGCCGTCCAGCGCGATGCGTTCCGTCACCATCATGGAGAGGTCGAACCGGCCGGCCCGGATGTGTCCGGCGAGCACGGGCAGATCCCGTGCCGGGTCGCTGTTGCCGTACACGCAGCCGGTGAGCGAACGGCCCCAGTGGAAGATCTCCAGGGCGTTGAAGGTCACCGGCTGGTCCTTGCCGCCGATGCCGACGACCGTGGTGCGGCCGCCGCGCCGGGTGGACTCCCAGGCCGCACGGATCGTGGCGGACCGCCCCACGCACTCGACGGCCACGTCCGCGCCCTGGCCGCCGGTGAGTCCGCGGATCGCGCGCGGGGTGGTGTCCGAGGCGACGACGTAGTCGGTCGCCCCGGCCCGGCGGGCGAGCTCCTCCTTCTCCGGCGACACGTCGACGGCGATGATCTTCGACGCTCCCGCGATGCGGGCGGCCTGCAGGACGGCGAGGCCGACCCCACCGATCCCGAGGACGACGACGCTCTCGCCCTCCCGGACCCGGGCGGAATGGTGCACCGCCCCGTATCCGGTCAGGACCGCGCAGCCGAGCAGCGCGGCGTCGGTGAGCGGGACGCCGGCCGGGGCGGGCAGCACGCAGTTCGCCGCGACGACGGTCTCCTGCGCGAAGGCGGCGACGTTCAGCCCGGGGTGGAGCTCCGTGCCGTCGGCGGTACGGGCGTGGATGCCGGCCGCGCCCTTGAGCGCGTCGGCGCAGAGCCAGATCTCGCCGATCCCGCAGTGGAAGCACTCCCCGCAGGACGGCGCCCAGTTGAGGACGACCTCGTCGCCGGGGGCGACATGGGTGACGCCCTCGCCGACGGCGAGCACCGTGCCCGCTCCCTCGTGGCCGAGGACGGCGGGGACGGGCAGCCGCATCGTGCCGTTCGACAGGGACAGGTCGGAGTGGCAGACCCCCGCGGCGGCGAGGCGGATCCTCACCCGGCCGGGACCGGGTTCCGGGAGGATGATGTCGGTGATCTCCAGGGGAGCTCCGACGGCGGGCAGTACAGCGGCGCGGACCACGAACAGACTCCTCGGTGGATCGGAGGGGGGCTCAGAACTGGAGGGACTTGGTCTGGAGGTACTCGGAGAGGCCGTGCGGGCCCAGCTCACGCCCCACGCCCGACTGCTTGTAACCGCCGAAGGGGGCCAGCGGGTTGAAGCGACCGCCGTTGATGTCCACCTGTCCGGTGTCCATACGGCGAGCGAAGGCCACGGCCTCGGCGTCGTCGGCGCCCCAGACGGCGCCGGCCAGCCCGTACACGGTGTCGTTGGCGATCCGCAGGGCGTCGTCCACGTCCTCGTACCGCAGGATCGAGAGCACCGGGCCGAAGATCTCCTCCCGCGCGATGGTCATGCCGGGCGTGACGTCGGCGAACACGGTGGGGCTGACGTAGTACCCCCGCTCCTTGGGGGCCTCGGGGCCTCCGGCGACGAGGCGGGCGCCCTCCTCGATGCCCTTCTCGATGTAACCGCGCACCCGGGCCTGCTGCCTGGCGTTGACGACGGGGCCGACGCGCTCCCCGGGGACGTACTTGGCGACGGCCGCCGACGCGAGGGCCACGGCCTCCTCGTACCGCTCGGCGTCGACCAGCATGCGGGTCCAGGCGCTGCACGTCTGGCCGGAGTTGGACATCACGTTGGCGACGCCCACGTTGACGGCCCTGGCGAGGTCGGCGCCGGGCAGGATGACGTTGGCCGACTTGCCGCCGAGCTCCAGCGCGACGCGCTTGACCGCGGCGCCCGCCGTGGCGCCGATCTGCCTGCCGACGGCGGTGGACCCGGTGAACGAGAGCAGGTCGACGCCCTCGTGCTCGGCGAGCGCCTGTCCGGCGACCGTGCCGAGGCCGGTGACCAGGTTGAAGACGCCGGCCGGCAGGCCCGCCTCGTGGACGGCCTCGGCGAAGAGCTGCGCGGTGAGCGGGGTGTCCTCGGCAGGCTTGAGGACGACGGTGCAGCCCGCGGCGAGCGCCGGGGCCACCTTCGCGACGATCTGGTGGAGCGGGTAGTTCCAGGGGGTGATCGCGCCGACGACGCCGACGGGCTCCAGCAGGACCGTGGAGTTGCCCAGCTTCTCCTCGAAGGAGTAGCCGGCGGCCAGTTCGGCGTACGAGCCCGCGACCAGCACCGGTACGCCCGCGTGCACAGCACGGGACAGCGGCAGCGGCGAGCCGAGCTCCGCGGTGACCGTCTCGGCGATCTCGTCCTGGCGGGCGGCCATGACGTCGCGCAGGGCGCCGATGCGGGCGGCGCGCTCGGCGGGCGGGGTGGCGGCCCAGCCGGGGAACGCCGCCCGGGCGGCGCGTACCGCGGCGTCGACGTCCTCGGCGGTGCCCGCCGGGACGTGGCCGATGACCTGTTCGTCCGCCGGGTTCACGACCGCGATCGTGTCCTGGCCGAAGGCGGGCCGCCACTCCCCGCCGATGTACATCCCGTCATGCGCCTTCATGGCTGTTCCTCCCGGGCTCGCTGTGCCTGCCGCCGAAGCCGTGCGTACGGACGGATGCCGTCCCGGCCCCAAACTAGCGCTGTTAGTTTTTCGGCGCCAGGGAACGGCTGGAGACACAGGTCACGCACGGCCGCGAGATCCGGTCGACGGCGCGCGGGACCGTCCGTCAGGAGGGGGTCCGGTGCGCGCGGGGTTCCTCGGCGCGGGGCACGGCCGGGGCGGGGTGCAGAGCCGCGGTCCGGCCGCCGCGCACGCCGAGTCCGGCCGCCCCGACCAGCAGGGCGCCCAGCATCAGGAACGGCGCGGCGCTGCCGGCGACACCGGCGGTCAGCCCTGCCGACGCGGGGGCCGCGACCTGGCCGAGGCGGTTGCCGGTGAGCCGGAGGGCGAGCGCGGTGGAGCGGGCCGCCGCGGGGGCGGCCCGGACGACGGTGGTCATCGACAGCGGCTGGCCGACGCCCAGGCAGAAGCCCAGCACCGCGAGCATCACGGCGAGCGCCCATACGGGCACCGGCAGGGCGATGCCCGCGCACAGCAGCCCGCCGAGCAGGCAGGTCGTGGTGAGCAGGGCGGTCCGGCCGAGGAGGCGCAGCATCGGTGTCATGACGAGCCGGCAGGCGATGGTGGCGGCGGCCCGCAGGCTCAGCAGCAGTCCGACCGTGGCGGGCGCGATGCCCCGCTGTTCTCCGACGACCGGCAGGTAGGCGGTGAGGATGTCGGTGGCGGAAAGCACGGCGAGGCTGATGAAGATGCCGGCCGGGACGCCACGGGTCCGCAGGATCCGGCCGACCGGGACCCTTTTCCGCACCGGCGGCCTCGGGGAGCCGGCGGACCCGTGGTGCTCGACGCGCCACAGGGCGGTGAAGGAGACGGCGGCGACGGCCGCCGACACGAGCAGCGCGAGGGCGCTCGTACGGGCCATGGCGCCGTCCTGCTCCGAGACGAGGTATCCGGCGGCGATCGGTCCGACGAGCTGGCCGAGGGAGGCGCCGATGGTGAAGTGGCCGAAATCGCGGTCCTGTTCGGCGGGGGCGGACTGCCGGGCGACGAGTGACTGGGCGCCGATCACGAAGCAGAGGTGGCCCAGGCCCATGACCCCGCTCCAGGCCGCCAGCGCGGGGAGGGAACGCGCGCCCCCGCTGAGCGCGCAGCCCCCGGTGATCAGGACGACGCCCAGGGGCAGCAGGGGTGCGCAGCGGCCATGGTCGGTCCGGCGGCCCAGCGGCACGGCGGCGAAGAGCGGGAGGAGCGCGTACGCCCCGGCGATGACGCCGATCGCCCGCTCATCGGCCCCCAGCGAGAGGGCCCGGTAGGAGACGGCCGGCCGCGCCATCGACACCGCCCCCTGCGCGAAGGCGAAGGCGATGACGAGGCGCAGCAGCCAGCCCCTGCCGGGCCGTGACGGTGTGGGCATCAGATGATGCCGAAGAGGATTCCGGCGCCGAGGACCACCAGCGAGGTGAGCGCGGCCCACTTGACGGTGAACCTGGTGTGGTCACCGAATTCGACCTTCGCCATGCCGACCAGGACGTAGACGGCGGGCACGAGCGGGGACGACATGTGCAGGGGCTGGCCCACCAGGGAGGCCCGGGCGATCTCCAGCGGGGAGACGCCGTGGGCGGCGCCGGCTTCGGCGAGCACGGGCAGGACCCCGAAGTAGAAACCGTCGTTGGACATGAAGTAGGTGAGGGGCAGGCTCAGGAGGCCGGTGACGAGGGCCATGTGCGGACCCATCGCCTCGGGGATGGCGCCGACGAGCCAGTCGGCCATGTGCTCGACCATACCGGTGCCGGTGAGGACGCCGGTGAAGACGGCGGCGGCGAAGACCATGCCGGAGACGTTGAGGACGTTGTCGGCGTGGGCGGCGAGGCGGGCCCTTTGGTCGGGCATGTGGGGGAAGTTGACCGTGAGGGCGAGGGCCGCGCCGAGCAGGAAGAGCACCGGGATCGGCATGAGTTCGAGGATCATCGCGGCCAGCAGGGCGACGGTGAGGCCGGCGTTGAACCAGTAGAGCCTGGGCCGCAGCGTGGACCTGTCGGGGTCGAGTCCCTTGAACTCCTCGTCCGGCTCCTGCGACTCCTCCGGCTTCCCGGACCCGTGGGGCCCGTCCGCGCCGCCGTCCGGGCCCGCACCGGCGCCCTCGGCCCGCGGCGTGGCCTTCACGAGCGCTCCGCCGCCCGTCCCCACGAGGACGGTCCCGGGCTCGCGCACGAGCACCTCGTCGAGGGTGAGCATGCCGAGCCGCTTGCGCTCGCGGCGGCCCAGGACGCACGCCAGCAGGACGACGGCGAGCAGTCCGACGGCCAGGGCCGGGATCATGGGGACGAAGATGTCGCCCGCGTCGAGCTTGAGCGCCGTGGCCGCGCGGGCGGTGGGGCCGCCCCAGGGCAGGGTGTTCATGACGCCGTTGGCCGTGGCGGCGATACCGGTCATCACGACCAGGCTCATCTTCAGCCGCTTGTAGAGCGGGTACATGGCCGAGACGGTGATCATGAAGGTGGTGGAGCCGTCGCCGTCCAGCGAGACGATCGCGGCGAGCAGCGCGGTGCCGATGACGATCCGCATCGGGTCGGCCCTGCAGAAGCGCAGGATGCCGCGGACGATCGGGTCGAAGAGGCCGACGTCGATCATCACACCGAAGTAGACGATGGCGAACATCAGCATCGCCGCGGTCGGCGCGAGGGTGCCGACGCCTTCGATGACGTAGTCGCCGAGCTTCGCGCCCTGCCCGACGGCGACGCAGAAGAGTGCGGGGATCAGGACCAGCGCCGCGATCGGCGACATCTTCTTCATCATGATCAGGACCAGGAAGGTCGCGATCATGGCAAATCCGAGGACTGTCAGCATGTGGGATACCTAACGTTCACCTTTGAACTCGCACCGAGGCCGGCGGTTCGGATGACGTTAGGGGTCCCCTCGCAGCGTTCACAAGATGTTGACGTGTGAGCAATACGAGCAAAACACCAGGTCAGCGAGCTGGTGATATGGAGACCGGCACAGCGTTGAGCACCGAGGTGCCGGACAGCGGGTCCATGAGGGTGCCGTCGAGCAGCTGGTTCACGTTGACTCCCGGTTCCGCCTCCGCGACGGACATGCGGGTGCCGGGACGGCTGTGCCCCCAGCCGTGCGGAAGGCTCACGACTCCGGCCCGGACGGCGTCGGTGATCTCGGCCGGCGCCTCGACCTCACCGCCCGCCGCGGTGATGCGGGCGGTGTCGCCGTCGGCGAGTCCGATGCGGGCCGCGTCGTCGGGGTGGATCTGCAGCGTGCAGACGTTCGAGCCGCCGCGCAGGGAGGCGACGTTGTGCATCCAGCTGTTGTTGGAACGCAGATGGCGGCGGCCGACGAGGACGAGCCCCGTGGGCCCCGCGTCGAGTGCCGCCCGCAGCCGGGGCAGGTCGGCGGCGATCGGCGCGGGGAGCAGCTCGATGCGACCGCTGCGGGTCTTGAGCACCTGCGGCAGGCGCGGCTTCAGCGGGCCGAGGTCGATGCCGTGCGGATGCGCGAGGAGCTGCTCCAGGCTGAGGTCGTACGGGCCGAGCCGCAGCATCAGGTCGAGGCGCCGCTCGGCCCCGGTGCTGCCGGTCAGCCCGTCGGCGAGCGTCCCGGGGGCCCCGGCCTTGGTGAGCGTGCTGTCGATGACCAGGTCGTCGACCGACTCGGGTGGTGCGCCGTGCATACCGCCGACGGCGAGGACGAGGCGGGCGAGGATCTCGCTCTCGTCCATCCTGCCGTCCTCCAGGGGCACGGCGGGACGGCTGTAGCGGACCTGGTCGTGGACGGCGAAGGAGTTGAAGGCGAAGTCGAAGTGGGCGCTCTGCGAGGGCGGCGGCGGGGGCAGCACCACGTCCGCGTGGCGTGCGGTCTCGTTGAGGTAGGGGTCGACGCTCACCATGAAGTCGAGGCCGTCGAGTGCCCGGTCGAGGCGGTCCCCGTCGGGGGACGAGAGCACCGGGTTGCCCGCGACGACGATCAGGGCGCGGATCCGCCCCTCCCCGGGTGTCTCGATCTCCTCGGCGAGCGCGGCGGTGGGCAGTTCACCCTTGGCCTCGGGGTGGCCGGAGACCCGGCTCCTCCAGCGGCCGAGTGCGAAACCCTTGCCGGGGGCGGCGGGGCGGGGTGCGCGGGCCGTGGCGGAGAGCGGGAAGAGCGCGCCGCCGGGGCGGTCGAGGTTGCCGGTGAGGACGTTGAGTACGTCGACGAGCCAGCTGGCGAGGGTGCCGTGTTCGACGGTGCAGCTGCCGATGCGCCCGTACACGGCCGCGGCGGGGGCGGCGGCGAGTTCGCGGGCGATCGTCCGGATGGTGCCGGCGTCGATGTCGCAGGTGGCGGCCACGGCTTCGGGGGTGAAGTCGGCGATCGCGTCGGCCAGTTCGTCGTAGCCGTCGAGGTGGTCGGACAGCGCGCCGGGGTCGGCGAGCTTCTCGTCGACGAGTACTTGGGCGAGCGCGGCGAGCAGGAGGGCGTCGGCGCCGGGCCGGATGGCGACGTGGCGGTCGGCGAGACGCGCGGTGCGGGTGCGGCGCGGGTCGACGACCGTGAGGGTGCCGCCGCGCCTGCGCAGCGACTTGAGCTTGCCCGGGAAGTCGGGGGCGGTGCAGAGGCTCCCGTTGGACTCGAGCGGGTTGGCACCGATCAGCAGTAGGTGGGCGGTGCGGTCCAGGTCGGGTACGGGGATGGCGTGGGGGTCGCCGAAGAGCAGTCCGCTGGAGACGTGCTTGGGCATCTGGTCCAGGGTGCTGGCGGTGAAGACGTTGCGGGTGCCGAGCGTGGACAGCAGCAGCGGCGGGTAGAGCGCCCCGGCCATCGTGTGCACGTTGGGGTTGCCCAGGTAGACGCCGACCGCCTGCTTGCCGTACTCCTCGGCCAGTGCCGGGACCTTCGCGGCGATCAGGTCGAAGGCCTCGTCCCAGGTCGCCTCGCGCAGCACGCCGTCCTCGCGCACGAGCGGGGTGCGCAGCCGGTCGGGGTCGGCGTCGAGGCCGCCGAAGGACGCACCCTTGGGGCAGATGAACCCCTGACTGAAGACGTCTTCGCGGTCACCCCGGGCTCCCGTGACCGTGGTCCCCTCGACGGTGAGGGTGAGTCCGCAGGTGGCTTCGCAGAGCGGACAGACGCGCAGAGCGGTGCGGGAATCGTGGGACATGGGCCCTCCCCGGGGCGGCGACAGCGGTGGCGCGCGGGCGTGCGACGGTGGGCCGCGGCCCGCACAGCGGGCGCGGCTCCCGGCCGGACCGAGCATACCGACCGGTACGGATGGTGGCGAGGGTGTGGGCGCCCCTTCCTGCTCCGGCCGGGCGGGGACGCTCCGGCCGGCCGCAGCCGCCCCACCCGCGGGTGGGGTCAGTCGAGGACCCGGGCCAGATAGGCCTGGAGCAGGAGGCGGGTCTCGGCTATCAGTGCCGGGTCTCCCGACGGGTCCGCGCGGAAGGCGAGCCGGAGCAGCGCGTCGGCGGCCTCCACGCAGACCAGGACCGTCCGGAGCAGAGCCTCGTCGGTCCCGGAGCGGTGGCCGAGGTGGCCGGAGAGCAGGGTGGTCAGCCGTTCCGCGACCCGCTGGTTCGCGTCGTCGAGCGGATCGGCGACCGGGACGGGCGGGCCGAAGTCGACGAGGGCGAAGCCGGGGACGGAGCGTTTCATGGCCAGGTACTCGTCGAGTACGGCGTCGATGGCCGCGCTCCACTCCTGCGCCGGGATGACCGCGAGACGGCCGACGATCCGCTCGGCGTAGAGGTCCAGGTTCCGCTCGGCCAGGGCGTCGACCAAGGCCCGTTTGTTGGGGAAGAAGCGGTAGACGGAGCCGATGGGCACTCCGGCACGATCGGCCACCGCCCGGGTGGTGAGCTGTTCGTACCCGGTCTCGTCGAGCAGTCCGGCACCGGCGTCGAGGATCCGGGCCAGGCGGTCGGCGCTGCGCTGCTGCACCGGGACGCGCCGGAGGTTCGTAGGCGTAGGGGACACGCGCACCATGATGCCGTGCGCAGTCGTTGCCGGGCCCGGACCGATCAGGGGCCGGCGGCCCGGGCCAAGGTGTGGCGGAGGGCTCCGGGCAGACCGGAGAGACTCCGGAGCCCTCATCACCTGGGCCGCCACCCTCATGACCCGCCGCGTCACCCGTTGACCGGCACCCTCCGGCACCGGTCGCCCAGCGGCTCTTGACCACCCGCGGACCGGAAACGACGCCTCAGGCGCGACGGACCCGCCAGAGCCATGCTGCCGTACCGGCCAGCAGGACGAGCGTCGCCAGGTTGGCCAGGTGGGCCAGGGTGTCGTCGCCCGGGGCGGCGCCGGACGAGACCCAGATGCTGATGGCGACGGTCGGCAGGACGGCCGCGAGCAGAACGCCGGTGGTCTTCTGGACAGAGGTCCAGTGCACCGAGGTGCAGAGCAGCACCGCGCCGATGACGCGGAACAAGGTGCTGCAGAACTGCGCGGCAGGGACCTCGGGGAGGGCCGCCGCGACGAGGAACGGCAGGGTGAGCATCAGGAGCGGGACCAGCGGGTGCACCTTGCCGCGCCGGGCGGGTGCGCCGGCACCGCCCCGGGCCGGGGCCCCGGCGGCCCCGTTCCCCGCCTCGGCCAGCGCCGTCGCCGCGATCGCGCGGGGGTCCCCCAGCTCCGCCAGGATGTCGCCGATCGCGGCATCGGGACGTTCGGCGCGCGTGACCTCGATGTGTTCGGCGAGGTCGGCGAGGAGTTCCTGGCGACGGTCGGCGGGAAGCGCGCAGGCCTCGCGCTCGACGGCGCGGAGGTAGTCGCGTACGGGATCGGCAGAGGTCTTCATGCGGGGTCTCCGGTGGAGGGGTGCGGGGTGGTCAGGAAGGCGTCGACGGCGTTGCGGAAGCCGGGCCAGACGCGGGTGAACTCGTCGAGTGCGGCCCGGCCGCTGTCGGTGAGCGCGTAGTAGCGGCGGGGTGGTCCGGAGGCGGACTCCTGCCAGGTGGTGGTGACCAGGTCGTCGCGGCGGAGCCGGGAGAGCAGCGGGTAGACCGTGCCCTGGCTGGTGGCCAGGGCACCGGAGTCCTGCAGGGCCTGGAGGAGTTCCACTCCGTAGCGGGGGCGGTCCCGCATCAGGGCGAGGACGCAGTACTCCAGGACGCCCTTGCGCAGCTGGGCGGCCGCCCGGGCCTGCTTGGTCGAATCACCTGGTTCCATGCGATGCAAGATACCTGGTGGAGCAAGAGAACGGAAAGGGGAGGGTGGATTCCTCCGACCCGTGGGTCGCGCCGGTGCTCCCGGTCTTCCGGTTCACCGGCAGGCCGTGATCAGGCGCGTGAGGTGACGGACCCGCGGACCGGAGACGGCTCCGGGCTCCGCCGCGGGTCCGGCACTCCGTGGGCCGCTCACCTCACCCCCCGCTCCAGGAGTCCTCCCGCCCCTCCGCGTCCGCCGTGACACCCGAGTGCGCCACGTATGCCGTTGACGGGCCGCGATTCGATTCCTACGGTTGTCCATAGGATTCTTCGTCAGGGGATCCACAGGATTCCTTTTCTCAACGGGAGCGCATGATGAGCGGCATCGAGCAGGCGAGGAAGACCGCGGAAGAACTTCACTACGGGACCGGTTTCGGCAACGAGCACAGTTCGGAGGCCGTCGCCGGCGCCCTGCCCCACGGGCGCAACGCGCCGCAGCGCGCCCCGCTCGGGCTGTACGCGGAACAGCTCAGCGGCTCGGCCTTCACCGAACCCCGGGCCCGTAACCGCAGGTCCTGGCTCTACCGGATCCGCCCCTCGGCGGCCCACCCCGCCTTCGTCCGCATCGACAACGGCACGCTGCGCACCGCCCCGTTCACCGAGACGGTCCCCGACCCCAACCGGCTGCGCTGGGACCCGCTCCCCGACGCCGCACCCGGTACGGATTTCCTGACCGGCCTCTGGACGCTGGGCGGCAACGGCGACGCCGCGCAGCGCACCGGCATGGCCGTGCACCTCTACAGCGCGAACTCCTCCATGACGGACCGGGTGTTCAGCGACTCCGACGGCGAGCTCCTGATCGTCCCCGAGCACGGTGGCCTGCTGCTCCGCACCGAGCTGGGTCTGCTGCGCGCCGAACCGGGCCACGTGGCGCTGATCCCGCGCGGTGTCCGCTTCCGCGTCGAGCTTCTGGACACCACCGCCCGCGGCTACGTCTGTGAGAACTACGGGCAGCCGTTCGTCCTCCCCGACCTGGGCCCGATCGGCGCCAACGGCCTGGCCAACGCGCGGGACTTCCTGGCACCCGTGGCGGCGTTCGAGGACCGCGAGGGTCCCGTCGAGGTGGTCAACAAGTTCTGCGGGAACCTCTGGTCGGCGACGTACGGCCACTCGCCGCTCGACGTCGTCGCCTGGCACGGGAACCACACGCCGTACGTCTACGACCTGCGCCGTTTCAACGTCCTCGGCAGCATCAGCTACGACCATCCCGATCCGTCGATCTTCACGGTCCTGACCTCGCCCTCCGACACCCCGGGTCTGGCAGGGATCGATTTCGTCGTCTTCGCCCCCCGCTGGCTGGTCGGCGAGGACACCTTCCGCCCGCCGTACTTCCACCGCAACGTGATGAGCGAGTACATGGGCCTGATCGAGGGCGCGTACGACGCCAAGGCGGGCGGTTTCGTCCCGGGCGGCGGTTCGCTGCACAACATGATGTCGGCGCACGGCCCCGACCGTGAGACCTTCGACCGGGCGAGCGCGGCGGAGCTGAAGCCGCAGAAGGTCGACGACGGGCTGGCGTTCATGTTCGAGACCCGCTGGCCGGTCACGGCGACCGCCCAGGCGGCGGGTGCGGGCCATCTGCAGCGCGGGTACGACGACGTATGGCAGGGTCTGAGCCGCAACTTCCGGCCGTGAGACCCGCGGCCGCCCGGCGCAGGAAGTCCAGGTGAACCGGATGGATCAGGTGAACGAGGTGCGGCACAAGCCCGCCTTCGCCCCGGACTCCCTCGTGCTGAACCGGAAGCTGCCCCTGTGGTATCAGGTCTCGCAGTCGCTGCGGGCCTCCATACTGGGCCGCCCCCAGACCGCCTCGCCCCGGCTGCCGACCGAGGAGCAGCTCGCCGTGCACTACGGCGTCAGCGTCCTCACCATGCGCCAGGCCCTCAAGGAGCTGGAGACGGAGGGCCTGATCAGCAGGCACCGGCGGCGCGGCACGTTCATCGAGCCGCGCGCCCGGCGGGTGTCGCCGGTCCGGCTGCTGGGTTCGATCGACGCGATCGTCGCCCAGCAGTCGGGCGAGCGGACGACCGTCCTCGGCCACGGTCCGGTCCCCGTCCCGGGGGATCTCGCCGAGTTCTTCCCGGACTGCCCCGAGGTGGTCAGCTACCGGCGGCTGCGCTGCGACGACGACACCGGTGAGCCCACCAACTGGGCGGAGAACGCGGTGCGTCCCGAGATCGCGGCCCTGCTCGACGTGGCCGATCTGGAGCGGTGGCCGATGACCAAGGTGCTGCGCGACGCCGTCGGCGTGCGGATCTCCCGGATCACCGACACCGTGGAGGCCCGGCTCGCCGACCCGGCCACGGCCGAGCTTCTCCAGGTCCCGCTGCTGAGCCCGATCCTGCACTACACGGGCGTGACGTACGACGAGGACGGCCGGGTGGTGGACGTGGCGCGGATCCGGTACCGCGGGGACCGCTTCTCCTTCTCCGTGACGGTGGACGCGCACTGACAACCCCGCCACCACCGCCCGCCGTTACGATGCCGGGGGCGGCGGGGAGGACGACACGGTGGCAGCACAGGTGGCGGCCGGGGGCGCGGCACCCCCGGTGCTGGACGACCTCATGCCGTGGTCCGTACGGCCCCTGAGGACGGGCCGCCCCTGGGTGACCGCCCCGGACGCGGCCTCCCTGCGGGCCCGTTGGGACCTGCTGGTGGAGGCGGAGGGCGTCGAGCAGGAGCGCCTGTTCCGGCCCAGCCGCTCCCGTACACCGCAGACCGCGGCCGCCGCGCTGCCGGGCCGGTCCACCGGGACGGGCGGCTTCGCCAGGGACCCGGGGCCGTATCCCGATCCGGTACGGATCATGCACGGCCCCTTCGACGAGCACTGGCTGATCCCCGACCACCGGCTGCTCGACGCGGCCCGCCCCGAGCTGTGGCGGGTCGCCGACGCGCACCAGCTGTTCGCCGTCGAGCACGGGTACGTGCCGCAGGGCGGCGGGCCCGCCCTGTCCGTGACGGGGCTGCTGCCCGACGGGCACTCACCGGCGGGCCGCCCCGGCCGGATACGGCCGCTCTACCGGCGGCCGGGCGCGCAGGAACCCAATCTCGCACCGGGCCTGCCCGGACTCCTGCACGCGCGGTACGGGGACCCCGGCGGCGCGGAGTCCCTGCTGGCCTGGGCGCTGGCCGCCCCTCCCCGTCCGGGCCCGTCGTACCGCTGCCGGCGGACGGCGCCCTGTGGGCGCAGGGGGTGGCGCTGGGCCGGGAGGTGCTGCGGGTGCAGCTGCGCGGCACGCGCGGCGGGGAGCGCCCGCGGCTGCCGGGCGGCCGTCGGCCGTATGTGCGGGCGGCGATCCCGCCGCGGCCCGAAGGGCTGGACTACGACCCCGGGTCCGGGACGCTGTC
Source organism: Streptomyces sp. NPDC025273 (assembly GCF_040638585.1). Classification (NCBI taxonomy): domain Bacteria; kingdom Bacillati; phylum Actinomycetota; class Actinomycetes; order Kitasatosporales; family Streptomycetaceae; genus Streptomyces; species Streptomyces sp. NPDC025273. The sequence goes on from NZ_JBEZYP010000016.1 coordinate 51,673, forward strand.
CCTCGGCACCGGCCGCGTCTCCCCCGTCCCCGCCGGGGCCTGGGAGTTCCGGGTGAACGGGGTGCGGATGCTGGAGCTCTGGTTCGGGCGCCGTACCAGGCCGGCCGAGGCAGAGGGGCTGACTGCGCTGCGCCCGCGCGGCTGGCCGCAGGAGTGGACCTCGGAGCTGCTCGAACTGATCACCGTCCTGGCCCTGCTCGACGAACTGGCGCCCCGGCAGGAGGCGTTGCGGAACCGGCTGGATGAGGCTCCGGGGCTGACACGGGACGGGTTGCGCGCGGCCGGGGTGCTGCCCGTCCCCGCTTCGGCCCGGCGGCCCGCCTCCGTGCTGGACCACCACGAGGAGGGCCCGGAGGGCCAGTTCGCCCTGCTGTGACCTGCCGGGAGCGGCGGCTTCGTGCGGCTACCCGTCGAACGAGTCCAGCACGCGGCCCAGTGCGCGGTCGAAGACCCCTTCCAGGTCGATCGGTCCGGGGTCCTCGGCGAATCCGGCCGCCATGCGGGGATACCTCCCGGTCGCGATCTGGCTGATCAGATAGCGCGTGCGGATCTCCTGCTCCTGCTCCTCGGACCAGGGGAGCGAGCGGCCGCGTTCCGCCGTGGCGATCTCGTTGGCCACATAGGTGGTGATCACACCGTTGACCATGGCGATGAGTTCCATCTTCTCGCCGAACGGGGCGTCGAACCCGTCCAGGCAGCTGAGGGTGTACTCGATGTAGGCCAGCGTATTCGGGCTGAATCCGTAGACGGGGGACATCAGCCGCGGCACCCAGGTGTGACGGTGCATCATCGCGCGCGCCTGGTGCGCCAGGGCCAGGATGTCGGCCCGCCAGTCGCCGGAGGGCTTCTCCGGCAGGTCGTACTCGGAGCTGACCGCGTCGAACATCAGCTCGTACAGGTCCTCCTTGCGTGGGACGTAGTTGTAGAGCGACATCGTGCCGCAGCCGAGCTCGGCCGCCACCTTGCGCATCGACACCGCGTCGAGGCCCTCCGCGTCGGCGAGCCGCACGGCGGCCGCCGCGATGTCGGCACGGCTGAACGCGGGCTTCGGCCCGCGCCCCGCACGCTCGGGGCGTGCCCAGATCACTTCGGGTACAGCGGGTCGCCCCACCATCGATCACCACCTCACCCACCATCGTAGTTACGTACACCGTACGTAGTGCGCTACGGTGGGCCCATGACAACTACGTACGCCGTACTTAGTGAAGGTCTGGAGAAGCGATACGGAGGCGTCCACGCCCTGCGCGGACTCGATCTCGCCGTCGCCGAGGGCACCGTCTGCGGGGTGCTGGGACCCAACGGCGCGGGCAAGAGCACCGCCGTCCGCGTGCTCACCACGCTGACGGCCCCCGACGGCGGAAGCGCCCGGGTCGCCGGTCACGACGTGGTCCGGGAGGCGGCGGCGGTGCGCGCGGCGATCGGCGTCACCGGACAGAGCACCTCGATCGACGGGGAGCTCTCCGGACGGCAGAATCTTCGGCTCTTCGCGCGGCTGCTCCGCTTCCGGGGCGCGGCGGGCCACGCACGCGCCGACGAGCTCCTGGAACGCTTCGAGCTGACCGAGGCCGCCGACCGGCCCGCCCGTACCTACTCCGGGGGCATGCGCCGCCGTCTGGACCTCGCCGCGGGGCTGCTCACCCGCCCGCGGGTGCTCTTCCTCGACGAGCCCACGACAGGACTCGACCCGCAGAGCCGCAACCAGATCTGGGCCGCCGTGCGCGAGCTTGCGGGGCGGGGCACCACGGTCCTGCTGACCACGCAGTACCTGGAGGAGGCCGACCAGCTGGCCGACGACATCGTGCTCATCGACCGGGGCCGGGCCGCACACCGCGGCACCCCCGCCGGGCTGAAGGCGCTCATCGGCGGTTACGCGGAGGTCGTCGTCGCCGACACGTCGGCGCTCGGGGCCGCGGCTGCGGTGCTCGACCAGCTGACCGGGGCCGAGCCGGTGCTCGACCCCGAGCACCGCACCGTCGGCGCCGTCGCCGCCGACCCCACCCTGACCCTGCCACGCATCGTCCGTGAACTGGACGCGGCGGGGGTCCCCCTGATCGACGCGAGCCTGCGTCCGCCCACCCTCGACGAGGCCTTCCTCCGGCTGACCGGCCGGGGAGACGTCCGCACAGCGAAGGAGCCGGCAGCATGAGCACCACCATCCTGGTCCACGAGCGGAGCCCGGCGCCCGCCACGGGCGGCACCCTGATCGCCGACGGGCTGGCGATGACCGGCCGTCACCTGCGGAAGATCAAGGCCGCGCCCGGCGTCCTGATCCTGACCCAGACCATGCCGATCACCATGCTGCTGTTCTTCGGCTACGTCTTCGGCAGCGCGCTGGCGGTGCCCGGTCAGCAGTACCGTGCCTTCCTGGTGCCCGGTCTCCTCGCGGCGACGGCCGCCAACGGCCTGATGACCGGCATGTTCCAGGCGGCGCAGGACTGCGACCGCGGGGTGATGGACCGCTTCCGTACGCTGCCGATGAGCCGGGCCGCGGTGCCGCTCGGCTCCACAGCCGCCGAGGTGCTGACCACCGCGGCCGGCCTGGTTCCCCTGATGCTCGTCGGACTCGCGGCGGGCTGGCGGATCGAGGGCGGCGCCGCCGGCGCCCTGGCAGCGTTCGGGTTGCTGCTGCTCTTCCGGTTCGCCACGTCCTGGGCGGGCTACTGGCTCGGTCTGCTGATCCGCAACGAGGAGGCGGCGGGCCAGCTCGGCAGCGCGACGTTCATCCTTCCGCTGCTCTCCAGCGCGTACATCCCGACGGACGACCTGCCTGGCTGGCTGCGCACGCTCGCCGAGTGGAATCCGATCAGCGCCCTGGCCGCGGCCACCCGCGACCGCTTCGGCAACGCGGCACCGGCGGCGGACGCGGCCTGGCCGTCCGCACATCCCGTCGCCGGAACGCTGGCGTGGGCGGCACTCCTGCTCGCGGTGTTCGTCCCGCTGACGGTGCGGCGGTACGCCCGCGGCGGCAGGGCGTGACAAAGGTGCCGCCCACACGGTAAGCACGGTGCTCATGAGCAGCACGCAGCCCCTCCCCCTGGACGGCGTCACCGTCGTCGCCGTCGAACAGGCCGTCGCCGCCCCCTTCGCCACGCGGCAGCTCGCCGACCTGGGCGCACGGGTCATCAAGATCGAGCGTCCGGACGGCGGCGACTTCGCCCGCGGCTACGACACCACGGCGCGCGGGCTCGCCTCGCACTTCGTCTGGTGCAACCGCGGCAAGGAGTCCGTCGCGATCGACCTCAAGGACCCGCGCGGCCTGGACCTGGTGCGCCGGCTCGTCGCGGACGCCGATGTGTTCGTGCAGAACCTGGCGCAGGGCGCGGCCGCGCGGCTCGGTCTCGACGCGGCCACCCTGTGCGCCGCGCACCCCCGCCTGGTGGCCGTGGACATCTCCGGCTACGGTGCCGGCGGGCCGTACGCGCACAAGCGGGCGTACGACATGCTCGTCCAGTGCGAAGCGGGCCTGGTGTCGGTCACCGGCACCCCGGAGCAGCCGGTGAAGGCGGGTGTGCCGGCCGCCGACATCGCGGCGGCGATGTACGCCTTCTCCGGGGTCCTCGCGGCACTGCTGCGGCGCGCGAACACGGGGCGGGGCGGGGCGGTGGAGGTCTCGATGCTGGACTCGCTGGCCGAGTGGATGGGGCATCCGCTGCACCACGGGATGCACGGAGGGGGGACCCCGGTACGCACGGGACTCGCGCACGCGGTCATCGCCCCGTACGACGCGTACCGCACCGCGGACGGAGAACAGCTGCTGCTCTCCGTGCAGAACGACCGGGAGTGGCGTCGGCTCACGGAGCGGGTGCTGGAGCTGCCCGGGCTGGCCGACGATCCGGACTTCGCGACGAACACGGCACGGACGGCGAACCGGGAGCGGACCGACGCCGTGGTGGGCGAGGCGCTCGCCGGACTGACCGGCGAGGAGGCGCTGGCCCGGCTGGAGGCGGCGGGAATCGCCTGCGCCCGGCTGAACACGGTCGCCGATGTGGCGGCCCATCCCCAGTTGGCCGCACGGGACCGGTGGCGGGAGGTGGACTCGTCGGTGGGTCCGCTGCGGGCACTGCTGCCCCCGATCACGCTGCCGGGCGGGGCGCAGACGCCGATGGGTGCCGTACCGGCGCTGGGTGAACACACCGGCGCAACGCTGCGGGCCCTGGGGATGACGGACGAACAGACGGCAGCACTGCGCCGGGACGGAGTGATCTCGGATTCGGCCCCGAGCGGTGGGCCGGACCGGTCGTGACGGGCCGTGGGATCAGTGGCGGCTGCCGAGGAGCGAGCGTCGCAGTCGCCGCAGCGGCGCGAAGAGCGAGACACGCGCGCTCCTGCTCCTGCGGGTGTGCGCGACGTCGCGCGAGGTCAGCTCGAGCATCAGCAGCGTCGCTTCCGCGGACTCGCGCTGCGGAACGGCAGGGCCGCCCAGCACCGCGAGATGGCGGTCGAGGCGCGAACTGGTCGCACTGCTCCCACACGTGATGGCAGGCACGCGCGGCCTGCTGCGCATCGTTATCTGTTCCATGTCACTCCCCACCCGTACGAGGGCACCCGGCCCGGGCAGGTCAACCCTATCGTCCCGCGACGGAACTCGTGTATCCCGGCCCAGGATTGCCCACACGTGCACGGAGGTTGACGTGCCGTTACCGAACGCGGCCGGTTCCGGGCCGGGCTGTGCCGACATGGCGTGGATCCGTCCGCACCGCGCGCCGCCGCTGACGGAGGACCACCGTGCGCACCGTGCCGGGCGACGGCCGGATGCCCGGCGTACGGGAGGAGACCCCGGGCGACGGGGCCCCCTCCCCCGCGGACGGCTGCGCGGTACGGACGCGGGCTGTACGCGTGCGGGCGGTGCGTGCGCGGGTGCGATCAGGCCTTCGCGTCGAGGACGGGGAGGTAGCCGCCCGACTGTCCGGCCGCGGTGGGATGGTAGGACTCGCCGATGTTGAGCCAGTTCACGCTGTGCAGCCAGGCGCTGCCCGAGCAGATCTCGTGCCCGGTGAAGGCGGGGGTGACGTCGCCGAAGGTGAAGCCGTGGTCGGCGGCCCGCTTGGCGGTGGCCGCGTTGAGGTAGTCGGACGCGTCGTTGATGGCGGAGCGTTCCTTCTCGCTCAGTCCGGCGAGGCAGCTGCCGCCGAGCTTGTAGAAGCGGGGGTATCCGAGGACGACGACGTGGGCGGCGGGTGCCTTGGCACTGATCGCCCCGTACACCGAGTCCAGCTTGCCGGGGAGGGTCGAGTCGACGTAGCCGCGGGCGGTGGCGATCCGGCTCAGGCAGGTGGCCTCGGACTGCAGGACACAGGTGGTCATGACATCGGCGAAGCCCGCGTCGTTGCCGCCGATGGAGATCGAGACGAGGTCGGTGGAGGAGCTGAGCGGGCCGAGCTGACCGGTCGTGACATCGCCGGTCCTGGCTCCCGAGCACGCGGTGAAGGCGAACGAGGCGGGCGCGTTGGCCGCGGCCCAGAGGGCGGGGTAGGCCCGGGTGCTGCGCTTGCAGTCGCCGCTGGCACTGTCGTAGCTGCCGGCTCCGACACCGGAGGAGTACGAGTCGCCGAGCGCCACGTAGTCGACCGCCTGTACGGATTCCTCGGCGTTGGCGACGCCCGCACCCGTCAGGGCGAGAACGGTACCGAGGAGCAGAGAGGACGAGAACGCCACGAGTCTGGACATTTTCATGGAACCTCCTTGGGCAGGATCTCTGCCTACTCCGTGGTAGCAGCCCCACCGGCAATTCCGGAAGTGTCCATGCCAAGAATCTTCCAGAAGGACCTGCCTGCAACATTCCTGACGGTCCGTCACGTAGGAGTCGGGCATTCGGCGCCCCGGGGGCGAGGTCACCGACGCGGATCCGCACGCATGAGGCGGGGCCGGTCCGGACAGGGGCGCGGGCACTTCCGGCCGGGCCGCGCGAGCCGCAGGGGCGGCACGCGCGGGCTCGTGAAACCTGGGTGCGCGGGGTGCCGCCGTGACGGATCATGGGCGCCATGTCTGCCAACCCCGAGTCCGCCCTGCCGATCCGGCTCAATGTCGACGACAGCGATTCGCCGTCCGACGTCGTGGACGCGCTGTTCCTGGGCCGCTTCGCGACGGGCGAGCAGCCGTACTCGCACAGTTCCTCCCTCGACCGTGTGCGGTCGGGGGCGACCCTGCTGCCGGCGGCGGCCAGGGTGCTGCGGGCCGCCCGTGACGACGACCGCAGTGCCACGCTCGCCGAGGGCGACGGATGGACGCTGCTGATCTCGCGGTGGAACAGGGGCGCCGACGTCACGGTCACCGCCACCACCTCCGAGCTGGCCGAGAAGGTGCTGGCCGAGGCCACGGACGGCGCCCGGGACGAACCGGAGCCGCAGCCCGACAACGTGACGATGGGCTTCTGGTACGTCTCCCCGCGCCGGGGGCCGCACCGCACCACCCGGCAGATCGCCGCCGGTGCGTGGGACGAGGTCCGCGCCAACTACACGGCTCCGGTGGCCGGTGCCCTGGACCGGCTGATGAAGGTCACCCCGGACGACATCGCCGGCCGGCTGCTCCTGCTGCACGGCCCTCCCGGCACCGGCAAGACCTCCGCGCTGCGCACCCTCGCCCGGTCGTGGCGGGACTGGTGCCAGGTCGACTGCGTGCTGGACCCGGAGCGGCTCTTCAACGACGTCGGCTATCTGATGGACATCGCCATCGGCGAGGACGACGGATCGGCGAAGGGCCGGTGGCGGCTGCTGCTCCTGGAGGACTGCGACGAGCTGATCCGCGGCGAGGCCAGGCACACGGCCGGCCAGGCGCTGTCCCGGCTGCTGAACCTGACGGACGGTCTGCTGGGCCAGGGCCGCAACGTACTGGTGGGGGTGACGACCAACGAGGACCTGGAGCGGCTGCACCCGGCGGTCGTGCGCCCCGGCCGTTGTCTGGCCCGGATCGAGGTGGGTTCACTGACCCGCGCCGAGTCGGTGTCCTGGCTGGGCACGGAGGAAGGGCTCGGCCGCGAGGGCGCGACGCTCGCCGAGCTGTACGCGCTGCGGCGGGGCAACGGTCCCGCGTCCGTGCCGAAGCAGGACGCGGGGGCGGACGCGGGGCTGTACCTCTGAGCACCTGAGCACCCGCTGAGCGCCACAACCCGTTCGTCCCGGGGGCCTTGCTAGCCCTCGTAGGCCGCCCGCACCGCGTCCTCGGCCAGGGAGAGGGCTTCGGCCCTGGACAGGCCGAGGCGCCTGGCCTCCCCTGCGTACGCCTGGGCGGCCGTGGCCGCCCTGCGCGCGGCCGCGTCGCCCGCGGCGGCGACGAACGTGCCGTTGCGGCCGCGGGTCTCGATGACCCCGTCGGCCTCCAGCGCCCGGTAGGCCTTGGCGACGGTGTTGGCGGCGAGGCCCAGGTCCTCGGCGAGGCCGCGTACCGTCGGGAGCCGGTGGCCTACGGGCAGGGCGCCGGAGCGGGCCTGTTCGGAGAGCTGGGTGCGCAGCTGCTCGTACGGAGCCGTGGCGGAGTCCGGATCAATGGCGATCTTCAGGGTCACGGGCCGATTCTCCCCCACCGCCGGAAATTCGGAGGCGACCGGCCGGGTCGCCCGCGTACCGTCCGGCTCATGACGGTGATCGTGCGTGACTTCCTGCCCTCCGACGCGGAGGCCTGGGTACGGGTGCGCCGTGCCGCGCTGCCCTGCATGGTGACGACCCCGGAGCAGGTGCGGCGTGACCTGGCCGACGCACATCCCGACAAGCGGTTCCGGCTGCTGGTCGCGGAGGAGGACGGCGAGGTGATCGGCACCGCCCAGGTCGGCATCGCCTACGAGACCCCGGAACCGGGCCAGGGGTTCTGCAATCCCTACACCCATCCGGACAAGGTGGGGCGCGGGGCGGGCTCGCTCCTGGTGCGGACCGCCGAGGAGTATCTGGCCGGCGTCGGCGCGGTCGCCGTCCACACCTGGGTGCTCGACGGGCCGGCCCACCGCGCGTTCGCCGAGAGGCGCGGCTATGTGGCGAGCCGTACGGCCCACTTCCTCCATCTGGATCTGACGAAGTGCACGCTGCCGCCGCTCCAGGAGGTTCCGGCCGGCGTGGAGTTGCTCACCGCGGCCGACTTCGAGGGCGATCCGCGCCCGCTGTTCGAGGCGGACGCCGAGACGACCTCGGACGAGCCGAGCGACACCCCGTCCGAACTGGCCGACTACGAGGACTGGCTGAGGACGACCTGGGGCAGGCCCGGGTTCGACCACGGGCTCACCTCGGTCGTGGTGGTGGAGGGGCACGTGGCGGCGTTCAGCGTGGCCGAGACCGACGGTCTGACCCGCTACTCGTCGGGCATGACCGGTACGCGGCGCGCCTTCCGGGGCCGGGGTCTGGCCAAGCTCGCGAAGAACGACTCGCTGCACCGGGCGCGGGCCGCCGGATACACGGACGCCTACACCGGCAACGACGCGGGGAACGGTCCGATGCTGGCGATCAACCACTGGTTCGGCTACACGATCTGTGCGACGGAGGTACGGCATGTCCACCGTCTCGCCTGAGAGCGCGCTGTTCGTCACCCTGGTCAAGGCGGGCAGCACCAAGATCCGGTACCCGGCCGGCCTCGTCCACGAGGACGGCACCCGCGTCACGGTCCGGGCCCCCTGGGCCGCGCCGCACACCCGGGACTTCGGCTTCGTACGGTTCGAGCCGGGCGATGTCTTCACCGAGCACTACTGGCGCGACCGGTGGTACGCGGTGAAGGAGGTCCGCACCGGCGGCGGGGAGCTCAAGGGCTGGTACTGCGACATCACCCGGCCCGCCGTCCTGCGAAACTCCGAACTCCTGGTCGAGGACCTGGATCTCGACCTGTGGGTGTCGGCGGACGGCTCGTCCGTGCTGCGGCTGGACGAGGACGAGTTCGAGGAGAGCGGCCTGGCCGGCCGGGACCCGGTGGCGGCACAGGCGGCCGTACGGGCCCTGGACGAGCTGGAACACCTGGCCCGCACAGGGGGCCTGGCGGACCTCCTCCGTTAGGGCACGACCAGCTCCACCTCGTACCCCGCCGCGTTCTCCAGGTACACCGCGTGGGGCCCGCTGCCGCCGGTGTACGGACGCCGGCCGGTCAGGAGCAGCCGCCAGCCGTGCTCGGGGGCGCGGTGCACCAGCGCGTCGAGCGTCTCGTGGTCCCGGACGTGGAACGCCAGGTGGTTGACGCCGGGGAGCCGCCTGTCGTGTGTGGCGCCGGTCAGGTCCGGTGACTGTTCGACCACCACATAGCTGTCACCGCGCCGCCAGCTGCGGCCCCGCGCCCAGCGCTGGTACGGGACATGGCCCAGCTCGCCCAGCAGCCAGCCCCAGTCCGACTCGGCCTCCGCGAGATCGGGCACCCACAGCTCGATGTGGTGCACCCCGCCGGTGGGGGCCGCGGCCACCGGCAACGGGACGGCACGCCGTATCCCGTCCGGTGCGTGGGCGACCGGGTCGCCGTCCTCGTGCCAGTGGAGCAGGAAGCGCTCCCCCGCGCGGTAGCCGTCGAGTCCCGCACGGCAGTACGCCACGATGTCGTCCGGGAGCGCGTGCAGCGGGAACCAGCCGAGCTCGGAGCACTTCTCCGGCTCGGCGTTGCGGGGCGGGCGCTGCGGGTCGTACGCCGCCTCGAAGAACCAGCCCGTCCTGGGGCTGCCGCCGGGCCCCCGGTGCTGCATGACCAGGGCTACCCGGAGCTCGTCCGGGTCCAGCACGACGCCGGTCTCCTCGGCGGCCTCCCGGATCATCGCCTCCCGGACGTCCTCGCCGTCCTCCACATGGCCGGAGGGTGCGTGGAGCAGCCCGTCCGCGTATCCGGTGCCCGCCCGGCGGCCGAGCAGCACGTCGGTGCCCCGGCGCAGCAGCAGGTGGACGTCGACCACCTCCGCGTGCCGGTGGGCCGGCTCGGCGCGGGCCACCAGGGCGTACCGCTCGTCGTCGACCTCCCTGCCCCAGAGCCGGGGGTCGCCGGAGAGCGGCTCGTGGTGGATGCGCTCCGTGTGCGGGGTGAGCAGCCCGGTGAGGCGGGCCGCGGACAGTCCGACCCCGCCCCACACCCCTTCGATCAGCACCAGCCGCCCGCCGGGCTTCAGCAGGCCGAACCAGCCGCGCAGGGCGGCCACCGGGTCGGGGAGCAGCCACACCACGTGCCGGGCCAGGATCACGTCGAACCGCCGTGTCCCGACGGGCGGGTGGTCCGCGTCGCCGACGAGCACCTCGGCGCCCGTCCCGGCGAGCTTGGCCCGCGCCCGCTCGGCCATGCGCGGCGACCGGTCGACGGCGGTGACCCGGTGGCCCTGGCCGGCGACCAGCAGCGCCAGGCTGCCCGTGCCGCACCCGAGGTCGAGGACCTCGGAGCACGCCGCGGGCAGCCACGTCTCCATCCGCCGCGCCCAGGCGTCGCGGACGACGGGGTCGAGGAGCCCGTGGTCGGGCTCCTCGTCGAACGAGTCGGCGGCGGCGTCCCAGTCGGTCGTGGTCATGGGAACGATCCTCTCAGCCGCCACCGACAATCCGTCAGGACCTGTGGCGCACCACCAGCTTCCTCACCAGCGGCCAGGCCAGGATCAGCAGGACGATCGCGTACACCGTCACGGAGAACGGGGTGTCGACCAGACCCGTCACACTGCCGTCGCTGATCTGCAGGGCGCGGCGCAGCTGCTGTTCGGCGGCCGGGCCGAGGATGACGGCGATGACCGCCGGAAGCACCGGCAGCCCGTACCGCCGCATCCCGAAGCCGATCAGCCCGATGACCAGCAGGATCACCAGGTCGACGGCCTCCCCGCCGACCGCGTACGCGCCGACGGCGGCGAAGAACAGGATGCCCGCGTAGAGGTAGGGGCGCGGGATCCGCAGCAGCTTCGCCCACAGCGGTGCCAGGGGCAGGTTGAGCGCGAGGAGCAGCACCATGCCGACGAAGAGCGAGGCGATCAGGCCCCAGACCAGTTCGGGTTCGCGCTCGAACAGGAGCGGGCCCGGCTGGATTCCGTACTGCTGGAAGGCCGCCAGCATCACGGCGGCGACGGCGGTCGTGGGCAGCCCGAGGGTGAGCATGGAGACGAGGGTCCCCGCGGCGGAGGCCGAGGCCGCCGACTCCGGGCCGGCGACGCCCTCGATGGCACCCTTGCCGAACTCGTCGCGGTGCTTGGAGAGCCGCTTCTCGGTGACGTACGAGAGGAACGTGGGGATCTCCGCGCCGCCCGCGGGCACGGCACCGAACGGGAAGCCGATGAACGGCCCGCGCAGCCAGGACTTCCAGGTGCGGCGGACGTCCGCCCTGTCGAGCCAGGGGCGGCCGACGGGGATCGGCTCACCGGTGGAGCGGCGCAGATGGGCGGCGACCCACAGGGCCTCACCGATGGCGAAGAGCCCGACCGCGACGATCACCACGTCGATGCCGTCGGCCAGTTGGAGCGAGCCGAAGGTCAGGCGCTGCTGGCCGGTCATCCCGTCCAGGCCGACGAGGCCGATGGTGAGCCCGATGAGGAGCGAGGCGAGGCCGCGGATCCGTGAGGAGCCGAGGACGGAGGTGACGGCGATGAAGGCCAGCACCATGATCGCGAAGTAGTCCGGGGCACCGATGCCGACGGCGAGCGAGGCGACGGTGGGGGCGAGGACGACCAGCAGGATCGTGCCGATCATGCCGCCGGCGAAGTGGCCGATGGCCGCGGCGGCCAGGGCCTGCGCGCCACGTCCGGCCTTCGCCATCGGGTTGCCCTCGATCGCGGCGACCACGGCCGCGCTCTCCCCCGGGGTGTTGAGGAGGATGGACGTGGTGGAGCCGCCGAACATCGCCCCGTAGTAGATCCCGGCGAACATGATGAAGGCCCCGGTCGGTTCGAGTCCGTACGTCACCGGCAGCAGCAGCGCGACGGCCATGGCCGGCCCGATGCCGGGGAGCACCCCGATCGCCGTGCCGAGCAGGACGCCGAGCGCGGCCCAGAGCAGATTGACGGGTGTGAGTGCCGTGCCGAAGCCGTCGATGAGGGAGTTGAGGGAATCCATCGGTCAGAGCACCCCCATCAGCGGGCCGCCGGGGAGGGGAACCCCGAGCAGGCGGTCGAAGACGAAGTAGGTGGCGAGCGAGAGGCCCGCCGCGATGAGCGGGTCACGGTCGAGGTGACGGCTGCCGAGCGCGTACGCGCAGCCCCAGAAGAGCAGTGCGCCGGAGACGGGGAAGCCGAGCGGGCCGATGAGGACGGCGAAGGCGAGGAAGACCCCGGTGAGCAGGGCGACGGTCCGCCGGTCGGCCGGTTCGGCGAGGTCGACGTCCTCGCCCGCTTCCGCTTCGCCACGGCCGCCGCGCAGCACGTCGACGGCGAGGAGCACGGCGACGACGAGCAGCCCGGTCCCGACGGCGACCGGGACGGTCCTCGGGCCGACGGGCCCGCGCTGGGTGAGGTCCACGTCCATCGTGAGGGCGTCGGTGAGGACCAGGGCGCCCAGGACGAACAGCAGGACGCAGACGCCGAGTTCGGAGTGCTCGCGCAGCCAGGAGCGGGCGGGAGCGGGCGCGGTCACAGTCCCAGCTCCTTCAGCACCGTGGCGACCCGGTGGTCCTGGTCCTCCAGGAAGTCGCCGAAGGCGTCACCGGTGAGGAACGCGTCGTCCCAGCCGTTCCTCTTCATGGAGTCCTGCCACTGCTTCGAGGCGTGCAGCCCCCGCACCAGTGAGACGAGCTTGTCCCGTTCGGCGTCGGAGAGGCCCGGCGGGGCGACGATGCCGCGCCAGTTGGTGAAGTCGGTGTCCAGCCCGGCCTCGCGGAGGGTGGGCGCGTCGAGACCCGGGACCCGCTTCGGACCGGTGACGGCGAGCAGTCGCAGCTCCCCGGCCCGGATCTGGTCCAGGTACTCGCCGACGCCGGAGACGCCGAAGCCGACCTTGTTCCCGAGGATGGACGCGAGCAGTTCGCCGCCGCCGTCGAAGGGGATGTAGTTGACCTCTCCGGGGGCGATGCCGGCGGCCTTCGCCATCAGCATGGGGGCCAGATGGTCGGGCCCGCCGGGCGCGGAGCCACCGCCGACGGGGATGCGGCCCGGGTCCTTCTTCCAGGCGGTGAGCAGCTGGTCGATGGTTCTGTACGGGGAGTCCTTGGCGACGACGACGATGTCCTGCTCCTCGGTGAGCCGGGCGATCGGGGTCGTGTCGGCAAGGGTCTTGGGCGACTTGTTGGTGTGGACGGCGCCCACGACCCCGAGGCCCATGGACATGGCGAGCTTGCCGTTGCCGTGTTCGCCGGCCAGCCGGGTCACCCCGACGGTGCCGCCCGCGCCGGGCAGGTTGAAGACCTCGATGCTGTGGGTGAGCCCGGCGTCCTCGGCGTTCTTCGCGGCGGTGCGCGCCGTGATGTCGTACCCGCCGCCGGGTGTGTTGGGGACCATGAAGCGTAGTCCGGGGATCTGCGTGCCGGTGTCGGAGTCGCTGCCCGCGGAGAGCAGCGGTGGTCCCACGACCACCAGCAGCGCCGCCCCGAACAGGGCGAGTGGAGTGCGCAATCGCACCGGGTGCCACCTTTCGGCCATGCGTGGACGGGTGTGAGGTGGCCCACATGCTGCCCGCGCGCCGACCGGCTGTCTCCGTTCCGGAATCAATGGACGTTGTGGTCGTTGCGGTCGCGACCTACCGTGTCGGCGTGACGAAAGTGCTGGTGGTGGACGACGACTTCATGGTCGCGAAGCTGCACAGCCGCTATGTGTCCGCGATGGACGGTTTCACGGTCGTCGGCGTGGCACACAGCGGTGCCGACGCCCTGCGCGCGGCCCGTCGGCTGCGCCCCGATCTGGTCCTGCTCGACATCTTTCTGCCCGACATGGACGGCATCGCCGTGCTGCGGGAGCTGCGCGCGGCGGAGGAGCGGGACGGGGACACCCGCAGCGCGGACGCGCTGTTCATCACGGCGGCGCGTGACGCGGGGGTGGTCAGGGCGGCGCTGCGCGCCGGTGCCCTGCACTATCTGATCAAGCCGTTCCACCGCTCGGCGCTGGAGGAGCAGCTGCAGCACGTGGCCTCGCTGCGCAACCGTCTGGACGCGCTCGACGAGGCCCGTCAGGAGGCCCGCCAGGAGGACGTGGACCGCATCTTCGGCACCCGCCCCCCTGGCTCACGCGAACTCCCCAAGGGCCTCGCCGCCCGCACCGCCGGCCTGGTGGAGCGCATCCTGCGCGACCACCCGGCCGGTCTGTCGGCCTCCGAGTGCGCGGAGGCGGGCGCCCTGTCCCGCGTCAGCGCCCGCCGCTACCTCGAGTACTTCGCGGGGACGGGACGGGCCGAGGTCTCGCTGCGGTACGGGGGGACGGGGCGGCCGGAGCGTCGCTACCGGGCGGTGTCCTGACGGCCGGCCGGCCCTGCACGTTCACCGCGGCCGGGTCCCCTGTGCGTCGCTCCGCGCAGGGGACCCGGCACGTCTCAGCCGATCACCGAGGCGCAGGTGGTCGGGGTGGCGTGCGCCGGGTCGAGGGCGTTCTCGACCTCGTGGAAGGCGATCCGGTCGATGGTCCCGATCGCCACGTGCTCGGACAGGTCGACCGGGCACAGGTCCTGGAGCAGGACGTTGCGTACGTTCGGTCCGTCCAGGTACTGCGTGCGGTACGGGGTGACGACCTCGTCGTACCGGGTCGCGATGACGGTGTAGCGGACCCCGGGAACGGTGTCCCCGCCCGCGTTGAGCTTGGTCATGAAGGGGGATCCGGCGATCTGGTCGGCGAGGCCGGGGGTGTTCGTCGTGAGGAGGTCCCCGATGCCGGGGAAGTACGGCAGCAGCCCGGTGAGGCCCAGGAGCGTCGTGCCGTGGTTGTCGGGGGCGATCCCGATCAGCGCGTTCACCTTGTCGGCGCCGCCGAGGAACTTCAGGTAGTAGTGGGGCATCATGCCGCCCTGGGAGTGGCCGACGATGTCCGCCTTCGTGGTTCCGGTGGCACCGAGCACCTTGTCGACGAACGCGTCGAGCTGTTCGGCCGACTTGTCGATCGGTCCCAGGCCGTTGAAGAGGGGCACGCCGGGGAGCTGACCGTAGTCGAGCGAGAAGACGCAGTAGCCCCGGTTGACGAGGTACGGCGCGAGGACGAGCCAGTTGTCGATCGAGTTCCCGAAGGTTCCGTGGACCAGGACGACCGGGCGCGGGTGGGCCGCGGAGGGCTTGCAGGAGTAGTCGTTCCAGCCGCGGGACGACGCGGTGGCTTCCACGGTGGGGGTGGCCGCGGCCGCGGTCGCCGTGGGGGTGGCGAGTGCGGCGACGGCGAGGAGCAGTGCGGCGAGCGTGCGGCGAGTGCGTGGGGTGCGTGAGGCACGGGTCCAGGGCAGCATCGTGTGGTCTCCTTGCGGCTCAAGGGAGTTGCGATGTGGGTGCGCCCTGTGGTCCGGACCACAAGTCGAATGTGCTGATGTCTCGGTGCGGGGTGGTCCTGTGCGCGGTGGTTCCGTGTGCCGCCGTTCCGCGAGCGGCAGTTTTGTGTGCTCATGCCAAATTACGCGCCGGTAAGGTCGCGCGGGAAGTTACGCGTCGGTAAAAACTGGGACGGCCGTCAGGCCGCGAGCCTCCCCGGCTTCACGGCCTGCGGACCGAACCGGGCCCGCAGCGTGTCGGAGACCGCCTCGATCCGCCGCGCCCGCTCGTCCACCGGGTCGAAGGTGAGCTGGCGGGAGGCGCGTTCCGCGTCGTGCAGTCCCTCCGCCCGCAGCGCGATCCCCCGCACCCGCGCCCGCTGCAGTCCGAACGAGTCCTGGATCCGGTACGCGAGCGAGGTGAGCGCCGCCGAGTGGGCGGTGGGCTCCTGGAGCGTACGGCTGCGGGTCAGCGTCTCGTAGCCGGTCCGGCCCGCGTACCGCACCGAGACCGCGAGCGAACGGCACACCTGCCCCTCACCGCGCAGTCTCGCCCCCAGTTCCTCGGTGAGCGAGAGGAGCGCGCGGCGGTGCTGCTCCGGGTCCAGCTCGTCGCGGGGGAAGGAGTGTTCGGCGGCGGCCGAGCGGGCGGCGGCGTTCGGCAGGACCTTCGTGCGGTCGACACCGTTCGCCCGTTCCCACAGGTCGCGCCCGGTCCGTACCCCGGTGATCCGCTGCAGCGTGGCGAGCGGTGCGGCGGCGATCCGGCCGACGGAGTCGAGCCCGTATCCGCACAGGGTGCGCGCGGTCGCCGTCCCCACACCGTCCAGCGCGGCGGCGGGTTGGGCCGCGAGGAATCCCGCGGCCCCGCCGGCGGGCACCACGAAGGTCGTCCCGGGCGCCGCCCGCCGCGCGGCCATCCGGGCCAGCATGGGATTCTCCGCCGCCCCGATCGCACAGTCCACGCCGTGCAGGGCGAGTGCGCGGACCCGGATCACCGAGGCCAGCCCCGTCGTGTCCTGCCCGAAGTAGCGCAGCGCACCGCCGACATCGGCGAGCGCGCCGTCGGGCGGCGCGGCCTCGACGACCGGGGTGAACGCGCCGAGGAGTGCGAGCAGGCCCTCGTAGGCGGCACTGTCCGGCGGGCCGCCGCCGATCCGGCAAAAGCGCAGGCACAGGACGGCCGGCTGTTCGTCGCTCATCCCGCGCTCCCCGGGCTCCGGTGCCACAGTTTCCTTCCGGTGGGCGC
Source organism: Streptomyces sp. NPDC025273 (assembly GCF_040638585.1). Classification (NCBI taxonomy): domain Bacteria; kingdom Bacillati; phylum Actinomycetota; class Actinomycetes; order Kitasatosporales; family Streptomycetaceae; genus Streptomyces; species Streptomyces sp. NPDC025273. The sequence continues at coordinate 68,200 of NZ_JBEZYP010000016.1, forward strand.
CCCTTCCCCGGCGGGCCGGAGGTCGGACCAGGGGTTCATCTCGTAGCCGGTCGGCAGCTGGATCCGGCGGCCGTCGCCGGAGGCCTCCTCCTCACCGGGAGCGGGCACCTCCGCCAGCCGGGCCGCGACCGCGTCGAGTCCGCCGGTCCGCCGCAGCTCCGCCAGTTCCGCCAGATTCCAGGCCGCCGCCCCCACCACGCTCATGCTGCGCGGGCCGCGCCGCTGGACGACTCCGCGCACCAGCAGCAGCCAGGAGTGGAAGACGGTATGGGCGCAGGCGGCGTGGCTGTCGTCGAAGAAGGCCAGGTCGACCAGGCCCGTACCGTCGTCCAGAGTGGTGAAGATGACCCGTCGCCCGGAGCGGACCGGCGGGGTCTGGGTGGCCGCCTTGGCGCCCGCGACCAGCACGGTCTCGCCGTGCCCGGCCTCCCGCAGCCGCTTGGCCGAGACCGCGCCCAGCTCCTCCAGGAAGGCGTGGTGATCGTCCATCAGATGATGGGACACATCCATGCTGAGGACGCCGAGCTCGGCGCTGAGGCGTTCGGCTTCGTTGAGGTCGGGCAGGCCGATGGTGCCGGTCCGCCGCCCGTCACCGAGCGGGAGCTGTGCACCGTTCCCCCTGGCCCCGGAGCCGCGCTGGGCGCGGTGGAGTTCGGACAGGTGCAACAGCAGGTCCCGGCGGTTGGCGCCGAAGGCGTCCAGCGCACCGACCTGGGCCAGCCGTTCCGCGGCGGGCCTTCCCGGCCTGGCCCGCTGCCAGAAGTCGAGCAGCGAGGAGTAGGGCTGCCCGGCCTCGATCCGGGCGACCTCGGCCTCGCTGATCCCATGGACGTCCGAGAGGGCCAGCCGTAGCCCCCACACCCCATCATCAGACACCAGTTCGATCCGATGGGCCGCCGCCGACCGGTTCACGTCCAGCGGCAGCACCGGCACCCCGCGCCGCCGCGCGTCCGCGAGCAGCAGCCGCTTCGGGTACATCCCGGGGTCGTGGGTGAGCAGCCCGGCGTAGAAGGCCGCCGGGTGGTGTGCCTTGAGCCATGCCGACTGGTACGTCGGTACGGCGAAGGCGACCGCGTGCGCCTTGCAGAACCCGTAGCTGCCGAATGCCTCGACGATCTCCCAGGTCCGGGCGATCACGTCGGTGTCGTACCCCCTCTCCGCGGCCCGCCGGGCGAACCAGATCCTGATCCGGCCCTGCGACTCGGGGTCGGAGAGCCCGCGCCGCACGCGGTCGGCCTCACCACGGCCGCAGCCGGTCATGATGTCCACCATCTCGATGATCTGTTCGTGGAAGACGACCACCCCGTAGGTGTCGCGCAGCGGCCCCTCCAGGTCGGGGTGCGGGTAGCGGACGGGTGCCCGTCCGTGCCTGGCCTCGATGAACGGCCGCACCATGTCGGCGGCGACGGGCCCGGGGCGGAACAGCGAGATGTCGACGACCAGGTCGTGGAAGGTGGCGGGCTGGAGCCGGCCGACCAGGTCGCGCTGGCCCGGCGACTCGATCTGGAAGCAGCCCAGCGTCTCGGTGCTCCTGATCAGCCGGTACGTCTCCGGGTCGCCCGGCGGTACGGCGTCCAGGTCGAGCTCCTGCCCCGAGGCCCGCTTCAGCTCGGTGACCGCGTGTGCCATCGCCGACTGCATCCGTACGCCGAGCACATCGAGTTTGAGCAGCCCGAGGTGCTCCACGTCGTCCTTGTCGAACTGCGCCATCGGGAAGCCCTCGCCGCTGGTGGGCATCACGGGCGTACGCCGCAGCAGGGAGTCGTCCGAGAGGAGTACCCCGCACGGGTGCATGGCGATGCCGCGCGGCAGGGCGTCCAGTGCCTCCACCAGGTCCCAGAGCCGGCCGTACTCCTCCTTGCGCCCGGCCACCTCGCGCAGTTCGGGCAGCTCCTCCATCGCGGCACGGGCGTCCCTGGCCCGGATGTGCGGGAAGGCCTTGGCGAGCCGGTCGGTCTCGGCCGGGTCCATGGAGAGCGCGGCGCCGACGTCCCGGATGGCGTGGCGCACCCGGTAGGTCTCGGGCATGGAGACGGTCGCGACCCGCTCGGCACCGAAGCGCCCGATGATCGCGCGGTAGACGTCGAGGCGGCGGGCCGACTCCACGTCGATGTCGATGTCGGGCAGCACGAAGCGTCGCTCGGACAGGAAGCGTTCCATGAGCAGGCCGTGTTCGACCGGGTCGGCGTGGGCGATCCCCAGGAGGTGGTTGACCAGGGATCCCGCGCCGGATCCGCGCGCGGCCACCCGTATGCCCATCTCCTTCACGTCGTCCACCACCCGAGCGACCGTCAGGAAGTACGAGGCGAAGCCGTGGTGGGCGATGATGTCCAGCTCGTGGTGCATCCGCTCCCAGTAGGCACGCCTGCCGTCGAGACCGCGCAGCACCATGCCGGCGGCGGCGCGGGAGGCCAGTACCCGCTGGGCGGTGCGGTGGGCCGCGCCGACGAGATGCGGTTCGGGGAAGTGGACGCTGCCCAGGCCCAGGTCGTCCGCCGGGTCGACGCGGCAGGCGTCGGCGGTGCGCCGGGTCTCCGCGAGCAGCCGCTCCCCCGCGTCCCTTCCGAGCCCCGCGGCGGAGGTGATCCGCTCGGCGGTCTCCCGCATCGCGCGGGCGTCCTTGAGCCAGCGCTCCCCGGTGTCGAGGGGGGAGCGGCGCGGGTCGACGGGGACGAGCCTGCGGGCCGAGTCGAGCACATCGGCGACCGGCCCCTGCCCGGGGTCGGCGTACCGCACGGCGTTGGTCAGTACGGCGCGCACCCCCTGCTCGGCGGCGAAGCCGACGGTACGGGCGGCGAGCCGCAGCGATCCGGGGCCGGTGCCCTCACGGCCGTGGTGGACGGCTTCGAGGCGCAGGTCGTCGCCGTAGATCTCCCGCCAGGGGGCGAGCAGCGCGGCGGCCCGGTCGGGGCGGCCGGCGGCCAGCGCCGCGCCGACCTCGGAGGCGGGGCCGAGCAGCACGGTGAGCCCGTCGGCGGGCAGGGCGGACCGGTCGAGCAGGGGCTGCCCCGGATCGCCGGCAGCGGCGGTGACCGGGGGCCGGCCTTGACCGGGAGGAGCGGCGTGGGCCGTGGTGACCAGTCGGCAGAGCTCGGCCCAGCCCCGTGCGCCGTCCCGCGCGAGGAAGGTGACCCGGGGTGCGGATTCATCGACGAAGGCACCGCCGCGCACCGGTGCGCGCAGCCGGTGCGTGGGCCCTCCCGCTCCCGTACGCCGCGCCACCGCGAGCTCCACCCCGAAGAGCGGGCGGATCCCGGCCTTCTCGCAGGCCCGGGCGAAGCGGACCGCACCGGCGAGGGTGTCGCGGTCGGTCAGCGCGAGGGCGTCCATCCCCCGCTCGACGGCACGCTCGGCCAGCCGCTCCGGGTGCGAGGCCCCGTACCGCAGGGAGAACCCGGAAACGGTACGCAGATGCGTGAAGCCTGGCATCCGCACCTCCTGGACCGATCTGTACTCGCCACCCCCTCGCTCTCCACCATAGACCAAGTTTCGAACGTTCGTACGATAACCGGAGCCGGGCCGGCCCACCGCCCCTCACCTCCGCCAATCGGCCCCGTCCGGCCTGCGTGAAGGGCGTCCCGCCCGGACCGTGGGGGCATGACTTTCGCCCGCGAAGTGAGGAACGCCGTCACCCCACGGGCCGCCCTGCTCGTCATCGGCGTGCTCGGACTGCAGCTGCTGTTCATCGCGTCCTACGTCGGGGCGCTGCACAGGCCTTACCCGACCGACGTCCCCTTCGGGGTCGTGGCCCCGCGGCAGGTGTCCGCACAGCTCGTGACCCGGCTGGGAGATCTCCCCGGCGGTCCACTGGACCCGCGCGCGGTCGGCAGCGCGGCCGAGGCCCGCGAGCAGGTCCTGAACCGTGACCTCGACGGCGCCCTGATCGTCAGCTCCGGGGGAACCACCGACACCCTGCTCGTCGCCTCCGGCGGCGGCACCGCCCTGGCCGACTCCCTGACCCGGATCATCACGAGGACGGAGGCGTCCCAGCGGCGCACGGTGCGAGCCGTGGACGTGGCCCCGGCCTCCGCGCAGGACTTCGACGGCCTCTCGTCGTTCTACCTGGTCGTGGGCTGGTGCGTCGGCGGCTACCTCTGCGCCTCGATCCTGGCCATCAGCGCGGGCGCCAGGCCCGCCGACCGGCAGCGCGCACTGATCCGGACCGGTGTCATGGCGCTGTACTCGATCGCGGGCGGGGCCGGTGGCGCGGTCATCGTCGGGCCGGTCCTGGGCGCGCTCCCGGGCAGTGTGTGGGCACTGACGGGGCTGGGCACCCTGGTCGTCTTCGCAGTCGGCATGATCACGCTCGCCCTGCAGGCGCTCACCGGCGTCATCGGTATCGGCCTGGCCGTCCTGATCATCGTGATCGCGGGCAACCCGAGCGCCGGCGGCGCCTTCCCGCTCCCGATGCTGCCGGACTTCTGGCGGGCGATCGGCCCCGCGCTGCCGCCGGGCGCGGGCACCTGGACGGCCCGTTCGATCGCCTACTTCAAGGGCAACGCGGTCACCGGCCCCCTGCTGGTGCTCTCCGCCTGGGCGGCCGTCGGCACCACCGTCACCCTGCTGACCGCGATGCGACGGCGGCCGGACGAGGCGACGGAAGCGGCGGCAGGGGACGGCGGGTCGAAGCACGCCTGAGGGGGACCCTCACCCTGGGAGCGGCCGGAGCGCTCCTCGGCGCCGCGACTCCACGATGTGCTCGGCGGCCCGCTGCGGCGCGTCCCCGCCACGCACCAGGGCCCCCGACAAGGTGGCCACGTGTGAGAATCCCGCCCCAGCCACCCCGAGCGTGAGCCGGACGGCGACCGCGTCCTCGACCGTGACGAAGCTGACGCCGGAGGCGTGGCGGAACACCCGGGCGTCCGGATCCGCCCCCGCGACGGGAGGTGTGGAGCCGCGTGGCGCACGGCCATGGGCAGCGGGCGGGCGAGACGGCCTCGGCCTCGCGGTCGCCACCAGTCGTGCGGCCGATGCCCCGGACTCGGATGTCGGTGCCGACCGCCCTCCGGCCCGAGTGGCCACTTCCTGTCAAGTTGCCGGTCCACACGGCCTGTTGGGAGGAGCGCCTTGTAGCGTCGGGGCGTCTTGTCATGCCTTGTCTCAGGCGGTAATCCGTTTGCCCGGCGTACTCGATATCCAGCACTCTCAACGGCATGTCGGCTGATCAAAGGAACCGGGGATGGCAGGAACGGTCAGGACCGCATTGCCCACGAGGGACATACGGCACGACAGCGGCGTTCTCGCCTCGCCGAAAGCTCCACGCGTACGCGTTCCGGTGCTCGGAGATCTTCTGCGACTGCGATCGGACCTGCTGAACGCCATCCAATACGCCGCTTCGTCCGGCAGCGATGTGTCGCATTTCAAGGTCGGCCCCAAGAGCATGCTTTTCGTGCATCGCAGCGCTGCGGCGGATGTTGTTCTCTCCGACATTCACACCTTCGGAAAGCCGGACGCCAAGAACCCTCTGAGGGCGGTGCTCGGGGACGGTTTGGTCAGCAACCCGGACCACGAAGACTGGCTGCAGCGGCGAAGGGCTCTCCAGCCCATGTACAGCCGCCCCAGCATTGCCGGGATGCGGCAGAAGCTCGCCAGCGTGGCCGCCGAATGCACGAGGCGCTGGGAACATCACGACCGAACCGTCCTGAACGTGTACGAAGAAATGCTCTCCTTCACCCTCGACAGTGTTTCGACGTGCATGTTCAGCCGATCCGGCGACACCGTTTCCGACATCGTCACCCCGGCCACGGCCTCGTTCCTGCTCGACTTCGTCGAGCGCCGCATCCGGAAGCCCTTCTCCCTGCCCGTGGGCGTACCGACCCGGAGACATCGCCATTTCACGTCCACTCTGCGAGGTCTCGACGATCTCGTTCACGGGCTCATCGATGAACGACGGCGCACCGGCGAACAGCACGGCGACCTCCTGGACATTCTGCTGTCTGCCGGAGTCGGCGATGCCGCCGAGCCGTTGACCGATCGCGAGATCCGGGATGAAATCCTCACCACAATCTTGGCCGGATATGAGACCACGGCCAGTGCGCTGACGTGGATTCTTTACCTTCTTGCGTGCTACCCAGAGGTTCAGCGGCAGATCCGGCAGGAGATACGTTCTCCCGCATCGACTTCCGGAAAAGGGCCCCGGAGCGGCACGGTCCTGGAATGCGCCATCAATGAGAGCATGCGGCTGTTCCCACCGTCCCCGACCATTCCACGCCAGGCGAATAAAGACGCACTCATCGGTTCGGCCGAGGTTCCCGAGGGATCGTTCGTCATGCTCAATGTCGCGGCCATCCACAGAGATCCGACAGTCTGGGAAAAGCCGGACGAATTCATTCCGGAACGGTTCGCGAACGGCACCCCCGGGAAAGGGACGTACCTTCCTTTCGGCGCAGGTGCTCACATGTGCATCGGCAAAGGGTTTGCCATGATGGAAATCAGCATGCTCGTGGAGAACGTGCTCGACAAGTTCGAGATATCGCTGCGAGACTCCGCGGGGCCCGAACCCAGGGCCCTCATCACTCTGCGACCCCGTGACGGCTTCGAACTGACCCTCACAAGAATCTGAAGCCGGTACAGGCTTCGACATTCCGGCAACGCGCCACATCATGAGAGAGGTTGACCCTATGCGCCGCGCGGCACGTTTCAACGCGACGGTCGAACTCGTGCGTCCTCGTACCCTTCTCGTCAGCCCCCTCTCATACTGCGTAGGCCTGGCCGTCGCGGATCACCGCTTCGACTTCACGGTGCTGCTCGGCATCGCTTTTCATGTGCTGGCTCCACTGGCCGCCAATGCCCACAACGCCGTGACGGACCTCGTGGAGGACGGAAGGAACGTACCGGGGCGCTTGAAGCTGGTCGAGACAGCTGGTGAAGCGCTGCTCCAGAAGATCGTGTACGCGGGCCTGGGCGTCATGCTCCTGCTGTCGCTGGCGATATCGTTGGCCCAGACGATCATCTGGGTGTTCAGCGTTTTTCTGGTACTCGGATACTCCTCGCGGAAATACCGGCTGAAGGGCCGTCCGATCACGGGCATGGCGGTGTTCGCGATGGCCGTCACGGAACCGTACATCGCCGGCGCGCTTCTCGCCGACTCATGGTGGGAGATTCCGCAATACGACTCCTCCTACCCGGTCGTTCTCGGGGCGTTCCTTTTCTGCTGGTACTTCGCGAAGGGAATCATGAAGAATGTTCCCGACTACGCGGGAGACAAGGAGGCCGGTCTCAGGACGATTCCGGCGCTCATGTCGTCGCAGCGCTCGGCCGCTTGGGCTGCTGCGGCGGCGACCACACTGGTCTATGCCTCGTTCCCGGTGCTCGTCCTCGCGACCGGCATGCCCGATCGCCTGATGTGGGCGGCCCTCATGGTGCTGCCGGCCGTGGGTAACATGGCAGCCATGGTCCGGGCCCGAACTCAGTTGGAATACAACCGGGTCGGCCAACGGGACATGTACGTTTCCGTCGTGTTCCTCGGCATTCTGCTCTTCGCGGTGCAACCGTCGGTGGGATCAGCCGTGATCGGGCTCCTCGCCGTCACGGTCATGGTCGGGACGGACGTGTTCGGAATGGACTCCCGGGCGAGTCGCCATCTCGCACGGTCCGAATCGGCAGAAGCAGCAGGCGTTCCTGGAGGAGGTCGGAGAGTTGACGGGTGACCGCATGCCTCACGGCAAAGGCTCTGAAGTGCATGGGATCTTCCAGAGGATCGCCGGGTACTACGATCGGATGAACTTCGTCATGACGCTGGGCCGTCATGCGCAATGGTGTCGCGATGTGGCCGCACGTGTCGCACCGACCGCCGACGGACACCTCCTGGACTTGGCCACCGGAACAGGCGCGATCGCCTTGGAGGCGGCCCGGAGGTACCCCGCCGCCACCGTGACCGGCGTCGACTTCTCGGAGGAGATGCTGCGTCGGGCACTGACCAAGTCCGGGGCGGACTCGGTCCGCTGGCTGCACGCGGATGCGGCGCGCCTGCCGTTCGGGAACGATTCCTTCGACGGGATCACCGAGGGCTATCTCCTCAGGAACGTCGCGGATCTGGACGGAGTGCTGCGCGAGCAATACCGGGTCCTCAAGCCCGGCGGGCGCGTCGTGATTCTCGAGACATGCCCCCCGAGCGGTCTGGTGAAGCCGGTCATGGAGTGGGGCATGCGCGTATGCGTGCCGCTGCTCGGGCAGATCGTGGCCCGGGACCGGGCATCGTATACCTATCTGGAATCCAGCACGCTCGCATTCGAATCCCCCCAGCACATCGCCGGAATTCTGAATGGACTCGGCTTTCAGGACATCGGATGGCGTAAGAAATTCTTCGGCACGAATGTCATACTGTGGGCCACCAAGCCGAGGTGACGCGGTCGGCATGCCGAACCGCACTGCCGGCCTCACCCCGCTCTCCGGCATGCCGGTGAACCCGTGCGGAGAAGTACGATCAATCCTGCGCCCGAGCAGCGGCCTCTCGGCATGCCAGGATCTTCTTGATGAACCGAGGGGGAGATTTCATGAGCAGATCCGTTTCGTCCAACACTCCAGCCATTCCTCATATATCAAGCACGAAGCAGGTGCTGGAACGCTGGGAATACGAGTATCCCGACCGGGTCGGGTCGATAGGAATCGACGGCCGCGGGCTGACCTGGAAGGAAATCGCCACTTCGACGCGGACCCTGGCCGGCCGGCTCGAGCAGGCCGGCATCGGGGCGGGTGATCGAGTCGCCGTCATGGCGGGCCGGTCGCGTTACGCGCTCAGCAGTCTGCTGGCGATCTGGAAGAACGGATCGTCGGCGGTGCTGCTCGACGAACGGCACCCGGTCGAACGTCTGCGTTGGATAACGCGGGATTCCGCTTGCTCGGCACTCGTGTCGTCCGAACCGGATGCCGCAGATCTGGGTCCTGTGGTGATCGGGGCGTCCGGCTCCGGGACCGCGGCCGCCGGCCGCCCACTCGTAGGGCGTGGCGACGACAAGTGGGCCTCGTACGAGCCCGGTTCGGAGGCCTACGTCGTCTACACCTCGGGAACCACCGGTCGCCCGAAGGGTGTTCGCGTCGGCTTCGCGGGCCTGGAGAATTTTCTGGCCAATGCCGAATCGCTCGGATACCGGACGGGCAGTCGAGCCGCGTCGGTCGTCTCCCCGGGTTTCGACGGCTGGCTGTGGTCGGTACTCACTCCTTTCGTCAACGGCGTGACCTGCGTGGCGATCGACACCGCACTCGGGAACGTCGAGAAGACCCTGGTGGCGCAGGAGATCGACAACCTGTGCATGACCCCCTCGCTCTACGCCTCGATCGAGAAACTGCCGGAGGCCGAGGTCGCCGTCGTGGCGGGAGAGCGCTGCCCGGACTCCCTCGTCGCCACCCTCCAGGACATCGCCGACCGAGTCATCAACGTGTACGGGCCGACCGAGACGACCATCGCCGCGACCATGTCCGACACCGCTCGCCGGGAGGACCCCCGCACGATCGGCCGCCCGATGTCCGGCTACACGGTCACCGTCGTCGATGCCGACCTGAACGAGGTCCCCTCCGGCGTCCCCGGCGAGGTTCTGATCGGTGGCACCGGAGTCGCACTCGGATACATCGGCACGAGCGGGCCGGACGCGGATCGGTTCGTCACCCTGGACGGAGCCCGCTGTTTCCGGACAGGCGATCTCGGAGTGCTGGGTGACGACGGCCAGTTGAGTTTCCTCGGCAGAGCCGACAACCAGGTCAAGATCGGTGGTTTCCGGGTGGAACTCGAGGAGATCGAGAGCATCGCCTGGGAGGTGCCGGGCATCGAGAGTGCGGTGGCCTATGTACGAGGTGATCCGTTCACCCTCGCGATCGGCCTCCAGACGGCATCCGGCACCTCTCTGGACGATGGCCTGAGAAAGAGGCTCACCTCCGCATTCGCCTCGCGGTTGCCGCGACAGTTGTGTCCGACCTTCATGCATCGAGTCACCGACGTGCCACTCGAGCCGACCGGTAAGGTCTCGCGCCGCGAGGTGGCAGCGCTCGGCGAGGCCGAACTGTCCGGCGCCCTGGAATGCGTCGTCCCAGCCCCCGTCCGGGCCGACCGCGAGAGGCATGTCCTGGACAGCGTTCTCGCGGCGTGGAACGACGTGTTCGGGCACAGCGTCGCCGAGGACTCCGACTTCTTCGCCATCGGCGGACATTCGGTGATCGCGGCTCAACTGGCCTCTCGGATAGAGACGCGGCTCGAGGCGCCCGTTTCGATCACCGACGTCCTCACGACCGGCACGCCCCGAGCGCTGGCCGACCGGATCGAGGAAGCGAGGCCGGCATGACCTATCTGCGATCCTTCACCCCGGCCGACCGGAGCGCCTTCGCGACAGTGGTGGTGTTCCCGCAGGCGGGTGCGGGCTGTCTGCGTCTGCGTTCGACCGCATCGGCGCTCCCTTCCGGGCTGAACCTGCTGGGGGTGCAGATGCCGGGGCGCGAGGACCGGTTGAACGACTCCCCGGCGAACAGCCTGTCCGAGGTGGTCGCCCGCATCGGCGCCGAACTGCGCGATCCCGCGCTTCACCGGCCGCTGGTCCTCCTCGGTGTCAGCCTTGGCGCGCTCATCGCCTACGAGGTCGCGAGGAAACTCGAACCCGAGGGCGCGGGGCCGCGTTCACTCGTGGTGGCCGCGGCCCGGTCGCCTGAGTACTGGAGATCCTTTCCCGCGGCGGACCCGCCGTCGGCGGAGTTGACGGCTCTGCTGCATCCCTCCGTCCGCGACTCCGGGACCGCCCGCTACGCCCTCGCGACGCTGCGCTCGGACGTGCGTCTCATGGCCGGATACCAAGTCCCGTCCACACCGCTGACGAGCACATCGCTACGGTCGGTGTCGGGAAGCCGTGACGACGTCGCCACGACCGCGCAGATGTCCGGATGGCGTGACAGGTCGACCCACTACCAAGGACATCAGGTGATCAGCGCAGACCATCACGCGTTCATGGACCAGGACGTCCTGATCGGGATTCTCTCCGACGTCGCCGAGACCGCTCGCCGTCAGGTGGTGCACGGGTGAAGCAGCAGACGCCCCCGGACCTGTTCGAGCCAGGTCTGTTCGAGGGAACCGGATTCTACGACGTCTTCGCCTGGTATCGAGCCAATGAACCCGTGTCCTGGCAACACCCCGCCGGCGAGCCGGAGGGGTTCTGGAGTGTGACGAAGTACCACGACGTGGTGTCCGTCCACAGGGACAGTACGCGGATGAGTTCGACGAAGGGCATGCGCCTCGGTTCGACCGACCGCGCCGTCGATGCCGTCGCGAACAAGATGCTGATCGTTTCGGACCCGCCCGATCACACCCGGATGAAGCGCGTGCTCATCCAACCGTTCTCGAACGAGGTTCTCGCCCGAGCCGAAGAGTACGTGGAGAAGGTGGTCGCCGACGTCGTGGCAGCGGCCGTCCGGAATCCGCAACCGGACCTGATCAAGCACCTCGAGCGCATCCCGACCGATGTCATCTGCGCGATCATGGAGCTACCCCGTTCGGACTGGGCGTGGATCGGGGAGAAGACCACCGAGGCGTTTGAATCGCCCTCGGAAGTCCGTCGCGTCATGGCGAACAGCGAAATTTTCAGGTACTTCTACGACATGGTGGGCGAAAACCGCAGAACCGCTGCGAACGGCTTCATCAACAGGCTCACCACGCGGACCGGCGACACCCCGCAGCTGACCGATGAGGAACTGGTCTTCAATTTCAGCGGGATCCTGGCCGGTGGGAACGAAACGACCCGGTACACACTGGCCGCGCTCACCCTTCAGCTGGTGGAACACCCCGACCAGTGGCGCCGGGTCGTCGAAGGGGAGGTCGACCCGAGCGTCGCCACCGAGGAAGGGCTGCGCTGGTCGGTGCCCGGGATGCACGTGATGCGGACCGCCACGGAGGCCGTCCGGGTCGGCGACGTCGAGATCGAGTCCGGCCAGCGCGTCGTGACGTGGATCGGCTCGGCCAATCGGGATGAAGAGATATTCGACGACCCGGACACGTTCGATGTCGGTCGGACCGGAAACCGGCATGTGAGCTTCGGCGCGGGTCGCCACATGTGTCTGGGAAGCCGTCTGGCACGACTGGAGACCACCGCGTACCTCCGGATACTGCGCGGCATGGTGGGATCCATGACGCTCGAGGGCGAACCCCGGTACAACGGATCGAACTTCACCTGGGGCCTGAACGAGCTTCCGGTGGTGCTGAGCACATGACGGACATGACACCCGCCCCGCCCGTACGGGCGGTGACCCTCTGCCTTCCTGACGAGGTGTTCCAGGACGGACGGGTCGATGTGGGCGGCGTCGGCGAGTACGGCGGGAAGGTGCTGGAGATCGGTGAGGAGATCACGCGCGCCGGGTTCGACGTGCAGACGGTCCGCCTTTCCAGCCCGGCACTCGACGAGCCGGTGAACCACGAGCAGCTCTCCACGCGGGCCGCTGACCTCGTCGAAGGCTGCCGTCGGGCGGGGGTGGGCAGCGCTTCTCTGAGCGCGTTGCGGCCTGCCGCGCTCGTGGAGCTCGAGCCCGCCGGGATCGCGGAGGTGCTGACCGAACACCCGTCGTTGTTCCTGTCCGTCGTGGTCGCTGACGGCAGCGACGTGGACGTATCCGCGGTCGACTTCAGCGCGGCCGTGATCCGGGAGCTGGCGAGCCGTGACGGTGATGCCAACTTCCGGTTCGCGGCGATCGCCAATCTGGGCGCCGGCGCACCCCTGTTTCCGGGGTCCTTCAGTGACGGCGGCCCCGCGGGGGTGAGCGTGGGGCTGCAGTCGGCCGGCACGCTGCTCGCCCACGCCCGGGCGGACCGGCCCCGTGACCTCGCGGAGACGACACGGCTGACCAGGAGGTGCCTGCAGGCTCAGCTGGACGTGTTCGAAGGTTTGCTGAGGCCGTCGTGCGAGCGACGCGACCTGCTGTTCAACGGTTTCGATCCGTCGCCGGCCTGCGCGCCGGATGCGAGTATCGGAGAGTTCCTGGAACATGTCGGCGGTATCCGCTTCGGTGCTCACGGAATGCTCGCGACCTGCGCCGCGGTCACCGCCGGCGTTCGGTCGGTCAGTCAGCCCACCGTCGGATACGGGGGCCTCATGCTCCCGGTGCTCGAGGACAGGGTGCTCGCACGCGCCTGGCAGGAGGGGCGGATCAACGCCGACTCCGTGCTCGCGTACTCGTCGGTCTGCGGTGCCGGACTGGACACGATCCCCTTGCCCGGTTCGACCCCGGAGCACGAGGTCGTCGCCATGATCAGGGATATGGCAGCACTGTCGGCCCGGTGGGTGAAACCGCTGTCTGCCCGCCTGATGCTCGCCCCGGTGGGGTCGGACCCACGGCGTACGGAGTTCCGGGCGGAACAGATCGTCAACATCGACTATCCGTCCGTGTGAACGACGGTTTCCACGACAAGGGGCACACCCGGCTCCCCGCCGCCTGCGAGGACGTGAGCAGGCGGCGATGAGCCTTTTCGACCGGTCCCGCTCACCCCTTCACCCCCGCGCGGCCTCCTCACTCTTCATGCTTCGCACACGCCACACCCATGGCCTCCGCCGCACGTGATCCGCGAAAGGACATGAACGCGCGTACGTGCCCAAGTGGACCCGGTTACAGGTGCAATACCTCTGCACCTCAGGACGTGAGCCACTCGATAGAGTGATCGCTTCTGCAATCGGCGAAGCCAGCAAGGGGGGACCCATGTCGTTCGAGCAGGAGTGGGCGCAGCGGAAGGACGAGGTGGCCGAGCGCCACTCGACGCGGATGCGGCTGAATCAGCTCCCGGGCGACCAGGGGCCCACGGGGCAGCCGCCCTTGCTGGGCAGCAGCCAGTCGCCGGACCTGGCGACCACGCCCGCCAAGAAGAAGAAGGCGGCGAACAGCATCGAGAACAACATCGAGCCCGGCACCAGGACCGCCGCCGACGCCGCCGACGAATCCGTCCGCGCCGCCATCACCGAGTTCAAGGGCTGGGAAACGGCCTCCGGGCTCAAGAAGGCACACGAGCACTGGGACGAGCAGGTCAAGCGGCTGATGGGGCGCCTCGGCCGGGAGAAGGCGGCACTCCGCAACACGGCGATCATGTTCAGCAACAACGACTTGGAAACCGAGGCGGGTTTCGCCCCGGTGAAGTCCAAGGTGTCGGGTATCTAGGGGGAACCGGTGCCGACGTACGAAGAGATCACGCAGACGAAGCTGTCCGCGCTCACCACCGCGGCGGACGGCTGGAAGACGATGGCGGGCAAGTTCAAGACGCTCGAGGACCTGTACGAGGACGACGTACAGAGCATTTCCAAGGGGCAGCTCTGGACGGGGGAGAGCGCCTCCGTCTCCTCCACGAACTTCGCTCTGACGCGCAGCGAGTACGACGCCGCACAAAAAGAGGCGAAAGCCATGGAGTCGCTCCTTCGCGACGCCCACGGCCAGCTCACCGAGCTGATCGCCCGGGTCAGGTCCGCAGTGGCGGAGGCCGAGAAGGCCGGGATGAAGATCTCGGCCCAGGGCGTCGCGAGCTATGACTTCAGCAAGGTCGACGCGAAGACGAAGTACAGCATCCAGCACGACCCGGATCTCCCGGACGTGGAGCGTTCCTACACCCAGAAGATCGCCGACGCGGTCAAGGTCGTGACCGAATACGATCACGACATCAAGGTCGCTCTGCTGCAGGCATCGGGGGCCGACAAGTCGGGGCTCTTCGGGTTCAACGCGAAGCCGGTCAACGACGTGGAGGCCGTCGAGGCGCTCAACCTCACGGAGAAGGTCCGTTCCGGCAATGCTTCCGAGAAGGAGCTGAAGCACTACCGGGACATCATGAACGAGAACGCCAAGGACAAGCATTTCGGCGAGGCGTATATCGACGGCCTCGGCGCGAAGGGCACCTTGGACCTGGCCGACAAGATGGAACTGGCGGCCAACGAGCGAGGCGTCTCGAAGGAAGACAAGAAGCTCTACGACTCGATCAGCACCAGCCTCGCCAACACCGTGGCCTCCGGCACGAAGGATCCGGCCGGCTACGCGTACAAGCCCTTCGTCGAGGGGCTCAAGGACGCCGGTACGGACAACATCGGGGACAACCTGCGGCCGGTGAACGGTTACCAGACCGCGGTCACCCTCATGCAGCACGGCAACGGGTACGGGAAGCAGTTCCTCAACGACGTCGCGGACGACATCATCGACGCCGAGAAGAAGAACCCGAACGTCTGGCTGCACCACGTCGACGCCCAACGCCCCACCCTGGCGAACGACCCGCTGGACGGCATCCTCGGCATCATGAGCAAGGACCCGGACGCGGCCACCTATTTCCTCGACCCGGAGGCCGGGGGAAACAAGAACGACCACCTGAAGTACCTGCTGACGGACCGCAAGGAATGGCCCGACGAGTACTTCTCCGGACCCGGCGCGGTCATCGACGTCGAGGACACCGGCAAGGCCACGGGGCTGGGAGCGGCCATCCAGGCGGCCGCCACCGGGCACGGACCGGGAGAGAAGCTGGGCGAGGCGGGTCCGCACACCGAGGGCCAGGCCCGCGTCATGCACAACACCATCCGCTACCTGGACAGCGAGATGGGCGGGGACGAGTTCCCCGAGGACCTGAAGAACCTGCAGCAGCCGATGGCCAGGGCCATGGCGGACTACGTCTCCGACACGCACATCATTCTCGGCGGTCAGGAATCGGACTACGGAGGCATCGCCGGAAGCGACTCCATTCACGGATCCGGCGACAAGGCACACATCGCGGTAGGCCAGGGAAGCCTCATCCGGGTCATGCGGGGCATCTCGGACGACGCACCATCGTATTCGCTGCTGTACGAAGCGGAACGCGCCTACTCGGCCGAGGTGCTGGCCGATGCAGAGGATTTCAAGGGCGACAGCAAACACGGAGCCAGTTCGGACTGGAACCACCGCACACATCAGATCGGTACGGCGATGGGGGCCATCAATGGCATTGGGGCCGATGTCTACCAGGACAAGGAGGACGACAAGGTCGAATGGGCGGAGGACACCGCCGAATACTCGGCCATCGGGGCCAACGGCCTCATAGGCGAGATCCCCATTGTGGGCACCGCAGGTGGCGCGTTGATCGATTCGATCAAGTACGACTGGACCAAGGATGTCGTCGAGGAGGCCGAGCAACAGGGCAAGCAGGATTCCAGTGAGAACTACGGCCGGGGTATGGACGGAACCAATCGCCTGATCGACACATGGGGCGAGCAGAGGGGAATCAGTGATGACGGGCCGTTCAACGAGGCGAAGGACGATGCGGCCAATGGATACTCCATCGGCAGGGGTGCAGCAGCAGCACACCTCTGAGGTCCGGACCTCAAACCGGTCCGACGGGCGCTTGGCTCTTACCGCATTGGTCCTTCTCTCGCTCGCCGCATCCGCGTGCACGACAGGTCCCGAGGCCGCACCCGAGGCGCGGTTCTGCGACGTGCCCGCTTCCTCCTCCGAAGGGAAAGCGGTGCGCGATGTGCTCAAGGCGGACGAGCTCAAGTCCACCGTCTTCGCGGAGACGTCGGACCTGGTCGAAGGTATGCGGGAACGACTACAGGAGGACAAGCCGACACTGCCTCAGGCCACGTGTTCGTTCGCCCCGCGGGACACCGTCAGCACCAAGAGGCTGCGCATCGAGTTCTCCTGGGTCCCGCGGACTCCGGATGCGAGCGGCAGGAACAAACTTCCGGGCCCGCTC
The DNA here is from genome assembly GCF_040638585.1 of Streptomyces sp. NPDC025273. Taxonomy (NCBI): domain Bacteria; kingdom Bacillati; phylum Actinomycetota; class Actinomycetes; order Kitasatosporales; family Streptomycetaceae; genus Streptomyces; species Streptomyces sp. NPDC025273. The sequence continues at coordinate 84,851 of NZ_JBEZYP010000016.1, forward strand.
AGCCACTACGACGTGAACGGCGCCGTAGGGGAAGCCAACGACATCAGCTCCCACCTCAGGGTCGAGTGCGTACTGCCAGGCGCTGACAAGGAGACGTCGAAGCAGATCCTGCTCCAGGGAGAAGCCTCCAACACCCTGCTCATGGGGACCGAGGTCCAGCAGAAGACGATCGACCAGCAGATCACCTTCCTCTACCTCATGACCCGCAGAGCCACCGAAGCCCTCGGCTGCGAGAACGACCCACTGGCGAAGAATCCCGTGGTCAAGCCGTCGCCTCCACCCGCCGAGTAACCGTGGTAAATCCGCCCGCTCCCACGGTGGGGGCGGGCGGCTGACACCCATTCGACGAGTGGCTGCCGTGCGCCCCGAATCGCCGGCCGGTGGTGGAAGTGGGCCTTGTCCGCACCCGAGGGCCGGAGCCCGGTCGAGGACCCGACGGGTGAGCACGCGGCCGTGAACCAGCCGCACCACCTCCGGGTTTCTGGCCGGCATCTACGGCGGCCGGGTGGAACGGCGCTGCGCGATCCCCTCGGACCGGCCGGTCTTCTTCCCGATGCTCAACATGCAGCACCCCAGGTCGTATTCGAGGGCCCCTTGTCCATGGGGGGCGGCAGAAGCCACGGCCTCGCGCCATGGCATTCCGCTGCCACTGCGGGAGCTCACCGTCCCGTTCCGGACGGGGCTGATCCAGCGCTAAGCGTGGGCGTCCGGGGCGGCATGGCGCCGCTGCTGCCCGGCCAGTACGTGCTGGAGATCAGGGCGAGTGCCACGAACGGCTTCCGGGTCGACACGACGTACCACCTGGAGTCGGAGGGACGGTAACGGCGGCCGGGCGGCGGCGGCCGGTGGTGGACGGTGGCCGGACAGGGGACGGCCGCCCCGGCCGCTCCGCCCTCTCGCGCGAGCCGGTAGTGAAACGGGCCCGCCACCCTGACGCGCGACCGAGCCTTTGGCAGCTACCTGACGAAGCCCTGGGCATGGCAGGTACATGGCCTCATTCTGGAGCGGCCTCGCGAGACCGGCGAGGAGTACGACCGGCACAACCCCCTTTCATCCTCCGGAGGTTGCTCATGCGTCGCCGCTTCACCGTCCCCCTCGCCGCAGTCGCTCTGTCGCTCCCGCTCGCCCTGATACCCGCCACGTCCGCCTCGGCGGTACCGTCGGACAAGCTGCAGGTCCTCAGCTCTTGGACCCAGACGAGCTACTCCAGCTACAGCGCCTGGAACACTGCCCGCAACAACCAGGGCGCCTGGGCCGCGTACGGCTTCAACTGGACGACGGACTACTGCAGCACCTCCCCCGACAACCCGTTCGGCTTCCCCTTCCAGAAGGCCTGCGCCCGCCACGACTTCGGCTACCGCAACTACAAGGCCGTCGGCCTGTTCTCCGCGAACAAGTCCCGCATCGACTCGGCGTTCTACGCGGACCTCAAGCGTGTGTGCGCCGCCTACTCCGGCAGCCAGCTGGAGGCGTGCAACACCACGGCATGGACCTACTACAAGGCCGTGGACATCTTCGGCGTCGCACCGGCCAAGGCGACCACCGAGGGGCTGACCCCGGCGGCCTGACCATCGCCCCAGGCCGACGGCAGGCCTTGGATCTGACGGTCACGCCGTCGCCCCGTGTGCGCCAGGAGGCTGGGACCTCTGGCGCACACGGATCCCACGCCGGCAGCCGCAGAAGAAGGCGGAGACGTCAAGAACGGAAACGGGAACACGTATGGCCGGGGCGATGTCGTCGAAGCGGTCCCTGCCGAACGCCGCAGGAAGGCGTCTCCCGGCACATGCCGCTGCGTTTCGAACCACCGGATGGAGAGAGGCCGGCCCACAGTCCGCCGCTCGTCCGGTCGGCTCAGTACGCCCCGAAGGACCAGAAGACGCCGACCTCGCCGTCGTTCACCGCGATCAGGCCCAGGTCGTCGAACAGGTCGAGACCGTTGATGTACTCCCCCGTGAGGAAGAGATGGGACTCGGTTCCCTGCAGGCCCGCCGCGACGAAGTCCGGGGCCGGGTCCGAGGCGGCGGCAGTCGCGTTGGTCCAGTAGCTCGCGGTGGGTCCGTACCGGTCGAGCAGCGTCCGTGCGTCCGCCAGGACGGCGTCCCGGTCCGGGCGGGAGCGGACCGGGGAGAACTCGGCCTGCCACTCCTCGGTCATGACGGCGAGCGCGGCGACCGCCGCCTCCGCCTCCAGGGGATACAGCCACTTGGGGAACTCCGAAGCAGCCGGCGGATCGAAGGGATAGTCGGGCACCGTGTGACGGGCTGTGTTCTCACGGTCCCAGTCGAGCCTCACCCAACCGCGAGGGTCGGGAACCGAGCGGTGCAGCACGGCGAGGACGTCGTGCGCCCAGTCCTCGTGGAGCCGGGGTCCGGTGGCCGCGAAATTGTAGGAGTCGTCCAGCAGCCGCAGCGCGGCCGCCTCCCACGAACTACGCAAGCTGGATGGCACGTTCAGCACCGCAGCGGCCTCCACGCGGGCGTCGAGCCGATTGATCGGCGGTCGGACAGGTATTCGTGCATTCTTCCCGAAACACAGGTGTACGCCGCAGTCCCCCTGACCGACCCGCACCCGGTGCTGTCAGATGATCCGCACGGCAGGTCTCAGGAGCGCACAGCCATCACCACGTACAGGCCCGCCAGGGCTGCAACGATGGCAAGCTGCGATCGCAGGCACTGAACGTCGAGGAGTCTGCAGGGCTCATCGAACGGCTGGTGGGAGGGAGAGACATGAGCGTGAAGCAGGCAAGCGGAGACGTGAACGGGCTGCGCTGGTTCAAGAGCAGCTACAGCGGATCGGGCGGCGGCGACTGCGTAGAAGTGGCCGACGGCCACGGTGCGGTCTACGTACGGGACTCGAAAGCCACGAGCGGCGGGCCGATGTTGCGGGTCGGCCGGGGCGAGTGGACGGCGTTCCTGGCACTCGCGCGGGGGGTTGCGCCGACGAGGGCTCCTGAACGGAAACGGTGGGCCGGTCCGCGTCACGCGAGGTGATGCGGACCGGCCGGCGTACCGGGAAAGCGATGAGGGCGAACCCCCACGGCCGGGAGACCCGCACGAAAGACGGAAAGCCCGCCCCTTCCTGTGAAGGGGCGGGCTCGCCGGCTGCCGGAAGCCTTAGGTCAGCCGATCTCGGCCCCGTACGCCGCCAGTGCCTCCGGCACCGGCTGGAAGAAGGTCTCGCCGCCCGAGGAGCAGTCGCCGCTGCCGCCGGAGGTCAGACCGATGGCGGTGTCGCCCGAGAAGAGCGAGCCGCCACTGTCGCCCGGCTCGGCGCAGACGGTCGTCTGGATGAGGCCGTTGACGATGTCGCCGTTGCCGTAGTTGACCGTGGCGTCCAGCGCGGTGACCTCTCCGTCGTGCACCTGGGTGGTGGAGCCGCTGCGGGTCACCGACATGCCGACGGTCGCGTCGCCCGCCTTGGTGATCGCCTGGGTGGAGCCGTCGTAGAGGTCGACCTCGCTGGGGTGCTCCACGTCGGCCGTGTACTTGACCAGGCCGTAGTCGTTGTCCGGGAAGCTGGAGCCCTCGTTGGCGCCGATCTCCGCTCCGCCCTGCGAGTCGGACCAGCTGGTGATCCCCTCGGTGCAGTGCCCGGCCGTCAGGAAGTACGGCTCGCCGTCCTTGACCACGTTGAAGCCGAGCGAGCACCGTCCGGTGCCGCCCCAGATGGCGTCGCCACCCGCGATGAGGGGCTTGAACTCCCCTGCGGACTTCCTGAGTTCGGCCTTGGAGCCGAGGCCCTTGACCACCGCGCCGAGCTTGTCCCAGGCCGCGCCGTCGACCGTGCGGTCGGCGGTGACGACCACCTTGTTGCTGACCGGGTCGACCGCCCAGGCGGTGCCGGGGAGGGTCGCCTTCTCGGTGAGGGTCTGCCGGGCCGACTTCAGCTCGGCGAGCGAGTGCTGCACGACCCTGGCCTTGCCGCCCGACCGGCGCACCTGTTCGGCGGCCGCCTCGTCGAGGACGTTCACGACGAGGTTCTTCGCCTCGGCGTCGTAGTACGCGCCGGCCGCGTCGTCGCCCAGGGTCTTGTCCAGGGTGGTGGCGAGATTTCCGGCCGCGTTCGCTGTCAGTGTCCGTGCGGTGGACTGGGGAACGCCATCGCTGGCGTTCGCAGTCTGGAAGGTGACTCCTGTTGCGAACAGGGCGACGACGGCCGAGCCCGTCATGGCCGCACGCTTCCTGGATATGCGTCGGTGCTTCAACTTCGACCTCCTGTGGGGCCGCGTTCGGACAAGTGGGGTGCCCGGAACACGGAGGATGGAGCCGCCCACTATTCCGACGCACCCGGAAGCACACAAGGCCGACTTCAGGACGCACACACGACAACGACGCTTCACTCCCCTCCCGTTCACATGACGAGGCCGGGCCTCTTCGGTTCCGTTCGCGAACACCGCATGCAATCGAGTGTGGTCAGCGGGTGAGGTCTACGCCTGTCCTGTTCTCGCCCTTCAGGGTCCGGATGCTGGGGCTGCGGGTCCGGATGCGGTGCAGGTACCCCTGGGCGAACACGGGTTCCTTCCGACAAGCAGTGCCGGTGCCGCCTTTGATGCGCCATCATCGAACTGACAGCACACGCCGGGCACCTGGTGCCCGGAAGGGGCGGGGTCACCGGACGGAGGAGTCGGGGTGCGCAGTCGGGTGCGGGTGGCGGACGGGCGGCATCTGATGGTCGAGCGTCAGGGGGATCCGCACGGCAGACCGGTCTTCCTCCTCCACGGAATGCCGGGCAGCCGGCTCGGTCCCGCTCCACGCGGAATGGTCCTCTACCAGCGCAAGATGCAGCTGATCGCCTACGACCGCCCGGGATACGGCGGTTCCGACCGGCTGGCCGGACGCCGGGTGGTGGACGTCGTCGAGGACGTACGGACGATCGCCGACTCGCTGGGGCTGGAGCACTTCGCCGTGGTCGGCCGGTCCGGCGGCGCGCCGCACGCCCTGGCCTGTGCCGCGCTGATGCCCGACCGGGTCACCCGTACCGCCGCGCTGGTCGGCCTGGCCCCCTGGGACGCCGAGGGCCTGGACTGGTTCGACGGGATGGCCGCGTCGAACGTACTCGCTTACTCCACCGCCGCGGCCGATCCCGACGGGCTCGCGGAGTCCTTCATCAGCCGCTCGGCGGAGATCCGGCAGGACCCGGTCCGGCTCCTGGACGACCTGCGCAGGGAGCTGACCGACTCCGACCGGATCGTCGTCAACGACGCGGGCATCCGCACGATGCTGCTCGCCAACTACCGTGAAGGGCTCCGGACCTCGGCGTACGGCTGGATCGACGACGCGATCGCGTTCTGCCGGCCGTGGGGGTTCGACCCCGCGGACATCACGGGGCCGGTGATGCTGTGGCACGGCGAGAAGGACGTGTTCTCCCCGGTCGGCCACACCCGCTGGCTGGCCGGACGGATCCCGGACGTCACGGCCGTGATGGAACCGACGGCGGCACACTTCGACGCGCTGTCCGTGCTTCCGTCCGTTCTCAACTGGCTGCTGGACGAACGGGAAGCGGCGGTCTGCTGAGGACGTCGGCCGCTGGACGTGGCGGGGACTCCGGTGGGGAGCCCCCGCCGGATCACACCGACATCGGCTCCAGCTCGCGCCAGAACCTTCGCTCGTCCCTCGCTGTCCGGGTCAGCGGATGATCGTCCCCGAGCTGCCGTGCCAGCTCGTCACCGGCCTCCGCCCGCACCCGCAGCGCCTCGTCCTTGCGCCCCATCGCGCCGAGCGTGACCGCGAGGTTGGACGTCATGGCCAGCGTCTCCGGGTGGTGTGTCCCGAGAACCTCCCGGAGCTGGCCGGACAACTGCCGTTCGGTCTCCAGCACTATGTCGAGGTCACCCCCCTCGGCCGTCGCGTTGGCCAGGTTCATGACGGTGAACAGCGTGTTCGGATGCTCCCGCCCGAACACCTGGCGCATCGAGGCGACCACCTTCGTCAGCAGCCGCTCCGCCTCCCCGGGCACTCCCGTCCCCGAGAGGTAGACACCGAGGTTGTTCTGCGCGGCCAGGGTGTAAGGATGCTGCTCCCCCGGCACCTTCATGTACTGGTCGACGACCTCCTGCGCGGCATCCCGCGCCTCGGCCGCCTCCCCCGCGGCGAACAGGTCGGCCGCCATGTTGAGGTCGCAGGCCAGTGATTCCGGATTGGCCGAGGTGTACTTGGCCCGGTACCTGGCACGCGTGGCCACCGTCAGCCTGCGCGCGTCCTCCAGCTGCCCCGCCCGGCGCAGGGACACCGCGAGACTCTTCGCGGCGCTCAGCGTGGTGGGGTAGGTCCGGCCGAGGGTGGCCTTGTAACTGTCGTACGTACGGCTGAGCAGACCGACGGAGTCCTCGTACCGCCCGACTTCACGCAGGTCACGGGCCAGGGCGTTCGCGGAGGAAAGGCTGTACGGGTGTTCTGCGCCCAGGACCTCGGAGCGCAGGTCGTAGCAGTCCTGGTCGATCTCCCGGGCCCTGGCGTACTGCCCCACACTCCGCAGGTTGAGCGCCAGGTTGTTGGCCGCCGCCAGTGTTCGGGGGTGCCGTTCGTGGAAGATCTGCCCGAATCCCTCATGGGCCCTGGTCGCCAGCTCGATCGCCTGACCGTAGTCCCCGAGCAGACCCAGGTCGATGGCCAGACTGCTGGTGGTCATGAACGTGTGCGGGTGCTCCGGTCCCAGCACCTCCCGCTGCCGCCGGAGGGTGAGTTCGTCGAGTTCCTTCGCCTCCACGTACCGGCCCCGCGTACGCAGGATGTTGGAGATGTGGAAGCAGAGATACAGGTACTGGAGATCCTCCTCCCCCAGCACGCTCCGCCAGGTCTCGCGCAGTTCGTCCCCGAGCCTGCCCGCGGTCCTGACGTCTCCGCGCTTCCACAGGTAACGCACCCGGTCGATCAGGAGCCTGCGGGTCTCCGGTTCCTTGCAGTTGCGCGCGTCGGACGGGCCGAGGTGCGGCCAGATCGTGGCGAAGCGCGGCCAGGTCGTCGGGTTGTCGATCGGCTCGTCGTCGTCGGGCCGCGCACCGGCCAGCACCCGGTGGACGACGTGCCGGGCCTCGCGCTGCTCCTCCTCGCTGAGCTGGGCCCTGATCACGGCCTGCACCAGCCGGTGCACCTGGATGGAATTGGAGACCTGATCGACCTTGGCGAGGGCGAAACGGCCGATCTCCCGGATGACCCTGCCCAGGACCAGCTTCTCCTGCAGCGAGGCGTCGTACGGCTTCAGCGCCTCGATCATCTCCTTGCTGTAGAGGAGATTCGCCGAGATCGGCTCAGGGGCGAAGAAGGCGCAGAGCTGGAGCAGCCGCACGGCGGCGGGTGAGCGCTCCTTGAGGCGTTCGATGGAGATGTTCCAGGTGGCCGCGACGGGTTGCGGATAACCGGCCGGCTGGTTCAGGGCCAGGACCTCGGGAGCCTGGCGGGCCAGCTGCTCCAGATACGTGTCGATGGGGGTCGCGGTCTCCGCGATCCAGGCCGCGGCCTGTTCCACGGCGAGCGGCAGGTCACCGACGGCGGTGGCCACCTGGTCGGCGTCCTCGTCGTTCAGTCCAGGAGCCCGTCGCTGCAGGTGCTCGATCGACTCCTCCCGGAGGAAGACGTCGACGGGCAGTGCGTCTCCGTGCTGGGACCACGCCTGGTTCCTCGACGTGACCAGGATGTGGCCGGAACCGCCCTGCGGGAAGTACCGCCTGAGCCGCTCGGGGTCGTCGGCGTTGTCGAAGACCAGCAGCCAGCGGTCCGAGGGCACACCGCGCCGCAGCAGGTCCACGGCCTCCTGCGAGGCGGAGGCCATGTCGTCTCCGCCCTGCGCTCCGAGCCGGACGGCCAGTTCGGCGAGACTGGCCACCACGTCGTCGGTCTGCTCGGACGATATCCACCACACCAGGTCGTAGTCCGCCATGAAACGGTGCACGTATTCCAGCGCCACCTGGGTCTTGCCGACGCCGCCGAGTCCGTAGAGGGCCTGCGGCTGCGGGAGCATGACAGCCATGCCGCCGCCGAGCTGGTCACGCATCCGCTCCAGGACCAGGGAGCGGCCGGTGAAGCCGGGGTTGCGGGGCGGCGCGTTCCAGATCCGCGGCACCGTACCGGGGAACCGCGGTCCGGGGGACACCCCGTCGCCGAGTTGCACCGGCCTGTCCAGGGCTCGCATCAGAGCGGACGTGGCATGCACTTCGTCCAGTCGGAACAGGTCGACCGGATTGCGGTCGATGTACGAGGCGGAGAGTCGCACATCACTGACCCGGAGCGGCAACAGCTGTCGCCGGCCCCCGCCTGAGTCGTCGGAGACCGCCCTGTCCCACAGGGCCACGGCCCGCTGGGACTTGAGGTAGGCGCTGGAGAGCAGCACGACGGTACGGGCCGCCGTCTCGGCCGTGGTGTGCGAAGCGCCCACGGAGGCGGGCTCGGCGGAGACGTCACGCGGGACCACGCGGAATCCGGCGCGGGTGAGGACCGATTCGATCCAGTCGGCCCACATGCGGTTCTCCGCGACGTAGCTGAGGAAGAGATCGGCGGGCAGGGCCGGCCGGCGCCGGGTGAAGGCGTCGCGGATGCGCAGCCGTACCTCTTCACCCACCGGGGGCATCGAGGTGATCTCCTGTTCGGTCACGACCGCGGTGAGGCGTTCGAAGGCGGACAGGAGCGAATTGCTGAGACCCGCCTCGTCGCCGAAGGTGGCGAGGGTCTCCTCGTACGCGTAATAGGGGCGGTAGGGGATCTCCACCGCACCCCAGTAGGCGGTGAGTTCGTCCCCGGAGAGGTCGCGGGGCAGTCGGTCGAACTTGAGCCTGGCCAGGGCGCGGCCGGCGTCGGCCTTCTCCTTCTCGCCCTCGTCGATGCGCATCGGGACGGGGAAGATGGAGATGGGCCGGCCGGTGTAGCGCTCGGCGATCTGCCGGGCGACGGAGGCCGCGCCGTCGATGGACTGGTCGCTCAGTGTGAAACAGTCGACGAGCACGTCCGGGAGGTGGACGGTGCAGATGTCGGCTATGTCACTGAGACCCGTACGGCTGTCGATGAGGACGTAGTCGTAGTTGGCCTTCATGTCGTCGCGCAGGGCGTCGAAGAAGTGACCGCCGCCGAGCCGGTCGTAGAAGTTGTCCCAGTCGAAGGTGGAGACCGTGGCGGAGTACTCACGGTTCTGGCGTCCGGCCGAGACGAAGTCGAGGGTGCCGCCCTGCGGGAATTCCCAGCCGAGCCCCTCGGGGTTGAGCGAGACCGCGTGCGGCTGGATGCGGGCGTAGTCACGGTGCCAGTCGTCGGACCGCTGGGCGGGGTTCGTCGCGGCCCAGGCGTACTCGGTGATCAGGTCGATCACCCCGGTGGTGGCACCGAGCGTCGACGGGTCGAGGAAGGGGTGGAAGAACCGGTGGAGCCCGGGGGCTTCCAGGTCCCAGTCGACGGCCAGCACCCGTTTGCCGTTGGCGGCCAGGATCCAGGCGGTGTTCGCCAGGGCCATGGTGCGCCCCGTACCGCCCTTGTACGAGTAGAAGGTGACGATGCGCCCGTCACGACCGGCTGTCATACGTCCTCCGCGTCCGTCGCAGGGTCGAGCATGTCGGGTATGAACTGCGTGCTGCCCATGGGGCCCATCAGTCGCGTCCGTTCACTGTGCCGTCCACCCGCGGGTGGATAGACCGTGGCATGCCTCAGATACTGCTGGGCTGCCACCTCGACCACCTGGGGAAGGACCTGTCCGAACGCCTCCATGGTGGGAACCCCCTTGGCCGCGGCGCGGCAGAAGGCGCGCCCCTGCCGCATCTTGGTCGGCATCGTCTGCTCGAGCTTCTCGGTCAGTTCGGCCTCGGCGGCTCTGCTCTGGTGGTCGTCGCGGTACCAGGGCACCACCATGGTCACCCAGGGCCGGTTCTCCGCGTCGAAGGCGGCGAGCCTGCGCCGGCGGTCCTCGTCCTGGAGGGCCCAGCGGTCGACGAGGAGGATCTCCGGGGTGCTGGGCGGTTGTTTGCCTTCCGGCTGCCCTGGATCCTCGTCGAACGAGGTGATGACGGCCTGGTAGTTGAGGGAACGCACCAGCTCTTCCGCGACGTAGGCCAGCGGCCTGGCGGCGGCGGGGTGGTACGGATTCCACTCCTGCGGATTGTCGCCGTAGTACGCCGGGTTACGCCCTTCGGGCAGGTCATGGAGGGTGGGCGCGGCGATGGTGATCCGCATCGGTCTGGGAACGCCCGCACCGCTGTCCGGCGGCCCGAACGCGCTGGGAACGAGGCGGTAGTCGAGCGGCCGGCCGGAGTCGAGCTGCACGGTGTCGGCGACGCTGACAATGCGTTTGGCCAGTTCATAGACGGCCCGTTCGTATTCCTGGGCGAACAGCCTGAGCTTGATCAGCCCGTAGAGCCCGTCACTGACGTAGCGGTCCCCGAAATCTCGGTGGTTGAACTGCAACCGCTCGGCCGGTCCCGGCAGTTGGCTGGGCGGCACCGGAACCCAGAGCGCGGGGACGATCGCCTCCGCGGGCTGATTCGAGCGCGCCCGGTAGTGAATGGCCCGCTGCTCGAAGGCGTACCATTCCTTGCCGCACATCTCGCTGGTGAAGTAGCGCGGCGAGAACAGCGGCACGAAGACCCTGCAACTCGCCAGCACGCCGCCCAGTCGTTCCGACCAGCCCTCGCCGGAGCGCATCTCCCGGTCCATGAAGCCGGCAGGTGCACCCGCGGGCAGGTTGGTCATGGCCATCACATGGCCGCAGAGATCTTGGAAAAGCCGTTCGACCCACATGTCTGGGTCCGATCCACCGCCGTACCCCGGTGTATGCGCGTAACTCAGAAAGAAGTACGGCCGATGGTCCGCTCGCTGTTGCGTGAATGCGTGCACACGACCCCCGTCCTGTGTGAGCACCCGCATCCCAGGACTGTGGAGGGGGTGCGAGCGAATTCATCATTCCGGAGCGGACCTTGCTCCACCCCCATGGCGTTCGGTCAATCAACACCGCTTTTCAGTCATCCATACCCAGGATTCACCAGCACGTTCTCGGGCCGCAGCAATCTTGAGGCTATTCGGCCCACTTGTCCTGTGTTCGCGACACTTCCTCCCTGAGAGCCGTGATGAACCACCTTCCCCCGGCCGTGGGCTCGGCCGCCGATCCCATCATGTCGAGCGCCTCTTCCACGCCGTCCATGAAACGGGGATCAAGAGCGGCGAGCGCCGCCCGTTCATAGGTTTCGGCCAGCAGCCGGGAAAACGGAACTGATCCGTCCTGCCAATGCGGCCGATAGTTCCAGGCCCCGTCCGACGCATAAAGGTCCGTGATATCGAGCAGCGCCCGCAAGGTGGTTCGACGAAAACCACCCAGAAGTTCGAGCGCCAGCCGTTTCGCGTCATCCGTCGCCGTCAGACCGATGGTCCCGTATCCGTGCGGCCGCTCGGCGTGCTGCCCGGCGGTCAGCGGGGTCAGCGTCGTCATGGTGTCGGCGGCCGCCGCGGCATGCGACGGCGCCTCCCTCTCCAGCAGTGCCCAGGCCTCGGCGAGACCGGCCTCCCATGCATCGGCCTCGGCCTGTCCGAGCCGGGACGCGGCCGGCGAGCCGAAACAGTCCCGGTACGGGTCGAGGTCGTCGAGGGCGAAGGGAGGCCGGCCCAGGTGGCGCACCGGACTCCAGTCGGGGCTGTCCGCCCCGTGCGGGATCCGCCATTGGCCACCGCCGTCGTCACGCCGGGCCACGAACCCGTCACCGGCCGGCCTCAGCAGGACCGTTCCGTGCTCGCCCTCCCCGGCGACCCGGAGCTCACCGAGCGTGGGGAGGTGGATCCGCCCGTCCCGGTAGCCGGCCCGTGCGGTCAGAGCGAGGCCCGACCGCACCGTGGCCGCCGCCACGTAGGCCGGCAGGCGCAGCGCCTCGTCCACCGCCTCGGGCCGTGCCGCACGCAGCCCTCCCAGCGCCTCCAGCAGCCAGGTCCGCGTATACGGGTGCGCCAGCACGTGATCGAGCGCCGCGGCGCCCTCCTCGGACGACTCGAGCACCCCCGCCAGCTCCCAGGCCTCGTCCCAGCGCGCACCGCCGCGGCCGCCCAGGTCCGCGTGGAGCCTGGCGAGCAGGGTACGGGTCAGGTCCTGCTGCGCGTCGACGAGTTCGCCGTGGTCCGTCACCGCCGGGTGCGCCTCGGTGCGTGCCTCGATGCCGCGCACCAACGCCTCCAGGTCGCGGCAGTACACGGACGGGTTGTCGAAGGCGTCGGCCGAGCTGTACCGGTGCGTGTACAACCCCCCACCGCACGAACGTACGACGGGGCACCGGCGGCACGTCTCGCTGACGCCGGCCAGACCGAGCTGTCGCGCGCGAACCCCCGGATGGGCGGCGACCTCGTCGAAGGAATGGGAGAACACGTCGAATCCGGTGGCTGCCGCGCCCTCGTAGGCACTCTTGAGCGAGTCGACCTGTTCCAGCTGGCCGTCGGTCTCGACCACCACCAGATCGGTGGGCGCCAGCCCCATCGATTCAGTGAGGCTCGGGCCGCCGCTCAGGGTGGACAGCACCGAGGCGAAGAGGCGCACGGGCACCGGGCTGCCCCGCTCCCTCCAGCGGTCGTAGATGGTGAGGAGCCAGTCGGCGTAGGCCGTCCCGGACCCGTCCGGGCGGGGCGGCGGCTCGTCCCAGGTGGCGTGCGGGAGGAGGAAGTCGATGAGCGGCGGTTCGAGCGCGACCAGGGCGTCCAGGACCGCGTGCGGGTCGTTCTCGATGTCGATCGTGCACAGCAACCCGAGATCGAGATGGCGGTAGCGCTCCTGATGGAGCAGCTCGACGGCCTTGAGTACGAGGGGGTGGCTGCTGCGTCCGTCGGCGAAACGGCGGTGCCGGTCGTTGGCCGCACGGTCGCCGTCGAGGGAGATGCCCACCTTGACGTCGAACTCGTCGAACAGGTCCAGATAGCGAGGGCTGAGCTGGAGACCGTTCGTATGGATCCGCAGGTCCAGTTCGGCGACACCCGACAGGGCGGATCCGAACTCCTCGCAGATCTTCCGCAGACGGGCGGGGCCGGCGAGCAGAGGCTCCCCTCCGTGCAGGATCACTGACACGGAGGGCAGTGCATGTGTCTTGGCATGCTCAGCCAAGCGCTGAGCCGTCCGGGAAATAACATGGTCAGAGACTGTTCTGGGCCGGGTTCGCCAGCTCTGATCCGCATGTTCATAGACATAGCAATGGTCGCAAGCGAGATCACACCTGCTGTGCACCTTCAGAACGATTTCGCGGAATGGCACCGCGGGCCCTGTCATTCCACCAGTCTAGCCAGTGAACCGGACAGGTCAGGGCGGTTATGCCGGTCCTGCCGGCAAACGGGGGGATTCTTCAGAGCGCCGAGTTGAAGGTCGATGCCTGCTTCGGGCGACCTGTTGTCGTCGCGAGAACGCGGCCCATTTTCTCGGCGGCCACGCTGCCGGAAGTTTCGATCTTCGCCAGCGGTACACGACTGTTCGCTACAGCGAAGCGGGGGGTGGGTTCGTAGATCTTCACGGCCGTCCTTGGGGGGCTCGTTCCGGACACGGAAACAGCACCGGGACCTGCACCATTGCAGTGCCCGGCGGCACGACTTTACCCTCATGGCCCCGGTGTGCAACTCAACGCGTACGGCTGTAACCCGAGCGATTTCCGGGACTGCTCCAAATGGACGGGAACCGTTCCATTCCAGCGACCGGGTGACCATTACACCGAATACAGGAGTGATCATGACGGCGATTCCCGGACCGCTGCGGAGCATGGTCTTCCGGAGCGAGGACCTGCCCGCACTCTTCCACCACACGGACGCCGTGGCCGTCGCACGCCGGCGGGAGGCGGTCAACACCACCCGCAGCCAGCTGGTCCTGCTCGTCCTGGGCACCGTCCCCGCCGCCCTGCCCTGGCAGGTAGAGGTCGGCGAGCGGACCCAACTCCTGCACGCCTTAGCGGCGTTGGCGTATCTCGGTGTCCTGATCACGACGTACCTCGCCGCCCGGCGCAAAGCAAAGTCGCATTGGCAACTCAACCGTTCCGCAGCGGAGTTCATCAAGTCCAACTGCTGGCGCTACGCGGTCCACGGCGCCCCCTTCGACACCGGCACCCCTCACCCGGAGGCCCTGTTCGCCAACCGGCTCGAGGAAGGGCTCCAGGAGTTGAGGAAGGTGGGGTGGGACGATCCCCGCGAAGGGATGACGGACGAGGGCGGCGGACTCATCACCGCGTCCATGCGGGAACTGCGGGGCAAGGCGTTCACCGTGCGCAAGGAGACGTACATCCGGGACCGTCTGATCGAGCAACGGCGCTGGTACCGCAGGCGGCAGCAGGTGTCCCGCCGGGGTGCGTCCGTCTGGGCCGGCACCGTTGCCGCGCTCACGCTGCCCGCCCTGGTCCTCGCCGTACTGCAGACGTTCTCCGCAGCCGGGTCCTTCGCGCTCACGGGGTCGTTCTCCGCCGCCGCGGCCGCCTGTCTCGCCTGGAACGAGATGCGCCGCCATCACCCCCTGGTGTCCGCGCACTCGCTGGTGGAGGAGGACCTGGAGAACATGCAGGCCGCGATGGAGACCACGCTGACGGAGCGGCAGTGGGCGGCCGCCGTCTTCGAGACCGAGCGGATCGTCTCCCCCGAACACACGGACTGGCTGGCCCGGCACCGGATCTGAGGCCCGGGCGCACGCGCACCGGCTCAGGCGCGCTCCACTCCGTCGCGCCAGATGACCGTGACCGGCCGGCCCAGCGTACGGGCGTACGTCACGATGTCGCCGGTACCGCCCCGGCCACGCGCCGGCCGTCCGTCCCAGACGGCCAGCAACCGGTCGCAGTGGTCGGCGATGTAGGCGCCCGCCGCGTAGTAGGCCTCGTCGGTGGAGTGCGGGAAGTCCAGGCGGACCTCGCGGGTGGCCCTCGCCTTGAGCATCCGGTAGCGCGCGAGATCGGTCCCCTCGTCGAAACCCCCCTCGTAGTCGCCGCTGGGGATCACCGCCGTCAGTTCGGCGCCGTGGGCCAGTGCCAGGTCGGCGAAGAGCTGGTCGGCTCCGACGGCCAGGCTGGAGAGCGCCTCCACCGAGCCTTCGAAGCCGGACAGTGCCGCCCGTATGCCCTCCAGCACATGGGCGTGGACCTCATGGGGGATGGATCGGTGACCGGTCACTCCGATGCGATTCACGGACCTGGAACCCCCTGGGTGTCTGCGGGGGCCCGGAGGGACCTCCCTCCGGACGGGCACAGCGTCCGCCCCCCGTGTACCTCTGCGACCGACCGTCCTGACATCCTCTCAAAAGCCGCGGGTCGAAAGGGAGCCCCCGCCGGGGATCGGCGGGGGCTCGTGGGAGTGTGAGGGTGTCAGGCCGTGTCAGAACACGCTGACGCCGTACGCGCTCAGTGCCTCGGTGACCGGCTGGAAGAAGGTCGTCCCTCCCGTGCTGCAGTTTCCGCTGCCGCCCGAGGTGAGACCGATCGCCCGGGTGCCGGAGTAGAGCGGGCCGCCGGAGTCCCCGGGCTCGGCGCACACATTGGTGCGGATCATGCCGTAGACGATGTCGCCTCCGCCGTAGTTGACGGTGGCGTTGAGACCGGTGACGCTGCCGCTGTGGGTGCCGGTGGTGGATCCGCGGCGGGTGACGGCCATGCCGACCGTGGCGTCGGCCGCGCTGGTGATGTCCTGGCTGCCGACGGTGCCCGACTTGGTGACGGAGGTGTTGGTGTAGCGCACGATGCCGTAGTCGTTGGTCGGGAAGCTGGAACCCGACGTGGTGCCGAGCACGGTGGTGCGCCCGGAGTTCGCGTACCAGGTGCCCGCGCCGTCCGTGCAGTGACCGGCGGTCAGGAAGTAGTAGGTGGTGCCACTGCGGACGTTGAAGCCGAGGGAGCAGCGCCAGCTGGAGGCGTAGACGGCGTCACCGCCCGAGATCAGCTTGCTGAACGTTCCGGGGGTGCGCTCGATGCGCAGGGCGCCCGCGTTGGCGCCCGCGGCCTCCTTGATCTCGTTGATCTCCGCCTGCGAGACGGTGCTGTCCACCGTGACGACGAGGCGTCCGGTCGCGGGGTCGGTGTTCCAGGCGGTGCCGGCGATGTCGGCGCCGAGCACGGCGTCTCCTGCCGCACGGAGCTGATCGGCGCCGTACGTACCGGTCGTTCGGGCGTTGGCGGCGGGGACGGCGAGTGCGGCGACGGCGACGAGACCGGCGGCGACGGCGACGATCCTGGTGCGTCTCGCTGTGCCGCTGCGGGGGGTGGTGCGCTTGATCCTCACTTCTCGTTCCTCCCGAAGGGAATCGGGGGTCCGCCTGGGAGTGGCCGGACCCGTGAGGCGCAGCCGGGGCACGTGCGCGTTCCGGGAAGTGCTCCGGGACGCGTTCCGGAAGCGTTCGAATTCCGGGTGATCCGTACGTCCGACAAGCGCTGCTCGGGAGTATCGGGGGCGTCAACTCGCCGCGCAAGGGTGCCTTTCGGCCTTCGGGGGCCGGGAAACCAGGACCGCCCCGGCAGCTCTGTGGCTGCCGGGGCCGGTGCGTCAGGTGTGCGTCGGGGGGTGGGACGGATCAGCCGTCGACGCGGTTCCGCTCCCCCGCTGCGACGGGGACCGTGAGGGTGTTGCCGGGCGGCGGGAAGGGGCAGATGAAGTGGTCGGCGAAGGCGCAGGGCGGCAGCAGCGCACGGTTGAAGTCGACCTTCACCCCGCCGTCCTCGTCGGGCACCCCGGGCCGCAGGAAGCGGAAGCGGTAGCTGCTGTTCCCGCTGGTGGCATCGGCGAAGACGGCCCAGAGCGAGCCGTCGGGCTCGACCGCGACCTGGAGCGTGTGCTCGGTGCCGTCCAGCGTGAAGGTGATCTCGCCGCCGAGCCCCAGCCCGCGCTCGCGCCCGTCGGCGTTCTCCACCCGGACGGTCCGGCCGGTGCCGTACGGGCGGAAGGTGCCCTCCAGCGACCAGCGCCCGTCGTACGGGGTGGCGTCGATGGTGCGGAAGTCGTGCCGTGCGGGTGACCGGGGGTCGAAGTCCCGAACCGCCCAGAGGCCTTCGCGGCTCAGGAGGACCAGCCGGCGCTCGCCCCGCGCCACCCTGGAGGTGTCGATCGGACCGCGGTCGGCGGTCAGCCGGACCTCTCCGGCCAGTGGCCTTCCGCCGACGGTGAGCCCGTCCTCGGGACCGGCGGTGAGCACGACCTCGTCGCCGTCCTTACGCCACGTCCCCGGCACGGCCGGAATTCGACCGTCCGGGTAGTCGGAGAGCCAGTGGGTGCCGGTGAGGGAGAGCGGGCCGTGCGGGGCCGCGACCGCGACGACGCGCTCCTCGTGCCAGCGCTGCCACTCCTGGAATTCGCGGCCACCGGGGCTGCCGTCGGCGTTCCCGCTGTCCCTGCTGTCCTGGCTGTCCCGCTGCGCGTCCGTGCTCATGCGGCCAACCTTTCCATACCGGCTCCGCCGGCCCGAGGTGCCACCTCAGGGTGGCGGGACCCCGGGCCGCCTGACGCCGGATCAGCAGTCGCACCCGCAGTTGCAGCCTTCGCAGCAGTTGCCGCAGCAGTCGCAGCCCTGGCAGCAGCCCTCGCACCAGTCGCCGCAGTCGCACTTGTGGCAGAGCCCTTCACGCTCCTGACCGCTCCACGGGTCGTTGAAGCTGCTGGCACAGCACATCTGGCAGGTGCAGGCGAGGCCGGCCCAGACCAGGCAGCCGGCTATGAGGCCACGCCGGTTACGGGGCGGCTCGGGCGGGAGCGGCGGCCCGGGCGGGCCGCCGGGCGTCGTCGGCGCGTACGGGTTGCCGGGCGGCGGGCCGAAGGAGTCCGACGGCTGCCCGTCGTGCTGGTGCGAGCACGAGGCGGAGCCGAAGGCCCGGTCCACCGAGCGCCGCAGCTCGTGCACCAGCAGCACGTGGGCCAGCCGGCCGTCGGTGAACTGCGCGTCCCGCATGGCCAGGCGCACCCCGTGCAGCGCGTCGTCGCAGAGCCGCCGGGCCTCGGTGAGCGGGGTGCCGGTCGCGGTGAGCGGGTTCCAGGAACCCGACGCCGCGTCAGCTTCCCGGTCCTCCACGGCGTCCAGCAGATGGGCGAGCCGTCCGAAGAGCCGCCCGGCCTCGGCGAGCGGCCCGGCGTTCTGCGGCCTGCCCGCGAGGACGGCGGTGTGCGCGAAGGCCGCGGCCGTCGCCGTCTCGGTGGGCTCGGTGACCGTCAGCAGCGGGGTCCCGGGCCCCGCGAGGAACTCGATTCCGGTCTGCCGGTCGACGGCGTCCACCAGGACCGCCGTGTCGAAGCCGAGCTCCGCCCCGGTCCGCGCGCCGGCCCTGTCCCAGCCCGCGGCGACCCTGCGTGCCGCGGCTGCGACGGGGCGGCGCTTCAACAGCCCGTCCCGGTCGGCCACGTGGTCGCGTACCTTGGCCGACGCGAGCACGAGGGAGACGGCGGCCGCGAGCCTGGCCCCCTCGCCCCGGGCGACCGGCGCGGTCCGCATCGAGCGCAGCGGGCAAGGGCCCGCGGTGCGCCGCTGCGCGGGAGTGCGTTCCGCCTGAGCCTCCGTCAGGACCGAGACGATCAGACCGTCGTAATTCGTGACAACCCGGGCGAACTGCCCGTGGTCCGCGCGAAGAGCGAGACAGAGCCCGCAGAGATGGGCCATCCATTCGGCCTTGAGCCCTTCGGACAGCCGATGGGTGCAGGGCCTCACGATTCCGAACACGACGATCCCCCGGGAGCCGTTCACCTGATGCGCCGCGCTCGTGCACACGCGCGGCGTGCATCGTATCGAGTGACCCGTTCACCCGTCCGTCCCCTAGGTCACCCATACGGACGGGAGTCTCATATTTTCCTTCCGCAAGGCTCCCGGTACGGCAGGAACCCTGACGAACCGCCACATGTTCTGCACCAGTAGCGTCACGAATCCCGTGCGCGCCGACTATCCCCTTGGCGCACTATCCGCATCATGGACGACGATAGGGACAGGAAAGAGATACGGAACGCGAACGAACCGCGGTGAGAGGAGGCGTCCATGGGATCGGTGCGCAAGGCAAGTGCCTGGCTGGGCCTCGTGGAGGACAACGACGAGCGGTACTACGACGACGAGTACTCCGAGGAAGCCGATACCGGCACGAACAACCAGCCGTGGGTGACCGACCCCCGCGTACAGGTGGCCTCCGGGAAGGCCCAGGACACGGGCCGCCGGATCGCCACCGTCACCCCGGACAGCTTCCGGGACGCGCGCGGCATCGGCGAGCTCTTCCGGGACGGCGTTCCGGTGATCGTCAATCTCACGGCCATGGACCCCACCGACGCCAAGCGCGTCGTGGACTTCGCCGCGGGCCTGACCTTCGGCCTGCGCGGCTCGATCGAGCGCGTGGCCACCAGGGTCTTCCTGCTGACCCCCGCCCACACCCAGGTGGTGACCGGAGAAGCCGCCGGCAGGCCTGCCGACCGCTTCTTCAACCAGAGCTGAGCGGGGCGCTCGCCGGACAGGTCCGGTTTCGGCGATTCCGGTCTACCGGAAGGCGTCCAGACCGGTGAGCGCCTTGCCCAGCACCAGCTGGTGCATCTCCACGGTGCCCTCGTAGGTGAGCACCGACTCCAGATTCGTCGCGTGGCGCATCACCGGGTACTCCAGCGAGATCCCGTTGGCGCCGAGAATCGTGCGCGAGGTGCGGCAGATCTCGATCGCCTCCCGCACGTTGTTGAGCTTTCCGAAACTGACCTGCTCCGGGCGGAGCCTGCCCGCGTCCATCCGGCGGCCCAGATGGTGGGCGAGCAGGATGCCCTTGTGCAGTTCCAGGGCCATGTCCGCGAGCTTGGCCTGGGTGAGCTGGAAACCACCGATCGGCCGGCCGAACTGCTCACGGGTCCTCGCGTAGTCCACCGCCGCCTCGAAGCTGGCGCGCGCCGCGCCCATGGCTCCCCAGACGATGCCGTAGCGGGCGTGGCCGAGACAGCTGAGCGGACCGCGCAGCCCGGTGACACCCGGCAGGACGGCGTCGGCGGGCAGCCGTACTCCGTCCAGGACCAGCTCGCTGGTGACCGAGGCACGCAGGGACCACTTGTGGCGGATCTCGGGTGCGGAGAAGCCGGGGCTGTCCGTGGGCACGACGAAGCCGCGGATCCCGGAGCCGCCGCCGGCCTCGTCGGTCTGCGCCCAGACGACGGCGACCCCGGCGACCGATCCGTTGGTGATCCACATCTTGCGGCCGGTGAGGATCCAGTCCCCGCCGTCCCGCCGGGCGTGCGTACGCATCCCGGCGGGGTCCGAGCCGTGGTCCGGCTCGGTGAGTCCGAAACAGCCGATGGTCTCGCCGGCCGCCATGCCCGGCAGCCACCGCTGCTTCTGCTCCTCGGAGCCGAAACGGTGGATCGCGTACATGGCGAGGGAGCCCTGGACGGAGACCAGCGAGCGGATCCCGGAGTCGGCGGCCTCCAGCTCCAGGCAGGCCAGGCCGTACTGGACCGCGGTCGCGCCCGCGCAGCCGTATCCCTGCAGGGACATGCCCAGTGCGCCGAGGGAGCCCAGTTCGCGGGCCAGCTCACGGATGCCGGGGAGCTCGCCGTTCTCGTACCACTCGGCGATGTGCGGCAGGATCCGGTCGGCGGCCCAGCTCCGCACGGTGTCACGGATCGCGAGGTCCTCCGGGTCGAGGAGATCGTCGATGCCGAGCGGATCGGCCGGGTCGAACGGCGGGAGTTTCGACGGCTTCACGGACATGGGAGTGCCTCCGGCGGCTCGCACGGGACTAAAACTAGCAGTGGTAGTCATGGCGTCGTGCTGACGTTACGGCTCAGTGTGCCGCCCGTCCAGAGCCGGTGGCCTCGGCGGGTTCGCGCCGGGCGGGCAGCGGGAGCCGCCGCCTCGGCCGGTCCTGTGCGGGAAGCGTCCGGGGCCCGGGGCGGGACCCGGCGTCCACCCGCTGCGGCACCGGAATGTGGGGAACCACGGCCTCCGGGACCTTCGCCCCACAGGCCTCCCCGGCCGAGGAGCAGTCCATGACGCGGGGCAGCCGCAGCGCCGCCAGCGCACCGAGCAGCAGCAGGCCCGCGCTCACCAGCAGCGTGATGTGCAGACCGTTGATGAAGGCGTGCCGGGCGGTGTTCCGCAGCAGGTCACCCATGGGGCCGCCCAGCTGCCCCGCCACCTGGTAGGCCTCACCGAGCGAATGCGACGCGGCCGAACCCGCCGCGGCCGGCACACCCTCCTCGTGGAGCCGGGAGAGGCCGGGCGCATAGGCGGCGTTCATGACACTGCCGAGCAACGCGATCCCCATCCCGGCGCCCAGCTGGTAGGAGGTCTCGCCTATCGCGGCCGCTCCGCCGGCCCGTTCCGCGGGGGCCTCGCTCAGCATCGACTCGTACGCCCCGAACAGCGTGGACTGCAGCCCGAAGCCCAGCAGCACGAAGCCGGCGGTGAGCAGCGCGGGCCGGTCGTGCTGTCCCATCAGGGTCAGCAGGAGCACCGAGGCCGCCGTGAGCACGAAGCCCCATCCGACCATGCGGCGCGGCCCGATGCGCCTCAGGGTGTACGAGCCCGTGGCGCCGGCGGCCATCGCCGCGAAGGTCAGCGGCAGGAGGCGCAGACCGGTCTCCAGCGGGCTGAGGTCCAGGACCAGCTGGAGGTACTGGACGGCGATCAGCTCCAGGCCGACCAGGGCCAGCATGGCAAGGACGATGCAGCCGACGGCGGTGGTGAAGGCGGGCCGCGAGAACATCGCGATGTCGATCAGCGGATGCGTACGGCGCTTCTGCCTGCGGGCGAAGAGGACGAGCAGCGCGGCACCGGCCAGCAGCGGGCCGAGGGTGGCGAGGTCCAGGACGCCCTCCCCGCTGCCCGCGCGCTTGATCCCCAGGACGACACCGAGCACGCCGGCCGCGGCCATCAGGGCACCGATCACGTCCCAGGGGCCGTCGTCGGATCCGCGGGACTCTGGCAGCAGCCAGCGCCCGATCGGCAGGATCACGGCCATGAGCGGGATGTTGATCAGGAAGACCGAGCCCCACCAGTAGTGCTCGACGAGGAATCCGCCGATCACCGGTCCGGTGGCGGCCCCCACGGCGGCGACCGCGGTCCATATCCCGATGGCCAGGGCGCGCTCGCGGCGGTCCGGGAAGACCTGGCGGAGTATCGAGAGCGTCGCCGGCATGATCATCGCGCCACCGACGCCGAGCAGGGCCCGGGCCGCGATCAGCACGGCGGAGGTGTCGGCCGTCGCCGCGACGGCCGAGGCCACCCCGAAGAGCGCGTAGCCGAACAGCAGGACACGGCGTCTGCCGATCCGGTCACCGAGCGTGCCGAAGAGGATCAGCAGGGAGGCACAGACGAGGGGGTAGGCGTCCACGATCCACAGCAAGCCGACGGCGCTCGGCCTCAGGTCCTCGGTGACGGCGGGGACGGCCACGTGCAGCACGGTCGCGTCGAGGGCGACCAGCAGAAGGCTGAGGCAGAGGACGACCAGGACGACCCATCGGTTGGCACCACCGGCTGCTGCGCGCAGCCGGGTCACGGCCGTGGACGTCCCGGTCATATACGTACCTCCCACAATGAGTCCCTCGCGCTCGGCAGACCTACGGGGGCGTCTGATCGGGCCCCTCAGGCCCGGCATCGACGGGCGAGTGAGCCGTCAGCGTACGCGAGTACCCCGTGGTCACACGTGGTCCATCTCATACGGCCGCCCGCCCTGGAGTGTGTCGTACGCCACTGCCGACCCGTCGGCGGGGCCCTTCCCGACCCGCCGTGACGGGTCGGGCACAGTGCGGTGACCGCTGCTCCCGCAGGCCCGGGAGCGCGCCCCCGGCAGGCGGCCCGCGCGTCCCCGAATGACCGGTCGAATGCATTCCCGCACCGCATTGGGCCATTTCATCGATGCTCAAACATTTCTACGAATTACCGTCCCGGCGAATGCCCGGCGAGGCCGGCCCGATTCTCGTGGCGCATCGAATGGATACCGTCCTGAGACGAAGTCCACATCACATCGTCATCACAAAGACGCGGGATCGGCCGGATCCCACACTCACTCGCTGTAACGTCCATTGCGTGCGTACCGACATCTTTGCCCGTCTGGACCGGGAGCCGGAACCGCCGAAGATAGAGATCCCGCGGATGAGTCCTCACCGCATCGCTCTCTTCGGCGGGACTTTGGCGTTCTATCTCGCCATCGTCATCGCCGTGCTCGCCTCGTCCTGGCTGGTGGCTCTCGACTGGAAGGTCATGCTGTTCCGGCCCTACCAGCAGTGGCCCGAACTCCACGCCTTCCTCGACTACTACGTCGTGCTCGGCCAGCGCGGCCCCACCGCCGTGATGGTCGCCTCCTGGCTCGGCTGGCGCTCCTGGCGGCAGCACACACTGCGCCCCCTGCTCACGCTGGGCACCTCACTGCTGCTGCTCAATGTGACGGTCGGTGCGGTCAAGCTCGGCCTGGGGCGTCTCGGTCCGCACTACGCCACCCAGATCGGCTCGGCGGAGCTCTTCGCCGGCGGCGATATATTTCCTTCGGGGCACACCGCCAATGCCGTGGTGACCTGGGGAATCCTTGCCTACCTGGCTACCACACCGCGAGCCAGGCGCTACCTGTCGGCCCTTTCCGCTTTCGTCTCCCTGGGTGTGGGGCTCACGACCGTCTACATCGGGACGCACTGGCTCAGCGACGTCCTGCTGGGCTGGGCGGCCGGTCTGCTGATCATGCTGGCGTTGCCCTGGTTCGAGCCACTGATCACGCGCGCCGAGATCTGGATCCTGTCGGTGCGCGCGCGCTGGCGGGTCCGTCTCAGGCGCCGCGAGCCCGTCCCCGACGCTCCCTGCGACCCCGCCCCGGTGGTGCTGCCGCAGTCGCTGAGCGGCACCGGCACCGCGGAGGCCGGGAGCAGGAGCCCCGCACCCGGGACGTCGGGAACCGTCGCCCACGCGGGAGGCCGGACACGGGCCCACCCCCCGCACGCGGTACGTTCGGAGCGGACGCCGCTCACCCCGGCGGGCTCGCGCCGTCCGCCGCACGCGGACCGCGCCGCCAGGGGCAGCGCGACCCCGGCCCGCCCGGTAACGGGCGGCTCGGTCACGCCCTGACCTGCGGAGACGGCACGCACGACCGCTCAGCCGGCACAGCGAAGGCCTCGACGGACGTCGGGGCCTTCGCCGCGTCGGGGCCGGTTCAGCCGACCCAGCAGCGGGTCACGGTGGAGGCATCGACCTCGAAGTTGATCCGTCCGCCACGGAATTCCATGGTGATGACCGTGCCCGGGGCGAGCGCCCGGACCGTGCTCCAGCCACGCGCTCTGGCCTGCCTCTCGGCGGCCTCGGCGTCGAGGCCGACATACGACTCCGGGGTGTCGTCCGGCTGGGCGGGAGGGCTCGGTACAGGTGCCATACCTCTCACCCTAAGGGCTGTCCCGCAATTCCTGGTGGATCAGCGCGCGGCGTCGGATGCGGTGCATCGCAAGGCGGAGGGACGCCCGAATTACCGGACGTATTCGGGCGTTCCGACAACGCGGCGAGGTGCCGTAGCTGTCGTCGTGCGCCCGCCAGGAGTTGCGGGACAGCCCTTAGGCGCCCCCGCTCCGTGACGGAAGCCGGAGTGACCACACCCCGTGGCGCAGCCCCATGTACCCCGGCGGTCACGCTTGTGTCACAGCATCCCCACACGCGTTTACGCCGGGCCTGTTCACCCGGACGCGTGGTCCGGGTGTACGGAAAGGGAATTTCAGGCCGCTCACCGAATACCGCGAGGTGTCCGTACGGAGGCGAATGACCGGGGAAGGGATATTGCGTGAGACATGTTTTCCGTGACGCCCGGGAGAGCGCCCGGACTGACGCTTCATCCGGAATTCATGCGCCCTTATGCAGGTCTTATTTTTCTTATGGCGGGCTCCCTGCCGCGTGCGCCCTTCACCCGCACCTCGCCGACGGGCCCCCGGGCCCCCGGACCGCTGGACCATCCGGAATGAAACGATCCGGGACCCTCCCGGTCACGGAGGGTCCGGCGGCGCCGGAGGGACCGGGCGGGCGGCTGACAGGCCGGTGCCGTCAGCCCGCCCTCCTCCCCCGGATCGCGTCGGCGGCCCGGTACCGCAGGGCGTACGCGCCGTCCAGCACGGTGCCCCGGGAGCGGTGCAGCGTGGTGCGCAGGGCGCTCTGCGAGCGGCGGCCGGCTCCGCCCCGGGCGGCCAGCTCCGAGAAGAGCGCCTCGTGCCGTTCCGCGATCGGCGCCGGGTCGAACCGCTCCGAGGAGGCCAGGGCGGCCTGCCCCATCCGGCGCCGCAGCTCGTCGTCGTCGATCAGTGCGAGCAGGGCACCGGCGAAGGCCCGGGTGTCCCCCAGCGGCACGAGCCGCCCGTCCGTGCCGTCGTCGATGATCTCGGCCGGACCGTGCGGGCAGTCGGTGGCCACGACCGGCACCCCGCAGCGCATCGCCTCCACGATGGTCATGCCGAACGACTCCCGCTCGGAGGTGACGGCCGCGATGGAGCCCTTGGGCCACTCCGCCTCCATCGGGTGGACCGACCCCATGAGGTGCACCCGGTCCCGCAGCCCGAGCGTGTCGACGAGCCCGCGCAGCGTCTGCCGCTCGTTGCCGGTCGCGTCCCCGCCGCCGTAGATCCGCAGCCGCCACTCGGGCCGGGCGGCCGCGACCTCGGCGAAGGCCCGGACCAGTACGTCGTACCGCTTGACCCGGTGCAGCCGGCCGGCGGCCACGATCCACTTGGCGTCGCCTCCGGCGGGCTCGCCCGCGGGCTCCGGCACACTGTTCGGGATGGCCTCCACCCGCACGCCGGGCAGCCGCAGCCTGGCCCGGTAGTCGCGCGCGTCGGCCTCGGTCACGGTCGTGACCGCGTCGAGGAGCCCGTACCGGTGCCTTATCTCCCGGCGGAGCCGGTAGCTGTGGCTGTCCAGGGTGAGGTGCTCCTGGCCGATGCGTACCGGGCCCCGCCGGGCCTGCCGGCTGATGTGGATGTTGAGGCCCGGCCGTGTGCCGACGACGACATCGGCCTCGAGTGCGCCCAGACGGGTCGCGATCCGGCTGTCGGTGAGTCTGCTGTACTGCCGGTGCCTGGTGTCACCGCGCGGGAACACCACGGCGGGCCTGGCGTGTTCGGCCGCGTCGCCGTCGTAGTCCGCGCTCGACCGGCGCAGGTCGACGAGATGGCTCATCCGTACGCCCCCGGGCGCGCCCAGCACGGGTGTGTCGCGGTGCCGGAAGACGGAGACGATCTCGACGTCGTGCTGCTCGGCCAAGGTCCCGGCGAGCGTGAAGGTGGTACGGATCGTTCCCCCGATGCCGTACGCGTTGTGGAGCAGGAATGAAATGTGCATTACGTAGTCGTTTCCCCTGTTCGACTGGTCAGCAACGGACCTTACGCGCCGTCAGGGGAGCGCACGGACGTCGCACAGGAGTCGTACGGAGCCGTGACAATTCGAACGAACGCCCGTACCTGGAAGGCGTATGGGCGGAGTGTGCGACTCCGGATCGCCTTCACCCTCTGCCGATGTACCGGCCCGCCGGCTCTCCCGCTTTCTCCCCCGTTTCTCGCGTGACCCGGGCCCCGGATCGTCCGTTGTCTCTTCATGAGCCGGGAACCGCCCGGCCCACGCACCGAGTCCGAGGAGCCACCCGTGCCGCGCATGCTCGACGTCAGCGAGGACGTACGCGCCGAGATCGGCGATGCCGAAGCCGACCGGCTGCTCGTCGGCGACAGTGCACCAGGCAGTTACGACTGCACCTCCTGCCGCACACCCGGCGACTCCGGCCAGGAACGCACCAGCACGGTGCTGTTCGTGGGCGACGAGACCGCCGTGCTCGCCTTCGCCCATGCCAGCTGCATCCCTTCGCAGGTCGTCCAGGTCGCGGAGGACCAGCTCCAGGGCGCCGTGCGGTCCATCACCGGCAGCGAGCCACAGAATCCGGAGGGGCTCATGCCCGAACAGGCCGTCCTCGGCATCACCAGCGGTCTCGTCCTGATCGAGGACGACCTCCGCCCGGCCCTGGTCGTCGAGCCGACCGGACCGATCGCCCGGCCCGGCACCGACGGCAGCGCCGGTGACCAGTTCCTCCAGCTGCTGCTGGAGCAGGGCTTCCTGCCCACGCCCGATCTGAACCGGCTGCCGGGCGTGCTTCCCGGCTGGTCGGTCCTGCTCGCCATGGGCCAGCTGCACGCCGTGCTGCAGCCGGGCGCCGGCGGCGGCAACCCGGTCGCCTGGTGGCAGGCCCATCAGCCGCTCCAGGTCACCGAGGGCTGGCGGGCGGCGGCGAACAAGTCGCAGACCGTGCTCGTCTTCGCCGCTCCGGCGGGCTCGATCGGCCGGCAGCCGCGCGAGGACCTGCTCCGCGACGCGCTGGACAAGGCCGCGGTCAACGGTCTCCTGGTCGCCGCGTCGATGCCGCTGGCCGGGACCTGATCGTGCCACCCGCCGAACAGCGATTTCCCCGCCGGGCCCGCATCCGACGGGCGGTGAGGTCGTTGGCACCTACGTGCACTCATACGACCCTTCCCGCCAGCAGCAGAACCCGATCCCGGCCATGCGGCCGTCGCAGGAACCCTCGGGCGGCAGGTCCCCCACCCCGATCTACGACGCGCTGTACTCCGAGTACCGGCGGTCGTTCAGGGCACTTCCGGGGGACCGCAGCGGTGAGGAGAATCTCGGCTTCAGAACGTTCGGCACCGGGATGCTCGGCAGCCGTGCCCCGCTGAGCGGCCGTACGGCGGCGAACAGTCAGGGAAGCCAGAGCGGGCGCGCGGGGAACCTCGGCTCCTGGCAGCGGGTGGGTCGGCATGCCGGGCGCGCCCGGCCCGCGGCTCTGCCGCCCGGGTCCACCGACGGCTGACGGCACGGCGAAGCCCCGGACCCCTCGCTCGGCGCGGGGAGTCCGGGGCTTCGCCGTGTGCCTACTTCTTGCGGCCGCGCTTCTCGCGCACCCGGACCGAGATGTGCAGCGGCGTGCCCTCGAAGCCGAACTCCTCGCGCAGACGGCGCTCGACGAAGCGGCGGTAGCCGTGCTCCAGGAAGCCGGAGGCGAAGAGCACGAACCGCGGCGGCTTGATGCCGGCCTGCGTACCGAAGAGGATGCGGGGCTGCTTGCCGCCACGCACGGGGTGCGGGTGGGAGGCGACGATCTCGCCGAGGAAGGCGTTCAGCCGGCCGGTCGGGACGCGGGTCTCCCAGCCCTCGATCGCGGTCTCGATCGCCGGGACCAGCTTCTCCATGTGCCGGCCGGTGACGGCCGAGACGTTGACGCGCGGGGCCCAGGCGACCTGCGCGAGCTCCGTGTCGATCTCGCGCTCCAGGTAGTAGCGGCGCTCCTCGTCGAGGGTGTCCCACTTGTTGAAGGCGAGCACGATCGCACGGCCCGCTTCCACGGCCATCGTGACGATCCGCTGGTCCTGCACGCTGATGGACTCGCTCGAGTCGATCAGGATGACGGCGACCTCGGCCTTCTCCACGGCGGCCGCGGTGCGCAGCGAGGCGTAGTAGTCCGCGCCCTCCTGGAGGTGGACCTTGCGGCGGATGCCTGCCGTGTCGATGAACTTCCAGGTGATGCCGCCGAGCTCGATCAGCTCGTCGACCGGGTCGCGGGTGGTACCGGCGAGCTCGTTGACGACGACGCGGTCCTCGTTGGCGACCTTGTTCAGGAGCGAGGACTTGCCGACGTTCGGGCGGCCGATGAGCGCGATACGGCGCGGGCCGCCGAGGGCGGTGCCGAACGTCTGGGCCGGGGCCTCGGGCAGCGCCTCCAGTACGGCGTCGAGCATGTCGCCGGTGCCGCGGCCGTGGAGCGAGGACACCGGGTGGGGCTGGCCGAGGCCGAGCGACCAGAGCGCGGTGGCGTCCGCCTCGCCGCTCTGTCCGTCGACCTTGTTGGCGCACAGGACGACGGGCTTCTTGGCCCGGCGCAGCAGCTTGACGACGGCCTCGTCGGTGTCGGTCGCGCCGACGGTCGCGTCGACCACGAAGACGACCGCGTCGGCGGTCGAGATCGCGTACTCGGCCTGGGCCGCGACCGCGGCGTCCAGACCCAGCACGTCCTGCTCCCAGCCGCCGGTGTCGACGAGCGTGAAGCGGCGGCCGGCCCATTCGGCCTCGTAGGTCACCCGGTCACGGGTGACGCCCGGCTTGTCCTGCACGACGGCCTCGCGGCGACCGAGGATGCGGTTCACGAGGGTCGACTTGCCGACATTGGGGCGGCCGACGACGGCGAGGACGGGAAGGGGTCCGTGACCGGCCTCACCGATCGCGCCCTCGACGTCCTCGAGGTCGAACCCCTCCTGCGCGGCGAGCTCCATGAACTCCGCGTACTCGGCATCGCCAAGTGCTCCGTGCTCGTGGTCCGAGCCGTCGGAGTGAATCTGGTCGTTCATGAAGTCCGTTCCTCTTTGCATCATCATCGATGGGTCACGATCGCGCGGCCCACTACTCAAGTCTCGCAGGCCCTGTCCGCCTGGCGTCCGGTGAGACGCCTGGCGTTCTCCAGGTGCTCGGTCAGCTTTCCCTGGATTCGGAGTGTCGCCTCGTCCAGCGCCTTCCTGGTGCGCCGTCCGCTGCCGTCACCGGCCTGGAAGGCGTCGCCGAAGACGACGTCGACCCGGCTGCGCAGCGGAGGCAGTGCCGATATCAGCCGTCCGCGACGCTCGGTGCTTCCCAGGACCGCCACGGGAACGATCGGCGCCCCGCCACGTACCGCGAAGTACGCGAGCCCTGCCCGCAGGGAGGCGAAGTCGCCCTCGCCCCTGGTGCCCTCGGGGAAGATCCCGAGGACCCCGCCGTTCTCCAGCACGCCGAGGGCGTGGGTGATCGCGGTGCGGTCGACGGTCGCACGGTCCACCTTCAGCTGACCGATTCCGCGCAGGAACGGGTCGAGGGGGCCGACGAACGCCTCCTTCTTGATCAGGAAGTGGACGGGCCGGGGCGCGGTGCCCATCAGCATCGGACCGTCGATGTTGTGTGCGTGGTTCACCGCGAGTATGACGGGTCCGGTGGTGGGGACCCGCCACGCACCGAGGACACGGGGCCTGAAGAGCCCGTACATGAGCCCGATGCCGATCCCGCGCCCGACGGCCGCTCCGCGCAGCGTGGGCGCGGTGGTGGCTTCGGTCACTTCGCGGCCTGCTTCTCCCCGACGAGGGTGACGACGCACTCGATGACCTGCTGGAGGGTCAGCTCGGTGGTGTCCACCTCGACGGCGTCCCCGGCCTTGGCCAGCGGCGAGGTCTTCCGGCCGGAGTCGGCGGCGTCCCGCTTGATCAGCGCTTCCTTGGTGGCGGCGAGATCGGAGCCCTTGACCTCACCGCTGCGCCGGGCGGCGCGTGCCTCCGGCGAGGCGGTCAGGAAGATCTTGATGTCGGCGTCGGGCAGCACCGTCGTGCCGATGTCCCGGCCCTCGACGACGATGCCCCGCTCGGCGTCCGCGGCGATGGAGCGCTGCAGCTCGGTGATCAGGGTGCGCACCTCGGGGACGGCGCTGACGGCGCTGACCGCGGAGGTGACCTCCTGGGTACGGATCGGACCGGAGGCGTCCTCGCCGTCCACGGTGATCGTCGGGGCGGCCGGGTCGGTGCCGGAGACGATGACCGGCTTGGCGGCGGCGGTGGCGATCTCGGCCGCGTTCCGCACGTCGATGCCGTTGTTCAGCATCCACCAGGTGATCGCCCGGTACTGGGCGCCGGTGTCCAGGTAGCTCAGGCCGAGCTGGGCGGCGACGGCCTTGGACGTGCTCGACTTGCCGGTGCCGGAGGGCCCGTCGATGGCGACGATCACTGGGGCCGGGGCGGTCCGGGCGGCGGCGCTTACGGTTTCCACGGTGGTGGACACCTTCCTGGTACACGGGGTGGGCGGAGCGGGGCCACGGAACGGCCTCCCCCAAGGTTACCGAGTGCGGGGAGGGCCCTCGCACCCCTGTCGGCCCCGTCCCGCGAGAGGCCCTACGGGCGGATGGACCAGCCCCGCTCGCTGAGCGCCGTGCTCAGTCCGGGCGCCGCGCTCGGCTCGACCATCAGCTGCACCAGACCGGCCTGCTGCCCGGTCGCGTGCTCGATGCGTACGTCCTCGACGTTGACCCCGGCCAGCCCGGCGTCGGCGAAGATCCTGGCCAGTTCGCCGGGCCGGTCGCTGATGAGCACGGCCACGATCTCGTACGAGGCCGGGGCCGCGCCGTGCTTGCCCGGCACCCTCACGCGGCCCGCGTTGCCGCGGCGAAGGACGTCCTCGATGCCTTGGGTGCCCGCGCGGCGTTCGTCCTCGTCGGCGGACTGGAGGCCGCGCAGCGCCCGTACCGTCTCGTCGAGGTCGGTGGCGACGCCGGCCAGGACGTCGGCGACCGGACCGGGGTTGGCGGACAGGATCTCCATCCACATCCGGGGGTCGGAGGCGGCGATCCGCGTGACGTCCCTGATCCCCTGGCCGCACAGGCGTACGGCGGTCTCGTCGGCCTCCTCGAGGCGGGCGGCGACCATCGACGAGATCAGCTGCGGGGTGTGGGAGACCAGGGCGACGGCCCGGTCATGGGCGTCGGCGTCCATGACGACGGGGACCGCCCGGCAGAGCGCGACCAGTTCCAGGGCGAGGTTGAGGACCTCGGTGTCGGTGTCCCGGGTCGGGGTGAGGACCCAGGGCCGGCCCTCGAAGAGGTCGGCGGTGGCCGCGAGGGGGCCGGAGCGCTCCTTGCCCGCCATCGGGTGCGTGCCGATGTACGGCGTGAGGTCGATGCCGAGTGCCTCCAGCTCGCGGCGGGGACCGCCCTTGACGCTGGCGACGTCCAGGTAGCCGCGGGCGACCGAGTCGCGCATGGCGGCGGCCAGCACGGAAGCGGTGTACGCGGGCGGTACGGCGATGATCGCCAGGTCGACGGGCCCGTCGGGCGCCGCCTCCGTCCCGGCTCCGAGCGCCGCCGCCGTACCGGCCGACGAGGCGTCCCGGTCGACGAGGTGGACCTGGATGCCGCGGGCGGAGAGAGCGAGGGCTGCGGAGGTGCCGACCAGGCCGGTTCCGATGACGACGGCTGTTCTCACTGGGCGATGTCCTTGCGGAGGGCGCCGGTGGCGCCGAGGTAGACGTGGCTGATCTCCGCCTTGGAGAGACAGGTCTCCACGTGGGCCAGGATGCGGACCACCCGGGGCATGGCCCCGGCGATGTCGAGCTCCTGGGCACAGATCAGCGGTACGTCGACGATGCCCAGGCCCCGCGCGGCGGCGGCGGGGAAGTCGCTGTGCAGGTCGGGGGTGGCGGTGAACCAGACGCTGATCAGGTCGTCGGCGACGATCTGGTTGCGCTCCAGGATGGCGGTGAGCAACGCACTCACCTGCTCGTCCATGTGTCCGGCCTCGTCCCGTTCCAGCTGGACGGCTCCACGGACTGCTCGTACCGCCACGTCGTACCCCTCGTTCCCTCGTTCTGCGTGCTGTTTCAGCCTAGAGGTGCGGCGGGGCCCGTGGTCACCGTGCTCTGTCCGTGAGACAACGCGGCGGCGTGCACGGCGAGGAGCGTGCGCCAGATCCGCCCGGCGAGCTCCTCAGGCGTGGCGTCGGTCCGGTCGTGGACCCAGTCGGCGAGCATCCCGGTGAACAGCCCGGCGACGGCGCTCGCGGTGAGGTCGTGGCCCCTTCCGGCGGGCCTGCGCCGGCGCAGCTCGTCGAGGCTGTACTGCCGGAGCTCCTGGTGCAGCAGTTCCCCGAGGGGGCCGCCGCCGGGCAGGAGCAGGCTGCGGTGGACGGCGGCCCGGCGGCGGATCTCCCGGAGCAGGGCGACGAGCTCCTGCGGCGGCGCGTCAGGGCCGGGCGGAGTCCGGTCCCAGGCGTGCAGGGCCTCGACCGCCTCCCGTACGACGTCGGCGCAGGCGTCCACGGCCAGGGCGCGCAGATCGTCGTAGTGGAGGTAGAAGGTGGCGCGCCCGACGCCGGCCCCGCGCACCACGTCCGCCACGCTGACCTGGTCGAGCGGCCGCTCCGCGCAGGCCTCCAGCAGCGCCTCGCGGAGCCTGCCGCGGGTGCGCGCGGTGCGCGGGTCGCCGCTGCCGTCCGTCACCGCCGGGGCCATGCGGCTCAGCCCGCCGCCAGGACGAGGGCGAGCGCGACGGCGGCGGGCGCCGCCTGGACGTACAGGATCTTGCGGCTGACGGTGGCCGCCCCGTACACCCCGGCGACGATCAGGCAGCTCAGGAAGAAGATCTGCGCCTGGTGGGCGACTGGATCACCCGCGATCAGGCTCCAGACCAGCCCGGCGGCCATGAATCCGTTGTAGAGCCCCTGGTTGGCGGCGAGGGTGGCGCTCTCCCTGGAGAACTCCTCGGTGGTGCCGAATGCCTTCCGGCCGCGCGGGGTGTCCCAGAGGAACATCTCCAGGACGAGGAAGTAGGCGTGGATCAGTGCGACGAGCGCGACCATCACCTGGGCGGCGGTCTGCATGGCGTGCGGCCTCCTGCGAGTAGATTTCCTGGACAACTGTACAGGAAATCCCTCCACCGCCGCCCGGTTGCTTGGTCCGCCCGGCCCGCGGCGCCACGATGCCTCTCATCGACCACCACGCGAGGAGAGCCATGAACACACGGCGAAGGACGGTTCTCACGGCGGGCGCCGCCGCACTGGCGACCGGCTGCGGCTCGTCCGGTGACGGGGACGGCGACGGAGGCACGGCCCCGGCCTCCGCCTCGGGGACCGGGAAGAGCCAGGAGGCCTCGGGGACCCCGACCGGGGAGCTGACCCGGACCTCCGGGATCCCGGTCGGCGGCGGCACGGTCTTCAAGGACCGCAAGGTGGTGGTGACCCAGCCGGAGGCGGGCGAGTTCAAGGCCTTCTCCGCCGTCTGCACCCATGCGGGCTGCATCGTCGCGTCGGTGAGTGACGGCACGATCAACTGCGCCTGCCACGGCAGCAGGTTCAGCATCACGGACGCCTCGGTCGAGGCGGGTCCGGCGCCGCGCCCGCTGCCCGCCGAGCGGATCACCGTCGAGGGCGACAGCATCCGGCTCGGGTAGGCCGGTAGCCTCGCGCGCATGATCACCCCTGAGGCCGAGGCCCTCGTACGCGACCACACGGTCTACTCGTGTGTGATGGGCTCCCGCGCCTTCGGGCTGGCCACCGACGACAGCGACACGGACCGGCGCGGGGTCTTCCTGGCGCCGACGCCGTTGTTCTGGCGCTTCACCAAGCCGCCGGCCCATGTGGACGGACCCGATCGGGAGCAGTTCTCCTGGGAGCTGGAGCGCTTCTGCGAGCTGGCGCTCCGGGCCAACCCCAACGTGCTGGAGTGCCTGCACTCGCCGCTCGTGGAGCGGATCGACGACACCGGCAGGGAACTGCTGGGCCTGCGCGGGGCGTTCCTGTCCCGCCGGGCCCACGAGACGTTCGTCCGCTATGCGGTGGGCCAGCGCAGGAAGCTGGAGGCGGACGTCCGGCAGTACGGCGCCCCGCGCTGGAAGCACGCCATGCACCTGCTGCGGCTGCTGGCGAGCAGCCGGGATCTGTTGCGGACGGGCGAGCTGGTCATCGAGGTCGGCGAGGCGCGGGACGAGCTCCTCGCGGTGAAGCGGGGCAAGGTCCCGTGGCCCGAGGTGGAGCGGCGGATGACGCGCCTGGCCGAGGAGAACGACGAGGCCGCCACGCGCTCCCCTTTGC
The DNA here is from genome assembly GCF_040638585.1 of Streptomyces sp. NPDC025273. NCBI lineage: Bacteria > Bacillati > Actinomycetota > Actinomycetes > Kitasatosporales > Streptomycetaceae > Streptomyces > Streptomyces sp. NPDC025273. Next base: position 119,326 of record NZ_JBEZYP010000016.1, read on the forward strand.
CGCCGGAGCCGGACCGGGAGCGCGTGGAGGCGTTCCTGGTGCGGGCCCGGCGGGCGTCTGCGGCGGGCGGGGCGGGGTGACCCCGCGCGGCCGGTCGACCCGGGCTCCCCGTCAGCGCGGTCCTCGGGCCAGGACGGCGAACCGGCCGCGGATCTCCTCGCCTTCGGGCAGGCTCCACCCGGCGGTGACGTGCCCCAGGACGTCGGCATCGGTATCGCCGTCCCCGGAGCCCTCCGGCAACAGGACGCGCCTCACCCTGAGCGTCACCGGGGCCTCCTCGTCCGCCGTCGCGCCCAGCACGATGTCGGTGCCGTGCTTCCCGTCCCGGGTGGTGGCGGACGCGGCCACCGCCGCGAGGCCGGCCGGGGCCTCGCCGACGGCGACGGACGGGTCGGGGGTGTCGCTCAGGCTCTGGGCCTGCGGCACGGCCCGCCCCCTCATCAGAGCGAGCAACTGGGCCACCAGGACCGGGTCCTGCGCGCCGTCGTACACCCAGCGCCGCCCGAGCACCCCGTGTTCGGACGTTCCGACGAGCGCGTCACCGGCTCCGTCGAGCGGTGCCCCGCGGTAGGTGACCGGTACGTGGTAGGCGACGGGGCGGTCGCCCGAGGTGTCGGTGACCACCATGAACTCCATCCCCACCTCGCCCTCGGGATCGTCGAGCCGGAACCCTCCCGCACGGGCCAGCTCCGGCGCGCCCGCCCCGGCGTACCAGGGCCGGGTGGGGAGCCAGGCGGCGAGGAGCTGCAACTTGCCCGGTTCCATGGTCGTTCTGTGGATGACAGCCATGACGGGTGAACTCCCGTGCGCCCGGGCCTGTTCCCCGCAGGCCGCCGGGTGGGACATGGACCCCCCGCAGGTCCACGTCCGAGTCCTGTGAGGCGAACCCGCACAGCACGGCTCAGGCGTCCCAGAGCGCGGCCAGCGACAGCAGGTCGCTGCGGTACTCGATGCGCTCCGACCACTCCTTGGGCCAGACACCCGTCCCCAGGTGGGCTCCCGCCAGTGCGCCCGTGAGGCAGGCCAGCGAGTCGGAGTCGCCCCGGGTGCAGGCGGCCCGGCGCAGGGCGGTGACCGGTTCCTCGGGGAAGAGCAGGAAGCAGTGCAGGGCAGTGGCGAGTGCTTCCTCGGCGATCCAGCCGTCGCCGGTCCGCTCGCACGGGTCGGTCTCCGGGGAGGGGTCGCGCAGGGCGTCCTGGACGGCCGCGAGCACGGTCAGGCACTCGTCCCAGCCCCGGTTGATGTATGCCTCGGGCGAGGCGTCATGGGTGTGCCGCCACAGGTCACCGAGCCACCGGCCGAGGTAGCGGCCACGGTTCTCGTACGCGTACGAGCGCAACTGGCCCACCAGGCCGAGCGGTTCGGCCCCCTGCGCCAGCAGGAACACCGCGCGGGCCATCAGGTCGGAGGCGGCCAGTGCGGTGGGGTGGCCGTGGGTCAGTGCGGCCTGGAGCTGGGCGGCGCCGGAACGCTGTTCCTCGCTGAGGCCGGGCACGAGGCCGATGGGCGCGACGCGCATGTTGGCGCCGCAGCCCTTGGAGCCGGTCCGGCTGGCCTCCTGCCAGGGCCGGTCGCCCTCCAGCAGTTCGCACGCCTCGATGCAGGTACGGCCGGGAGCGCGGTTGTTCTCGGGTGAGCGGTTCCACCGGACGAACTCCTCCCGGACCGGGCCCACCATCCGCTCCGGCGTGAGCAGCCCCTGGTCCATGGCGGTGCGGATGCCGCGGCCGAGCGCGAGCGTCATCTGGGTGTCGTCGGTGACGATCGCCGGCTCCGGGAGCCGCATCTGCCGCCAGGGCCCGCACTTCGCGAGGATGGACGGAACGTCGGTGAACTCGGTCGGGAAGCCCAGCGCGTCGCCGAGCGCGAGCCCGGTCAGCGCGCCTGTGGCCGCCTGCTTGGTGAGGATTCTTGTCGGGATCATGATGTCCGTCCTTCAGGGCGTCCTTCCGGGCGCAGGAGTGGAGGGTGCAGGGCGGTGGCGGCACCCGCCCGGTACAGGGCGGCCGGCTTCCCCCGTCCGCCGGTGCGGCGCGGCGGTCCGTCGACGGCCTGGACGAAGCCGGGCGTGGTCAGGACCTTGCGCCGGAAGTTGGGCCGGTCGAGCTCGACGCCCCACACGGTCTCGTAGACCTGCTGGAGCTCCCCGAGCGTGAACTCGGCGGGGCAGAAGGCCGTCGCCAGGCAGGAGTACTCGAGCCGGGCGCCGATCCGGTCGTGGGCGTCGGCCAGGATGCGGTCGTGATCGAAGGCGAGCGGCCCGGTGCCGTCCGCGTCCCACCACCGCGCACGCGCCGCGTCCCCGCCGCCCCGCGGTTCGGGCAGGTCCGGGACGAGTGCGGCGTACGCGACGGAGACGACCCGCATCCTGGGGTCCCGGTCGGGATCGCTGTAGGTGCGCAGCTGTTCGAGGTGGAAGGCGCACACGGTGTTCCGGGTGAGGCCGGTCTCCTCGGCGAGCTCGCGGCGCGCCGCCTCCTCCGCGGACTCGCGGGGCAGCACGAAGCCTCCGGGCAGCGCCCAGTGGCCCTTGTACGGGTCCTCGCCCCGTTCCACGAGAAGGACGTGGAGCCGGCCTTCCCGGACGGTGAAGACCGCCAGGTCGACGGTGACGGCGAAGGGGGCGAAGGCATGGGGGTCGTACCCCTCGGGGACGGTGCTCATCGCCGCTCCGGGAGGGGGTCGGTGAGGTACGGGCCGGCGGCGAGGAGCGCGTCCACGGCCGCGACCGCGGTGTCCAGCCGTGTCCGGTGCGGGCCCGTGACCTCGATGAACTGCCTTCCGGTGCGTGTGAGTTCGGCACGGAAGCGGTCCGTCATCCAGGGCCGCAGCTCCTCCCCGTCGCGCAGCCCGTCGTCCTCGAAGGCGACACCCTCGTGGTCCGTGAGCAGCCAGAGGTGGTGGGTGGTCCGGTCGGCGGTCCGCTCCACGAGCGGGTTGCGGCCGCCGATGTACCGCTCGTGCCAGACGGTGGTGGCGAAGGAGTCCGTGTCGCAGAAGAGCACCGGGGAGCCGATCCGGGCGGCGGCCTCCTCCCGGGCGTTCTGGGTCTCGGCGATGAGGGGGAAGTCGTCCGTGCCGAAGGAGACGTCCTCCCACTGTGCGCCGGGCCATCGGCCGCGCAGGTCCGCCAGCTTCCCTTCGCTGAACTCCCGTCCGTACTCGGCGACGTACCGGGTCCGCGCCCAGACGCCGCCGCGCCGCCGGTAGTGCTCGGTCAGCGCGCGGGCCAGGGTCGTGGTGCCGGTGGACTCGGCACCGAGGACGACGATCCGGCGGGTGAGCGCGGCCCGTACGGGCGGTTCGAGGTAGTCCCAGCAGCCGGCCGGGTCCGCCCGGACCGCGGTGCCGGAGACGGGGAAGACGGTGCGGCCGGGATCGACGAGCTCGGACCGCGCGCCGAAGCGGCGGGCCAGTTCGTCCCCGTACGACTCCGAGGTGAAGACGGCGTCGACCTGTTCGGGGACGGCCCCGGTGAACACGGCCATGTGCGCGTCCCAGACCGCCGGGTCGTTCAGGTCCATGGGGATGTCGTCGACGGCGCCCACCACGCGGACGTCCGGGTGCACCTCCCGCATCCAGGCGACCCGGTCGGCGAGGGGCAGGGATTCGACGGAGGCCGCGCAGACCAGGACGGTGAGCCGCTCGCAGCGGTCCTGGGCGGTGCGGACGAGGTGATGGTGGCCGGCGTGCGGCGGGTAGAACTTGCCGAGGACCAGACCGTGCCCGTAGCGCTTCACGCGGGCACCCGCTCCCGGCCCGGGGCGGCGGCCAGGTCGCGGCTCCAGTTGCGCAGCCCGATGAGGCAGAGCGTGAGGAAGCCCGCGTACAGCAGGGAGGTGAGGTAGAGCTCCTTGTAGGCGTACAGCGGGATGTAGACGACGTCGGCGGCGATCCACAGCCACCAGGACTCGACCCGCTTGCGGCACTGCCCGTACGTCGCCATGAGGGACAGCGAGGTCGTCAGGGCGTCCCAGAACGGCACGGTCGAGTCCGTGGCCCGGGACAGCAGCAGGGTGAGACCGAGGGTCCCCGCCACCCCCGCCGCGAGCAGCCAGGTCCATTCCGTGCGCGTGGTCGTGCGCACCGGCAGGACGGTTGCACCTGGTCCACCCCCGTGGGTCCAGGTCCACCAGCCGTACGCGGCGAGGGCGATGAAGACGATCTGCAGGCCGGCGTCGGCGTACAGACCGGACTGGGCGAACAACAGGATGAAGAACAGGTTGTTGGCGATGCCGATCGGCCAGTTGGCGAGGTGCTGGCGGGCCACGAGCCAGACGCACAGCGCCCCGCTGCCGAATCCGAGCACCTCGGTCCAGCTGACCGGGGTCTCCAGGACCGTCACCAGCGGCTGTTGCAGGGGGGCGAGTATGTCCGCGAGCGTCACGCCGTTCCTTCTCTTTTATAGTCACTCTGACTATAAAGAAGAAACGGTGACAGCGAAAGACCCGCGGCCGGTTCCCTGTTCGAAACGAACCAGGAACCGGCCGCGGGCCGTTCGGAGCGGGGAGCGGGTTACAGACCGACCTCGCGCATCAGCATGCCGACCTCGGTGTTGGTCAGCCTGCGCAGCCAGCCCGACTTCTGGTCGCCCAGCGGGATCGGCCCGAAGGACGTGCGCACGAGCCGCTCGACCGGGAAACCGGCCTCGGCCAGCATCCGGCGGACGATGTGCTTGCGGCCCTCGTGGAGGGTCACCTCGACCAGGTAGTTCTTGCCGGTGTTCTCGACGACCCGGAAGTGGTCGGCGCGGGCGTACCCGTCCTCCAGCTGGATGCCGTCCTTGAGCCGCTTGCCGAGGTCGCGCGGGAGCGGGCCCTGGATGGCGGCCAGGTAGATCTTCTTCACCCCGTACCCGGGGTGTGTCAGGCGGTGGGCCAGCTCACCGTGGTTGGTGAGCAGGATGATGCCCTCGGTCTCGGTGTCGAGGCGTCCCACGTGGAACAGCCGCGTCTCGCGGTTGTTGACGTAGTCCCCGAGGTTCTGGCGGCCGTCCGGGTCCCCCATGGTGGAGACGACACCGGCGGGCTTGTTCAGCGCGAAGAACAGGTGCGACTGGGTCGCCACGGTCAGGCCGTCGACCTTGATCTCGTCCTTCTGCGGGTCGACCCGCATGCCCTGCTCCAGGACGATCTCGCCGTTGACCTCGACCCTGGCCTGCTCGATGAGCTCCTCGCACGCCCGGCGCGAGCCCATGCCGGCGCGGGCGAGGATCTTCTGCAGCCGCTCGCCCTCCTGCTCGGCGCCCGGGTGCGTCCTGGGCGTCCTGATCTCGGGCTTGTCCGCGTACCGGTCACGGTTGCGCTGCTCGATCTTGGCGTCGAGCTCACGGGGACGGGACGGGGCGCCCACGCGGCGCCCGCCCTTGCTCACGTTCTGTGCGGGCTTCGGGCCACCCTTGGCTCCACCGCGGGCCGCGGCGCCGCGGCCCTTGCGGGGGCCGCCGTCGCCGCCCGGCTTGTCGGAGCCCACGTCGTAGCGGCGCTCCTCGGGGCGGGGCCGGCGGGGGCGCTGCTCCTGCTGGTCGTCGCGCCCTCCCGCGGCCTTGGGCCGGCCGCCCGAACCGCCGGAGCCGCCCGAACCGCCCCGGGGGTTGCCCGAGCCGCCCCGGGGGTTCCGGTTGCCGCCGCTCTTGCCGCTGCCGCTTCCGCTGTTGCTGCCACTGCTTCGCATCAAAATTCCGTCTTGTCGTCTGCGTGAGTTTCCGGGGTGTCCGGTGCGTCCGGATCGAACGACGGCACACCCTCTAGCGTCTCAGCCTCGATCGCGTCCGCCTCCGGGAGGAAGGGCGCGAGCTCCGGGAGCTCGTCCAGGCCTCGCAGGCCCATGCGCTCCAGAAAGTAGTTCGTCGTCCTGTACAGGATCGCACCTGTTTCGGGTTCCGCGCCCGCCTCCTCGATCAGACCCCTCTGCAGGAGGGTCCGCATGACGCCGTCGCAGTTCACTCCGCGCACCGCGGAGACCCTGGAACGGCTCACGGGCCGGCGGTACGCGACCACCGCGAGGGTCTCCAGCGCCGCCTGCGTGAGCCGGGCGTGCTGGCCGTCCAGCACGAAGCCCTCGACCGCCTCCGCGTACTCCGGGCGGGTGTAGAAGCGCCAGCCTCCGGCGACGAGCCGCAGGTCGAAGCCTCGGCGCTGGACGGTGTACTCGTCGGCGAGCTCCCGCAGGGCGTCCGCCACGGCCCTGCGGGGCCGCTGGAGGACCTTGGCGAGGTGCTCCTCGGTGGCGGGCTCGTCGACGACCATGAGGACCGCTTCCAGCGCGGGCTTGAGGTCGAGCGCGACCACTCCGTCGCGTCCGCCGTCGTCTGCAGTCATTCCTGTACGTCCTCCTGTGCCTCGCGCACCTCTTGGTCGAACTCGTCCGTCACGAGCGGCTCGGCCCCCTCGGCGCCGGCCCAGCGCACCAGGAGCTCCCCGAGGGCCTCCTCCTGGTCCAGGGTGACCGCCTTCTCCCGGTAGAGCTCCAGGAGCGCCAGGAACCGGGCCACGACGGTGAGGGTGTCCGCCGCGTCCTCGGTCAGCACCCGGAAGCTGAGCTCGCCCCCGGCGCGCAGCCGCTCCACGACGATCCCGGCCTGTTCCCGCACGCTGACCAGCGGTGCGTGGATGTGGTCGACGTAGACCTGCGGCTCGGGCCGGGGCCGCATCGCCTTCACCGCGAGGCGGGCGAAGCCGTCCGGGCCGATGCTGATGACGACCTCGGGCAGCAGCTCCGCATGGTGGGGTTCGAGCCCGACGGTCCGGGGGTAGCGGCGCGCCTCGGACTCCAGGCGGTCGCTGAGGATCCCGGAGATCCGTTTGTACGCGCGGTACTGCAGCAGCCGCGCGAAGAGCAGGTCCCGCGCCTCCAGGAGCGCGAGGTCCGCCTCGTCCTCCACCTCGGCGGTGGGCAGCAGCCGGGCGGCCTTCAGGTCGAGCAGGGTCGCGGCGACGACCAGGAACTCGGTGGTCTGGTCGAGGTCCCAGTCCGGTCCCATGGCGCGGATGTGGGCCATGAACTCGTCGGTGACCCGGGAGAGCGCGACCTCGGTCACATCGAGCTTGTGCTTGGAGATCAGCTGGAGCAGCAGGTCGAACGGACCCTCGAAGTTGACCAGCCGCACGGTGAACCGCTTGTCCTCGCCGGCCTCGGGCGGCGCGGCGCCCGACGAAGGGCCCTTGCCTTCCCGGGCGGGCACGAGCCCCGGAGATCCGGTGTCGCTCTCGACCGGGGCGACGGGCCCCGAAGGCCCTGTGCCGCCCTCGGCGGGCGCGGTGGCCTTCCGGTCACCCGCCGGGGCTCCCCGGGCCTCCTCGGGCCCCTGAGGCGCGCCTGCCGGACCTGTGGGTGCGTGCGACCGGTCCGCGGGCGTGTGCGCGGGGCCCTGAAGGCCGTCCACGGCCGGAGGAGGCCCGGGGACGGCCGCCTCCCCCGGGCCCGCCGCGGTCCGGGCACCCGGCCCGCGGCCGAGCGCGCGGCGGGGCGGGCGGGCGGGGTGGTCGGCAGTCGGCATCGCGGTCCAGGGGTGCGGCGGAGAGGCGTTCGGGCGCTGCGGCCCGCGAAACCGGGCCGGGCCGCCCGGTCGGCGGCCCTCCCCGGCAGGCTACCGGCGCCGCGCCGGTCAGCGGCCGCGCAGCCTCCGTACGAGGATGCTCGCGTCGCCCCTCGACTCCAGGTCGGCGAGCACCACGGCGACCGCCTCGCGGACGATGCGCCCGCGGTCGACGGCGAGGCCGTGCTCACCGCGCAGCACGAGCCGGGCGTGCTCCAGATCCATCAGTTCCTCGGCCGACACGTAGACGGTGATCTTCTCGTCGTGCCGCTCCCGGCCGCTCGGCCGACGGTTCGCACCCCGCCCGCCGCCGCGTCCGCGCTGCTGCTGGACGGTGGGAACGGGCTCCTGAGGCCCGGAACGGGGCTGGGCCGCGCCGGCCCCGTCGGCGCGGCCGCGGGAGCCTGCGCCTTCGGAGTCCGCCGCCGAGTGCTCCTCCCGGGACTGCGCGGCCGTCGTGCCGCCGCTCCCCCCGGGTGTCTCGCCCCGGCCGCCGGTGTCCGCCGCCGGTTCGCCCGGCCCGGCCGGCGCGGGCACCCGCGGCTCACCGTTCGCCTTGCGTCGCCGGTCGGCGGAGGACGAGGCCTGGAGGCCCATGCCCCCGGTGGTGCGGAACAGCTCGTCGGCCCCCGGCAGACTCACTCGGCGTGACACCGGGCGAGCACCTCCCTGGCGAGCTGGCGATAGGCGGCGGCCCCGACCGAGTTGGAGGCGTACGTGGTGATGGGCTCACCGGCGACCGTGGTCTCCGGGAAGCGCACCGTGCGCCCGATGACGGTGTGGTAGACGTGGTCGTCGAAGGCCTCGACGACGCGCGCGAGCACCTCACGGCTGTGCACCGTACGGGAGTCGTACATGGTCGCGAGGATGCCGTCGAGCTCCAGTTCCGGGTTGAGCCGCTCCTGCACCTTCTCGATGGTCTCGGTGAGCAGCGCCACACCGCGCAGCGCGAAGAACTCGCACTCGAGCGGGACTATCACCTTGTGAGCCGCCGTCAGGGCGTTCACGGTGAGCAGGCCCAGCGAGGGCTGACAGTCGATCACGATGTAGTCGTAGTCGGCCATCAGCGGCTTGAGGGCACGCTGCAGCGTGGACTCCCGCGCCACCTCGCTCACCAGCTGCACTTCGGCGGCCGAGAGGTCGATGTTGCTCGGGAGCAGGTCCATGTTGGGCACGGCGGTCTTGAGCAGGACCTCGTCGGCCGCCATGCCCCGCTCCATGAGCAGGTTGTAGACGGTGAGGTCGAGCTCCATCGGGTTGACCCCGAGGCCGACCGACAGGGCTCCCTGCGGGTCGAAGTCGACGAGCAGGACGCGTCGCCCGTATTCGGCGAGCGCGGCACCCAGGTTGATGGTCGACGTGGTCTTGCCGACGCCGCCCTTCTGGTTGCACATCGCGATGATCTTCGCGGGACCGTGGTCGGTCAGCGGACCGGGGATCGGGAAGTACGGCAGCGGCCGGCCGGTGGGGCCGATCCGCTCGCGGCGCTGGCGAGCGGCATCGGGCGCGAGCGTGGCCGCGTACTCCGGATCGGGCTCGTATTCGGCGTCGGGGTCGTAGAAGTGCCCCTCGGGCACCTCGGCGAAGTCGGCGAAGTGGGCGGTCTCTCGGCCACTTTCGTTGCCGGCCATGGCGTTCACGTGTAGGCCGTCCATCATCTGGGGGGCTGTCGTCATGTGCTGGTGGGTGGCGAAGGTGCGGACAGCGACGGAGCCGACAGCTTCGAGCCCGATCGGGCTCAGACCCCGTGCAGGCATCCCTGGTTGACCACCCCCGGGAGTAATTGTCGACTCATTCACAAGTCGTCTTACCTCCTTGGATGTGACCAGGAAACTTATCGATAGGTCAGCGTGGCACCATGCCGACGATTGGCGACTCTATGGCGTGTCACCGGTTCGCAGCAACACAATCCGCCGGACCCGGCCCGATGTGTCGGCAATCGAACACCCCTCTGTCAAGGGCTCCGAGCGCCCGGTGCGCACCTTTCGCGGGGGTGCAGAACGGGTACGGGGTTACGTCTGCGGCGAGTTGGACACGGCACCCGCCGGACCCGGCACACGTCCGGCCGGACCCCGCTGAGCGAGGTCCGGCCGGATGTCAAGAAGTTGACGGAACAGGTTGACGGCGGGCGCCGGCCGCTCAGCCGAGCAGCGTCACCAGCTCGACGTGGTCGAGCCCGTGCGCCTCGGCCACCTCGCGGTAAACCACCTGGCCGTCATGGGTGTTGAGACCCTTGGCGAGAGCGGCGTCACGGCGCAGGGCATCGACCCAGCCACGGTTCGCGAGCTCAAGGATGTAGGGCAGCGTGGCGTTCGTGAGGGCGTACGTGGAGGTGTTCGGCACCGCGCCCGGCATGTTCGCGACGCAGTAGAAGACCGAGTTGTGGACCATGAAGGTCGGCTCGGCGTGCGTGGTCGGGTGCGAGTCCTCGAAGCAGCCGCCCTGGTCGATCGCGATGTCGACAAGAACACTTCCGGGCTTCATCCGGGCGACCAGCTCGTTGGTGACCAGCTTCGGGGCCTTCGCGCCGGGAATGAGCACCGCGCCCACGACGAGGTCGGCCTCGACGACGGCCTTCTCGAGTTCGAGCGCGTTGGAGACGACCGTCCGCACCCGGGTGCCGAAGATCCGGTCGGCCTCGCGCAGCTTGTTGATGTCCCGGTCGAGGAGCGTCACGTGGAAGCCGAGCCCTACGGCGATCTGGGTGGCGTTCCAGCCGGAGACACCGCCGCCGATGACGACGGCCCTGGCCGAACCCGTACCGGGGACTCCACCGGGGAGCACGCCGCGCCCGCCGACCGAGCGCATCAGGTGGTAGGCGCCGACCTGCGGGGCGAGGCGGCCGGCGACCTCGGACATCGGGGCGAGCAGCGGCAGCGCGCGGTTCGCGGTCTCGACGGTCTCGTACGCGATCGCGGTGGTGCCCGACTCGAGCAGCGCGTCGGTGCAGGCACGGGAGGCGGCGAGGTGCAGGTACGTGAAGAGCGTCTGCCCCTTGCGCAGGCGGTGGTACTCCTCGGCGACCGGCTCCTTGACCTTGAGCAGCAGGTCGGCGGCGGCCCAGACCTCGTCGGCGGTGGGCAGGATCCGCGCACCCGCGGCGAGGTACTCCTCGTCCGGGATGGAGGAGCCCTCACCGGCGTGCTGCTCGACGAGCACCTGATGGCCGTGCCGGACGAGCTCGTGCACTCCGGCGGGGGTGATCGCCACTCGGAACTCGTTGTTCTTGACTTCGCGGGGGATGCCGACCTTCACGTCGATCACGGTCCTTGGCTCGCAGGGGCAGCTCGGGCATAGAGGGAGTTACCCACATGAACCAAGCATAAGAGGGACACCGCAGAGATGCGCGGCAGAGCCATCATTAATGAAGGGCTTCTCCCTGTCCAGCCTTACAAAGCATTAAATTTTCATCGAAGTACTACGGATTTCGTAGGTCGAACCCTGGTCTCCCAGTAATCTGTCGGCTGCCGCCCTGTGCAGGCCCGCCGCAGCCGGGTCGCCGAGCCGGTCCAGCGTGTCCGCCAGCCGCAGCTCGAGAGCCGCCTGCAGCCGTACGTCCCCCGCCCGGCGGGCCAGAGCGACCGCCTCGCGGCAGGTGAGCAGCGACTCCTGCGGTCGTCCCGCGTACTCCTGCACCCGTGCGGCCTCGCTGAGCGCCCGCGCCTGGGCGGGGAGGTCACCGAGCCTGCGGTGCCCGGCGGCCGCGGCCCGCCAGTTGCGCAGGGCCTCGCCGTAGCGCCCGGCGTAGCTGTGCACGGCACCGAGCCGCCCGTAGAGCCGCGCCTCGTCGGCCCGTTCCCCCTGGGTGAGTCGTTGCGCGAGGGCCCGGCCGTACCAGTCGGCGGCCCGGTTGAAGTCCCCCAGCTCCGCGTAGGCACCGGCTACGGATTCCATGGCGCGGCCGGTCGCGTAGAGGTCGTTCGCCGCGCGTCCGGCGTCCAGCGCGGCCCGGTAGCGGGTCAGCGCCTCCTGGGTGCGCCCGGTCCTGGCGTCCAGATCGGCGAGGTTGAGCAGGGCCGCGGCCTTCTCCCGGGGCAGATCGCGGCGCTCGGCCACGTCCAGGACCAGACCGTGCAGCCCGTACAGCTCGGGCGCCGCGTCCTCGGTGCCCCGGTGCACGGCGAGGGCCCGGACGAGCGCGGCGACCAGCCGGCGGGCCAGGGTGTCCAGCTCCCCGTCCTGGACCGCGAGCCGGGCCGAGGCCAGCAGGGCGGGCTGCCGGATGCGCAGCCACTGGGCCGCGGCCTCCGGATGGGGGAAACGCAGCGAGCGGGGCAGACCGGCGAGCCTGCGGCGAGCGGGGGTGCCCTCCGGATCGGTGACCGCCCGGCAGGACTGGAGCTGGCGTACGGTCCGCTCCAGCATCCTGGCCCTGGCCAGCTGGATCTCGGCGGGCCGGTCCCGCTCCTCCAGCAGGGCGCGCAGCAGGGGGGCCAGGCAGCCGGGCACCTCGTACTGGGGCAGGTCCGCGCCGTTCGACCGCAGCAGGCCGAGCCGGACGAAGTCGTCCAGGGTCGTCTGGGCCGCCGAGACGGAGCACCCGGCCAGCGCGGAGGCGGTGTGGGCGTCGGCCAGTCCGGCGGGGGCGAGCGCGAGCAGCCGCAGTATCCGGGCGGCGGCCTGCGGCAGGGACTCGTGGACCAGCCGGAAGGCGCGGGCCAGCGGGCGGGCGCCGGTGGGCTGTCCGGCGTCCTCCGGCAGGTCGCGCAGTCGCTTGGTGAGGTCGGCCACCGAGGCGCCGGGGCGGGCGGCCAGCCAGCCGGCGACCAGCACCAGCGCGGCGGGCTGTCCGGCGCACTCCTCGGTCAGCGTCTCGGCGGTCCGCGGATCGACGGTGATCCTCACCTGCCCGATGGTGCGGGCGAGCAGGTGGACGGCGGATCCCGTGTCCAGGCCGCCGATGGTGCACGGGCGGACGCCCGGGATCCCGGTGAGCGGGCCGGTGGAGGTGGCGACCACCAGGCAGTCCGGGTTGTCCGGCAGCAGCGGGTCGACCTGTTCGGCGTCCACGGCGTCGTCGAGCAGGATCAGGGCGCGCCGTCCCGCGAACGCCTCGCGGACCATCTCGGAGAGCTCGTCCTCGTCCGCCCCGGGCGGTGCGGCCACCGCGAGCAGGTCCAGGAGTTCGCGCGCGGTGTGCTCGGCGGGCACGCGTTGGCCGCCGTGATCGGTGAGCGCGACCCGGAACACCCCGTCGGGGTAGTCGCCCGGTTCCGCGAGCCGGCGCGCCAGTTCCGCCGCGAGTGCGGTGCGTCCGGATCCGGGCCGTCCGGCGATCAGCAGGATCCGGGCGCGGGCGGCCTTGCGGCCGGCCAGCGTGTCCAGTCCCGCTCTTCCGATGTCCGCCTGAAGGGCCTTCAACTCACGTTCGCGGCCGAAGAATTGGGGTGGGGTGGCACCGGAGGGCCGCTTGGCTCCCGACGCCCCCGCCGCTCCGGCCGGGCCGCTGGTGTCCACCGCCTGATCGGTCACGGGCCACGCTCCACTTCACTGCACGCGGTTGCCCGCCGGAACTCCGGTCGGGACCATTCGAGCGTAGTTCAGTGGTGTGGACGATCACGGCGGAGCGCGGCGGGCACGTCCCCCGATCGGATCAGCGTTTCTTACGATCGATCGTCGGCCGGTGGTGGACGTCCGGCCGGCGGTACGCCGATCCCCTGTCGCCGTACGCCATTCCCCGGTGAGCGGTAGGCCCTCAGACCTCGAACGGCCGGGCGGGCCAGGGCGCCTCGGCCGGGCGCAGCGAGTCCACCCCGTCGCCCGCGAGCACCGCGGTGAGCGACAGGACGCCCACCACCAGGCAGTTGTTGTGGAGTTCACCGGCGAGCACGCCCCGTACGAGCTCCGGCAGCGGCACCCGGGCCTGCTCCATGTCGGCCTCCTCCTCGGCGACCTCGAAGCGCTCGCCGTCCGCCTCGGAGAGGTCGCGGGCGAGGAAGACGCGCACGGCTTCGTCGCAGCCGCCGGGCGTGGTGTAGACGTCGGTCAGCACCCGCCAGTCCTCGGCCTTGACGTGGGCCTCCTCGTACAGCTCGCGCTGCGCGGCGTGCAGAGGGTTCTCGCCCGGGACGTCGAGGAGGCCGGCGGGGATCTCCCACAGCTTGTGGCGCACGGGGTGGCGGTACTGCCGCAGGACGAGGACACGGCCGGCCTCGTCGAGTGCGAGGACGGCGACGGATCCCGGGTGGACCTGGTAGTCGCGGCGCGCGACGGTGCCGTCGGGCATCACCACGTCGTCGGTGCGGACGCTGGTCTTGTTGCCGGTGAAGGGCGTCACCGTCGCGGTGACCTGCCACTCCTCGGGCGTGTCCTGGATTCCCATGTACGTCCTCCCACGAAAAACAGAAACCGGGGCACGCATCCGGTGAAGGATCCGTACCCCGGTCAACCGTATCGCCTTATGCGGTGGCGTCCGTCCCGCGTGCCGCGACCTGGCGCGCGACGGCGGCCTTCACCAGACCCGCGAAGAGCGGGTGCGGGCGGGTCGGGCGGGAGCGCAGCTCCGGGTGCGCCTGGGTGGCGACCAGGTAGGGGTGGGCCTCGCGCGGGTACTCGACGTACTCGACGAGCTTGTTGTCCGGGGAGGTGCCGGAGAAGACCAGTCCGGCCTTCTTCTCCAGCTCCGCGCGGTAGGAGTTGTTGACCTCGTAGCGGTGGCGGTGGCGCTCCTCCACGTACGGCTGGTCGTCGTAGGCCTCGCGGACGAGGGAGCCCTCGGCGAGCTTCGCCGGGTACAGGCCGAGCCGCATGGTGCCGCCCAGGTCGCCCGCGCCCTCGACGTACGCGAGCTGCTCCTCCATCGTCGAGATGACGGGGTGGCCCGTGGCGGCGTCGAATTCGGTGGAGTTGGCGTCGGGGATCCCCGCGAGGTTGCGCGCGGCCTCGATCACGATGCACTGCAGGCCCAGGCAGAGGCCGAGCAGCGGCACCTTGTTCTCGCGGGCGTACTGGATGGCGCCGACCTTGCCGGTCACGCCGCGCTCGCCGAAACCGCCGGGGATGCAGACGGCGTCGACGTCACCGAGCTGCTTGTGCGCTCCGGCCGGGGTCTTGCAGTCGTCGGAGGCGACCCACTTGACCTTGACCCGGGCCCGGTTCGCGAAACCGCCGGCCCGGATGGCCTCGGTGACCGAGAGGTAGGCGTCGGGCAGGTCGATGTACTTGCCGACCAGGGCGACGGTGACCTCGTGGTCGGGGTTGTGGACGCGGTCCAGCAGGTCGTCCCACGTGGTCCAGTCGACGTCCCGGAACGGCAGGTCCAGCTTGCGCACGACGTAGGCGTCCAGGCCCTCGGTGTGCAGCACCTTGGGGATGTCGTAGATCGACCGGGCGTCCGGGCAGGCCACCACGGCGGTCTCGTCGACGTCGCACATCAGCGAGATCTTGCGCTTGATGGCGGTGGGGACGTCGCGGTCGGCGCGCAGCACGATGGCGTCCGGCTGGATACCGATGTTGCGGAGGGCGGCGACCGAGTGCTGGGTCGGCTTCGTCTTCAGTTCGCCGGACGGGCCGATGTAGGGCAGCAGCGAGATGTGCACGACGAAGACGTTGTCGCGGCCGACCTCGTGGCGGACCTGACGGACGGTCTCCAGGAACGGCAGCGACTCGATGTCGCCGACCGTTCCGCCGACCTCGGTGATGACGACGTCGACGTCGTCGGTCGCCATGCGGCGGATGCGGTGCTTGATCTCGTTGGTGATGTGCGGGATGACCTGGACGGTGTCGCCGAGGTACTCGCCGCGCCGTTCCTTGGCGATGACCTGCGAGTAGACCTGGCCGGTGGTGACGTTGGCCGAGCCGTCGAGGTCGACGTCGAGGAAGCGCTCGTAGTGGCCGATGTCCAGGTCGGTCTCGGCGCCGTCGTTCGTGACGAACACCTCACCGTGCTGGAAGGGATTCATCGTGCCGGGGTCGACGTTCAGATAGGGGTCGAGCTTCTGCATGGTGACCCGCAGGCCACGAGCCTTGAGCAGGGCACCCAGGCTTGACGCAGTCAGACCCTTGCCGAGGGAGGAGGCGACACCCCCGGTGACGAAGATGTGCTTGGTCGTCGTGGATGTGGGCTGCATAGCCAAAGGGGGCTCCCGTGGTCGCGATCGTGAGGTGCGTACCGGCGTGCCGTACGGAGAATTCCGGAGGCGCCGTCGCTGCGGTTCGGGGGCCTCGTCCACTGTCGGGACGACCACCGGTCCACGGGCTACCAGGGTAACAGCGACGAGGAGGGGTCGCTTCCGGCCACACCTCGCACACGCTCGGCACAAGATCACCGAAGTCGTCCCAGGTCCTACCCATTCGCATGTCACAGGTTGCAACAACTGGTGGACAGTCGCGCGGAACCCCCGGGTGCGTCGTATCCTGCTCGGACACTCGCTGCCGAGTTGGCCGGCCCAGCGGCACCACCCCAGCCCGCTCACCCGTGCAAGAGCTCGTCGGTTGTACTACAACGACCCCTTGACCAGCAGTAAGCGCCCTTCGGGGCGACATGGCCGTTCGACTGGAGACGCACGTGGCCGGGCGCATCGAGGATTACGCACTCATCGGAGACATGCAGACCGCAGCCCTGGTCTGCCGGGACGGCACAGCAGACTGGCTGTGCCTGCCCCGCTTCGATTCCCATGCAGTTTTCGCCGGGCTTCTCGGCACGGAGGAACACGGGTTCTGGCGTCTTGGACCCGCCCGCCCGGAGGGGGCACAGCCCGCCGCTGCGGACCGGCGCCGCTACCGGGGCGACTCGCTCGTCCTGGAATCGGAATGGGACACCCCGCGCGGCACGGTCCGCGTGACCGACTTCATGCCGCCGCGTGACGGCGCCCCCCAGCTGATCCGGATCGTGGAGGGCGTCAGCGGCCGGGTGCCGATGCGCTCGGAGCTGCGGATGCGCTTCAGCTACGGGCGGGTGACCCCGTGGGTGCACAAGGTGGACGGCCGTACGGTCGCCGTCGCGGGCCCCGACTCGGTCTGGCTGGACACCCAGGCCGATACCTACGGCCGGAATCTGACGACGTACTCCGACTTCACCGTTGCCCCCGGCGACCGCATCGCGTTCACGATCAGCTGGCAGCCCTCGCACCACGAGCCGCCCGCCCTGCCGGACCCCGAGGGTTCGCTGGAGGCGACGGAGAACTTCTGGCGCGAGTGGGTCGAGCAGTGCACGTACCACGGCCCCTACCGCGAGGCGGTCGTCCGCTCGCTGATCACCCTGAAGGCGCTCACCTACGCGCCGACCGGTGGCATCGTGGCCGCGCCGACCACCTCCCTGCCGGAGGACATCGGCGGCTCGCGCAACTGGGACTACCGCTACACGTGGCTGCGTGACGCGGCGATCACCCTCTCCTCCCTGCTGCGCACCGGCTACCGCGAGGAGGCCCGCGCCTGGCGTGAGTGGCTGCTGCGGGCCGTCGCGGGTGACCCGGAGAACCTGCAGATCATGTACGGCATCGCGGGTGAGCGGGAGCTCGGCGAGGCGGAGCTGGACTGGCTGCCCGGTTACGAGAGCTCCGGCCCGGTCCGGGTCGGCAACGGCGCGGCGAACCAGCTTCAGCTCGACGTGTACGGCGAGGTCACCGAGGCGCTCCATCTGGCGCACATGACCGGTCTGACCCGCAACGACTACGCGATGGGCCTGCAGCTCAAGCTGATCGAGTACCTGGAGAAGCACTGGGAGGAGCCGGACGAGGGCATCTGGGAGGTACGCGGGCCGCGTCGGCACTTCGTGCACTCCAAGGTGATGGCCTGGGTCGCGGTCGACCGCACCATCAAGCTGATCGAGTCCGGGGACACCGACGGGCCGCTGGAGCGGTGGCTGAGGCTGCGCGAGGACATCCACCGCGATGTCTGCGAGCGGGGCTACGACAAGGAGCGCAACACCTTCACCCAGTCCTACGGGTCGAAGGAGCTGGACGCCTCCCTGCTGCTGATTCCGCAGATGGGATTCCTCCCGCCCGACGACAAGCGGGTCATCGGCACCATCGAGGCGATCCAGCGGGAGCTGTCCACGGAGGACGGCTTCGTCCTGCGCTACCCCACGGCCGGTGAGAACGCCGGGGTGGACGGACTGGAGGGCGACGAGGGCGCGTTCCTGGCCTGCTCGTTCTGGCTGGCCGACGACCTCGCGATGATCGGCCGGGTCGACGAGGCCCGCCAGCTCTTCGAGAAGCTGCTGTCCCTGCGCAACGACCTGGGGCTGCTTGCCGAGGAGTGGGACGCGCGGCTGCAGCGCCAGGTGGGGAACTTCCCGCAGGCGTTCAGCCATGTTCCGCTGATCGACACGGCCCTGCGGCTCACGGCGAGCGGGGCGTACGTCGGCTGACCCGGTGCGGGATCCCGGATCCCGTGTCCTCGTTCTTCCCACCGGTGAGGTCCACCGCGTGGCCGGGAGGACGGGGGGACGGGATTCCCGCCCCGTGAGCGAGTGCTTCCCCGCCCGCTGTACGGGCACTGCCCCGGTCCGTCGTCCGCGTGCGTGGCCGGGGCAGGACACCTCGCCGGGGTGTGACACGGCCGGCTGCCTGCGGCAGGGCTACCAGCAGCCGCCTGAAAGGATCGTGGCGTGTCCAGCGACCGTCTCATGCGCATCCACAGCGCCGAGTTCCGGGCCATGGCCGAGAGGGTCCTGCGGGTCACCGAGCTCACCTCCCGCCTGAACGTCCTGCCCTTCGAGGACGAGGCGGGCAAGGCAGAGCTGTTCGAACAGATCCTCGGCGGGCCGCTGTCGAGCAGAGTCACGATCTACCCGCCCTTCTACACGGACCACGGCCTTCGTCTGGACCTCGCGGACCGCGTGTTCATCAACCAGAACTGCACGTTCCTGGACTACGCCGGCATCCGGCTCGGCGAGCGGGTGATGGTCGGGCCGAAGGCGACCTTCATCACCGTCGGTCATCCGGTCGATCCTGAGGAGCGGCGGGGGTGGCTGAGCGGCGGGCCCATCGATGTGGCGGAGAACGTGTGGATCGGCGCCGGCGCCACGATCCTTCCCGGCGTCAGCATCGGCCGTGATGCCGTGGTGGCCGCCGGCGCGGTCGTGACCGATGACGTGCCGCCGGCAAGCCTGGTGACCGGCAGCAAGGCAGCCGTGAACCGGCGGTGGTGACCGGTCCGGGGTGACGGACCGGCGTCGCGGCGGGCGCCGGCCGGCTGACGGGTGGAACGTACGGATCAGGGTGCGCGACAGGACCTGTGGGACGGCCGATGTCCGCGGCCCCGCCTACCATGGAAGGGTTCTGCCACGCCCTGCGAAGGGGGAACGATGACGCTTCGCGAACCTTTGGCGGACTCCGGTCTGACCGGCCTCCGCAGCGATCTCGCCGGTGAGGCCCTCGTGCCCGGCGACCCGGGCTACGACGAGGCCCGCACCGTCTTCAACAGCATGATCGACCGCAGACCCGCGGTGGTGGTCGAGTGTGCCGCCGAGGCCGACGTGGTGCGGGCGCTGCGCTTCGCCCGCGAGCACGGCCTGGAGGTCGCGGTGCGCGGCGGCGGGCACAGTGTGTCCGGGATGTCGCTGAGCGAGGGCGGCCTGGTGGTCGACCTGCGGCGCATGCACGCCGTCACCGTCGACCCGGACAACGGGACGGCCCGCGTCGGGGGCGGGGCCGTCATGAGTGATCTGGACCGGGCCACGCAGCCGTACGCCCTGGCGACCACGGGGGGCCGGGTCTCCACCACCGGGGTCGGCGGTTTCACCCTGGGCGGCGGATCCGGCTGGCTGGAGCGCAAGTTCGGGCTGGCCTGCGACAATCTGCTGGCCGCCGACCTGGTCACCGCGGACGGCGGGAGCGTACACGCCACGGCGGACGAGAACCCCGACCTCTTCTGGGCCCTGCACGGCGGCGGCGGCAATTTCGGCGTCGTCACGTCCCTCACCCTGCGCCTGCACGAACTGCCCGTCCTGACCATGATGCTGCTGCTCTTCCGCGCCGAGGACGGCCCTCTGGCGGTGCGCACGTACCGGGATCTGATGGAGTCCGCACCGGACGGTGCGGGCGGCGGCTGCCTCTATCTCACCGGTCCGCCCGAGGAGTTCGTGCCCGAGCACCTGGTGGGCCGGCTCGCCTGCGCGATCCTGGTCACCTACGCGGGGACGGAGGCGGAGGCCCGCGACGTGGCCGCCCCGCTGCTCGCGCTGAACCGCGAGTCGGAGCTCATCACGGAGATTCCGTACGCGGATCTGCAGTGCATGCTCGACGACCCCCCGGGGATGCGGAACTACTGGTCCGCCGAGTACCTGGACTCCTTCCCCGACGAGGCGGTCGCCGCGTTCTGCTCGACCGCCGAGGCGATGCCCGTCCCCTCCGGTTCGCAGCATGTGCTGTTCCCGCTGGGCGGTCAGGTGGCCCGGGAGTCCGGCGGCTTCCCGGTCCCGTGGCGTTCGTCTCCCTGGGCCGTGCACCCGTTCGGGATCTGGGAGACCGCGGCGCAGGACGAACCGGGCAAGGCCTGGGTGCGCGAGGTGCGTGCGGCCGTGCGGCCCTGGGCGAACGGCGCCGTGTATCTGAACTTCATCGGGCGCGAGGGCCAGGAGCGGGTCGTCGCCGGGTTCGGTGAGGAGAACTACGAGCGGCTGGCCGCGGTCAAGGCCCGGTACGACCCCGGGAACGTGTTCCACCTGAACCACAACGTGAAGCCGTCCGTCGCCGTGGTGTGACGCCGCCCGCCGGGCCCGGTAGCTTCCTGACCGGGGCATTCCGCCCCGTCGTCGTAGGCGAGTGGAAGCACGAGGCCGGAGCCAGTGGAGACAGAGGGCGGGATCACCGTGCGGCGGGCGCTGGAGCTGCCGGGGCTGCGCGGCGGGCTCCCTGAGGTGCTGGCCTGCGAGGACCGGCTGGAGCGTACGGTGCGCTGGGTGCACGCCGGTGAGGCCCCGAACATCGCCTCCCTGCTCAAGGGGGGTGAGCTGCTGCTGACGACGGGGCTGGGTCTCGGCTCGCGCCCCGCCGAGCAGCGCGCCTTCGTCCGCCGGCTGGCCGACCGGGGCATCGCCGCCCTGGTGGTGGAGCTCGGGCCGCGCTTCAGCCGGCTGCCTGCGGCGATCGTGGACGCCGCGCGGGCGGCGGGGCTGCCGCTCGTACAGCTGCACCGCGAGGTGCCCTTCGTCGCGGTGACGGAGGAGATCCACACCGAGATCGTCAACGGGCACTACGCGCTGCTCCAGCGGGCCGAGGAGGTGCACCGGCGCTGCACACAGGCGGTGCTCGGCGGCGGCGGGGTGCCTCAGGTCCTGGGAATCCTGGCGGACTTCACCGCCAACCCGGTCTTCCTGGAGACCCCGGACGGCCGGCTGTTGTACGCGGCGGGCACCGGGACCGGGCCGGTGGGCACCGATCCGCTGCAGGTCTGGGAGGGGCTGCGCGGCGGCCGTGGGGTCCGCGAGTCCCCGCCGGCCGGGACGGTCCTGGTGGAAGTGCCGGGCGGCGGCCGGGGAACCGGTTCGCTGCGGGCTCGGCTGGTGCTGCTCGCCGTGTCGGGGCCGCTGCTGGCGGTGCACCGCATGGCGGCCGAGCGGGCGGCGGGCATCCTCGCCGTCGTCCTGATGCAGGCCCGTCAGGAGGAGGAGCTCGCGGCACGGGGACGCGGTGACTTCCTCACCGATCTCTCCGAAGGGCGGATCGCGCCCGAGGACGCGCCCGCGCAGGCCGGGGTGCTGGGGTTCCGGCCGGGCGGGGATCCGCTGCTCCCGGTGGTGATGCGGCTCGCGCCCGAGTCGGCGCCGTCGGGCAGCTGGGCGCTGCTGGCACGGGCCGTGATGGAGGAGCTGTCGGCGATGGGCGTGCCGGTGCTGCTGGGTGTACGGCCCGTGGAGGGCAGGATTCCGCTGCTGCTGGCGCTGCGCCCCGGGACGGGGCGAACGGCGCTCGCGGACCGGGTGGCGGCGGCGCTGCGGGCGGGCGTGGAACGGGCCGGCCAGACGCGGGCCGGGGACCGCGCGCCGGTCGTCGTGGTCGGGGCGGCGGGCGGCTGGGCGGCGGCGGGAGCGGGGCTGCGGCACGCGGCGGAGGCGGCGACGGCCGCGCAGGGGCTCGGGGAGCTGCCCTGGTACGACGCGCGGCGGCTCGACGTCGATCTGCTGCTGTGGCGGTTGCGGGACCATCCGGATCTGGCGTCGTTCGTGGACCGGGCGATCGGGCCGCTGCGCGAGCACGACCGGACCTCGCGTCCCGCGCTGCTGCCCACGCTGGAGGCGTACATCGCCCATGCGGGCCGCAAGGCGGAGGCCGCGCGTGAACTGCATCTGAACCGGCAGACGCTCTACAACCGGCTGGCCCGCATCGGGGAGCTGCTCGGCACCGACCTGGACGACCCGCAGACGGTGCTGGCCCTGAGTCTGGCCCTGCGGGCCCGTCGCCACACGCTCTGAGACCCAGGTGCGCACGCACGGTCGCCTACGGCTGCGTCAACTCGTCGTATACGGCGAGCACATGGGCGATGGTGTCGTCCTCGGTCGGCCAGTCCGCGGCCTGTATCCGCCCCGCCTCGGCGAGCCGCTCCCGCCGCTCCGGGGCGGCGAGGAGCGCGACGACGGTGCCGGCCAGGGCCTCCGCGTCGCCGTACGGCACCAGCTCTGCCGCGTCGCCGACGAGTTCGAGCAGTCCGCCGGCCTCGGCGGCGACCAGCGGAACGCCGAGCCGCAACGCCTCCTGCGCGAGCACCGGCCGGGCCTCGCCGCGGCCGGGCAGCA
Source organism: Streptomyces sp. NPDC025273 (assembly GCF_040638585.1). Lineage (NCBI taxonomy): Bacteria > Bacillati > Actinomycetota > Actinomycetes > Kitasatosporales > Streptomycetaceae > Streptomyces > Streptomyces sp. NPDC025273. Next base: position 141,540 of record NZ_JBEZYP010000016.1, read on the forward strand.
CGGCCAGGTCGGCGACGGCGAGGACGCCGGCGAGGTCGCCGCGGCAGCCGGTGAGGACGACGGGCAGCCCCTCGTCCGTGATCCTCCGCTGCAGGGCCGCGGTCCGGCGCCCCTCCCCTACGACGACCAGCAGGGGTACGGGGTCCAGTGTCCGCCACTCGCGGGCGGCGTCCAGCAGCGTGTCGTAGCCGTGGTGCGGCTGGAGGCTGCCCGCCGAGACGATCAACGGCCTGTCCATCGCGCCCAGTTCGACGCGCACCTTGCCGTCCGGATCGGTGCCGGGGCTCGCCGGGATCGCGAGCGGCGCGAGCCGTGCGTCCCTGGCACCTCGGCGCCGGGCCCGGTCGACCAGATCCGAGGAGGCACCCAGCACAACGGCGGCCGCGCGGGCGGCCCTTCGCTCCAGCAGGCGCAGCAGTCCGCCGCGGGCGCCCTCGGCGTGGGCGCGGGTGCGCCAGGTCACGACCAAGGGGGTGGTGCGGCCGCTGAGCGCGATCCCGGCGCGCACGGCGGCGTGCAGCCCGTGCGCGTGGACGACGTCCGCGTCCGCGCACGCGGCGCGCAGCGCGGCGACGGCCGCGGGGTCACTGCGCCGGGGTACGGGGGTGAAGCGGGCGCCGAGCGCGGGGAAGTCGTGGGCGCGGTCCGTACCGGCCGGGGCGCAGACGGTGACCTGCACCCCTCTGGCGACCAGACCTGCGGTGAGCGAGGTGACATGAGCGCTGCTTCCGGCACCGCCGCCCAGGACTTGGACCGTACGCAGCTGTGACACGTCGAATGGCTCCCGGGGCTCCCGAGTCGGCGGAATGTACAGCGCCAAGGATGCCAGTCCGTACGCACGTTCCGGGACTGACGAAACGTTGTTCCCGTCCACGCGGCGACGAAGAGAAGAGCACCCCACCCGTACGAGTGAGTTCGGTGGCGTGAAATTGACATCGATCATGCCCGGAACCCGCCCTGGGACGGAGTCCGGGCGGGGGGCGCGACCCTGCCCCGGGCGCTCTCCGGAAGCCGCTACCCGTCCGCCCGCGCGGTCTCCAGCAGCTCCTCGGCGTGCGCCCTGGCCGTCTCCGAGTCCTCCTGGCCCGCCAGCATCCGGGAGAGTTCGCGCACCCGGTCCTCGCCCTCCAGGACGGTGACGCCGCTCCTGGTCACCGAGCCGTCCACCGTCTTCTCGACCAGCAGCTGCCGGTCGGCGAAGGCCGCCACCTGGGGCAGGTGCGTGACCACCACGACCTGTGCGGACCTGGCGAGCTTGGCGAGCCGCCGGCCGACCTCGACGGCCGCCTTGCCGCCGACGCCCGCGTCGACCTCGTCGAAGAGATACGTCGGTACCGGATCGGAGCCCGCGAAGACGACCTCCACGGCGAGCATCACCCGGGACAGCTCACCGCCCGACGCGCCCTTGGCGATCGGCCGGGGCTGGGCCCCGGGGTGCGGTGCCAGCAGGAGCTCGACCTCGTCGGCGCCGGACGGACCGTAGACCACGCTCCGGCCGCCGATGTCGATGCCGGACGCCTCGTCCACCGCCTCGGTCTGCCGGATGGCGAAGGAGACCCGGGCGTGCGGCATCGCGAGCGACGCCAGCTCCTCGGTCACCGCTCCGGCGAAGCGCGCCGCCGCCTCGGTACGCGCGTCGGTCAGCGTCTGCCCGAGCACGGAGAGCTCGGCGCGCAGCGCGTCGCGCTCGGCCGTCAGCTCACCGATCCGGTCGTCGTCGCCCTCGAGCTCGGTCAGCCGGGCGGCGCCCTCCTCGGCCCAGCCGAGCACGGCGGTGATGTCCTGGCCGTACTTGCGGGTGAGCGCGGTGAGCGCCGCACGCCTCTCCTCGACGGCGGCGAGCCGCAGCGGGTCGGCGTCCAGCTGATCGGCGTACCCGGCGAGTTCCCCGGCCACGTCGGCGAGCAGGATCGAGATCTCGCCGATCCGGTCGGCGAGCGCGGCCAGTGCCGGGTCATGGGCCCGTACGGCGTCCAGGGACCGTCCTGCGGCCGCCACCACGGTGGTGGCGTCCACGCCCTCCTGGTCCTCCGGATCGCCGGCGAGCGCCCCGTGGGCGAGCGCGGCGGCGGAGGCGAGGGCCTCGGCGTGGCCGAGGCGTTCGGCCTCGGCGGCGAGCTCGGTGTCCTCCCCGGCCAGCGGCTCGACGGCGGCCACCTCGGCGAGGCCGAAGCGCAGCAGATCCGCCTCCTGGGCTCGCTCCCGGGCCCGGGTGGTCAGCTCGTCGAGCTCCACGACGACGGCGCGCAGCCGCCGGTAGGCCGCAGCGTACGTGGCGTGCGGGACCGCGACGCCGTCGCCCGCGTACCGGTCCAGGGCCCCCCGCTGCCGCGCGGGCTTGAGAAGTCCCTGCTGGTCGGTCTGGCCGTGCACGGCGACGAGTTCGTCGGCGAGCTCGGCGAGGACTCCCACGGGCACTGATCTGCCCCCGAGATGGGCCCTGGAGCGTCCTTCCGCCGACACCGTACGGCTGATGAGCAGCGCACCGTCCTCGATCTCGCCCCCGGCCTCCTCGGCGCGCAGCGCGGCCGCGTCGCCCTCGGACACCGTGATCCGCCCCTCGACGACCGCGGTCTTGGCACCGACCCGCACGAGGGCGGGATCGGCGCGCCCGCCGAGCAGCAGCCCGAGGCTGGTGACGACCATGGTCTTGCCCGCGCCGGTCTCGCCCGTCACCGCGGTGAAACCGGGTGACAGCTCCACCACCGCGTCGTCGATGACTCCGAGCGACCGTATCCGCATCTCCTCCAACACGGACATGACCTTACGAGGTCCGGGGACGGGTTCGCCAAGGCCCCCGGCGTTCCGTTCACTCTCCCGGGCGGCGAGGGCTCTTCGCCGCTCAGTGCGGCGCGCCCCGCCAGCCCTGGACGGGGAGCGCGAACTTGGCGACCAGACGGTCCGTGAACGAGGCGTGGTGCAGCCGTGCCAGCCGTACGGGCACCGCTCCGCGCCGTACCTCGACCCTGGCTCCCGCGGGCAGCTCGACGGTCCTGCGCCCGTCGCACCACAGGACCCCGTGCGGGGTGTGCGGCTGGACCTCCACGGCCAGGACCGACGTGGGCGAGGTCACCAGCGGCTTGGCGAACAGCGCGTGGGCGCTGATCGGCACCATCAGGAGGGCCTCGACCTCGGGCCAGACGACGGGGCCGCCCGCCGAGAAGGCGTACGCGGTCGATCCGGTCGGGGTGGCGCAGACGATGCCGTCACACCCGAACCCGGTCACCGGGCGGCCGTCGATCTCCAGGACGACCTCCAGCATCCGTTCGGGCGAGACCTTCTGCACGGCCGCCTCGTTGAGCGCCCAGTCGGTGTGCACGATGTCGCCGTTGCTGTGCACGAGGACGTCGAGCGTCATCCGCTCCTCGACCTCGTAGGCCCGGGTGACGACGCGGTCGACGACCTTGTCCAGGTCGTCGCGCTCGGCCTCGGCGAGGAAGCCGACCCGTCCGAGGTTGACGCCGAGCATCGGTACGCCGGAGGCGCGGGAGATCTCGGCGCCGCGCAGCAGTGTGCCGTCCCCGCCCAGCACGATCAGCAGTTCACAGCCGTCCACCGCCGCGGGTGTGGCGTCCGTGACCGTCACCACGGACGGCGGCAGCGGCAGGTCCGCCGCCTCCACGGCCAGCACCCGGACGCCGAGGCCGTGCCGGAGCAGGCCCCGGACGACGAGCTCGGCGCTGCGGATCGCGGCCGGACGGCCGGTGTGCGCCAGCAGGAAAACGGTTCGCGCCGCGTTCTCGGGTTGTGCCGCATGCGTCGTCAACGAGGCCCCTCCGCCACTGCACGGTCGACATCCGCGGGATCCAGTTCAGGTGCTCCGGCCCGCAGCCACAGAAAGTATTCGACATTTCCCGACGGCCCGGGCAGCGGGCTCGCCGTGACTCCCCGGACACCGAGGCCCAGCAGACCGGCCCGGCGCGCCACTTCGCGTACCGCCTCGGCCCGCAGCTCGGGGCTGCGGACCACACCGCCGCTGCCGAGACGCTCCTTGCCCACCTCGAACTGCGGCTTGACCATGAGGACCAGGTCCGCGTCCGGGGCGGCGCAGCGCGCGAGGGCCGGCAGCACGAGGCCCAGCGGGATGAACGACAGATCACCCACGACCAGGTCCACCGCCTTCCCGTCGATCTGCTCCAGCGTCAGTTCCCTCACGTTGGTGCGGTCCTTGACGGTGACGCGTTCATCGGACTGCAGCGACCAGGCGAGCTGTCCGTAGCCGACGTCCACGGCCACGACGTGGCCGGCCCCGGCCCGCAGCAGCACATCGGTGAAGCCCCCGGTCGACGCCCCGGCGTCCAGCGCCCGCCTTCCCTCCACGGTCAGCCCGAGCGGACCGAAGGCGGCGAGCGCACCCGCGAGTTTGTGCCCGCCGCGCGAGACGTACTCGGGATCGCTGTCGTCCTTGGTCACGACGACGGCCGCGCTGGTCTCGACCTGGGTGGCGGGTTTGGTCGCGGTGTTGCCGCCGACGGTCACCCGCCCCGCTGCGATCAGCTGGCTCGCGTGCTCGCGCGAGCGGGCCAGCTTGCGGCGTACCAGCTCGGCGTCGAGGCGGCGACGTGCCACTCCTGCCACGTTGGGTTCAGCTCCTGTTGTCGTCACTGGGCGTCGGTGCGGGTGCGGGCCGGGCGTCCAGCGCGGTCAGCTCGTCGCGCAGCCCACGGTGTACATCCTCGTACACCTCGGTGTGCCCGTCCGCCGGGAGGTGGTCGGCGTCGGCCAGGCGTTCCAGCCGCGCGTCCACTCCGGCATGCCCGGTGGGGGTCCGTGTGACACCGAGCGGGGCGGGCGGGGCGGTGTCGTAGGTGGGCGCGGGGGGCACGGGTGTGGCCTCGGGCTGCGTCTCCGGCTCCGGCATCCAGTCGCTCATGCCGAAACGCTACCGCGAAGCGCTGGGGTACCGTCGGTGACGATGGCGACCATGGCGGAGTGCCGCAGTGCACTCGACACACTTTCCGGCAACCTGGCATCGGCGGACGGCGACGTACGCGGCGCTGCCGCCCTCGACCGCTCGCTGAGCTGCCACATCAGGGATCTCGACGTGACGTTCACCGGACGGCTGACGAACGGCCGGATCCGGGTGCTCGACATGGTCGACGGCCCGCCCCGCAAGAAGGCCGAGATCCGGCTCGCGATGACCGGGGACGATCTGGTGGCCCTGGTGAACGGCGAGCTGAACTTCGCGAAGGCCTGGGGGTCGGGCCGGGTCCGGCTGGAGGCGGGCTTCCGCGATCTGCTGAAGCTCAGGTCCCTCCTGTAACAGGCGGTCAGGCAGCGGCCGCCGTCCGCTTCCTGCGGGCGGCCGGGACCACGAGCGGCGTTCCCGTCTCGGGGTCGTCGATGATCTGGCACCGCATCCCGAAGACCTCCTCCACCAGCTCCGCCGTGACGATGTCGCCGGGTGCGCCCTCGGCGACGATCTCGCCTTCGCGCAGGGCGATGAGGTGGGTGGCGTACCGGGCCGCGTGGTTCAGGTCGTGCAGCACGGCGACCAGCGTGCGGCCCTGGGTCTCGTGCAGTTCCGCGCAGAGGTCCAGCACGTCGATCTGGTGCTGGATGTCGAGATACGTCGTCGGCTCGTCGAGCAGCAGCAGCGGGGTCTGCTGGGCGAGCGCCATGGCGATCCAGACACGCTGGCGCTGGCCGCCGGAGAGCTCGTCGACGTAGCGGTCGGCGAGTTCGCCGACGCCGGTCGACGCCATGGACTCCACGACGATCCGCTCGTCCTCGGGCGACCACTGGCGCAGCAGTCCCTGGTGCGGGTAGCGGCCGCGCGAGACGAGGTCGGCGACCGTGATGCCGTCGGGGGCTATGGAGGACTGGGGCAGCAGGCCCAGGGTCCGGGCGACCTTCTTCGCGGGCATCCTGTGGATGGACTGCCCGTCCAGCAGGACCTCTCCCCGGCTCGGCTTCAGCATCCGGGAGAGTGCGCGCAGCAGGGTCGACTTGCCGCAGGCGTTGGGGCCGACGATCACGGTGAAGGACCGGTCGGGGATCTCGACCGAGAGGTTCTCGGCGATCGTCCGCCGGTCGTAGCCGAGGGTCACCGAGTCTGCGGTGAGGCGCTGCATGGTCGTACTCCCGGAGTTGATGGGATGCGTCTGCGAGGTGTCCGGCGACTTCGCCCGCGGGCCGGGCTTCATATGCGTCCCGCCCTGCGCTCGGACACCAGGAGCCACAGCAGGTAGCAGCCGCCCAGCACCCCGGTGACCACACCCACCGGAAGCTGACGGTCCCCGAAGGCGTTCATCGCGGTCCAGTCGGCGACGAGCAGCAGGGCCGCGCCCGTGCAGGCGGCGGCGGCCAGGTTGGGGCCGGGTGAGCGGGTGAGCCGGCGGGCGATCTGCGGGGCACTCAGCGAGACGAAGACGATGGGGCCCGCGGCGGCCGTGGCGACGGCGACGAGGATCACGGCGCAGCCCAGCAGGACGAGCCGCGTGCGTTCCACCCGTACGCCCAGGGCGTGGGCGGCGTCGTCGCCCATCTCCAGCATGCGCAGGGCCCGCCCGTGGCCCAGCACCAGGGGGACGAGCACGGCGCAGACCGCGAGCAGCGGCCAGACCTGCGCCCAGTCCCGGCCGTCGAGCGAGCCGGTCATCCAGACCACGGCGCGGGTGGCGTCGACGAGATTGGCCTTGGTGATCAGGTAGTGGGTCGCGGCGGTGAGCATCGCGGCGGCTCCGATGCCGACGAGGACGAGCCGGTAGCCGTGCACGCCCCGCTTCCAGGCCAGCAGGTGGACGGCGACACCGGTCAGCACGCCACCACAGACGGCGCCTGCGGCGACCTCGGCGGGCCCGCCGTGGAGGAGCACGATCACGAGGAGGGCGCCGACCGCGGAGCCCTGGCCGAAGCCGAGCACGTCGGGGCTGCCGAGCGGATTGCGCGAGACGCTCTGGAAGACGGCACCGCCCACACCGAGCGCGGCACCGACCAGGAGTCCGACCAGGACCCTCGGCAGGCGCAGGTCCGTGACGATGAACTCCTGCTGGAACGTTCCGTGGCCGGACAGTGTGCTGAGGACCTCGCCCGGGGTCATGGAGAAGTCGCCGCTGCCGATCAGCACCACGGCGGCCGCGGCGGCGGCCGCGGTGAGCAGCACGATGACGGTGAACGCCCGTGCGTCCACCCGGAAGGAGAACCCGCCGGGGGTACGGACGGCGTGCACCGTCCTCGTGGTGTTCCGCGTGGCGGTGTCCTGCCGGGCCCCGCTGTTCCGTGCGGCCTCGGTGTCCTGTGCGGCCTTCACAGCTGGGCCATCCTCCTGCGTCGTACGAGATGGATGAAGACCGGCCCGCCGAGCAGCGCGGTGACGATGCCGACCTGCAGCTCGGAGGGGCGGGCGACGACCCGGCCGGCCACGTCCGCGCCGAGCAGCAGCACGGGCGCGAGGACGGCCGCGTACGGCAGGATCCATCGCATGTCGGGGCCGGTGAGGGTGCGGACCAGGTGCGGGATCATCAGCCCGATGAAGACGATCGGCCCGCAGGCGGCGGTCGCGGCCCCGCAGAGCAGCGTGACCGCCACCATCGCGAGGATCCGGGTGCGGGTCAGATGGGCGCCGAGCGCCTTGGCGGTGTCGTCACCCATCTCCAGCGCGTTCAGCGGCCGGGCGATGAGCAGCGCGATCAGTACGCCGAGCGCGATGAACGGCCATACCTTGCCGACGGTCTCCGTGTTCGCGGAGGCCAGCGATCCGACGGTCCAGAACCGCAGCCGGTCCAGCGCCGCCGCGTCCAGCAGCTGTACGGCGTTGACGTAGCCGAAAAGGGCCGCGGTGACCGCGGTCCCGGCGAGCGCCAGACGTACGGGGTTGGCGGACCGGCTGCCACCGAGGAGGTACACCGCCACGGAGACGATCGCCGCACCGCCGAACGCGAACCAGACGTAGCCGGTCAGCGAGGTCACGCCGAAGAAGCTGATGGCGGAGACGACGGCCGCCGACGCCCCCGCGTTGACGCCCAGCAGGCCGGGCTCGGCGAGGGGGTTACGGGTCAGCGCCTGCATCACCGCTCCGGCGAGGCCGAGCGCGGCTCCGACGATCAGCCCGAGCACGGTGCGCGGGACACGCACCTCGCGGACGAGGACGTCGCCATTGCTCCCCGAGGAGTGGAACAAGCCGTGCCAGACCTCGGCCAGGGGCAACGCCTTGGCGCCGATCGCGACACTCGCGAGACACACGAGCACCAGGACTCCCACAGCGACCAGAAGTCCTGCGGCGCGGACCGCGTGGCGCCCTGCGGGCAGGGGCTTCGCCGGCGCGACCGCGGGGCCGGCACTCGATTCGGGGGGATTCTCGACCAACACCAGGTTAGGTTAGCCTATCCTCTAACTCCACCAACGCTCGGTCCGGTTCCTACGCCCCCGGCTACAGCCCGAGCCTGGCCAGCGCCTTCCCCGCGTCGAGCCGGCACGAACCTTCGCCGGCGTGTGTCCACGCCGCCCCGCACAGGGCCCGCAGCCCGTCCAGCGCCTCCCCGTCGCCCTCCAGCGCGAGGGCGTCCCCGCGCACCGCGGCCGTCCAGCCTCCGCACCGGATCCCGTCGCCCTCCGCCGTCACCCCGGGCTGGCCGGTGAGCAGCCCGCGCAGATCCCGGTCCACATAGGTCGGCCGGTACTTCGGCTCGGCGGCGAGCAGTTGCGCGGCACCCGTCACCCCGGTGAGCACGAGCAGTGAGTCGACACCCCCGTTGAACGCGCCCTCGATGTCCGTGTCCAGCCGGTCTCCGACGACCAACGGCCGCTCGGCCCCGGTCCGCAGCACCGTCTCGCGGTGCATCGGAGGCAACGGTTTGCCCGCCACCTGCGGCTCGGCGCCCGTGGCTATCCGTACGACCTCCACCGCCGCGCCGTTGCCCGGCGCGATACCGCGGGCGCTCGGAATCGTCAGGTCCGTGTTGGAGGCGAACCACGCAGCCCCGCGCGCGACCGCGTACGCCGCCTCGGCGAGCCGCCCCCACGCCAGGTCGGGCCCGCCGTACCCCTGCACCACCGCGACCGGGTCGTCGTCCGCCGACTCCACCGGCACCAGGCCCCGCTCGCGCAGCGCGACCAGCAGCCCGTCGCCGCCGACCACGAGCACCCGTGCTCCGGAAGGCAGCTGATCGGCCATCAGCCGCGCCACCGCCTGCGCCGAGGTGATCACGTCGGACGGTTCGGCCGGCACCCCGAGCTCCGTCAGATGCTCCGCCACCGCGTCCGGCGTCCGCAGGGCGTTGTTCGTCACATACGCCAGCCGCATCCCGCCGTCCCGCGCGGTGCCGAGCGCCTCGACGGCGTGCGGGATCGCGTGTCCGCCCGCGTACACCACCCCGTCGAGGTCGAGCAGAGCCGTGTCGTACGCCTCACTCAGCGCCGCGCCGCTCCCGAGGGGCCGGGACCTGTACTGCTGACTCATATGCCTGCGCTCCTCTTTCCATCCTTCTCACCCGATCATCCCGCATCGCCGGATCACACACATACGATGCACGGATGAACACATCCGGGCCCGCCGCCGATCAGGGACTGCGGCTGATCCCCTTCCGCGGCCTGCGGTACGTCCCCGAACGGGTCGGCAGTCTGGCCGCGGTGACGTCACCCCCTTACGACGTCGTCGTACGGCCCGACGGACTGCACCACCTGGAGTCCGCCGACCCGTACAACATCGTGCGGCTGATCCTGCCGCAGGCCGGCAACGCCGCCGAGCGGCACCGCCAGGCCGCCGAGACACTGAAACGCTGGCTCGCGGAGGGGGTCCTCGCCCCGGACCCCGTGCCGGCGCTCTACGTCTACGAGCAGTGGGCGGGCGACGTCCTGCAGCGCGGACTGATCGGCGCCCTGGCCCTCTCCCCGGCGGCCGAGGGCATCGTGCTGCCGCACGAGGACGTCATGGCCGATGTCGTGGAGGACCGCGCCGACCTGATGCGCACCGCGGCCGCCCACTTCGAACCGCTGCTGCTCAGTTATGCCGGCGACGGTGGGCCGAGCGGTGCGACGGCGGTCATCGAGCGCGTGGTGAAGCGCCTGCCGCTCCTCACCACGACGACCGAGGACGGCTTCGGCCACCGCCTCTGGGCCGTCACGGATCCTGCCGAGCAGGCGGAGATCGAGTCCGACCTCGCCCGCCGTCAGGCGCTGATCGCCGACGGCCACCATCGCTGGGCCACTTATCTCAGGCTCCAGCAGGAGCAGTCGGCCCCGGGCCCCTGGGACTTCGGGCTGGTCCTCCTCGTCGACACGTCCCGCTACCCCCTGCAGGTCCGGGGCATCCACCGGTTGCTTCACCGCCTCCCGGTCGCGGACGCGATCGCCGCCCTCGGCGACAGCTTCCGGGTGCGGACCGTCGGGGGACCGCTCTCCCACGCGCTCGACGCGCTCGCGGAGGCCGCTGCGGAGGGCAACGCCTTTCTGCTCGCGGGCGACGGCCGCTTCCATCTCGTCGACCGGCCGGACGAGCGGCTGCTGGCCCGCACGGTCCGCGCGGACCGGCCGGCGGCCTGGCGCGCACTCGACGCGACGGTGCTGCACTCCACACTCCTCGATGCCGTCTGGCAGATTCCTGACGCCCCGGAGCACATCGCCTACATCCACGACACGGCCGCGGCGGTCGAGCAGGCGGAGCGGCACAATGCCACGGCGGTCCTGATGCACCCGGTACGGGAGGATGTCGTCCGGGACCTGGCCCGGCAGGGCGTCACCATGCCTCGCAAGTCGACGTCGTTCGGGCCGAAACCGGCTACGGGCCTGGTCCTGCGGAGCCTTCACACCGACTGACGGGCCGGTGAACAGGAAGAGGGCGGCACCCGTGCGGGTGCCGCCCTCCTCCTGCTGGTGCGTCGTGCCTACGCCTTCGCGGATCCGTCCACGTCGTCGTCATCGTCCGGGGCGACATCGTCCTCGTCGTCCTCGTCGTCCTCAGCCGCTTCAGCTGCGGGCGCGGCGGCCGGCTGCTCGTCGTCGTCACCGAGGACGTCGACGAACTCCACGCCGTCGAGCTCTGCGAGCCGGTCGGACGCGTCGGTCGCACCGTCCTTGTCGGCCTCCAGGGCCTTCCCGAACCACTCACGGGCCTCGTCCTCACGCCCTGCTTCCAGGAGCGCGTCCGCGTAGGCGTACCGCAGGCGCGGCGTCCATGAGTGGACGGAGCTGGAGGCGAGCTCGGGGCTCTGCAGCGTGACGATGGCGGCGTCGATCTGCCCCATGTCCCGACGCGCTCCGGCGGCGACCAGTCGCATCTCGACCTGCCCGGCCTTGTCCAGCTTCTGCACCTCGGGCTCGCCGGCCATGGCCATGGCACGCTCGGGGCGCCCGAGCCCGCGCTCGCAGTCGGCCATGACGGGCCACAGGTCCACGGAACCGGTCATCCGACGGGACGCCCGGAACTCGGCGAGCGCCTCCGCGTACTTCTGCGTGGCGTACGCGGCGAAGCCGGCGGCCTCACGCACCGCGGCGACGCGGGAGGCCAGTCGCAGGGCGATACGGGAGTACGCGTACGCCTGGTCGGGATCCTCGTCGATCAGACGGGCGACCATGACGAGGTTCCGCGCGACGTCCTCGGCAAGTGTCTTCGGCAGGCTCATCAGCTCCTGACGGACGTCCTTGTCGATCTCGTCGCCGGTGACGTCGTCCGGAATCGGAAGCCGCTTGATCGGCTCGCGGTCCCGGTCGTCGCGGCCCTGATAGCCGCCACGGTCGTCCCGCCCACGGAATCCGCCGCGGTCGTTGCCCCGGTCGTTGTCACGACGCGGCGCACGGTCCCGGTCATGGCTGCGGTCGTCGCGGCGGAAGCCACCACCGGTGCTGCCACCGCCACGGTTGTCGTCGCGGCGGAAGCCGCCGCTGCTGGGGCGGTCGTCATCGCGACGCGGGCCGCGGGGACGGTCGTCACGACGCTCGAACCCGCCGCCGTTGGGCCGGCCGCCGCGATCGTCACGACGCTCGAACCCGCCACCGGTGGGCCGGCCACCACGGTCGTCGCGCTGCTGACCACCGCGGTAACCACCACGGTCGTCATCACGACGCGGGGCACGGTCGTCACGGCGGAAACCACCACCACCCGTGCCACCACCCCGGCTGTCGTCACGACGGAAGCCGCCGCTGCTGGGGCGGTCGTCATCGCGACGCGGGCCGCGGGGACGGTCGTCACGACGCTCGAACCCGCCACCGGTGGGCCGGCCACCACGGTCGTCGCGCTGCTGACCACCGCGGTAACCACCACGGTCGTCATCACGACGC
>NZ_JBEZYP010000016.1:153853-154976 GCF_040638585.1 Streptomyces sp. NPDC025273
GCGGGGCACGGTCGTCCCGGCGGAAACCACCGCCACCGGTGCTGCCACCGCCACGGTTGTCGTCACGACGGAAGCCGCCGCCGGAGCCGCCACCACGGTTGTCGTCACGACGGGGAGCACGGTCGTCACGACGCTCGAACCCGCCGCCGGTGGGCCGGCCACCACGGTCGTCGCGCTGCTGACCACCGCGGTAACCACCACGGTCGTCATCACGACGCGGAGCGCGGTCGTCCCGGCGGAAACCACCGCCACCGGTGCTGCCACCGCCACGGTTGTCGTCACGACGGAAGCCGCCGCTGCTGGGGCGGTCGTCATCACGACGCGGGCCGCGGGGCCGGTCGTCACGACGCTCGAAGCCGCCACCGGTGGGTCGGCCACCCCGGTCGTCACGACGGAAGCCGCCGCCGGAGCTGCCACCACGGTTGTCGTCACGGCGGGGAGCACGGTCGTCACGACGCTCGAACCCGCCACCGGTGGGCCTGCCGCCGCGATCGTCACGGCGGTCGAAACCTCCGCCGGTGGGCCGGCCACCACGGTCGTCGCGCTGCTGACCACCGCGGTAACCACCACGGTCGTCATCACGACGCGGAGCGCGGTCGTCACGGCGGAAACCACCGCCACCGGTGCTGCCACCGCCACGGTTGTCGTCACGACGGAAGCCGCCGCCGGAGCCGCCACCACGGTTGTCGTCACGACGGGGAGCACGGTCGTCACGGCGGAAACCACCGCCACCCGTGCTGCCACCACGGTTGTCATCACGCCGGAAGCCACCGCCAGGGCGGTCGTTGTCACGTCGAGGCGCGGAGGACCGGTCGTCGCGAGCGCCTCGGAAGCCGCCCCTGTCACCGGCGTCCCGGCGACGCGGCTCGCGCTCCGGACGGTCGTCGGAAGAGTTGGTGGACATGGGGGTGACTCCTGTCATCGGGTACCACAGACATTCTCGCGCAGCCGACCATCCGACGCGCTTCGGAAAAAACAAAAGGACCCTTGGTCCCAGCATGAACGCTGGGACCAAGGGTCCTTGAAAGATTGTTCGGCGGCGTCCTACTCTCCCACAGGGTCCCCCCTGCAGTACCATCGGCGCTGAAAGGCTTAGCTTCCGGGTTCGGAATGTAACCGGGCG
>NZ_JBEZYP010000017.1:0-149660 GCF_040638585.1 Streptomyces sp. NPDC025273
GTCCCGTTTCACCGGGGCCCTCCGGGCGCTTCCCTTCGTTCTTGCGTTTCCGACTCTATCAGACTCTTTCGTGTCCGATTCCCGGTCGAAGCGGGTTTCGCCTTCCAGTTCTTCGCTTTCGCGTTTCCCTTTCCGGCGAGTCCGACTCTATCAGATCCTTTCGGGCCCGATTCCCAGTCAGTGGGGCTTGCCTTCCCGGCTGTTGGGCCGTTCCGACGAGTGAGACTTTAGCGGAATCCCCGGCCCCGACGCTAATCGGGGTTCCTTCGAACGCTGATTCCCCATTCCGCACATGCGCACAGAAAAACACTGCGACAGATGTCGCGCGTTTTGAGTGGTTACTGCGGAATGGCTGTCCGGGGACCGACCTAGGCCGGCACTCACGTCGGACAACTCGGAGCACACTACGGATGTGCGCGGGCGATGTCAACCTCCGGTCCGCCCACCTGTGTCATGGAAGGCCAGCCGGTAGTCGCGCGGGCTGGTGGCGAGGTGCGCGGCGAAGTGCTGGCGCATGGTGATCTCGCTGCCGAAGCCCGTGCGGCGGGCCACCTCCGGGAGGGGGAGGTCGGTCCGCTCAAGGAGCTTCTGGGCTGCGGCGATGCGCTGGTTGATCAGCCAGCGCAGTGGCGTCGTCCCGGTGGTGGCCTGGAAATGGCGTGCGAAGGTCCGCGTCGACATGCCCGCGCGGGCGGCGAGGCCGGCCACCGTGTGGGGTTGCGCCAGATGGGTCAGCGCGTGCGCGCGCACCGCCGCCAGGGCATCCGCGTCCCGGTCGGACTGCGGGGTGGGGTGCTCGATGAACTGGGCCTGGGTGCCGGTGCGGAACGGAGCCGTGACCATCGAACGGGCAATCGTCGCCGCCGCCTCCGCGCCGTGCTCCGTGCGCACCAGGTGGAGGCACAGATCGATGCCCGCCGCCGTGCCCGCCGAGGTCCAGATGTTGTCGTCATGGAGGAAGAGGGCGTCCCGCACCACGGCCACCCGTGGGTGGTGGGTGCTGAGGAGCTCGGTGAGATTCCAGTGGGTGACGGCGCGGCGGCCGTCCAGGAGTCCCGCCTGGGCCAGGGTGAACGCGCCCCCGCAGAGTGCGGCGAGCGGCGTGCCGCGGCGGTGGGCTCGGCGAAGAGCTTCGAGTACCGGCTCGGGGGCGGGCGTCAGGTGGTCGTCGAGGCCGGGGACCACGACCAGATCGGCGCGGGACAGCCAGGCCAGCGTGCGGTCGGGGGTGAGCGACAGCCCGCCGCGGAGCGCGACGGGTGCCGGATCGGCTGCGGTGCGACGCAGGTCGAAGGCGGGGACGCCCCGGTCGGTACGGTCCACTCCCCAGACCTCCGTGATGACCGAGACGTCGAACGCGCGGACCCCGGGAAACGCGACCAGGGCGATACGGGAGGGACGGCGGTGCGGCGACGCGGTCATGGTGGCAGTAAACCATCGATCGATGACTTTCAGGGCACTGGGAGAGACGCGTCCTCAGGGGGAGGCTGGTGAGCATGGAGATCGCGGAGAACACAGCACTGGTCGTCGTGGACGTACAGCGGGGATTCGAGGAGGACGCCTACTGGGGGCCCCGGAACAATCCGGAGGCGGATCGGAACATCGCCGGGCTCATCGACGCCTGGCAGGCGAGCGGCCGGCCCGTCGTCTTCGTGCGGCACGACTCGGCCGAGCCGGATTCACCCCTGCGTGCGGGGTACACGGGGAACGACTTCAAGGAGTACGTCGAGGAGCGGCGCGGAAAGGGCCGCGGCCCGGAACTGTTCCTCACGAAGTCGGTGAACTCCGCCTTCTACGGAACGCCCGATCTGGACGCCTGGCTCAGGGAGACCGGTGTACGGCAGATCGTGGTGGCCGGGATCCAGACCAATATGTGCGCGGAGACGACGGCGCGCATGGGCGGGAATCTCGGCTACGAGGTGTTCTTCGCGTTCGACGCGACGTACACCTTCGACCAGGAGGGCCCGTGGGGCTGGCGGCTGAGCGCGGACGAGCTGGCGCGGGCCACCGCCGTGACGTTGCATGGCGGTGGGTTCGCGAGCGTGGTGCGCAGTGCGGAGCTGGTCGCCGCGGTGGGGTAGCGGGGGTCAGCCGTTGCCGGAGGCCAGCTCACGGCTGCGGTCGCGGGCTGCTTCGAGGGCGGCGATGAGGGCGGCGCGTACGCCGTGGTTCTCCAGCTCGCGGATGGCGCTGATGGTGGTGCCGGCCGGGCTGGTGACGGCCTCGCGGAGCTTGACCGGGTGTTCGCCGCTGTCCCGGAGCATGATCGCGGCGCCGATCGCGGCCTGGACGATCAGGTCGTGGGCCTGGGCGCGGGGCAGGCCGAGCAGGATGCCGGCGTCCGTCATGGCCTCGACGAGGAAGTAGAAGTACGCGGGTCCCGAGCCGGAGAGCGCGGTGGCCGCGTCCTGCTGGGATTCCGGGACGCGGAGGGTCTTGCCGACACCCCCGAAGATCGCCTCGGCGTGGCCGAGGTGTTCGGGGGTGGCGTGGCTGCCCGCGGAGATGACGGACATGCCCTCGTCCACGACGACGGGGGTGTTCGGCATGACGCGGACGACCGGGGTGCCCTCGGCGAGGCGCTCCTCGATGAACGCGGTCGGGATGCCGGCGGCGGCGCTGATGACGAGCCGGTCGGGGGTGACGTGCGGGGCGAGCTCGTCGAGGAGCTTGCCCATGTCCTGGGGCTTGACCGCGAGGATGAGGATGTCCGCGCTCCTGGCCGCCTCGGCGTTGGTGACGGACTCGACCCCGTAGCGGGTGCGGAGCTCCTCGGCGCGCTCGGAGCGGCGGTTCGTCACCAAAAGGTCGCGGGCGCGCCAGCCGGCCCTGATCATGCCGCTGAGCAAGGCCTCGCCGATCTTTCCTGTGCCGAGGACTGCGACTGTCTGGGTCATGCGGTTCACCCTCCGGGTGGCGGTACGCGTCGTCGCCGCCATCCTCGCACCGCGCCGTCAGCTGGTGCGGCGGCGGAGGGTGGCGGCGCCGAGGAAGAGGACGAGCAGGGCGCAGCCCGCGACGATCAGGATGTCGCGGTAGAAGTCGGTGGTGACGTCCGTATGGGTGAGGACCTGGTTCATCCCGTCGACGGCGTACGACATCGGCATGACGTTCGAGACGGCTTCGAGAACGGGGTGCATCTGGTCGCGCGGGGTGAACAGTCCGCACAGGAGCAGCTGCGGGAAGATCACGGCCGGCATGAACTGCACGGCCTGGAATTCGGAGGCGGCGAAGGCCGAGACGAACAGTCCGAGCGCCGTGCCGAGCAGCGCGTCGAGCAGGGCGACCAGGAGCAGCAGCCAGGGTGATCCGACGACGTCCAGGCCGAGCACCCACACGGACAGCGCGGTGGCCAGGAGGGCCTGGACGACAGCGACGGTGCCGAAGGCGAGCGCGTACCCGGCGATCAGGTCGCCCTTGCCGAGGGGCATGGCGAGCAGTCGTTCGAGGGTGCCCGAGGTGCGTTCGCGGAGGGTGGCGATCGAGGTCACCAGGAACATCGTGATCAGCGGGAAGATGCCGAGCAGCGAGGCGCCGATGGCGTCGAAGGTCTGCGGGCTGGCGTCGAAGACGTAGCGGAGCAGCGTGATCATCAGGACGGGGACGATCAGCAGCAGCGCGATGGTGCGGGGGTCGTGGCGGAGCTGGCGCAGGACACGGGCGGCGGTGGCCAGGGTGCGGGCGGGGCTCAGCGGCTGCGGGGTGGGCGTGGTGGCGTCGGTGCTCATCGGGTCGTCTCCTGGCCGGTGGTGGCGGCTGCCTCGTCGACGAGGTGGAGGAAGGCCTCCTCGACGGTGGCCGAGCCGGTGCGGGTGCGCAGGGCGTCGGGGGTGTCCGCTGCGAGGACGGCTCCTTCGCGCATGAGCAGCAGGTGCTGGCAGCGCTCGGCCTCGTCCATGACGTGGGAGGAGACGAGGATCGTGGTGCCGCGCTCGGCGGCGAGGGTGTGGAAGAGGTTCCACAGGTCGCGGCGCAGCACGGGGTCCAGACCGACGGTCGGTTCGTCGAGCACGAGGAGCTCGGGGGTGCCGAGCAGGGCGACGGCGAGCGAGACGCGGCTGAGCTGCCCGCCGGAGAGGTTTCCGCCGAGGTCGTCGGCGTGGGTGGTGAGGTCGACGTCCTGGACGGCGCGGGCGACGGCTTCCCTGCGGGACTCGCGGTGGGCGCGGCCCGGCCGGAGCACGGCCGCGAAGTAGTCCAGGTTCTGGCGGACGGTGAGGTCAGTGTAGACCGACGGGGCCTGGGCGACGTAGCCGACGCGGGGGCGCAGGGCAGGGTGACCCGCGGGGAGGCCGAGGACGTCGAGGGTTCCGCCGACCTTGGCCTGGGTGCCGACGACGGACCGCATGAGCGTGGACTTGCCGCAGCCGGAGGGGCCGAGGAGGCCGGTGATCCTGCCCGGTTCGACGGTGAAGTCGAGACTGCGCAGGACGGTGCGGTCGCCGCGCACGACGGTGAGGGCGCGTGCCTCGACGGCCCCTGCCGATGCGACACCTTGGGAATTCATCATGTGATGAATATTGGTCCTGCCGCAGCTCCGCCGTCAAGGGATCGGCGTGGCGGGCCTGGGGGTGCTGGTGCCGGCCGCCGGCGCGCTGAGGGCGGGGCTCGGCGCCCGCGGCCCGGACGATGGTTCCGGGCCGTCTCCGCTCCGTGGTGCGGGGCATGTTCGCCGGGCGGTGATGAGGCCGGCGCCGACGGGCGTGCCGGCGCACCGCCGGGTACGCGAACATCGGGCCGTCACCAAGGCCGCCCGGGCCCTCGGCCAGGTGCACGTGGAGGTGCAGGACCGTGTCCGGCTGGCGGGCCAAGTCCCGTTCCCGCGGCTGCTGGACGCCCTGCCGCACGCCGGCGGGCGGAGCTGGGTCCGACCGGGCTGCGGCACACCATCCAGGCGGGCGCCGCCGCGCTGGAGGGAGGGGCCGAGGCGCATGCGGCGCGGCGGGCTCGGAAGACCGGCACGGCCGGCGGGCGACGCGCCGGGGCCTCGCGGTGGTGCTACCCGCGCCCGGGGCGCTTCCCCTTGCCGCTCCTGCGGGCTGCCGGGTTGCCGGTGCGGGCCGAGCGGCGCTTCACGTACCGGGCGAGCGCCGTCTCGTACTCCGTACGCCGCAGCTTCTCGCCCGGCGCCTCGACGAGCGAGCGGAAGAAGTAGGCGAGCAGCGAGCCGATGAAGCCGATCGACTTCAGGCCCCGCAGGCTGTCCTCGCGGGACGGGTCCGCGGGACGGCGGCCGAAGCCCTCCCAGGTCCTGCGGAACGCGATGGCGCTGCAGACCGCGAACATCAGCACGACCAGCATGCCGACGAGACTGCCGACCTCGGCGATCTCCAGTCCCTGGTAGGCGAAGCGGAGGACGAAGCACGCGGCCACGGCTGCCGCGAGCGACCCGACGCTGACCCCGGCGCGCCGCAGCCCGTAACCCCCGTCGTGGTCGACCCAGGTCGTACCGAAGAAACGCAGGGGCTCGGGCTGCGGCCCCGGCGCTGTGCCGCCGGAGGACGTGCCGGACGCTTCGCTGTTCTCGCTCACGGAACCGATTATCCCCGGGCGGACAGCGTTCGTGTCAGTCGCAGCGCGGGGCGATGTATCCGTCACTGCCCGTGCGGACGTAGGCGTCCGACACGAACTCGCCGCTGGCGATGTTGTCCCAGAGGTTCGTCGTGCCGTACGGGCCGGTGATCCACTCCCCCGGCTTCTGGCAGTAGACCGGGACGCTCATCCCGTACGGCAGCGTCCGGACGATCCCGTACTGCGTGCCCGGTCCCCTGCGGACGTTGACGCGGTATCCGGAAGCGATCGGATACTGGACCACGCTCACCGCGAGCGTCGTCGCCCCCTCGTCCGCCGCCGTGTTCTGCGTGCTGCCGGTGTTCTCTCCAACGCCCATCAGGGCCTCCCCCGTTGAAAACGATGCGTACGACGCGCAGGCTAACAAGCCCCCGTCTCCTCGCACGCACCATCGACTAGGCTCCGTGCGTCGCGCTTGCGCACGAACACACGGGGGTGGGCGATGCCGCCGCTGCGAGGGACCGGATCACATCCGGAAGCGGAGCATCCTGAGTACGCAGGGCAGTACAGGCTGGAGGCATGTCTCGGAGCGGGCGGCATGGGTGTGGTGCACCTGGCCCGTTCCCCTTCCGGGCTGCAGCTCGCGGTCAAGGTGGTGCACCGACAGCATGCGGCGGACCCCGAGTTCAGGGCTCGTTTCCGGCAGGAGGTGGCTGCCGCCAGGCGGGTCAGCGGTGCGTTCACCGCACCGGTCGTGGACGCCGATCCGACGGCCGCGCTGCCCTGGATGGCCACCCTCTACGTGCCCGGACCGACTCTGTCCGCGCAGGTGAAGCGGAACGGGCCGATGAGCCCCGCGGAGCTGCGCAGACTGACGGCCGGCCTCGCCGAGGCACTGCGCGACATCCACCGGGCCGGCGTCATCCACCGGGACCTGAAGCCGAGCAACGTGCTGCTTCCCGACTCCGGGCCCAAGGTCATCGACTTCGGGATCTCCCGGCCGTACGACAGTGATCTGCGCACCGAGACGGGCAAGCTGATCGGCTCGCCGCCGTACATGGCGCCGGAGCAGTTCCAGCGGCCGCGCGAGGTCGGGCCCGCCGCGGACGTGTTCGCGCTGGGCGCGGTGCTGGTCCACGCGGCGACCGGCCGGGGGCCCTTCGACTCGGACAGCCCGTACATCGTGGCCTACCAGGTGGTGCACGACGAGGCCGATCTGACCGGGGTGCCCGGGGACCTCGCGCCGCTGGTCGGACGCTGCCTGGCGAAGGACCCGGCGGAGCGTCCCACCCCGGACGAGATCATGGCGGCGCTGCATCCCCCGTCGTACGAGGCAACCGCGTTCGTCCCGGCGCAGCGGCGGCCGGTCACGCCGGCCGTCGCCGGGGGCGGAGAGGCCCGCGAGGCGGCGGAGGGGACCACCCATGTGCGGGCGGCCGGCGGGCCGGCGTCCGGGACCCGGGGCGGCCGACGGCGTACGGTGCGCAGGCTCGCGGTCGCGGCGGCGGTCCTCGCGCTGACCGCCGGGGGCGTGTGGTCGGTCGGGGCCTTTGACGGCTCCGGGGTGCCGGAGGCGACCGGTTCCGGCGGGAAGAGGGAGCAGCCGGTGGCCTTCGCACCCTGGCGGACCGCGCTCCGGTCCCCGAGCGGTTCGACGCCGTCGTGTTCCCCGGGCGGCTCGGCGCTGTACTGCGTCGCGGCCGGCTTCGGCACGGCCCGGCTGGATCCGTCGGACGGCCGGGTGGTCTGGTCGCACCGGGACGCCTCGGCCGAGGCCCCCGAGCTGGGGACGGCGCCCGAGGGCACGGCGTACACCGCCGCGCCGGGCGGCAAGCTCCGGGCGTACGCCCCCGGCGGCGCCGCACCGCTGTGGGAGACGGGCCTCTCCGCGTACCTGGACGTCCCCTTCCCCGCGGGTGACACGCTGCTGATGGTCGAGCGGGACGGCACCGCCCAGGGGCTCGACGCGGAGACCGGTGCGTCCCGCTGGCGGCACGGCGTCCCCGGTCACCGACAGCCGGGCTACGCGCTGTACGACGGCGGGACGGGGCTCGCCTACGCCTTCGAGCACTCCGCGAACGGGACCACCACCCTCGTCTCGGCGGTCGTGGCACGGACCGGCGGCACGGCCTGGCAGCGCCGGCTGGACGGGATGCTCACCCCGGCCGGGGTGGTCGACGGGGCGCTCCTGCTGACCTCCGTGGACGAGAACGCCCAGACCACCGGGCTGGTCCGCTACGACCCGGTGCTGCGGAGCGCGACGCCCGTACCGCTGCCCTTCCGGATGAACCAGCCGGAGGTCGTGGTGACCGGTCCGACCGCCTTCCTGCTGGAGCGCGGTGGAGGGCTGCTGGCCGTCGATGTCCGGCCGGGCGCCGGGGAGAGGGCCGAACGGTGGCGGCTGGAGACTGCCGTGGGCCTGACCTCGGCACCGGTCCTCGGCGCGGGGAACCGCCTGTACTTCTCGGCGGCCGACGGGCGGCTGCTGGCCGTCGACACGGAGCACGGGACGCTGCTCGGCCAGACGCGTCCGCGGCTGAAGGCGGGGAAGCTCGGCCATGCCTCGTCCCTGCCCGCTCCCGTGGTCCTCGGCCGGAACGTCGTGGGAACGGCCCCGGACGGATCCGTCTTCGCCGTGGACGCGGAGGACCCCGCCCGCTGGTGAGTGACCAGGGACGGGGCCGGGCGGGTCTGCCGGGACGTCAGCCGAGCTTGGAGACGTCGCGGACCGCGCCGCGGTCCGCGCTCGTCGCCATCGCCGCATAGGCGCGCAGGGCCGCCGAGACCTTGCGGTCGCGGTTCTTCGGCGCGTACACGCCCTTCAGCGCCTCGCGGCGGGTGGCCAGTTCGGCGTCGGGAACGAGGAGCTCGATCGAGCGGTTCGGGATGTCGATCCGGATCCGGTCGCCGTCCTCGACCAGCGCGATTGTGCCGCCGGAGGCTGCTTCCGGCGACGCGTGGCCGATCGACAGGCCCGACGTACCGCCGGAGAAGCGGCCGTCCGTGACCAGGGCGCAGCTCTTGCCGAGGCCGCGTCCCTTCAGGAACGACGTCGGGTAGAGCATCTCCTGCATGCCGGGGCCGCCGCGCGGGCCCTCGTAACGGATGACGACGACGTCGCCCTCCTTGATCTCCTTGCGGAGGATCTTGTCGACGGCGGCGTCCTGCGACTCACAGACGACGGCCGGGCCCTCGAAGGTCCAGATCGACTCGTCGACGCCCGCCGTCTTCACGACACAGCCGTCCTCGGCGAGGTTGCCCCTGAGGACGGCGAGGCCGCCGTCCTTGGAGTACGCGTGCTCCAGGTCGCGGATGCAGCCGCCGGCCGCGTCCAGGTCGAGGGTGTCCCAGCGCTCGGACTGCGAGAAGGCGGTCGCGGAGCGCACGCAGCCCGGGGCCGCGTGCCAGAGCTCGACGGCCTCGGGCGACGGGGAGCCGCCGCGGATGTCCCAGTTCTTCAGCCATTCGGCGAGGGTGTCGGAGTGGACCGAGCGCACGTCCTCGTTGAGCAGACCGCCGCGGTGCAGTTCGCCGAGGAGGGCGGGGATGCCGCCCGCCCGGTGGACGTCCTCCATGTAGTACGTACCGCCGGGGGCCACGTTGGGGGCGACCTTCGACAGACAGGGCACACGGCGCGAGACCTCGTCGATGTCGTCGAGGTCGTAGTCCAGCTCGGCCTCCTGCGCCGCGGCGAGCAGGTGCAGGATCGTGTTGGTCGAGCCGCCCATGGCGATGTCGAGCGCCATGGCGTTGTCGAACGCGGCGCGGGTGCCGATGGCCCGCGGCAGAACGGTCTCGTCGTCCTGCTCGTAGTAGCGCTTGGTGATCTCCACGATCGTGCGTCCCGCGTCCTCGTACAGCGCCTTGCGGGCGGTGTGCGTGGCGAGGACGGAGCCGTTGCCGGGGAGGGAGAGGCCGAGGACCTCGGTCAGGCAGTTCATCGAGTTGGCGGTGAACATGCCGGAACAGCTGCCGCAGGTGGGGCAGGCGTTCTCCTCGATGCGGAGGATGTCCTCGTCGGAGATGCTCTCGTCGACCGCGTCGCTGATCGCGTTGACCAGGTCGAGCTTGCGGACCGTGCCGTCGACGAGGGTGGCCTTGCCGGCCTCCATCGGGCCGCCGGAGACGAACACCGTCGGGATGTTGAGGCGCATCGCGGCCATCAGCATGCCGGGGGTGATCTTGTCGCAGTTGGAGATGCAGATCAGGGCGTCGGCGCAGTGGGCCTCGACCATGTACTCGACGCTGTCCGCGATGAGGTCGCGGGAGGGCAGGCTGTAGAGCATGCCGCCGTGGCCCATCGCGATGCCGTCGTCCACCGCGATCGTGTTGAACTCGCGGGGCACCGCGCCCGCCGCCTTGATCGCCTCGGAGACGATCCGGCCGACGGGGGCGAGGTGGGTGTGGCCCGGGACGAACTCGGTGAAGGAGTTGGCCACCGCGATGATCGGCTTACCGATGTCCTCACTGGCTACGCCGGACGCCCGCATCAGGGCGCGGGCACCCGCCATGTTGCGGCCGTGGGTGACAGTGCGGGACCTCAGCTGGGGCATCGTCGCTCGCTCCTTCGACAGAAAAGACTGTCTCCGAGCGTACGCCTCGCTCCAGGATCTGGACAATGTGTCCGGATTTCGGGACACGGTGCCCCGTGTCCGTACGGCCTCGGGCCGGGGGCGGGAACGGCCCTACGGGGCGTCCTGTTCCGTGAGGTACCGCTGGAGCGTCGGGGCCACCATGTCGATGATCTTCTCCGGGTCCGCCGATGCCAGGGGCTCCGCCTGGACCACGTAGCGGAGGATCGCGATCCCGATCATGTGCGAGGCCGCCAGTTCGGCGCGGAACGTCGGGTCGGGCACGTCCAGGTCAGCCGCGACGCGCTCCAGCAGCCGCCGCAGCACGAAACCGCGCAGCACCTTGGCCGCCGCCTCGTGGGTGAGCGCGGAGCGCAGGACCGCCAGCAGGGGCGCCCTGGTGACCGGGTTCTCCCACACACCGATGAAGGAGCGGGCCAGCCGCTCGCCCATGCCCTCGACAGGGCCGCCGAGGAGCTCCGGGATGACGAGGGCGGGCTCGAAGGAGACCTCGATGGCCGCCGCGAAGACCTCGTCCTTCGTACCGAAGTAGTGATGGACCAGGGCCGCGTCGACGCCGGCCTCCTTGGCGATGCCCCGGATCGACGTCTTGTCGTAGCCACGCCCGGCGAATTCCGCACGGGCCGCCGCGAGGATCCGGGCCCTGGCGTCGGGGCCGGTGCTCCCGGCCGTACGGGAGGGGCGCCCCCGGCGCCGGGGGGCGTGGCCCTGCGGTCCGTCGGACGTCATGAGCGGGGGGCCCGCGCCGAGGACGCCAGGTGGAGCCGGGTGAACGCGAGGGCCTCCGCGAGGTCGGCCTCGCGTTCGGCCGATGACATGGCGCGGCGCGTGTTGACCTCGATGACCACATGACCGTCGAACGCCGTACGGGCCAGCCGCTCCAGCAGCTCCGCGCAGGGCTGGTCGCCCCGGCCGGGCACCAGGTGCTCGTCCTTGTTGGAACCCTTGCCGTCGGCGAGGTGGACATGAGCGAGCCGGTCGCCCATCCGGTCCACCATCGCCATGCTGTCGGTGCGCGCGGTCGCGGTGTGCGAGAGGTCCACGGTGAAGTGCCGGTAGTCGTGCTGGGTGACGTCCCAGTCGGGGGCGTACGCGAGCATCTCGCGGTCCCGGTAGCGCCACGGGTACATGTTCTCGACGGCGAAGCGCACATCGGTCTCGTCCGCCATGCGCCAGATTCCGGTGACGAAGTCACGTGCGTAGTTGCGCTGCCACCGGAAGGGCGGGTGGACGACCACCGTCGACGCGCCGAGCTTCTCCGCCGCCGCCCTGGCCCGCTGGAGCTTCACCCACGGGTCGGTGGACCAGACCCGCTGCGTGATCAGCAGGCAGGGTGCGTGCACGGCGAGGACCGGCACCCCGTGGTAGTCCGAAAGCCGTCTGAGCGCCTTGATGTCCTGGCTGACAGGATCGGTCCAGACCATGACCTCGACACCGTCGAAGCCCAGGCGCGCAGCGATCTCGAAGGCCGTCGCCGTCGACTCCGGATAGACGGAGGCCGTCGACAGGGCGACCTTCGCATCCGGGATGCGCACCACTGGATCTGCCACGTGGCCAGGGTACGGGCAGTGGCACGCGACGCCGAGGGACCCCGGCTGAAAGTGAGAAGGGCCATGGCGCCCTTTGCGGCGGTCAGGTGAGGAGAGCGGCCCGTTCCGCCGGGAGATGGTCCAGACGGCGCAGAATGACCCCCTCACGGAGTGCCCAGGGGCAGATCTCCAGCTCCTCGACCCCGAACAGGTCCATCGCCGCCTCGGCGACCAGCGCTCCCGCGAGCAGCTGGGCGGCGCGCCCCTCGGTGACCCCGGGCAGGTTCGCCCGTTGCTCGACGGTCATCACGGACAGCTTCGGCACCCACTCCGCCAGGGCCTTGCGGGTGAGGACACGCTGCACGTACAGGCCTTCGGCCGAGCGTGGGGCACCCGTGATCCTGGCGAGCTGCTTGAAGGTCTTGGAGGTCCCGACGACGTGGTCGGGCGGCCCGAGCCGGGTGAACTCACCCACCGTGCGGGCGATGCAGGCGCGGACATGGCGGCGCAGCGCCCGTACGGCCGTGGGGTCCGCTGTGTCGCCCGGCAGCCAGCTCGCGGTGAGGCGTCCGGCGCCGAGGGGCAGCGAGACGGCGGCGTCCGGCTCCTCGTCCAGTCCGTACCCGACCTCCAGCGACCCGCCGCCGATGTCCAGGACCAGCAGCTTCCCCGCCGACCAGCCGAACCAGCGGCGGGCGGCGAGGAAGGTGAGCCGGGCCTCCTCCTCGCCGCTGAGGACGGCGAGGGCGACGCCCGTCTCGTCCCGTACGCGGGTCAGCACCTCGTCCGCGTTGGTCGCCTCGCGCACGGCGGAGGTGGCGAAGGCCAGCACGTCCTCGCAGCCCTTGTCCTCCGCCGCCCGGAGCGCGTCGGTGATCGTCGACACGAGGCGGTCGACCCCCGCGGGGCCGATCGCTCCTTCCGGATCGAGGAGTTCGGCCAGCCGAAGCTCCGCCTTGTGCGAGTGGGCGGGCAGCGGGCGGGCGCCCGGGTGCGCGTCGACCGCCAGCAGATGAACCGTGTTCGACCCCACGTCGAGGACTCCGAGTCTCATACCCGGAACGCTACTGCCGTCGCGGACTTACTCTTGGCGCGTGCCAAAGACGAAAAAGGCGAAGCCGGACAAAGTCACGAAGAAGCAGAAAACGAAGCAGGAGATGCGGCAGCCGGAATCAAAAGGGCCGGACGGGCCCGACGAGAAGGGGCTCGACTTCGCGCGGGCCTGGGTCGAATTCCCCGATCCCGCCGACGACGAGCAGATCTTCCGCTGCGATCTGACGTGGCTCACGTCCAGGTGGACCTGCATCTTCGGCAGCGGCTGCCAGGGCATCCAGGCGGGCCGCGCGGACGACGGGTGCTGCACCCTGGGCGCGCACTTCTCGGACAAGGACGACGAGAAGCGGGTGGCCGGGCACGTCGCGCGGCTCACCCCGGACCTGTGGCAGTTCCACGACGTCGGCACGAAGACGGGCTGGGTCGGCGTGGACGAGGACGGCGAACGCCAGACGCGGCGCTGGGAGGGCTCCTGCATCTTCCAGAACCGTCCCGGATTCGAGGGCGGCGCGGGCTGCTCGCTGCACATCCTGGCCCTGCGGGAGGGCAAGGAGCCGCTGGAGACGAAGCCCGACGTGTGCTGGCAGCTGCCGGTCCGGCGGACGTACGACTGGATCGACCGGCCGGACGACACGCGCGTGCTCCAGATCTCGATCGGGGAGTACGACCGCCGGGGCTGGGGCCCGGGTGGTCACGACCTGCACTGGTGGTGCACGTCGGCGACGTCCGCGCACGGGGCCGGGGACCCGGTCTACGTGTCCTACCGCCCCGAGCTCACCGAGCTGATGGGCGAGGAGGCGTACGACCGGCTGGTCGAGCTGTGCGAGCGGCGGCTGGCCTCGCTGCTGCCGATGGCGCCGCATCCGGCGGATCCGGCTTCCTGACCCCTGTTTCCTGCTCGCGGGCCTGCTGCGACGGCGGCCGCGGTGGCGGCCGCCGTCGCGGTGGTGAGAGGTGCCGCCGCACCCGGCCGCGCTGTCGCCGTGTGTCAGCCGGAGGACCCGGGCGAAGGGTCGCCCGGGTCCTCCGTGGGCCCGGTCGGTTCCGGCGTCGGGGACGGCTCGGTCGGGGACGGCTCGGGATCGGGCGAGCCGGGCTGGTCCGTCGGAGAAGGCGTCGGGTCCGGGGTCGGGGCGGGCGAGGGCGACGGATCGGGGGAGCCCGCGGACGGGCCGGGCACGGGGTCCGGGCCTCCGGACGGCGGGGCCGCGGCGCCGGACCCGGTGATCGCGACCGCGGTGCCCGACGGTGCGAACACCACCCGTGCGCTCCAGGGGCTCTCCGGCTCGGCCTCCTCGTTCACGAGCACCTGGACCGTGACGCTCCGCCCGGGGGCGAGCGTGCCGGACGAACGGCTGAGGTGCAGCCACGGTGCGTTCACCCGGGCCGACCAGGCGACCGCCGCGTCGCGCGCTGTCAGCGTGATCGTCGTACGGCCGCCGGCCGAGCGGGCCACGATCCGGATCCCGTCGGAGGCCTGCGCGCCGCCTCCGACGCTGATGACCTCGGCCGAGACGTCCGGTCCCCGGGCGGCGTCCGTGAAGCGTCCGCCCTCTTCGGGGCGGGCGTTGCCCGCGTTCTCGTAGGGGCTGTCCGGCTCTCCGGCGAGCCCGGAACCCTCCTCCACCTCCGTGACCGAGACGGAGGAGCCGTCGCGGCCCTCGCCGGTCAGCGGTGCGCCCCGGTAGGCGGCCCACAGGGCGATCACGGGGGCGGCGACGACCGTGGCCACGACCGTCGTCGTCACCACCCGCGCGCGCAGCCGGCTCCGCTGCGCGGCATGGTCCTTCGGGTCCAGCGGGAAGCCCGTCCGGCCGAACCGCGGGGCGCCCGGCCCGGACCGTCCGGCACGGGCCAGGGCGACCTGCACCGAGGGGCGCGGCGCCTCGACGACCGGCAGCACGGCGACCGGGGTGAGGCCCGCACCGGGCCACGGCCCGGTGGCGCCGGCCCGCTCGGCGGCACGGCGACAGCGGGGGCAGTCGTCGACGTGCCGCACGAGCTCCCGGCGCAGGGCCACGGAGAGCAGTACCTGGTGGGTACCCGTGAGCCGGGCGACGGTGGGGCAGTTCCCCGACTCGACGACGGCGAGGGCGGCGCGGGTGCGTTCCACCTCGCAGGCCGCCGCGGCCAGGAGCTCCCGGGCACTGCCCGGTTCGAGGCCGAGGACGGCGGCGACGGCGCGCGGGGGGAGCCGGTGGCGTACGGAGAGCTCCAGCGCCTCCCGCTGCTCCGGGGTGGTGCCCGCGGCCTCCGGCCAGGCCAGCTGCGCGAGTTCGCGCCGGCGCGCCTCGGCCGCCGGGGACTCGTCGGGATCCGGGGCGAGCGCCTCCTCCGGGGCGCCCCGGGAGCCGGACGCGGAGGCCGGCGGGGCGGCCGTCCGGCGGTGGGCCTGGCGGCCCCGCCGCTTTTCCGTGAGCGCGCGCAGGCAGGTCCACCTGGCCAGGGCGTACAGCCAGGATTTACGTTCCTCCTCGGCCGCGGGGCACCGGCCGTCCTGTCGTTCCGCGATCGCGAGGACCGAGCCGAGCGCGTCGGTGGCCGCCTCGTGGTCGCACAGGACGGAGAGGCAGTAGGTGAACAGACCGTCGAGGTACGGCTCGTCACGCGCCGCCGGTCGCTGCGTCGACGGACGGGGCGCTCGCCGGTGCGCGCCGGTGGTGTGTACGGGGGTCTCCAGCCTGCTGCTCGTCACCTGGCGACCGTAAGCAGACGAGGGCACACCCGTAGCAGCCCTTTCTCACATTTAATCCTTACGAGTTAACGTATCCCCCGAAAGGGGACAGGGATCCCCGGATTCCACCGCTAACGCACATCGGGCATGTGTTCGCCTTCCGTGCCCGTGGTCGGCGGTGTCGGACCGCACCTATACGGTGACGCCATGGCTGCCCGTACGAAATCCGCGAAGGACCGGCCGTCCTACCGCTGCACCGAATGCGGCTGGACGACCGCCAAGTGGCTCGGCCGCTGCCCGGAGTGCCAGGCCTGGGGGACGGTCGAGGAGTTCGGCGGCGCCCCCGCGATCCGCACCACCGCGGCCGGACGCGTCTCCACCGCCGCCGTGCCGATCGGCCAGGTCGACAGCCGGCAGGCCACGGCGCGCTCGACCGGCGTCGGCGAGCTGGACCGCGTGCTCGGCGGCGGGCTCGTGCCCGGCGCCGTCGTGCTGCTCGCGGGCGAACCCGGCGTCGGCAAGTCGACGCTGCTGCTGGACGTGGCGGCCAAGGCGGCGAGCGACGACCACCGCACCCTCTACGTGACGGCGGAGGAGTCCGCCAGTCAGGTGCGGATGCGGGCCGACCGCATCAAGGCGATCAACGACCACCTGTACCTGGCCGCGGAGACCGACCTGTCCGCGGTTCTCGGCCACCTGGACGCGGTCAAGCCGTCCCTCCTGGTCCTGGACTCCGTACAGACCGTCGCGTCGCCGGAGATCGAGGGCGCGCCCGGGGGGATGGCGCAGGTCCGCGAAGTGGCGGGAGCCCTCATCCGGGCCTCGAAGGAGCGCGGCATGTCCACGCTCCTGGTCGGCCACGTCACCAAGGACGGCGCGATCGCGGGGCCACGGCTCCTGGAGCACCTCGTCGACGTGGTGCTGTCCTTCGAGGGCGACCGGCACGCGCGACTCCGTCTCGTACGGGGCGTCAAGAACAGGTACGGGGCCACGGACGAGGTCGGCTGCTTCGAGCTGCACGACGAGGGCATCACCGGCCTCGCCGACCCCTCCGGACTCTTCCTCACCCGCCGTGACGAGCCGGTCCCCGGCACCTGTCTGACGGTCACCCTGGAGGGCAAGCGCCCCCTGGTCGCCGAGGTGCAGGCGCTGACGGTCGATTCCCAGATCCCCTCGCCCCGGCGCACCACCTCGGGACTGGAGACCTCCCGGGTCTCGATGATGCTGGCCGT
Organism: Streptomyces sp. NPDC025273; assembly: GCF_040638585.1. Lineage (NCBI taxonomy): Bacteria > Bacillati > Actinomycetota > Actinomycetes > Kitasatosporales > Streptomycetaceae > Streptomyces > Streptomyces sp. NPDC025273. Next base: position 16,592 of record NZ_JBEZYP010000017.1, read on the forward strand.
CCTGGAGCAGCGGGGCCGGATCAGCGCGCTCGGCAAGCGGGACATCTACAGCGCGACGGTGGGCGGCGTGAAGCTCACCGAACCCGCCGCGGACCTCGCGATCGCCCTGGCCCTGGCCAGTGCGGCCAGCGACACACCGCTCCCGAAAAACCTGGTCGCGATCGGCGAAGTGGGCCTCGCCGGCGAGGTCAGAAGGGTCACCGGGGTCCAGCGCAGGCTCGCGGAGGCGTACCGTCTCGGGTTCAAGCACGCCTTGGTCCCGAGGGACCCGGGGCAGGTCCCCGCCGGTATGAAGGTCACAGAAGTCGCCGACATGGGCGATGCTCTGAGAGTCCTCCCTCGCCGGTCTCGCCCGGACGGACCACAGGAGGACGGCGCACGCCGGTAGACTTTGCCCTGGTCTCGCCCGCCCGTACGAACGGTATGAGGGACTCAGGGCACCGCAAACCTGTGACCGGAGGAGTGCAGTGGCAGCCAGCGACCGGGCAGCATCGCCCGGAAAGTCCGGCCAAGGCACGGGTAACGAGTGGCTGATGCGTGCCTCGTTGAGCGCGGTCGCGCCCGGCATGGCCCTTCGTGACGGCCTGGAGCGCATCCTGCGCGGCAACACCGGCGGACTGATCGTGCTCGGCATGGACAAAACCGTCGAATCCATGTGTACCGGCGGATTCGTGCTGGACGTGGAATTCACCGCGACGCGGTTGCGCGAGCTGTGCAAGCTGGACGGCGCGCTGATCCTCGACAAGGACATGACCAAGATCCTGCGGGCCGGCGTGCAGCTGGTCCCGGACGCCTCGATCCCCACCGAGGAGACGGGCACCCGTCACCGCACGGCGGACCGGGTCTCCAAGGCGTGCGGCTTCCCGGTCGTCTCGGTCTCCCAGTCGATGCGCCTGATCGCGCTGTACGTGGACGGGGAACGGCGGGTCCTGGAGGAGTCCTCCGCCATCCTGTCCCGCGCCAACCAGGCACTCGCCACGCTGGAGCGGTACAAGCTCCGGCTGGACGAGGTCGCCGGGACGCTCTCCGCGCTGGAGATCGAGGACCTGGTGACGGTCCGCGACGTCACGGCGGTCGCGCAGCGGCTGGAGATGGTGCGCAGGATCGCGACCGAGATCGCCGAGTACGTGGTGGAGCTGGGCACCGACGGCCGGCTTCTGTCGCTCCAGCTCGACGAGTTGATCGCGGGCGTGGAGCCGGAGCGGGAGCTGGTCGTGCGCGACTACGTGCCCGAGCCGACCGCGAAGCGGTCCCGCACGGTCGCGGAGGCGCTGACCGAGCTGGACGCCCTCACGCACACCGAGCTGCTCGAACTCCCGGTGGTGGCAAGGGCGCTGGGATACAGCGGCTCGCCGGAGACGCTGGACTCGGCGGTGTCCCCGCGCGGCTTCCGGCTGCTGGCGAAGGTGCCGAGGCTGCCGGGGGCGATCATCGAGCGGCTGGTCGAGCACTTCGGCGGTCTGCAGAAGCTGCTCGCCGCGAGTGTGGACGACCTGCAGACGGTGGACGGGGTCGGCGAGGCGCGGGCGCGGAGTGTGCGCGAGGGCCTCTCGCGGCTGGCGGAGTCGTCGATCCTCGAGCGGTACGTCTAGTCGGACCGGGGTGGGGCGCACCGGGCTCGACCGGTGACCGCCGCCGCTTCCCTCCCGGGCCGGACGGACACGGGCGACCGCTCCTCGGAAGCGGCCCCGCTGCCGGAGCCGCCCCGGAGCGCCGGGTCAGTCCTTGGCGAGGACGAACGAGGCCCGCTCGACGGGCTCGCCCGGGGCCTTCGCCTCCAGCAGGTACGTGCCGGGCGCCGCTGTGCCCGCAGGGGGTGTCGCGCACCCGGGCGCGCTCTGCTTGCGGTCCCACTTCACGGTGTGGACGACCGTCGCGCCCGCCGGAACCTTCAGGAAGAAGGCACCCGTCCGCGGACAGTCCTTGGACGACCACAGCTGTTCGTCGTCCCCGCCGGCCTCGGTGATCGTGAGCACCGCGCTCTTCGGGCCGACGTCGGTCTTGCAGTCGGTGGCCGAGGTGTTCCTGGCGACCAGACGGAACACCGGCTTGTCGTCGGGACCGTAGCTGATCTCCGTCTTCAGGCTCAACTGAAGGGCCGCGGACGTGCAGTTGGGAAGGGGAGAACCTGCCGGTACCTGCTCGCCGGCCGCTCCGCCGCCGCCCGTGCCCGTCCCCGCGGATCCGGACCCGGACGAGGCGGTGCCACTCGGTCCCGAGCCGCCCGATCCGCTCTCGCCGCCCGTCCCCGCGTCCCCGGTGCCGCCGCCGGAGGCCTCGCCACCGCCGGTCTCCCCCGACTCGTCGCGCCCGCCCGGCGGTTGGCCGACGTCCGGACCGGAGGTGGTGGGGCCTGGCGTGATGGAGGGGGCGGGAGCCGCGTCCCCGGGCTTCCCGTCGTCCTTCTTCGCCTCGCCGCCGCCCGAGGTGACGGCCCACGCGATCAGCGCCGCGAGCAGCGCGATCACCATCGCCGCTCCTGCCCTCCGACGCCAGTAGATGCTGGAGGGAAGCGGCCCGACCGGATTGCGCATAGATCCCACGTCCCGAACTCTACGAGAGTTCCGGACCGACTCCGGCCCCCACCCGCCGCTCTGACCGACAAGTTTTCCGGATCATCATCACGGAGCGGCCGTTCCTGGCCGCTTCCAGCCACTTTGTGCCGCTCGGGCCCCGCCGGTCCCGGCGCGAAGGGACAGAACGGGTGGCGTTATCACCCCGTGAGCCCTCAGCCGGGCCGACACCCCCGTAGCCGTGCCCCATGTCCCGTCTTCCGTGCCAGGATCGTAGGTGCGATGACTGCCACGACGACGACACAGACGCCCCCCGCCTCCCTCCACACCCCCGTCATCGGGTGGTTCGAGCAGCACGCCCGCGATCTGCCCTGGCGCCGCCCCGAAGCGGGTGCCTGGGGTGTGATGGTGAGCGAGTTCATGCTGCAGCAGACCCCGGTGAACCGGGTCCTCCCGGTGTACGAACAGTGGCTGGCCCGCTGGCCGCGCCCCGCCGACCTGGCCGCCGACGCGCCCGGTGAGGCGGTCCGTGCCTGGGGCCGGCTCGGCTACCCGCGACGCGCCCTGCGCCTGCACGGGGCCGCCCAGGCGATAGCGGAACGGCACGGCGGCGACGTGCCGAGCGAGCACGCCCAGCTGCTCGCACTGCCGGGGATCGGCGAGTACACGGCGGCGGCCGTGGCCTCGTTCGCGTACGGCCAGCGTCATGCCGTACTCGACACGAACGTCCGCCGGGTGTTCGCCCGGGCGGCGTCGGGCATCCAGTACCCGCCGAACGCGACCACCGCGGCCGAGCGCAAGCTCGCCCGTGCCCTGCTCCCCGAGGAGGACGAGCGCGCGGCCCGCTGGGCGGCGGCGACGATGGAGCTCGGCGCACTCGTGTGCACCGCGAAGAACGAGGACTGCACGCGCTGCCCGATCGCCGGACAGTGCGCCTGGCGGCTGGCCGGGAAGCCCGCCCACCAGGGACCGCCGCGCCGGGGCCAGACCTATGCCGGTACGGACCGGCAGGTGCGGGGCCGGCTGCTCGCCGTCCTGCGCGAGTCGGTCGCACCGGTGCCGCAGTCCGCGCTGGACTCCGTGTGGGAGGAGCCCGTGCAGCGGGCACGTGCCCTGGACGGGCTGGTCGCCGACGGCCTGGTGGAACCCCTGGCGAACGGCCGGTACCGGCTTCCTCTGACCTGACACCGCACCGGCGGACCGGGCTGTCCAGCGGCTGTTACACAACCGATGGACAGCCGTGCGTCCGTGTACGGCTGCTCCGCACACCCTCGTGACAACCCCTCCGTAGCGTCATCGGCGTCGGCGACGGGACCACCTGCCGGCGGCGACATCACGGGGACGCACGGCGACGGAGGCGGTTGTTATGGCGCAGGGCCAGGTGCTCGAGTTCGAGGAGTACGTACGCACCCGGCATGACGCGCTGCTGCGCAGTGCCCGCCGGCTGGTCCCCGATCCCGTGGACGCGCAGGACCTGCTGCAGACCGCCCTGGTCCGCACCTACGGACGCTGGGACGGCATCGCCGACAAGTCCCTGGCCGATGCCTATCTGCGCCGCGTCATGATCAATACGCGTACGGAGTGGTGGCGGGCCCGCAGGCTCGAAGAGGTCCCCACCGAGCAGCTCCCCGACGCGAGCGTCGACGACGGCACCGAGCAGCGCGCCGACCGCGCCCTGCTCATGGACGTCCTGGGGGTCCTGGCTCCGAAGCAGCGCAGCGTGGTCGTGCTGCGACACTGGGAGCAGATGAGCACGGAGGAGACGGCCGCGGCACTCGGCATGTCGGCCGGTACGGTGAAGAGCACGCTCCACCGGGCCCTGGCACGACTGCGCCAGGAGCTGGAGGACCGTGCCGCCCGGAGCCGGGAGGCCGAGGGCGCACCGGCGCGGATGCCGGCGCAGCCGGACAGGCGTCATGACGAGCGGGGGCGGGAGCGGTGCGCGGCCTGACAGGCAGCGGTGACGAAACGGGCACATCGGCGGCCGGCCGGGGCAGCACGCTCCGGGCCGGTCTGGCGGCGGGGAGTACGGCCATGGCCGGACTCCTCACCTTCGGGCTGTTCTGCGCTGGCTGTTCCACCGGCGGCACGGGCACCCGTGACGAGGGCCCGGCGGCCACGCAGCCGGTCGCCCGGGCCACGCCCTCGACCACCGTGCCCACCGGGACGGCGAAGCCCGCGGCGCGGGTCGACGCCGTGCCGCTCCTCAAGGCTGACCCGGAGGTGAGCGGGCGGATCAGGAACGACCTGAAGCCCTGCGCGGGCGACGAGTACCCGGTGGACACCTCGTACGGCACGCTGACCGACGGTCCGGCCGCCGATGTGGTGGTCAACGTGATGACCTGCGGCGACTCGGTGGGGGTCGGCACATACGTCTACCGGGAGCGGACGGACGGTTCGTACGAGAACGTCTTCGCGGCCGAGATGCCCGCGGTATACGGGACCATCGACCGCGGCGACCTGGTGGTGACGACCCAGGTGTACGGGTCGAAGGACGCGGTCGCCTACCCCTCCGGCGAGGACGTCATCACGTATCGCTGGGCGGCCACCCGGTTCACCGAGACCGACCGGGTGCACAACGACTTCAACCGGGCCCTCGGCAGCGGCGAGGGCGACCTTCCCGCGCCGACGAGGCCGCAGAACTGAGGACTGCCCGCATGGCAGAGACCCATGTCCTCTTCGTCGAGGACGACGACGTCATCCGCGAGGCCACCCAGCTCGCGCTGGAACGCGTCGGTTTCACGGTGACCGCGATGCCCGACGGCCTGCGTGGCCTGGAGGCCTTCCGGGCCGACCGTCCGGACATCGCACTGCTCGACGTGATGGTGCCGGGGCTCGACGGGGTCAGCCTGTGCCGCCGCATCCGGGACGAGTCGACCGTCCCCGTGATCATGCTGTCGGCGCGGGCCGACTCGATCGATGTGGTGCTCGGCCTGGAGGCCGGGGCCGACGACTACGTCACGAAGCCGTTCGACGGGGCGGTACTGGTCGCCCGGATCCGCGCCGTCCTGCGGCGTTTCGGGCATGCCTCGGGCCCGGGCGGGCAGCCGGGCGCCATGGGCGGCGAGACGTCCGGGCACACGGACGGTGTCCTGGTCTTCGGCGACGTGGAGATCGACACCGAGGGCATGGAGGTGCGCCGGGCGGGCGCCCAGGTGGGCCTCACGCCCACCGAGATGCGGCTGCTGCTGGAGTTCTCCTCGGCGCCCGGCACGGTGCTCTCCCGGGACAAACTCCTGGAGCGGGTCTGGGACTACGGCTGGGGCGGTGACACCCGGGTCGTGGACGTCCATGTGCAACGGCTGCGCACCAAGATCGGGCAGGACCGGATCGAGACGGTCCGCGGCTTCGGCTACAAGCTCCGCGCATGAAGCGGCTCGCGCTGCGGACCGGTGTCCGCTGGAAGATCAGCATCGCGATCGCCGCGGTCGGCGCTCTCATCGCCCTGACGCTGAGCCTCGTCGTCCACAACGCCGCGCGCGTCTCGATGCTGGAAAACGCCCGTGAGGTGCAGCTGGAGCGGCTCCTGTTCGCCCAGCGGCTGTACGAGGCATCGAACACGCAGAAGCCGTCGCCGAAGTTCGGCGCCAAGCTCAACGATCCCGGGCTGCCCGCCGGCCTGCGCGACCAGATCCGGGACAACCGGCGTGCCACCCATGTCGACGAGTACGCCGACGGGGTGCCCGACGTCTGGGCGGCCGTACCGCTGGCCAACGGGGACGTCCTGTCGCTGCACACCCGGTTCGCCGACCGCAGCGCCACGATCATGGGTGACCTCGACCGGGCGCTGATCATCGGCTCGGTCTCGGTCGTCTTCGGGGGCTGCGCGCTGGGGGTCCTGATCGGCGGCCAGTTGTCCCGCAGGCTGCGCAAGGCGGCGGCAGCGGCCGGCAAGGTCGCCCAGGGCAATACGGATGTACGGGTGCGGGAGGCCGTCGGCGGCGTCGTACGGGACGAGACCGATGAGCTGGCCCGCGCCGTGGACGCGCTCACGGACGCGCTGAACGAGCGGATCGAGGCGGAGCGCCGGGTCACCGCGGACATCGCCCACGAGCTGCGCACGCCGGTGACCGGGCTGCTCACCGCGGCCGAGCTGCTGCCGCCGGGCAGGCCCACGGAGCTCGTACGGGACCGGGCGCAGGCGATGCGGACCCTGGTCGAGGACGTGCTCGAAGTGGCCCGGCTGGACAGTGCCTCGGAGCGGGCCGAGCTGCAGGAGCTGCCGCTGGGTGAGTTCGTCAGCCGGCGGGTCGGTCTGCTGAGACCGGAGATCACGGTGCAGGTGGTGCACGAGTCGTGGGTGTCCACGGATCCGCGCCGCCTGGAACGCATCCTGGGCAATCTCCTGGGGAACGCCGCCAAGCACGGGTCCGGGCCGGTCGAGGTGACGGTCGAGGGCCGGGTGGTGCGGGTCCGCGACCACGGGCCCGGTTTCCCGGAGGCGCTGCTGCGGGACGGGCCGAGCCGGTTCCGCACCGGAAGTACGGACCGGGCCGGACGCGGTCATGGTCTGGGGCTGACGATCGCCGCCGGGCAGGCGCGGGTCCTGGGCGCCCGGCTGACCTTCCGCAACGCGGCGCCCGCCGGGACCGCGGACGGCACGGGCGGTGCGGTCGCCGTGCTGTGGCTGCCGGAGCACGCACCGACCAACACCGGGAGCTTCCCCGTCCTGCGGCAGGCGGACTGACCCGCGGGTGCGAAGGGGCCCGGGGGCGATCGCTCTCCGGGGCCCCTCCGTGTCGCTGGTCAGACGGTCTGCGACTCCCTGGCCGGGTGCGAGGGTGCGCCGCCGTCGTCGCCCGCGGAGTTCTCCGGCTTCGCGGCGCCCCGCAGCGGGACCTCCTTGACGAACAGCGCCGCCAGCAGAGCCGTGATCGCGACCGAACCGCCCACCAGGAAGGCGAGGTGCGTGCCTGATGCCACCGCGGCCTCGTACGCCTCGCGCACCGCGTCCGGCAGCTTGGCCAGGCTCGCCGCCCCCAGCTGGGCGGACTCGTCGGTGGCTCCACCGCCGCCGCGCGCCGCCATCTCGTCCTGGACCCGCCCGGTGAACAGCGCGCCCATGATCGCGACGCCGAAGGAACTGCCGAGCGTACGGAAGAGGGTGGTCGCGGAGGAGGCGACGCCCATGTCCTTGAGCTCCACGCTGTTCTGCGCGACGAGCATGGTGATCTGCATCAGGAAGCCCATGCCCGCGCCGAGCACCACCATGTGGATGCCGGAGGTGAGGCGTGTGGTGCCGGTGTCCATGGTGGCGAGCAGGAACAGGCCCGTGACCATCAGGGCGCTGCCCACGATCGGGAACACCTTGTACTTGCCGGTGCTGGTGGTGACCCGGCCGGCGATCAGCGAGACGATCATCATCGAGACCAGCATCGGCAGGAGCAGCAGTCCGGAGTTGGTCGCGGACGCGCCCTGCACCGACTGCTGGAACAGCGGCAGGAAGAGAACGGCTCCGAACATCACGAAGCCGGCCATGAACCCGATCACCGACATGAGGGTGAAGTTGCGGTTGCGGAAGATGTGCAGCGGGATGACCGGTTCGGCGGCCTTCGTCTCGACGAAGACGAAGCCGACGAGGGAGGCCACGCCCAGTGCGATGAGCTCCATGATCACGGCGGAGTCCCACGCGTACTCCGTGCCGCCCCAGGTGGTGACCAGCACGATCGCGGTGATGCCGACGGTGAGCAGCGCGGCGCCCAGGTAGTCGATGCCGGCCTTCGTCCGCTCCTTCCTTGGCAGGTGCAGCACCACACTGACCATGGCCAGGGCGACGGCGCCCAGGGGCAGGTTGATGTAGAAGCTCCAGCGCCAGCCCAGGTGGTCGGTGATGGTGCCGCCGACCAGCGGGCCGCCGATCATGGCGATCGCCATCACGCCGGCCATCATCCCCTGGTACCTGCCGCGCTCCCGGGGCGGCACCAGATCTCCGATGATCGCCATGACGCCGACCATCAGGCCGCCTGCGCCGAGGCCCTGCACCGCCCGGAATCCGATGAGCTGGCCCATGTCCTGGGCCATTCCGCTCAGCACCGAGCCGACCAGGAAGATCACGATGGACGTGAGGAAGATGCCCTTGCGTCCGTACAGGTCGCCGAGCTTGCCCCAGATCGGGGTGGAGGCGGCCGTGGCCAGGGTGTAGGCGGTAACCACCCAGGACAGGTGTTCCATACCGCCCAGGTCGCCGACGATCGTCGGCATCGCGGTGCCGACGATCAGGTTGTCGAGCATGGCCAGCAGCATCGTGATCATCAGGGCGAGAACCACCACCCGGACGCTGCGTGCCCGTGGTTCCGGTTTCCCGGCCGTGGTCGATTTCCTCAGCTCAGCCATGTCGCGCGCTCCCCTGCCCCTGCTGTCCGGTCTGTCACCGGACATACGCTTACTTGCCGCCCGGCTAGTTGGCTACACTGAGGAAAGTAGACCCGCCACTAGCCGGTCGTCAAGTAAGTTCTTGGGAGAGTCGTATGGGCAGCACGCCGCAGCCGCGCCGGGGCAACACCCGCCAGCGCATTCAGGACGTCGCCCTCGCCCTGTTCGCCGAGCAGGGCTACGAGAAGACCTCTCTCCGCGAGATCGCCGAGCAGCTACAGGTCACCAAGGCGGCGCTGTACTACCACTTCAAGACCAAGGAAGACATCCTCAACAGCATCTTCGAGGACCTGAACCGGCCCGTCGAGGAGCTCATCGCCTGGGGCAAGGAGCAGCCTCGCACCCTGGAGACGAAGAAGGAGATCCTGGTCCGCTACAGCGAGGCGCTCGACGTCGCCGCGCCGCTCTTCCGCTTCATGCAGGAGAACCAGGCGACCGTGCGCGACCTGAGCATCGGCCACACCATCAAGCACCGGGTCATCGCCCTGGTGGACCTGGTCAAGGAACCCGACGCCCCGCTCACCGACCAGGTGCGCTGCTTCACCGCACTCTTCGCGATGCACGCGGGGATGCTCGCCCTCAGAGACGCCGAAGGCGACCCCGAGGAGAAGCGCAAGGCTGCTCTCGAGGTCGCCGTCGAGCTGGTGACCAAGGCTCATGAACCGGGCCCTGCCGTTTGACCGCCAGGGGCACCGCGTCAGATGTGGACGTGCTCGGTCTTCAGGTAGGAGACCGGGTTGATCGCCGAGCCGTAGTTCGGGGAGGTCCGGATCTCGAAGTGGAGGTGCGGGCCGCTGGAGTTCCCGGTGTTGCCGGACAGGGCGATCTTCTCGCCCGTCTTCACGCGGTCGCCGACGTTCACGTCGATCCTGGACAGGTGCGCGTACTGCGAGTACTTGCCGTTGGAGTGCTTGATCACGATGGCGTTGCCGTACGCGGGACCGTCGCCGCCGCCGTTCGGGCCCGCCTTGACGACCCGGCCGGAGTGCACGGCCTCGACCTTGGTACCGATCGGCACCGCGAAGTCCTGGCCGGAGTGCTTGCTGGCCCAGCGGTCGCCGCCGGTGCCGTAGGTCGCGCTCAGCACGTAGCGGTTGACCGGGGCCTCCCACGAGCGTGCCTTCTTCTTCGCGGCCGCGGCCTTCTTCTTGGCCGCGGCCTTCTTCTCGGCCTTCTTGTCGGCGGAGGACTTCTTGACCGCGTCGGCGGCCTTGCTCTGGGCGGTCGCCTGCAGGGCGACGGATTCGGCGGTGGCCGCGCCGGCGAGGGCCGCGGTACCCGCGGTGCCCGTCGTGCCGGACGCGAACGCCGCGCCCGCACCGAACACCATCGACGCACCCAGGCCCGCGGCCACGACGGCGCCACTGACGCGGGACATGGACGGGCGGCGGGAGTGCTGGAACGTAACGCGCTTCGACATGCGGGGAGAACCTCCGGGGTGACTGGACCCAGTGCTCGGACCGGGCTTGCTCCACCTTGGTAACCCGCACCCCGGGCAACACTCAAACCCCCCATCTACGAAGAAAAGCCGTAGAAACCCCCTGGGGAATTCATCGCCGCACCCCTCGCCGAGCGACCCCGGGAACCCCACCTCGATCAGATCCCTGGAACAGGTTTAGCCGCAGCCCGAAAGCCCCATCAGCGGACACAGGGCGGCGTTCCGGGCGTATCACCCCTCCATGCCGAAGGTCCCGTCGCAGTCCGGGACCAAGGCCCCTTGAGCGATCAAGGACATTGCTCCTACCTCGCGTAGTAGGCCCCTGAAGGGCTGTGCGCCTTGTCACCGCCGGTGGGACCAAAGGCCTTCCGTTTCGGGACCTCCTGCGCGGGGCAGAATGCGGCCTTCCGGCGCCCGGAAGGGAACCCGGAACCCTGCCGGAGCGCACGGATCACGCCGTGCCGGGCGGTCCGCGCCCGGGCAGCACGGACGCGGACCCGCAGCGGGCGCCCGCCCCGCCGGCCGATGTGCCCAGTCCTCGGGTGCCCTGGCAGGACCGGGCACGGCCAGGGCGGGCGCCCGCGTGGCGCGGACGGCGGACCGTCCTTCCATGGCCCGGGTGGACACCCGCACCGCGCGGACGGCGGACCGTCCTTTCTTGGCCCGGGTGGACACCCGCACCGCGCGGAAAGCACACCGCCCGCCCCGGACCACCGAGGCATCGCCCCTGCCCCGGGCGGAGGGAGACCACCCCGGGCCGGGCAGCGGGCGCCCGGCACCCGTCGCCGTGGAGGGGGCGCCGCCGGCGCCTGGGGCCCGTTCACCCGCCGGACGCGGAAATGGGGCTGCCCCGGACCGTTGACCGGTCCGGGGCAGCCCCACACGCTCAGGCGCTACGCGCCCCTACGCTTCCTTCGTCAGGTTCGGGCCGGCGCCGCCTGCCGCCTGCTCGATCGGCGGGACGTCGGGCAGTGCCGACTTCTCCTCGCCGCGGAAGGAGAACTTCTTCTCGTCTCCCTCGCCCTCGGTGTCGACGACCACGATGTGACCGGGGCGCAGCTCACCGAAGAGGATCTTCTCGGAGAGGATGTCCTCGATCTCGCGCTGGATCGTCCGGCGCAGCGGCCGGGCGCCCATCACGGGGTCGTAGCCCTTCTTCGCCAGGAGCGACTTGGCGCCGGGGCTGAGCTCCAGACCCATGTCGCGGTCCTTGAGGCGCTCATCCACCTTGGCGACCATCAGGTCGACGATCTGGATGATGTCTTCCTCGGTGAGCTGGTGGAAGACGACCGTGTCGTCGACACGGTTGAGGAACTCGGGCCGGAAGTGCTGCTTGAGCTCTTCGTTGACCTTGACCTTCATCCGCTCGTAGTTCGTCTTCACGTCGCCCTGGGCGGCGAAGCCCAGGTTGAAGCCCTTGGAGATGTCCCGGGTCCCGAGGTTGGTCGTCATGATGATGACCGTGTTCTTGAAGTCCACGACCCGGCCCTGGGAGTCGGTCAGGCGACCGTCCTCCAGAATCTGGAGCAGGGAATTGAAGATATCGGGGTGGGCCTTCTCGACCTCGTCGAAGAGAACGACGGAGAACGGCTTGCGGCGCACCTTCTCGGTGAGCTGGCCGCCCTCTTCGTAGCCCACGTAACCGGGGGGCGAACCGAAGAGACGGGAAACCGTGTGCTTCTCGCTGAACTCCGACATGTCGAGGGAGATCAGCGCGTCCTCGTCGCCGAAGAGGAATTCGGCGAGCGTCTTGGAGAGCTCCGTCTTACCGACACCGGACGGACCGGCGAAGATGAACGAGCCACCGGGGCGCTTCGGGTCCTTCAGACCGGCTCGCGTACGGCGGATCGCCTGCGAGAGGGCCTTGATGGCGTCCTTCTGGCCGATGACGCGCTTGTGGAGCTCGTCCTCCATGCGCAGCAGACGGGAGGATTCCTCCTCCGTCAGCTTGAAGACCGGAATACCCGTGGCCGTGGCCAGGACTTCGGCGATGAGCTCGCCGTCGACCTCCGCCACGACGTCCATGTCGCCGGCCTTCCACTCCTTCTCCCGCTTGGCCTTCGCCGCCAGCAGCTGCTTCTCCTTGTCACGGAGGGAAGCTGCCTTCTCGAAGTCCTGGGAGTCGATCGCCGACTCCTTGTCGCGGCGGACACCCGCGATCTTTTCGTCGAACTCGCGAAGGTCCGGCGGCGCGGTCATCCGGCGGATGCGCATCCTGGAGCCGGCCTCGTCGATCAGGTCGATCGCCTTGTCCGGCAGGAAGCGGTCCGAGATGTAGCGGTCGGCCAGGGTGGCGGCCTGGACCAGCGCCTCGTCCGTGATGGACACCCGGTGATGGGCCTCGTAACGGTCGCGCAGACCCTTGAGGATCTCGATGGTGTGCGGCAGCGACGGCTCCGCGACCTGGATGGGCTGGAAGCGGCGCTCGAGCGCGGCGTCCTTCTCCAGGTGCTTGCGGTACTCGTCGAGCGTCGTGGCACCGATGGTCTGGAGCTCGCCTCGCGCCAGCATGGGCTTGAGGATGCTCGCCGCGTCGATCGCGCCCTCGGCGGCACCCGCACCCACCAGGGTGTGGAGCTCGTCGATGAACAGGATGATGTCGCCGCGGGTGCGGATCTCCTTGAGGACCTTCTTCAGGCGCTCCTCGAAGTCACCGCGGTAGCGGGAACCGGCGACCAGCGCACCGAGGTCGAGGGTGTAGAGGTGCTTGTCCTTGAGGGTCTCGGGCACCTCGCCCTTGACGATGGCCTGTGCCAGGCCCTCGACGACCGCCGTCTTGCCGACGCCGGGCTCGCCGATGAGAACCGGGTTGTTCTTGGTGCGGCGGGACAGCACCTGCATGACCCGCTCGATCTCCTTCTCGCGCCCGATGACCGGGTCGAGCTTGGACTCACGAGCGGCCTGGGTGAGATTCCGGCCGAACTGGTCGAGCACCAGGGACGTGGAGGGGGTGCCCTCCGCGGGGCCGCCTGCCGTGGCTGCCTCCTTGCCTCCCGAGTACCCGGAGAGCAGCTGGATGACCTGCTGCCGCACCCGGTTCAGGTCGGCGCCCAGCTTCACGAGGACCTGGGCTGCGACACCCTCGCCCTCGCGGATCAGGCCGAGCAGGATGTGCTCGGTACCGATGTAGTTGTGGCCGAGCTGAAGTGCCTCGCGGAGCGACAGCTCCAGGACCTTCTTGGCCCGGGGTGTGAAGGGGATGTGACCGGACGGGGCCTGCTGGCCCTGACCGATGATCTCCTCCACCTGCTGGCGGACCGCCTCGAGCGAAATCCCGAGGCTCTCCAGGGCCTTAGCGGCGACACCCTCACCCTCGTGGATCAGGCCCAGGAGGATGTGCTCGGTGCCGATGTAGTTGTGGTTGAGCATCCGGGCTTCTTCCTGAGCCAGGACGACAACCCGCCGCGCGCGGTCGGTGAACCTCTCGAACATCGTTAATCGCTCCTCAGAGCGGTCAGGCAGTAAGGGGTCGGTCCCCTCCCTGTCCTTCCGCAGCTTAGTCCCGCAAGCGGGGACCGCTCATTTCAACTGCCGACACCCGTCGATGGCCTCCTGCCGCGAACGCCGACAACTGCTCCAACCCGATGGTGCGAGACGATGTTCCCGCAGGCCAGGCAGATAGCCCTTTCGCCAGTACGCCGATGGCGAACGTGAGACGTTTTTGCCCGCGTGTCGCCCCTTCCCACTAGGGATGTCTTACCCGCACTCACTGACAGTCCATGCGGCGCACCCCCGTTCCCTCCGCTACGGGCGAACAACTTCGGGCTGCCGAATGCTCCCGTACGCCCCCAACACGGACACGGCCAGCAATCGATCACGCACGATGCGTAACTCCCCGCCGGGTTCGACGGTTCATCGGTCATGGCTCCCCTCGTCCCGCCCCCCCGCCCGTCGCCGGGATCCGACGCATGGGCGCAGTGGTACACACGCGAGCTCGACTGGGCCACTGCGGGGACCTCGCCCGTACGGCTGCTGACGGGGCTGCGCTTCGACGTGCTGGAGCTCCCCGCGGTGGCAGGTCACGCCGCGCTGCGCCGGGTCGGCCGCAGCGGCCCCGTGGCACTGGCGGGGCAGCGGATGCGGCTGCTGGTGGCCGCGGGAAGCTCCGACGAGCTGTCCGGGCTGCTCGACTGGCTGGAGTGGGGCGGAATCACCCTCGACCTGATCGGCATCGGCACGGGCGGGCACATCGCGGCCCCCGTACCGCCCGGCGGGGCGGGAGGGTTGCCGGGGGCCGCGTTCTGGCTGCGGCCCCCCGAACCGCACCAGGAGGTGGAACCGTTGCTCCCGGCCCTGGCCGGCCTCGGGAGCAGGGGCGGGAATGCTCCCGATCTCGTACGACTCGTGAACGCGGCGGCGACGGAATGCCACCGGGTCCGGCTGACGCATGCCCGGACGCACTTGTCGGCCGATCCGACAGGTCAGCCGTTGGCCTTCTCGTAAGCCTCACGGATCTCGGCCGGAACGCGGCCACGGTCATTCACATTGTGACCGTTCTCGCGCGCCCACTTACGGATCTCCGCGGTGTCCTTGTTGCCACCGGCAACGGCGCGGCCCTTGCCACGGCCGGTCGCGGCGCGACCACCGGTGCGACGGCCACTCTTGGCGTACGGCTCGAGAAGACTACGGAGCTTGTCCGCGTTGGTCGTGGTGAGGTCGATCTCGTACGTCTTGCCGTCCAGAGCGAACGTCACCGTCTCGTCCGCCTCGCCACCATCGAGGTCGTCAACAAGAAGGACCTGAACCTTCTGTGCCACCGGATTTCCTTTCATCGAAAATGCAGTACGCGGAAAGGAAACCGCTTTTCCCCGGAAAACACAAACCCCTGGGAGAGGTCGAGCAGTGCAAGAACACGGGAAACATGCGCGATTCGGACATAGGGTTCGAGCTTCTTCCGCCGATCACAGGTGCAGAAGCATGCGGCTGTTGCCCAAGGTGTTCGGCTTCACTCGTTCGAGACCGAGGAACTCGGCAACGCCCTCGTCATAGGAACGCAGGAGCTCACTGTAGACATCTCCGTCGACGGGCGTCTCTCCGATCTCGGTGAACCCGTGCTTCGCGAAGAAGTCCACTTCGAAGGTGAGACAGAAAACCCGGCGGACGCCGAGCCAGCGCGCGGTCTGCAAGAGCTTGTCCAGAACTTGGTGTCCTACTCCTGCGCCCTTGATGCTGTGATCGACGGCGAGAGTACGTACTTCGGCGAGGTCTTCCCACATCACATGCAGTGCGCCGCAGCCGATGACCCGGGCGTCGTCGTCGCGTTCGGCGACCCAGAACTCCTGGATGTCCTCGTAAAGCGTCACTGTTGCTTTGTCGAGCAGGATGCCTTCGGAGACGTACCCGTCGAGGAGAGCGCGGACGGACGCCACATCACTCGTCCTGGCCCTCCGGACAGTGATGGCCTGCTTTTTTACCGACGGGTCGGTATGAAAATCCGTATGCGGCTCGGTATGCGGCTCGGTTTGCGGCAGCTCTGAGGACATGCCCTGACGCTATCGCCCGGTCTCCGGCGGCGCTTCATCGGCCGGGCTCCGGTCGCCGGACGGCTCGGGGAAGGTGGGCGCGGCGATGCGCATCGCATCCCGCAGGGCCTCGCGCTGCTCGGCCGACATCATGCCGAAGAAGGCGACCAGGGCTGCCGCGGGGTTGTCGCTGCGCGACCAGGCCTCGTTCATCAGTGCGGCCGAGTACGCGGCCCGGGTGGAGACCGCCGTATATCGATAGGCCCGGCCGTCCACTTCTCGGCGCACCCAGCCCTTCTGATGGAGATTGTCCATTACCGTCATGACGGTCGTGTATGCGATGGACCGTTCCTGCTGAAGGTCCTCGAGAACTTCTCGCACGGTGACCGGACGGTTCCATTGCCAGACCCGCGTCATCACGGCGTCTTCCAGATCTCCCAATGGGCGCGGCACAGCGTCACCTTAGCGCTAGATGTCCGAAATAGGGCATTTATGGGACGCGAAAAGGGCGCACAGCTCCTGAGGAGCCATGCGCCCTTCTTGCTCGGATCCGGTCAGACGCCGTCGGTTCGCGGGGCCTGCGGTGCCGATTCGGCGCGGGCGATCGCCGCGTCCACGGCGGCGTCCTCCTTGGCCTTGTTCGGGCCGCCCTGACTCTTGATGATCGTCACGACGAGGCCGATGAAGAAGGCTGCCATCACCACGGGGGGCACGAGCGCGGATACGTAGTCCATGCCGCCCAGGGTATCGAGCCCGGCGTTCCGGCCCCTCCCGGGCACCCCTCGGGGCTCGGCGCGTCCTCCCGGGACGTCGCCCACCCCTCAGGACGCGGCGCGTTCCTCGGGAGGGGGTGCGGGCGCGGGGCGGCGCCGGGGCGGGAAGACCTCGGACGGCTTGGGCATCGGCCGCTCGCCCGGGCGGGCCGGCGGGGCGGGCCGGGCGGGGACCGCGGGACGCTCGGGCTCCTCGGCCGCGACCAGGCCGCCCGGCAGGGCCAGCAGCCGGGTCCGCGGCGCGGGCGCCGTGGCGGACACCGCGCGCCCGGCGAGGCGGGCCCGCACCGAGCGCTCGGCGAGTACCTGGCAGCGCTCCAGGAGGGCCGCCGCGACCGGCCCGGCCCGCAGGGCGCGCAAGGCAGCGAGGTCGTCGGGGCGGGGGTCGTAGCCGGCGGCGAGGGCGTCCTGGAGGAGCTCCAGGTAGCTGCTGAGCGAGCCGGGGAGCGCTGCGCGGTAACGGGCGAGATCGGCGAGGAGGAACGCGCGCAGCCGGCCGGCCTCGCTCACCGCCTCGTCCACGGCACCCGCGAGCCGCAGGCAGTCCTGGACGTCTTCTTCCGGCAGGGGCGTGGGGTGGAGGGCGTTGGCGAGGGCACGTCGGAGCACCCGCAGCTCGTCCGCGCTGAACGCCATACCGCCGCGTGATCCGTAGGGCGTGGGCATGAAGCGACAATACGTGCTAAATGGACAAAATCCGCTTAACTGGCCGCTCGGCGGCGCGGCGTTCCCCGCCGCGCCGCCGAGCTGTTCCCGCAGGTGACCGGAGGCGTGTCTACATCCGGGCGATGTTGCGCTCGTAGACGAGACGCAGGCCGATGAGCGTCAGCCACGGCTCGTGCTCGTCGATGACGGAGGACTCGCCCAGCACCATCGGAGCAAGGCCGCCGGTCGCGATCACGGTGACCTCGTCGGGGTCGGCCGCCAGCTCCTTCTTCATGCGCTCGACCACGCCGTCGATCTGGCCCGCGAAGCCGTACACGATGCCGGACTGCATGGCTTCGACGGTGTTCTTGCCGATCACGCTGCGCGGCCTGGCCAGCTCGATCTTGCGGAGCTGGGCGCCTTTCACCCCGAGGGCCTCCACCGAGATCTCGATGCCGGGCGCGATCACCCCGCCCGTGTACTCGCCGCGGGCGGAGACCGCGTCGAAGGTGGTGGCCGTGCCGAGGTCGACGACGATCGCCGGGCCACCGTAGAGCTCGACGGCCGCGACCGCGTTGATGATGCGGTCCGCGCCGACCTCCTTCGGATTGTCCGTCAGGACCGGCACACCGGTCTTGACGCCCGGCTCCACGAGAATCGCCGGAACGTCGCCGTAGTAGCGGCGGGTGACCTCGCGGAGCTCGTGCAGCACGGCGGGGACGGTCGAGCAGATCGCGATGCCCTCGATGCCGTCGCCGAGCTCGACCCCGAGCAGCGGGTGCATGCCCATCAGGCCCTGCAGCAGCACGGCGAGCTCGTCGGCGGTGCGGCGGGCGTCGGTGGAGATCCGCCAGTGCTCGACGATCTCCTCACCGTCGAACAGGCCGAGGACCGTGTGCGAGTTGCCGACGTCGATGGTGAGCAGCATCAGGCGCCGGTCCCGTCGGCGTCGCGGAAGTCCAGGCCGATGTCGAGGATCGGCGAGGAGTGCGTGAGCGCGCCCACGGCCAGGTAGTCGACGCCGGCCTCGGCGTAGGCGCGTGCCGAGTCGAGGGTCAGCCGGCCCGAGGACTCCAGCACCGCACGGCCGCCGACGAGAGCGACCGCCTCCTCGGTGCCGGAGGGCGTGAAGTTGTCCAGCAGGATCAGGTCGGCGCCCGCGTCGAGCACCTCGCGGACCTGCTCCAGGGTGTCGACCTCGACCTCGATCGGAAGCTCGGGGAACGCCTCCCTGACCCGCCTGAACGCCTCGCCGACGCCGCCCGCCGCGATCACGTGGTTGTCCTTGACGAGCGCCGCGTCCACGAGCGACATGCGGTGGTTGACGCCGCCGCCGCAGCGCACCGCGTACTTCTCCAGGGCGCGCAGCCCGGGAGTCGTCTTGCGCGTGTCGCGGACCTTGGCCTTCGTGCCCTCGAGCACGTCCGCCCAGGCCCGCGTCGCGGTCGCGATCCCGGAGAGCCGGCAGAGCAGGTTGAGCGCGCTGCGCTCGCCGGTGAGCAGGTCACGGGTGCGGGTGGTGACGGTGAGCAACTTCTGGCCGGGCACGACGCGGTCGCCGTCCTCGACGTGGCGCTCGACCTCGAACTCGTCCGTGCAGACGATGGACAGGACGGCCTCGGCCACGCGCAGACCCGCGACGACGCCCGCCTCGCGGGCGGTGAAGTCACCGGTCGCGACGTCCTCCTCGGGGACGGTCGCCACGGTGGTGACGTCCAGCCCGCCGTCGAGGTCCTCCTCGGTCGCGACATGGGCGATGTCCTCGACCTGGACGGGATCCAGACCGGCGTCGGCCAGCAACTGGGCCAGCGCGGGGTCCAGACCGCATTCCAGTCCGTCCGGGTCGTAGCCGTCCCCGCAGCCGCAGTCGTCGCCGCAGCCGCCCCCGGACGCGGCGGGCGCGCCGATCTGGATCAGTGGTACGTCCACGGGGGTGGGACGCGGGTTCTCTTCGGGCGTGCTCACGGTTACGGCTCCTCGGGGGCGTCGGCGGGGTGGTTCGGGAGGCTGGTGGGTACGGCGAAGTCTGCTGGGTCCCCGGGGCGTACGGGCGGGAACGCCGCATCGTCCGTCCGGTGGACCACGGGCCGGCGGTCCGGGGCGAGGCGGACGACGAGGTGGCGGCGCCACTGGGCGTCGTCACGGCCGGGCCGGTCCTCGCGCCAGTGGCACCCGCGGGTCTCCTCGCGCTCCCTGGCCGCCGCGACCAGCACCCGCGAGACGAGGAGCAGGTTGGTGGCCTCCCAGGCCTCCACCCCGGGCACGGCGTCCTTGGGACCGTTCACCTCGGCGTCGGCGGCGTCGGCGGCCCGCTGCTGCAGCGCCTCCAGTTCCTGTGCGGCGGCGGCGAGGCTGGCGGCGGAGCGGATGACTCCGGCGCCCCGGGTCATGATCCGCTGGATCTCGGTCCGGGTCTCGGCGGTGAGCAGCGGAACGGGCTCGCGGCCGGTGGCCGTCACGGCTTCGGCCCGCGGCGGCCTGCCGGGACGGGCCCCGTCCGCCACGATGTCCGCCGCGATGCGCTCGGCGAAGACGAGTCCCTCCAGGAGGGAGTTGGACGCCAGCCGGTTCGCGCCGTGCACGCCCGTGCAGGCGACCTCGCCACAGGCGTACAGGCCGGGAACCGTCGTACGGCCCCGGAGGTCCGTACGGACGCCGCCCGACGCGTAGTGCGCGGCCGGGGCCACCGGGATGGGCTCGGTGACCGGGTCGATGCCGTGCGAGCGGCAGGCGGCCAGAATCGTCGGGAAGCGCTGCTCCCACATCTCGGCGCCGAAGTGGCGGGCGTCGAGATACATGTGCTCGGTGCCTTGGAGATGCGTCTGGCGGGTGATGGCCTTGGCGACGATGTCGCGGGGGGCGAGCTCGGCCAGCTCGTGCTGCCCCACCATGAAGCGCGTACCGGACGCGTCGACGAGGTGGGCTCCCTCTCCGCGTACCGCTTCCGACACCAGTGGCTGCTGGCCCTCGGAGTCGGAGCCGAGAAACAGGACGGTCGGATGGAACTGGACGAACTCGAGGTCGGAAACCTCCGCACCCGCCCGCAGCGCCAGTGCCACCCCGTCGCCGGTGGAGACCGGCGGGTTGGTGGTGGCGGAGAAGACCTGGCCCATGCCGCCGGTCGCGAGGACCACCGCGGGGGCGTGGACGGCGCCGACCCCGTCGTGCTGGCCCTCGCCCATGACATGCAGCGTGACGCCCGCGGTACGGCCTTCGGCGTCGGTCAGCAGGTCGAGGACCAGGGCGTTCTCGACGGTGTGCAGCGCGGCGGAGCGGACCGCTCCGACCAGGGCGCGGGAGATCTCGGCACCGGTCGCGTCACCGCCCGCGTGCGCGATGCGGCGGCGGTGATGGCCGCCCTCCCGGGTCAGGGCGATGTCGCCGGCGTCGGTCGTGTCGAAGTGCGCGCCGGTGTCGATCAGCCTGCGTACGGCGTCGGGGCCTTCGGTGACGAGGGTCCGCACCGCGGTCTCGTCGCACAGTCCGGCCCCGGCGACCAGCGTGTCGTCGAGGTGCTGTTCGGGGGTGTCGCCCTCGCCGAGCGCCGCCGCGATGCCGCCCTGCGCCCAACGGGTGGAGCCGTCGTCGAGGCGGGCCTTGGTGACGACGACGGTGGCGAGGCCCGCCGCGGCGCAGCGCAGGGCCGTGGTGAGACCGGCCACGCCGGAGCCGACCACGACGACGTCCGCGTCGATGGCCCAGCCTGGGGCGGGGGCGGTCAGCCGTATGCCGGTCATGTGAGGGCTCCGAGGGTCAGCGGGATGTTGTCGATCAGGCGGGTGGCGCCCACCCGCGCCGCCACGGCGAGGACCGCCTCGCCGCTGCCCCGGCCGTCGGGGATCTCGGTGAAGTCCGCCGGGTCCACGAGGGCCAGGTAGTCCAGGACGAGCGGCACGTCCTCCTGGGCCGCCTCGTCCAGGACGGCTTGTGCGGCGGCCCGGACCGCGGCGGGTCCGACCTCCGGCCGGGCACGTGCCACCGCCTGCGTGTCGGCGGCCGCGCGGGCCTCCCCGAGCTGCGTGAGCGCGGCGGCCCGGCCCTCCCGCCGTCGGACGGTCCGGGCGCGGGCGTGCAGGGCCTGCTGGGCGGCCAGGCGGTCGCGGGCCGCGAACAGGGCCTTGGACAGGGCGAGCGCCGTGCGGCGTTCACCGGCGGAGAGGAAGCGGTTGCGGCTGGAGAGCGCGAGGCCGTCCGGGTCGCGGACCGTGGGCACGGCGACGATGTCGACGCCGAAATCGAGGTCGCGCACCATGCGGCGGATCAGTGCCAGCTGCTGGGCGTCCTTCTGCCCGTAGAAGGACGCGTCGGGCCGGGTGAGGTGGAGGAGCTTGGCGACGACGGTGAGCATGCCGTCGAAGTGCCCGGGGCGCGAGGAGCCCTCCAGCCGCTCGCCCATGGGGCCGGCGGTGATCCGGACCTGTGGTTCTCCGCCGGGGTAGACCTCCTCGACCGAGGGCGCGAAGACGGCGTCGGCGCCGGCCTCCACGGCGACGGCGAGGTCGGCCTCCAGGGTGCGGGGGTAGCGGTCGAGGTCGGCGGCCTCGCCGAACTGGAGCGGATTGACGAAGACGGTGACGAGGACCTGGCCGTCGGGTCCCGCGGCGGCCCGGGCCGTGCGGATCAGGGCGGCGTGTCCCTCGTGGAGCGCGCCCATCGTCATGACGACGGCGCGCCGCGCCCCGGCGGGCCGGGCGAGGGCGTGCAGTTCCCCTGCGGTGCGCAGCAGGGTGGCGGGTGCGGTGGTCATCGGCTCTCCCCCGGCCCGGACTCGTCCGTGCCGTGTGTTCCGTTCACCGCGTTCGCGCTGTCCGACAGGACATCGAGGAGGTCCTCCGCGAGCTCCGGCTTGAGCAGGCCGTGGGCGAGCGCCCGGTCGGCCGTGGTGCGAGCCATGGCGAGATAGCCGGCCACCGCCTGCGGGGCGTGCGTGCGCAGCTCGTGGACGTGCGCGGCGACCGTGCCCGCGTCTCCCCGGGCGACGGGGCCGGTCAGTGCCGCGTCACCGGAGCGCAGGGCGTTGTCCAGCGCGGCCCCGAGCAGCGGGCCGAGCATCCGGTCGGGTGCGGCCACTCCGGCCTTCTGGAGCAGTTCCATGGACTGGGCGACCAGGGTGACCAGGTGGTTCGCGCCGAGGGCCAGCGCCGCGTGGTAGAGCGGGCGGGACTCCTCCGCGATCCATTCGGGCTCGCCGCCCATCTCGATGACGAGCGCCTCGGCGGCCAGCCGGAGCTCCTCGGGGGCGGTGACCCCGAAGGAGCAGCCCGCCAGCCGCTGGACGTCGACGGAGGTGCCGGTGAAGGTCATGGCCGGATGCAGGGCGAGCGGCAGCGCGCCGGCCCGCAGGGCGGGGCCGAGCACCTTCGTCCCGTACCGCCCCGAGGTGTGGACGATCAGCTGGCCCGGTCGCACGGCACCGGTCTCGGCGAGGCCTTCGACCAGGCCGGGCAGTGCGTCATCGGGGACGGTCAGCAGAACGAGCTCGGAGCGGGCGAGAACCTCGGCCGGTGTCACGAGGGGTACGTCGGGGAGCAGCGCTCCGGCCCGGCGCACGGATGCGTCGGAGACGCCCGACACCGCCACCGGACGGTGCCCGGCGAGCTGGAGCGCGGCGGCGAGGGCGGGACCGACCCGTCCCGCGCCGACGACGCCGACGGTGAGGCGTGCGGGGCGGTCCCTCGGGTCGAGGGGTTCCTGGGAAACTGATGTGTTCACGCGGCGACGGCCTTCCGTTCCAGTCCGCGGGGGGTACCGGACGATTCCTCTGCATGCTACGCCAGCGTTTCGCGACACCCCTGACCGTCCACAGCCTGTGGATAACTCCGGTGGTGACGGAAAACGGGGTGGGTGGTGCCGCCGGTCCGGGTGATGATCGTCCCATGGCAGTCACCGATGAGCAGAAGCAACGGCACCGCATGCTGACGGCCTGGCAGCGGTCCGCGAGGGTGCTGGCCAGGGGGTCCGCCGACCGCACGCTGGGCGAGCGGCTGGCCGCACTGGCCGCCGACGCCGGGACGGTCCACGACCTGGACGGCTGGACGGATGTGTACGGCGACGGGGTCGTCGCCGAGCTGGAGCGGTGCACGGCGGGCCTGCTGGGCATGGAGGCCGCGGCGTTCTTCCCGACCGGCACGATGGCCCAGCAGGTCGCGCTCAGGTGCTGGGCGGCGCGCACGGGCGATCCGGTGGTGGCACTGCATCCGCTCGCCCACCCCGAGGTGCACGAGGGAGGGGCGCTCGGGTCGGTGAGCGGGCTGCGCACGGTGCATCCGACGTCCGCACCACGGCTGCCCACGGCGGAGGAGATCCGGGACTTCCCCGAGCCGTTCGGCACACTGATGCTGGAACTGCCGCTGCGCGACGCCGGCTTCGTCCTGCCGGCCTGGGAGGAGCTGGAGGCCGTCGTCGCCGCCGCGCGGGAGCGGGACGCGGTGGTGCACCTGGACGGGGCGCGGCTGTGGGAGTGCGGTCCGCACTTCGGCCGCGGCCTGCCGGAGATCGCGGGGCTCGCCGACAGCGTGTACGTCTCGTTCTACAAGTCACTCGACGGGATGTCCGGGGCGGTGCTCGCCGGACCGGATTCGCTGGTCGAGGAGGCCCGGACCTGGCGCCACCGGTACGGCGGGCAGGTCTTCCAGCAGTATCCGGCCGCGCTCTCCGCGCTGCTGGGCCTGAAGCGGGAGCTGCCGCGGCTGCCCGCGTACGTGGCACACGCGAAGGTGGTCGCCGCCGCGCTGGCGAAGGGCTTCGCCCGCTCCGCGGTGCCGTGGTTCCGGGTGCATCCCGAGCCGCCGCACACCCATCAGTTCCAGGTGTGGCTGCCGTACGGGACGCGGGTGCTGGACGAGGCGTCGGTCCGGCAGGCGGAGGAGACCGGTGTGACGCTCTTCCGGCGCTGGTCCGCGGGTCCCGCCGGACCGCCCGGGGTGTCGTACACCGAGGTCACCGTGGCGGCGCCCGGGCTGGAGTGGACCGCGCAGGACGTGCGGGCGGCGGTGGCGGAGTTCGTGACGCGGCTGGAGTAGGAGCCGGCCCTGCCGGTCCTCGGCCTCCGGCCTCCCTTGCGACGCCGCGGGCGCCCTGTCCCCGCGTCCGTCCGCCCTCAGCCGCCGGGCCTGCGTGGAGCTGTGGCACGGGCGAGGAGGCGTCGGCGGAGTTCGCGCAGGACCTCCCGGTCGTGGCGGCCGGGCAGCGGTGGCGGCGGCTCGCCGTGCTGCGCCGCGCGGAAGCTGTCGAGCATCTGCTGCTGAACGATGTCCATGCGTCCAGCGTGGACCCGCACCCGCAGGCCTGCCCGTCGATTGACTGCCGCCGTCAAGTGGCGCCGTGCCCCGTCCGGGGACCCCCACTATGGAGGGGTGAGCGTGCACATCGACATCTCCGGCCTGCCCCCCGAGCGCATCGTCTTCGAGACCTCCCCCCTCGCCGAGCTGGGGCTTGCTCTGCACGCGCTCTCCGAACCCGGGCACCACCCGGGCCTGCACGGCTGGGCGACCGCGACGGCCGCGGCGCTGGAGCCGGACCTCGCGGACCGGATGCACGAGGCGGAGTTCCTCTGGCGGAACACCTTCTCCGATGTGTTCATGCCGTTCGCCGGCGTCCGCGGCGGCGACGGCAGGACCGGCGCGACCCTCACCGAGGACCTGGACATCCTCGACCGGCTCGACGACGAACGGTTCGTCGCCGCCGCCCTGGAGTTCACCTGCGCGAGCCTGTACGGAACCGGGGCGCCGTCCCCGCTGGCGGACGCCGGCATGCGGACCCGCGCGCTGGACATGGCAGCGGCCCGGGGGCCGAAACAGGTGGAGTTCACCCAGCAGCTGCTGACCGACCCGGTCTCCGTACGCGGCTGGGTCCGGCGCCTCTTCGAGGACTGCGACGAGGCCTTCTTCGCGGACACCTGGCAGCGGGTCCGGGTCCAGCTGGTCGCCGACGCCAGGCACAAGACGCAGGTGCTCCGGCGCAAGGGTGTCGGACCGGCGATGGACGCGGTGTCCTCCGCCCTGTCACTGAACGAGGACGCGAGCAGGATCAGCGTCGACAAGCTGAGCGTGGGCCGGACCGACGCCGCCGGCTCGGCGGCGGGCGTGGGCCTGACCCTCATCCCGACCAGCTTCGGCTGGCCGCACCTGATGGTGCTGCACGCCCCAGGCTGGCGGCCGGTGATCCACTACCCGGTGCACCGGCCGGAGCTGCCCTCCCCCGCCTCCGTCGAGCTGCTCCAGCTCCGGATGGAGGCGCTGGCGCACCCGATGCGGATGCGCCTGTGCCG
This sequence comes from Streptomyces sp. NPDC025273, assembly GCF_040638585.1. Lineage (NCBI taxonomy): Bacteria > Bacillati > Actinomycetota > Actinomycetes > Kitasatosporales > Streptomycetaceae > Streptomyces > Streptomyces sp. NPDC025273. Next base: position 42,064 of record NZ_JBEZYP010000017.1, read on the forward strand.
CAATCTCGCCCGTTCCCCGTACACCACGGGCGAACTCGCCGACTCCCACGGCATCACGTCCCCCGAGGTCTCCCGCCACCTGGCCGTGCTCAAGAAGGCCGGACTGGTCACCACGCGGCGGCGCGGGCGCTACGTACTGCACGCGCTGGACCTGACCGTGGTGGCCCGCCTGGGCAGCGACTTCCTGGAGGGCGTGCTGCGCTGAGCGGCGGACCGGCCGGTCGCAGCGGGTGTGCCCGGGGCCCGTCCAGGTGCGGCGCAGCGGGTGTGCCCGTCCTCGCACGGCCGGCCGGCGGCCTCCCGAAGCAGCCGGCGTCCGCGCCCGCCGTCGGTCAGCCCGCGCCGCCGCCGGCCCGGACCAGCCCCGTCTCGTACGCGAGGACGACCACCTGGACGCGGTCGCGCAGGCCCAGCTTGGTGAGGATGCGGCCGACATGGGTCTTCACGGTCGCCTCGGACAGCACCAGCCGGGCGGCGATCTCGCCGTTCGACAGGCCCTGGGCGACCAGCATCATCACTTCGCGCTCGCGCTCGGTCAGCTTCTCGACGTGCTTGTGCCGCGGCTCCTTGGTGCTGCTCGGCAGCATCGGGGAGAACCGGTCCAGCAGCCTGCGGGTGGTGGACGGGGCCACCACGGCGTCGCCGCTGTGCACGGACCGGATCGCGGAGAGCAGCTCGCCCGGCGGCACGTCCTTGAGCATGAAGCCGCTGGCCCCCGCCTTCAGGCCGGAGAACGCGTACTCGTCCAGGTCGAACGTGGTCAGGATCAGCACCTTGGGCGGATCGGTCTGCGCGCAGATGCGCCGGGTCGCCTCGACGCCGTCCAGCCGCGGCATGCGCACGTCCATCAGCACCACGTCGACGGCGGTGGACCGCAGGACCTCGACCGCCTCCGCACCGTCGCCCGCCTCGGCGACGACCTCCATGTCCGGCTGGGCGGCGAGCACCATCCGGAAGCCGGTGCGCAGCAGCACCTGGTCGTCGACGAGCATTACGCGGATCGTCATGACTGTCCTGTCCCTCGTGTCACTGGTTGGCGGGCTTGAGCGGGAGCAGCGCGCTGATCCGGAAACCGCCGCCGGGGCGGGGGCCCGCGTCCAGCGTGCCGCCGACCATGCCGACCCGCTCACGCATCCCGATCATTCCGTGCCCGGCGCCGTCGGCCCCGCCGTCCTCGTACAGCTCGTGCGCCGCGCCCCGGCCGTCGTCCTCGACCAGCAGTCCGAGCCCGTCGTCGAAGTAGAGCAGCCGCACGCTGGCACCGGCGTCCGGGCCGCCGTGCTTACGGGTGTTGGTGAGGGCTTCCTGGACGATGCGGTACGCGGTCAGCTCGACCCCTGTCGGCAGCGGGCGCGGGGTTCCCTCGATCTTGAAGTCCACGGCCAGACCGGTCTGCCTGACCTGGTCCACCAGGTCCTCGATCTGCTCGACATCGGGCTGCGGCACGTACTCGCCGCCTTCCCGGGTGTCGCCGGTCCGCAGCACCCCGAGCAGCCGCCGCATCTCGGCGAGGGCCTGGCGGCCGGTGCTGGAGATGGTCTCCAGGGCTTGGCGGGCCTGATCGGGGGACGCGTCCATGACGTAGGCGGCGCCGTCGGCCTGCACCACCATGACCGAGACGTTGTGCGCGACCACATCGTGCAGCTCGCGGGCGATACGGGCCCGTTCGGCGGCGACGGCGACCTTCGACTGCGCCTCCCGCTCGCGCTCCAGCCGGGCGGCGCGCTCCTCCAGCTGGCTGAGGTAGGCCCGCCGGGTGCGCATCGAGTCGCCGAGCACCCATGCGAGGACGAACGGCACGGTCATCACGACGACCACGAAGACCGACTGCGCCCAGCTGCCCGAGGACATCTCCTCGGGCCAGCGCACCTGTGAGAGCCCGGCCGCGCCCAGGCTGCACCCGAGGGCGAGCCGGGACGCCCAGCGCTCCCCGGCCATGGCGACGGTGTACGTGATCACCAGCATCGCGAAGTCCGCCGCACCCGGCTCCACCCCGAGCGACAGTTGCGCGACCCCCATCAGGATCGTGAGCAGCAGCATCTTCTCCGGAGCCCGGCGGCGCAGCGCGACCGCGACGCACAGGCCCACGGCGATGGGCACCGCTGCCACGCGCTCCGGGCCGTCACCGACCTGGCCGGCCACGATGGACATGCCGGAGAGCCCGAGGAGGACGACAGCCCAGAAGGTGTCGACGCCCGTCGGGTGTCTGCGGATGAAATCGTAGAGGCGCTGCACGTTACCCAGCGTAGGGACGGCTGATCGGTGCCCGGGTCAGCCGAAGGGCCGATCCAGGTCCTGGGACCGTACTCCCCAAGGTGGAGACTTGCCTACGTGACGTATGACTGGTGCGGTTGGCGGGAAGCAGCAGAGACCGCTTTGTACGGGAACGACGGCTTCTACCGGCGCCGGGAGGGGCCCGCGGGGCATTTCCGCACCTCGGTGCACGCGTCCCCGCTGTTCGCGGCCGCCGTCGCCCGGCTGCTGGCCGGCACAGCGCGTGAGCTGGGGACGGACACCGTCGACCTGGTGGACGTGGGGGCGGGCCGGGGCGAACTGCTGACCGGGGTGCTGGCGGCACTGCGCGCCCAGGCCGCTCCGGGGCTCGCCGTACGGGCGTACGCCGTGGAGATCGCCCCCCGGCCCCCGGGCCTGCATCCGGGCATCGAGTGGGGTACCGAGCTCCCCCAGGACGTACGGGGGCTGCTGTTCGCCAACGAGTGGCTGGACAACGTCCCGACGGAGATCGCCGAGGCGGACGCGGACGGCGTGGCCCGCTACGTCCTCGTGCGCAGGACCGACGGCACGGAGCGGCTGGGTGATCCGGTGACCGGTGAGGACGCCCGGTGGCTGAGCCGCTGGTGGCCGCTGACCCGGCCGGGCGACCGGGCGGAGATCGGCCGCCCGCGCGACGAGGCCTGGTCCCGGGCGGTCGCGTCCCTGACGTGCGGGACCGCGGTGGCGGTGGACTACGCCCATGTACGGGGATCGAGGCCGCCGTTCGGCACCCTGACCGGCTTCCGGGGCGGGCGCGAGGTGCCACCGGTGCCGGACGGGAGCTGCGACCTGACCTCGCACGTGGCGCTGGACGCGTGTGCGGCGGCCGTGGCGGGCGGCGCGGAGGCAGAACTGCTGGACCAGCGCGCGGCGCTGCGGGAGCTGGGCGTGAGCGGGGAGCGGCCGCCGCTGGCGAGGGCGTCGCAGGACCCGGCGGGCTACGTGCGGGCGCTCGCGTCGGCGGGCGAGGCGGCGGAGCTGACGGCGCGGGGCGGGCTGGGCGACTTCGGCTGGCTGCGGCAACGGGTACGGCCGGGCCTCCACCCCTGACCCGGGGGACGGCGCGGGGGATACTGTCCCGCATGACGGAGACGACGGTCGGCATCGGTGGCGCGGCGGAGAGCACCGACATGGTGCTCAACATCGGCCCCCAGCACCCCTCCACGCACGGTGTACTGCGGCTGCGACTCGTGCTCGACGGCGAGCGGATCCAGCAGGCCGAGCCGGTCATCGGCTATATGCACCGGGGCGCGGAGAAGCTCTTCGAGGCCCGGGACTACCGGCAGATCATCATGCTCGCCAACCGCCACGACTGGCTGTCGGCGTTCTCCAACGAGCTCGGCGTCGTCATGGCCGTCGAACGCATGCTCGGCATGGAGGTCCCGGAGCGCGCCGTCTGGACGCGCACGCTGCTGGCCGAGCTGAACCGGGTCCTGAACCATCTGATGTTCCTCGGCTCCTACCCGCTCGAACTCGGGGGGATCACCCCGGTGTTCTACGCGTTCCGGGAGCGCGAGGAGCTCCAGACCGTGATGGAGGAGGTCTCCGGCGGCCGGATGCACTACATGTTCAACCGGGTCGGCGGCCTCAAGGAGGACCTGCCCGCGGGCTGGCTGGGCAGGGCCAGAGACGCCGTGGCCTCCGTCCGCTCCCGGATGGACGTGTACGACCGGCTGGTCCTCGGCAACGAGATCTTCCGGGGCCGCACCCGGGGGGTGGGCGTGCTGTCCGCCGAGGCCGTGCACGCCTACGGGGTGTCCGGACCGATCGCCCGCGCCTCCGGGGTCGACTTCGACCTGCGGCGCGACGAGCCGTATCTCGCGTACGGGGAACTGCGCGACACGCTCAAGGTCGTCACCCGGACCGAGGGCGACTGCCTGGCCCGCTTCGAATGCCTGCTGGAACAGACGCACAACGCGCTGGACCTGGCCGACGCCTGCCTGGACCGGATGGCCGGACTGGAACCCGGGCCGGTCAACCAGCGGCTGCCCAAGGTGCTCAAGGCCCCGGAGGGCCACACCTACGCGTGGACCGAGAACCCGCTCGGCATCAACGGCTATTACCTGGTGTCCACGGGCGAGAAAACCCCGTACCGGCTGAAGCTCCGCTCCGCGTCGTTCAACAACATCCAGGCACTCACCGAACTGCTGCCGGGCACGCTCGTCGCCGACATGGTCGCGATCCTGGGGTCGCTCTTCTTCGTCGTCGGCGACATCGACAAGTAGCCGCCCGTCGCACGGGCGCGGGGGCTACGAGGAGACAGCGCTGCGCAGTCCGACGACGTCCAGCTGCTCGGTCTCGTCGTGCGCGGTCAGGTCGATGACCTTGCCCACGGCGCGGTTCCGGGCCGTGCCCGTGCGGTGCGCGGCAAGCGCCTCCTCGCCCACCACGTCCGCGAGGTCCTCGTTCTGCACGGACTCGATCGCGGCGTTCGCCTTCTGCGTACCGAAGAAGTCGAAGCTTCCCTGCGGGACGAGCTGGCGGGGCGCCGTGGCGTACGGGACGACGGCCGAGGCGGCGGGTGCGGCGCGGGGTGTGCGCACGGGCGCGGCCGGCGGCCGGGGGGAAGGGAGGGCGGCAGACGGACGGCGGTGCTGATCGGCCCCCGCTCCGGCGACCGCCGCGTGCTTCCCCGACGGGACTTCGCCCCCCAGGTCCCGTTCCGCGGCCCGCTCGGCGAGATCGCGCCGCCCGGCCGCGCGGCGCGCCTCCTGGAGCGCGGCGTTGCGCGGCAGGTCCCGCAGGGCCTGCGCGGCGCGCAGATACGCACCCGGCGTCGGCGTGGAGCGGGCGGCCGGCAGCTCGCGCGGCGCGGACGCCTCGATGGCGAGCTGCCTGCGGCCCTCCAGCGCGCTGGCCCGCTCGGTCTCCGCGTTGGCGTACCGGCGCAGCAGCGCGGCGTGTTCGCCCCGCAGCCCGGCGAGCTCCACGCGCTTGCGGCGCAGCTTCGTCTCCAGCCGGGTGCGCAGTTCCCGCGATTCCTCGAGGTCGGCCTCGAGCTCGGCTATGCGCTCCTCGGTCCTCCACTCGTCGCCGGCCCGGGCACGGGTCAGCTCCGCGACGCGCGCCCCCGCGGCCCGGTCCCAGCTGCGCATCAGACAGGCGCCGGTGAGAGCGGCGGCCGCGGTGCCGGTCACCAGGCCACGCAGGACCAGGGGTTCCGCCAGGAACCAGGCTCCGGCGGCGAAGACGACCGACACTCCGGCCACCACGGCGGGCGGCAGGATTCTGTGAAGGGGTGGCGAATGGCGGTGACGTCCACGTGGCATGGCTCGAAATTTACCGTGCGTACGGGGGACTTGGGAGGCCGCACGGCAATCTGTTCCCCGCCGGTTACCTTGCGGCCCCTCGCACGGCCCTTCCGTGTGCCCTTTACTTCTTGAGCAGTCCCTTCGCCCGCAGATACTCCTCGGCCGCATCGGCGGGCTTGGCGCGCTCCGCGTCGACCGCGCGGTTCAGTTCCGCGAGGTCCCGTGTGGTGAGTACGTCGGTGAGCTTCCCGAGCGCCTCGGCGATCTCCGGGGCGCCCGCGTCCTCGGCATTCAGCACCGGCAGGACGTTGTCGGCGATCTGGAGCTTCTTGTCGTCCTCGAGGAACACCAGCCCGTATGTGTCCAGTACGGCGTCGGTCGTCGTCGTGAGAACGAGCTGGTCCTTGCCGTCCTTGACGGCCTGCTTGGACTGCGGCGTGCCGACGCCCTTCGGGTCGATCCCGGTGACGTCGATGCCGTACGTCTTCTTCAGCCCGGGTGCGCAGAACGGGCGCACCTCGCACTCGTCGCCCGCCGCGATCTTCACCTTGATCTTCGACTCGCCGAGATCGGAAAGGGTCTTGAGGCTGTTCTTCTCGGCGAATTCCTTGGACACCGCGAAGGCGTTCTGGTCGATGGCCTCGCCGGCCGGGAGAACCTTCAGCCCGAGCGGCGTCGCCAGTTCCTCCAGGGCGGCCACGGTGTCCGCCGTGTCCCCGGAGGCTACCGGCTTCTCCTTGGCCGCCTCAGCCCCGTTGACCTTGGCGTTGAGGAATTCCGCGAGGGTCGCCGCGTATTCGGGGACGATGTCGATCTCGCCCTTCTCCAGCGAGGGCTCGTACAGTTCGCGGTTCTTCACCGTGGTGATCGAGGTGCTGTACCCGGCGTCGGCCAGGAGCTGTGCGTACAGCTCGGCCAGCACCTTGGACTCGGTGAACGAGGCGGCGCCCACGACGAGCGAGCCCTTCCCGGAGTCCCCGCCGGTCTTCGAGCCGCCCTTCTCCTGCTCCAGGCTGTCGCCGCCGCAAGCGGCGAGTGACCCGGTCAGCGCGAGCGCTCCGATGACCGCACCGGCTATGCGCGAGGTCCTGCTCATGTTGTTCTCCGTCCGCGAAAAAAGAGGATGTGCACAGTCCGAAAAGTCCGCGCGTTCAAACGGCCCGGCGGCGCAGGGGCGAGAGCAGCCGGTCCAGGGCCACGAGCACGCCCTCCACCACCAGGGCCAGCAGAGCGACCAGCACGGCACCGGCGAAGACCTGTGCGGTGTCGTACGTGTTGAATCCGGCGGTGATGATCCGGCCCAGGCCGCCCAGGCCGACCATGGCGGCGATCGAGGCGGTGGCGACCACCTGGACCGCCGCGGACCGCAGCCCGGTCATGATCATCGGATAGGCCAGCGGGAGCTCGACCCGCACGAAGACCTGCCCGCCGGACATCCCCATGCCGCGGGCCGCCTCCAGCACCGACCGGTCCACCTCGCGCATGCCGACGTAGGCGTTGGTCAGCAGCGGTGGCACGGCGAACAGCACCAGGGCGATGACCGTGGGCAGATAGCCGGAGTTGCGCAGCGGCGTCATCATGAAGAGCGCCAGCACCGCGAAGACCGGTATCGCACGCCCCACGTTGGAGATGTTGACCGCGAGCGCGCCTCCCTTGCCGATGTGGCCGAGGTACAGCGCGAGCGGCAGGGCGATGGCGCAGGCGAGCACGAGAGCGACCCCGCTGACGTACAGGTGCTCGCCCAGCCGGTGCGCCGCCCCGTCGTCCCCCGACCAGTTGGCACCTGTGGTGAGCCATGTCCAGGCGTCCCCGACGACTCCCATGGATCAGCCCGTCTTCGCAGCCGTGGGCCCCGGTGCCCGGGCCCAGGGTGTGAGCAGGCGCTGCAGACCGAGCAGCAGCAGGTCGGCCGCCACCGCGAGCAGCACGCAGAGCAGGGATGCGGTCAGCACCTGGGCCTTGAAGAAGCTGGGCAGCGCGTCCTCGATGAGGTTGCCGAGGCCCCCCTTGCCGACGAGGGAGCCCACCGTGGTCAGCGCGACCGTCGACACCGTGGCGATCCGCAGCCCGGCCATCAGCGCGGGCAGCGCGAGGGGGAGTTCGACCTCCCACAGGAGCCTGCCCGGCCCGTAGCCCATGCCTTCGGCGGCTTCCCTCGCCTCCTGCGGCACCGCTTCGAGACCGGCCAGGATGTTCCGTACGAGAATGGTCAGCGAATAGAGCACCAGGCCGGTGACGACCAGCGCCGCGGACAGTCCGAAAAGCGGCAGCAGCAGCGAGAACATCGCCAGCGACGGCACGGTGTAGAGCACGGTGGTCAGACCCAGCACCGGTCCGGCGAAATACCGGCCGCGGCGTGCGAGCAGGGCGAGCGGAAATGCCACCACAAGCCCAATCAGCACGGAAGCCACCGTGATCCAGATGTGCTGCATGGTCGCGTCGGCCAACTCCTGGCTGCGGGAGCGCAGATACTCTCCGCAGATCCAGTCGTTCGCCACGAGGCAGTTCTGCTCGGCCATCCGTCCCACCCCCCTGTTCGCCGTGGTGCTGCCGGTCCTGATCCGATCTCCGGCGAGCCTATCCTCGACCACTGACAATCGCCGAGGCTGTCGTATTCCAGCAACACGTCCTTCACAGAACCCGCGTCACAATGGGGAATCATGATCCGTTTCGAGCACGTCACCAAGCGGTACGCGCACGGCACCACCGCCGTCGACGACCTTTCCTTCGAGGTCGCCGAGGGTGAACTGGTCACGCTCGTCGGACCTTCCGGCTGCGGCAAGACGACCACCATGAAGATGGTGAACCGGCTGATCGAGCCGACCGAGGGCCGGATATTCCTCGACGGGGACGACATATCCGCCATCGACCCCGTGCAACTCCGCCGCCGTATCGGCTATGTGATCCAGCAGGTCGGCCTCTTCCCGCACAAGACGGTCCTGGAGAACACCGCGACCGTCCCCCATCTCCTGGGGTGGAAGCAGAAAGAAGGACGGCGGCGCGCCGCCGAACTCCTCGATCTGGTCGGACTCGATCCGTCCGTTTATGGCGGCCGCTATCCCGAGCAGCTCTCGGGCGGTCAGCGCCAGCGCGTGGGCGTGGCCCGGGCCTTGGCCGCCGACCCGCCCGTCCTGCTGATGGACGAGCCTTTCGGCGCGGTCGACCCCGTCGTGCGGGAGAGGCTGCAGAACGAGTTCCTGAAACTGCAGGCACAGGTCCGCAAGACCGTGCTGTTCGTCACGCACGACATCGAGGAAGCCGTCCGGCTCGGTGACCGGATCGCGGTGTACGGGCAGGGCCGTATCGACCAGTTCGACTCCCCCGCCACCGTGCTGGGGGCGCCCGCGACCCCGTACGTCGCGGACTTCGTGGGGGCCGACCGTGGCCTGAAGCGGCTCTCGGTCACTCCCATCGAGGAGAGCGACCTGGACCAGCCGCCGGTCGTCCACCTCGACGACCCGCTGGCGGCGGCGACCGCGCGGCTGCGGACCGAGGGCGCCCGCTGGGCGGTCGTACTGGACCGTGACGACAATCTGCACGGCTGGATCCCGGCGGGCGACGCGGTGCCGGTGACCGCGCCGGGCACGGTCCGCGACCATGCCCGGCGCATGGAGGCGTGGCTGCCGCTCGGCGCGCCGCTCAAACAGGCCTTCGCCACGATGCTCCAGCACGACGCGGGCTGGATCGCCGTCATCGACGAGGAGAGCACCGGCCGTTTCCTCGGTGTCCTCACCCCGGCCCGTCTCCACGAGGCCCTGCGCCGGTCGATCGACGCGGACGCGCAGTCGCTCCCGCGTGCCGAGGTGGCGGTGGAGACCGTGGCGAAGGTCGCCTCACCGTGACGCCCGGGTTCGGTCCCCGCTGAGTGCGGCACCCATCCACTCCAGGGCGGAGGGATCTCCCGCCGCTGCCGAGCACGATCGAGGACACCCGGGCGGGAGCCTTCACGCGGTCGATGAACTCACGGGTCCCCGCAGGCCGCCCTCGCCCTGGCGTGACGTCGTGACCAGGAAGCGTCGGATCCTCGGCGGCCCGGTAGTACGCGGAGAGGCCGGCGCCCGCCGCGAATCGGTCCGTATGGTGCAGGCCGGGCTTCAGCGCGCAGTAGCCGCCGGTCGAGTTGCCGATGACGCCCCAGTTGCGGGCGTGCTCCCCTACGCGGTACGCCCGGGAGACCGCCCGGGGCAGGTCCTGTGCGAAGAACGTCTCGGTCTGCGGACCGTCCTCGATGTCCACGCACTCGGTGTGTCCCTGGGCGGCGCCACCGTCGGCCGCAGCCGAGACGGGGCTGACCGCGCTGGAGCTCGGGGACGAGACGGTGGTGGACGTCGCGGATTTCTCCCTGTCCGGGCGCGCGACGCGCAACGGGCGCCAGATGGTGAAGCGCATCGAACGTAACGGCTACGAGACCCGGGTCCGGCGCGTCCGCGACATCGGCCCCACCGAACTGGACCGCATACGCCGGGCAGCCACCGAATGGCGCGGCACCGACACCGAGCGCGGCTTCTCCATGGCGCTGGGCCCGATCGGTGACCCGGCGGACGGCGACTGCGTCGTGGCCACCGCCCGTCTGGCCGAACCCGGCGCGAAGGAATCCCCGCACGGTGATCTGAAGGCCGTGCTCCACTTCGTCCCGTGGGGCACCGACGGCCTCTCCCTGGAGCTGATGAGGCGCGACCGTTGCGCCGACCCCGGCATGAACGAACTCCTGATCGTCGCCTCCCTGCGGGGCCGCACCCGAGCTCTCCGTCACCCGCGTCTCGCCGAACTTCGCCAGGTTCCGCTCCGCCCTCGCCCGCGGCGAGCGGCTGGGGGCGGGGCCGGTGCCGCGCTGCTGGCGCGGGCTGCTGATCTTCCTGTCGCGCTGGTTCGAGATCGAGTCGCTGTACCGGTTCAACGCGAAGTTCCAGCCCCGCTGGGAGCCCCGGTCCTCGTCTTCCGCACCGGCGGGGACCTCCCCCGGATCGGCCTCGCCGCCCTTCAGGCGGAGGGCTTCGTGACCCGCCGGCCGCCGCGGCCGTTCCGCTCCCGGCGCCCCCGCCCCTGCGGCCACCGGCCCGCGCCGAGCGGTGGGCGCGGTGTCCGCGCGGCCTGACCGACCCGTTCGCGGGCCTAGGCTGGTCGTATGAGTACGTTGCGAGGACGCGGCACAGTGCGGGGCCTGCCGGAGTGGGACCGCTGCGCGGTCATGGGAGTCGTCAATGTGACGCCCGACTCCTTCTCGGACGGAGGTCACTGGTTCGACACCACGGCGGCGATCAAGCACGGTCTCGAACTGGCGGCCGAGGGAGCGGATCTGATCGACGTAGGCGGTGAGTCGACCCGCCCCGGCGCCAGCCGGGTGGACGAGGCGGAGGAGCTGCGGCGGGTCATCCCCGTCGTGCGGGGACTGGCCTCCGAGGGCATCACCCTCTCCGTGGACACCATGCGGGCCCGCGTCGCCGAGCAGGCCGTCGCCGCGGGAGCGGCTCTGGTCAACGATGTGAGCGGCGGCCTCGCCGACCCTGACATGATCCCGGTCGTCGCCGCTGCCGGCGTGCCCTTCGTCGTCATGCACTGGCGCGGGTTCAGCGAGTCGATGAACAGCCGGGCGGTGTACGTGGACGTCGTCGCCGAAGTGGTCGCGGAGCTCCGCGACCGCATGGACGCCGTGATCGAGGGCGGGGTGGCCCCGGAGCAGCTGGTGATCGACCCCGGGCTGGGCTTCGCCAAGGACGCCGCCCATGACCTCTCGCTCGTCGCGCACCTCTCCCGGCTGCGCGAGCTGGGCAGGCCGCTGCTCGTCGCCGCCTCCCGCAAGCGGTTCCTCGGCCATGTCCTGGCCGGCGACGGCGAGACCCCACCACCCGCACGGGAGCGCGACGCCGCCACGGCCGCGATCTCCGCCCTCTCGGCGAACGCCGGCGCCTGGGCGGTCCGGGTGCACGCGGTCCGGGCCACCGCGGACGCGGTGCGGGTCGCCCGCGCCGTCGAGGGAGCCGCGTGAGCTCCCCGCACGACGAGCACGAGGCGGCCGCCGCCGACATCCAGGCCGTCGAGCGGGCCAACACCGCCTTCTACGAGGCGATGGAGCGCGGCGACTTCGAGGAGCTCTCCGGTCTCTGGCTGCCGGGGGAGGACCTCACCGTCTCCTGCGTCCACCCGGGGTGGCCGGTCCTCACGGGGCGCGGCGAGGTGCTGCGCAGCTACGCGCTGATCATGGCGAACACCGAGTACATCCAGTTCTTCCTGACCGACGTCGGTGTCGCGATGACCGGCGACACCGCGCTGGTGACCTGTACCGAGAACATCCTCAGCGGCGGTCCGGCGGAGGAGGGCAACGCACTCGGCCCGCTCGTGGGCCAGCTCGTCGTGGCCACCAACGTGTTCCGTCGCACACCGGAGGGCTGGAAGCTCTGGTCCCACCACGGATCGCCCGTACTGGCCGAGAACGGCGAGGAGGACGAGGAGGAGCCGTCCTGAGCGGGTAGGAATCCAGTAGGGACTGAACGCCCGGATCACGGGGTATACGCGGCTACCGGCCTCGTCCCCCGCGGACCGTGTCCCCCCGCGGGCGGGAACTGTCGGTGCTCGCGGGTAGATTCAAAAGACGGCACCTCTCCGCCCGCACGCGGCCGGGGTGCCGCCCGACCGACGAACAGCAGGAGTGATTCGCGTGGATCGTGTCGCGCTGCGCGGCCTCAAGGCCCGTGGGCACCACGGCGTCTTCCCCCGGGAACGGGAAGAGGGCCAGACCTTCATCGTGGACCTGGTGCTCGGCCTCGACACCCGCCCCGCGGCAGCCGCCGACGACCTGACGAAGACCGTGCACTACGGCGTGGTGGCGGAGGAGGTCGTCGCCGTCGTCAAGGGTGAACCCGTCGACCTGATCGAGACCCTCGCGGAACGCATCGCGCAGCAGTGCCTCAAGCACGAAGGGGTCGAGGAGGTCGAGGTGGTCGTCCACAAGCCGGACGCGCCGATCACCGTCCCCTTCGACGACGTGACCATCACCATCACCCGGAGCCGAGCATGACTGCATTTTCCACCGAGGGGCAGAGCGACCCGACCGTCCAGCCGGTGCCGGCCGCCGTCGTCGAGCAGGTGGACGCGGCGGACATCACCCTCTCCAACCCCAAACGGGCCGTGATCTCCCTGGGATCCAACCTCGGCAACCGGCTGGAGACCCTCCAGGGCGCCATCGACGCCCTGGAGGACACCCCCGGCCTGCGGGTCAAGGCAGTCTCCCCGGTGTACGAGACGGAGCCTTGGGGCGTGGACCCCGGCTCCCAGCCCTCGTACTTCAACGCGGTGATCGTCGTGAAGACGACCCTGCCGCCGTCCTCGCTGCTGGAGCGGGGCCAGGCCATCGAGGAGGCCTTCGACCGGGTCCGCGAGGAGCGCTGGGGACCGCGCACCATCGACGTCGACATCGTGGCGTACGCCGATGTGGTCTCCGACGACCCGCTGCTCACCCTTCCGCACCCGCGCGCCCACGAGCGCGCCTTCGTCCTCGCCCCCTGGCACGACGTGGATCCCGAGGCCCAGCTGCCCGGCTCCGGCCCGGTCGCCGACCTGCTGGCCGGCGTCGGACGCGACGGCGTGCTCCCCCGGGCCGACCTGGAACTCCGCCTGCCCGAGTAGTCGTTAGGCTCAAGGACGAACGACACGGCAACGGCGGCGAAGGGCGGCACTCTCGGTGAAGCAACTACGGCTCGGACTCCTGGCCGGACTCTTCGCCGGAGCCGGCGTGCTGTCCTGGGGCGGAGCCCGCCTCTGGGACTCCCTGGGCAGCCTGCCGAGCGTGCCGCTCGCCGCGCCCGTCGTGCTCGCGGTCATCGCCGTGGTGCTGCTCGCCACGGCCCTGTCGATCCGGGCCCGCCTGCGCGCCCAGCGGGAGCGCCGCCCGGGTGCGAAGGGCGTCGAGCCCCTGATGGCGGCGCGTGCCGTGGTCTTCGGCCAGGCAAGTGCCCTCGTCGCGGCGCTGGTCGCGGGGATGTACGGCGGTACGTGCGTCTTCCTGCTCGGCTACCTCGACATCCCGCCCCGGCGTGATCAGGCCATCTACGCGGGCAGCGCGGTCGTGGCCGGCATCGCCGTCGTCGCCGCCGCGGTCTTCCTGGAGCGCGTCTGCAGGCTCCCGGAGGACGGGGACGACGACAGGAGTACGGCTACGGCCTAACCGGGCCCCCGACCGAGGTGATCCGGTTCCGAACCCGTCCAGGTCCTCGCCCACCAGGTTCTCCGGGGCCACCACCCGCACGCGCGGGCGCCTCGAAGACCTGGAGCCCGGCATCCGCCGGGACGGCCCGGCTGCTCCGGGGGATCCGGCCGGACGGCCGTTTCCACGTCCGTGGACCCCCTCCGCGGCACGGACTCATCGGTGCCGCGGCACCCCTGCTCAGCGGGCCATGACGAGGCTCATCGCCTCCGCACGCGTGGCCGGGTCGCGCAGCTGGCCACGGACGGCGGACGTGATCGTCTTGGCCCCGGGCTTGCGGATGCCGCGCATCGACATGCACATGTGCTCGCACTCGACGACCACGATGACCCCGCGCGGCTCCAGGATGGCCATCAGGGACTCGGCGATCTGCGTGGTGAGCCGTTCCTGCACCTGGGGGCGCCGGGCGTACACGTCGACCAGCCGGGCCAGCTTGGACAGCCCCGTGATCTTCCCGCTGGTCGCCGGGATGTACCCGACGTGCGCGACACCGCGGAAGGGCACCAGGTGGTGCTCGCAGGTGCTGAACACCTCGATGTCCTTGACCAGCACCATCTCGTCGTGACCGAGGTCGAAGGTCGTCGTGAGGACGTCCTCGGGCTCCTGGTGGAGGCCCGCGAATATCTCCTTGTACGCACGTGCCACCCGGCCCGGCGTCTCGCGCAACCCTTCCCTGTCCGGGTCCTCCCCGACTGCGATGAGGAGTTCACGTATGGCGGACTCGGCCCGCTTCTCGTCGAATACGCCGATCGAACCCTGCCCGTCGAGCGTCACCGGGTCGGTCATCTGTGCCTCGTTCCTGTGCTGTCACCTGCGCAGGCCCGCCCGGACATCCCAGAAGAACGACAGGCATGGCGCAGGCATACGAAAAAGCCGCGCCCCCACAGGCTAGAACCTGGGGGGCGCGGCATCCATTCCGGGCCTGGTGGTGCACCCGTGACAGGGGCCACACCGGGTCGGGCAGGGGACTAGCTCTCGGGACGCTCCTCCGGGAGGGCCTCCGTGGAGGTGCCGATGTCCTTCGACGTGATGTCCTTCGGAGCGATCTCCGCCGGGGTGGCCGAACCGTTGGCGGTGGTCGTGCCGTTGGTCAGGGCCAGCTCCTTCGGAGAGAGCACCGGCGGACGCGTCGAAGGCGTACGCCTGGCCGAACCGGTCCACGCCGGACGGGCCGGACGCTTCACGATCGGGGCGAAGATCTCGGCGATCTGCTCCTTGTTGAGCGTCTCCTTCTCAAGGAGCTCGAGGACCAGGGCGTCGAGGATGTCGCGATTCTCGACGAGAATCTCCCACGCGTCGTTGTGCGCGGTCTCGATGAGCTTCTTGACCTCTTCGTCGACGAGCGCCGCGACCTCTTCCGAGTAGTCGCGCTGATGGCCCATCTCACGGCCCACGAAGGGCTCGGTGTTGTCGCCGCCGAACTTGATCGCACCGAGGCGCTCGGTCATGCCGTACTGCGTGACCATCGCGCGGGCCGTGGCGGTGGCCTTCTCGATGTCGTTCGCGGCACCGGTGGTCGGGTCGTGGAAGACCAGCTCCTCGGCCGCCCGCCCGCCCAGCATGTACGCCAGCTGGTCGAGCATCTCGTTGCGCGTCGTGGAGTACTTGTCCTCTTCCGGAAGCACCATCGTGTAACCGAGGGCACGGCCGCGGGAGAGGATCGTGATCTTGTGGACCGGGTCCGACTGGGGCGAGGCCGCCGCGACCAGGGCGTGTCCGCCCTCGTGGTACGCGGTGATCTTCTTCTCCTTCTCGGACATGATCCGGGTCCGCTTCTGCGGGCCCGCCACGACGCGGTCGATGGCCTCGTCGAGCATGCTGTTGTCGATCAGCTTCTTGTTGCTGCGCGCCGTGAGGAGCGCCGCTTCGTTCAGCACGTTCGACAGATCGGCACCGGTGAAGCCGGGCGTACGACGGGCGACCGCGTTGAGATCGACGTCGGGCGCGACCGGCTTGCCCTTCTGGTGCACCTTGAGGATTTCCAGACGGCCCTGCATGTCCGGCCGGTCGACGGCGATCTGCCGGTCGAAACGGCCGGGACGCAGCAGCGCCGGGTCCAGGATGTCCGGACGGTTCGTGGCGGCGATCAGGATGACGCCGCCCTTCACGTCGAACCCGTCCATCTCCACCAGCAGCTGGTTGAGCGTCTGCTCGCGCTCGTCGTGACCGCCGCCCATCCCGGCACCGCGGTGCCGGCCGACGGCGTCGATCTCGTCGACGAAGACGATCGCCGGCGCGTTCGCCTTGGCCTGCTCGAAGAGGTCCCGGACACGGGAGGCGCCGACACCGACGAACATCTCGACGAAGTCGGAACCGGAGATCGAGTAGAACGGAACGCCCGCTTCACCCGCGACCGCGCGAGCGAGCAGGGTCTTGCCCGTACCGGGCGGCCCGTACAGCAGGACGCCCTTGGGGATCTTGGCGCCGACGGCCTGGAACTTCGCCGGCTCCTGGAGGAATTCCTTGATCTCGTACAGTTCCTCGACGGCCTCGTCCGACCCCGCCACATCGGCGAAGGTCGTCTTGGGCGTGTCCTTGGTGATCAGCTTGGCCTTGGACTTGCCGAACTGCATGACCTTGGAACCGCCGCCCTGCATCTGGTTCATCAGAAACAGGAAGACGACGACGATCAGGACGAAGGGCAGCAACGAGAGGAGGATCGAGACGAACGGGGACTGCTTCGACGGCGAGACGGTGTAACCCTTCTCGATGTCACCGCTCTCGAACTTCTGCTGCAGCGTGTCGGCCAGTTCGACGCCCTGGTTACCGATGTAGCTCGCCTGGAACTTGCTGCCGGACTCGCCCTTGAGCTTCTGGCCGTCCTTCAGCTCGATCTTGAGAATCTGTTCGTCACCGGTGGTCAGCTTGGCCTGCTCCACCTGGTCCTTGCTGATCGCCTGGATCACCTTGCCGGTGTCCACCGTCTTGTAGCCGCCGGACGAGCCGACGACCTGCATCAACACGACCACGGCGAGGACGGCCAGCACGATCCACATGACCGGCCCACGGAAGTATCGCTTCACGTCCATCCATACGGAGCGAAGTCGCCCCGTCCCTCCTGCCCGTAGGTAAATGCTGCTGTGAGAAAAGACTGTTCTTCGGACGGTACCCCAGCATTGTCACCCGCGACCGCAGGGGACGTCTGACAAACCCGCCTTCGAAGGCTCCAACGGCGGGAGGGCAGTGAGGGTTCCCCGGAGCCCGGCCGGGTTCGGCCGGTCCCGTCGGGGCGGGTCTCAGCCGCCGTAGACGTGCGGGGCGAGCGTGCCGACGAAGGGGAGGTTGCGGTACTTCTCCGCGTAGTCCAGCCCGTAGCCGACGACGAACTCGTTGGGGATGTCGAAGCCGACCCACTTCACGTCGATGGCGACCTTCGCGGCGTCCGGCTTGCGCAGGAGCGTGCAGACCTCCAGGCTCGCCGGTTCACGCGAACCGAGGTTGGTCAGCAGCCAGGACAGCGTCAGACCGGAGTCGATGATGTCCTCGACGATCAGGACGTGCTTGCCCTTGATGTCGGTGTCGAGGTCCTTGAGGATCCGGACGACGCCCGAGGACTGGGTCCCCGCGCCGTACGAGGAGACGGCCATCCAGTCCATGGTGACGGGGGTGGACAGCGCACGCGCCAGATCCGCCATGACCATCACCGCGCCCTTGAGCACGCCGACGAGAAGCAGGTCCTTGCCCGCGTACTCCGCGTCGATCTTCGCGGCCAGCTCGACGAGCTTCGCGTCGATCTGTTCCTTGGTGAGGAGCACCGACTGAAGGTCGGTACCCATGTCCTTCTCGTTCACCCGCGTCTCTTTCTCTGCCTGCCGGACCCGGGCTTCCCCAGGGCCGGACGGGCGTCTCGCCTGCACGTCAGCCGCTTGCGCTTCAGCTCTGCCGAATCACCAGTCTGCCACCCTGCCGCCGTGCCTCGACGCGGCCGGGCAGGTTGATGGCCCCCTGGCCGCGCCAGCCCGTGATGAGCCGGTCGACTTCCTCGATGTGCCGGGCGAAGAGGGAACCGGCGGGCGATCCGGCGTCGATCAGGGCCCGTCGCAGCACCCGGCGGCGCACCGCGGGCGGCAGGACGGCGAGCTTGGCGCACTCCAGCCGTCCGTCGTCGTCGCGCACCGAGCGGGCGGCCTCGGCGGCCCAGGTGTCGAGGGCGTCGGCGTCGTCGCGGGAGAGCTGGGCCGTACGGGCGAGGGCTTCGACGACCCCCTTGCCCAGCGCCTTCTCCAGGGCGGGCAGGCCCTCGTGGCGCAGCCGGGAGCGGGTGTAGGCGGGGTCGATGTTGTGGGGGTCGTCCCAGACGGGAAGGGACTGGACCAGGCAGGCCTTGCGGGCGGTCTGCCGGTCGAGCTGGAGGAAGGGACGGCGGTAGCGGCCCTCGGGGCCGGAGGCGGCGGCCATCCCGGAGAGCGAGCGGATGCCGGAGCCGCGGGCGAGACCCAGGAGGACGGTCTCGGCCTGGTCGTCGCGGGTGTGGCCGAGGAGGACGGCGGCGGCGCCGTGGCGCTCGGCGGCGGCGTCCAGCGCGGCGTAGCGGGCCTCACGGGCGGCTGCCTCGGGCCCGCCTTCGCGGCCGACGCTGACGGCGACGGCCTCGACCGGGTCGAGCCGCATCTCGGCGAGGCGGGTGACGACCTCACCCGCGCGAAGGGCGGAACCGGGCTGGAGGTTGTGGTCGACGGTGATGCCGCCGGCCCGGACAGGGAGCTTGCGCGACTCGAAGGCCAGTGCGGAGGCGAGCGCCATGGAATCGGCACCCCCGGAGCAGGCGACGAGCACCAGCGGGGTGTCGGGCCCGTCGGGGAGTGCGGCCCGCCGTACGCCGGCTCCGGCTTCGGCGAACTCCGCGCGTTCGGTGTGGCGGTTGTATTCGGTGACGACGTCGTGGAGTACGCGGCGGACCGCCAGGCGTATCGCCGCGACCGCAGGATGGGGACCCATGTCCGGTGCCCTTCGGGTGGAGTTCTGGGGGATGTGCCTCGGAACGCCGGGACGGAGTCCCGTCACTCAGAGTGCGTCGATGGTGACAGAGCCAAGCTGTTCATCGAGCATTGCACGCCTTCCCGTGCCCCTACGGTCCCTCGGATGGGTGATTGGAGGGGCGTTCTCCCGTCGTCGCGCGGGCCGCGATCATGAATCTGTCCTACGGTGCACCCTCGCGACCCAGTCGGCGGGCGCCGCGATCTCCGCCTTCGTGGGGAGGGTGTTGGGCGAGGTCCACACCCGGTTGAAGCCGTCCATCCCGACCTCGTCGACCACGGCCCGCACGAACTTCTCGCCGTCGCGGTACTGCCGCAGCTTGGCGTCGAGGCCCAGGAGCTTGCGCAGCGCCAGGTCGAGACGGCTCGCCCCGCGCGCCCTGCGCTGCTGGAACTTCTCCCGGATCTCGGCGACGGAGGTCACCACGTCGGGGCCGACCCCGTCCATCACGAAGTCCGCGTGCCCTTCGAGCAGGGACATCACGGCGGTGAGGCGGCCGAGGATCTCGCGCTGCGCGGGCGTCTGGACGATCTCGACCAGGCTGCGCCCGCCGTCGTCGCCGTCCTCCCCCCGCTCGCCTTCGGGCCGGCTGCCTCCGGTGAAGGACTGGGCGGCCTCCCTGAGGCGTTCCAGGACGGTCATCGGGTCGATGTCGGTCTCGTCGAGGAACGACTGGATCTCGCCCTGCAGATGGGCGCGGAGCCACGGCACGCCGGTGAACTGGGTGCGGTGGGTCTCCTCGTGGAGGGCCACCCAGAGCCTGAAGTCATGTGGTTCCACGGCGAGTTCGCGTTCGACATGGACGATGTTGGGGGCGACCAGCAGCAGCCGGCCGCCGCCGTCGGCGGAGGCCGGGAACTCCCGGGTGGCGGGGGCGAAGGTCTCGTACTGCCCGAGGACCCGGGAGGCCAGGAACGACAGGAGCATGCCCAGCTCGACGCCGGTCACCTTGCCCCCGACCGCACCCAGCACGGCGTTGCCCGGGCCGCTGCCCCGCCGGTCCTGCATCTTCCCGAGCAGCGGACCCAGCAGCTCACGGAAACCGGCGACATTGGCCCTGATCCAGCCCGCACGGTCGACGACCAGGACCGGAGTATCCTCGGGTTCGTGCCCGTCCGGGATCATCCGGGTGAACGAACGGACATGCTCCTCCGAGGCCTTGGCATGCCGGCGGAGCTCCGCGACGACGGCGCGGGCCTCCTCACGGCTGATCTCGGGACCCGGCCGCACGAGCCGGGTCGCGGTCGCGACCGCGAGATTCCAGTCGACCATCTCGGCACCACCGATGCTCGTCATGCGTCAACCGTACGTGAGGTGGTCGCCCCGTGGTGGGGTGTCAGCCGCTCATCGGGTGCCTCTGACGAGGACGGTGGCCAGGGTGTCCAGGGTGGACTCCGCCTCGGACGGGGATGTGGTGCCGGAGGCGAGGAAGGCGAAGGCGAGCAGCCGGCCCTGCGCGTCGACCGCCGTCCCGGCGAGGGTGTTCACCCCGGTGAGGGTGCCGGTCTTGGCCCGGATCAGACCGGTGCCCCGGGAGGTCGCGGGATAGCGGTCGTCGAGCGTCCCGGTGAAGCCGGCCACCGGGAGGCCGGTGAGGACCGGGCGGAGTTCGGGGTGGTCCGGATCTGCGGCGAGTGCGAGCAGGCCGGTGAGCAGGCCGGCCGTCACCTTGTCGGCGCGGTCCAGGCCGCTGCCGTCGGCGAGGTTCGCGCCGGCCAGGGGAAGCCCCAGCTTCTTCAGCCGCTCGGTCACCGCGCGCCGGCCCCCGGCGAAGGAGGCCGGCGTACCCGCCTTCAGGGCCGTCTGACGGACCAGCGCCTCGGCGATGTCGTTGTCACTGTTGGCCAGGGCACGCTCGACCAGGGCGGAGAGGGGCTTCGAGAGGTGCGTCGCGACCGTCCTGGACCCTGCGCCGGCCCGCCCGGAAGAGGGCTCGGACCGGGTGGCCACACCGGCGTCGTCGAGCAGACCGGCGAAGGTGCGGGCGGCGTCGCCGGCGGGGTCGTCGGTGCGGGGGGCGGGTCCCCGGTCGCTGCCGTCGAGGCGCCCCTCGTCGACCATGAGCGCGCTGACCGGCGTGATGTTCTCGTTGGGGCCGATCGGGTGCAGGGCAGGGCCCGAGTACAGGGACGTGTCGTACGTCAGCTCGACGCTTCCGGTGCCGCTGCCGCGCAGGGCGCGCGCCGTGTCGGCGGCCAGGGCTCGCAGGGCGGCCTTGTCCAGGGTGGGGTCGCCGCCTCCGACGAGGGTGAGCGTGCGGGAGTCCGCCGACGCCCGCACCGTCGTGGCGATGCGGTGGCCGGGTCCGAGGGCGGAGAGCACGGCGACGCCGGTGGCGATCTTCACGGTGGACGCGGGAGTCATGGGCGTGGCCGCGCCCCGTGCGTACAGCTGCCGGCCGGTGGCCGTGTCGACGACGACGGCGGTGCGTACGGTGCCGAGTGCGGGCGTGTCCAGCAGGGGCGAGAGAACGGTCTTCAGGCTGTTCGCACCCGCCGGGTCGGTCAGGCCGGCCGCCGCTCCCAGTGGCGTCAGGACGGCGGGGGCGCGGGGCGCGGGCTCCGGCCCGGCGGGCGTGGCCCGTTGGTGATGTGCGCCACCTGTGCGCTGCTGGGCAGCGGCCCGGTCCCGCTCGGCCTTACGCTGACCGGAGTCCCAGGGACCGGCGGCCAGGACGGCACCGGCGGCGACCACCAGGCCGAGCACCGCGGAGCCTGCGGCCAGCTGCCAGTTGTTCGACCCGGTCGCCCGCTTCAGGTACTCGGAGTCCTTCCATCTGCCCCACCTGTTCAACGGTTCGTCCGTCGGTCTCTCCACCGGCTCGGCCACCGTTGACCATCCCCTTTCGCGAGCACTCGTCTGCGTGAGGGACACTTAACCACCAGTCGTATGTGTTGATCATGGAGGAGCCACCCGTGGAGTTCGACGTCACCATCGAGATCCCGAAGGGTTCGCGGAACAAGTACGAGGTGGACCACGAGACCGGTCGGATCCGCCTGGACCGTCGACTCTTCACCTCGACCAGCTACCCGGCCGACTACGGCTTCGTAGAGAACACCCTCGGCGAGGACGGCGACCCGCTGGACGCGCTGGTCATCCTGGACGAGCCGACCTTCCCCGGCTGCCTCATCAAGTGCCGCGCCATCGGCATGTTCCGGATGACCGACGAGGCCGGCGGCGACGACAAGCTGCTGTGCGTCCCGGCGTCCGACCCCCGGGTGGAGCACCTGCGCGACATCCACCACGTGTCGGAGTTCGACCGGCTCGAGATCCAGCACTTCTTCGAGGTCTACAAGGACCTGGAGCCCGGCAAGTCCGTCGAGGGCGCCGACTGGGTCGGCCGCACCGAGGCCGAGGCCGAGATCGAGGCCTCGTACAAGCGTCTCGAGACGCAGGGCGGCGCGCACTGACGTAGTCCTTCCGGTTCCGCTTGCGGGCGGGACGGTGCGGACTACGGCACATCGGGCCGACCGGCCCCGCTGACCGTACACAACGGGCGGCGCACCTTCACCGGTGCGCCGCCCGTTGTGTGCGTGGTGGCCCATGTCCGTGCCCATACTGGGCAGAAGCGCTCCCAGAACACGCCGTCGAGGAGGAACGAGGTCGAGTGGTGGCGGAACAGGGCGGTCCGGAGGACCAGAAGCCCCAGTCCGACGAGGCACGCAGCGCCTTCGTCCCGCCGGCCGGCGTGGAGCAGTCGGCGGCTCCTTCCGAGGACGACCACCCCACGTCGGAATTCGCTCTTCCGTTTGGCGTGCACACGGATCCGTCGGCACCTTCCGGCTCGGGACAGGGTTCCGCTTCCGGTCCGGGAAGCGGCCAGGGCGCCGACGCGCCGGCCTCAGCGTTCGTCCCGCCCAGCGGGTACAGCGCACAGCACCAGCAGCCCGTCTTCACTCCCGCGCACGGCATTCCGATGGTCCGGCTGACCAAGGAAGCCCCCTGGCAGGACCGCATGCGCACGATGCTGCGGATGCCCGTGACCGAGCGTCCGGCACCGGAGAGCGTGCAGAAGACCGACGACTCGGGCCCGGCGGTGCCCCGGGTGCTCGACCTGACGCTGCGTATCGGGGAGCTGCTGCTCGCGGGCGGCGAGGGTGCCGAGGACGTCGAGGCGGCCATGTTCGCGGTGACGCGCTCGTACGGGCTCGACCGGTGCGAGCCGACGGTCACCTTCACCCTGCTGTCCATCTCGCACCAGCCGTCGCTGGTCGAGGACCCGGTGACGGCGAGCAGGACCGTACGCCGCCGGGGCACGGACTACACCCGGCTGGCCGCCGTGTTCCGGCTGATCGACGACATCACGACGGCGGAGCACGTCGAGGTCTCGCTGGAGGAGGCCTACCGCCGGCTGGCCGAGATCCGCCGTAACCGGCACCCGTACCCGGGCTGGGTGCTGACCGCCTCCGCCGGGCTGCTCGCCGGTTCGGCATCGGTGCTGGTCGGTGGCGGTGTGCTGGTCTTCGTCGTGGCGGCGGCGGGCGCGATGCTCGGGGACCGGCTGGCCTGGCTGTGCGCCGGGCGCGGGCTGCCGGAGTTCTACCAGTTCATGGCCGCGGCCATGCCGCCGGCCGCGATGGGCATCACGCTGACCCTCACCCATTCGACGGATGTCCGGCCGTCCGCGGTGATCACAGGTGGGCTGTTCGCGCTGCTGCCCGGGCGGGCCCTGGTCGCCGGTGTGCAGGACGGTCTGACCGGTTACTACATCACCGCGGGGGCCCGGCTCCTGGAGGTCATGTACTTCTTCATCGGCATCGTCGCCGGGGTACTGCTGGTGCTCTACCTGGGCGTCCAGCTCGGTGCCCAGCTGAACCCGGAGGCCCGGTTCGTACCCAACGACCGGCCGGTGCTGCAGATCCTGGCCTCGATGGCCCTCACCCTGGCCTTCGCCATCCTGCTCCAGCAGGAGCGCTCCACCGTGCTCGCCGTGACCCTCAACGGGGGCGTGGCCTGGATCATCTACGGCGCGATGGCCCGCACCGGCGGCATCTCGCCGGTGGCGGCGACAGCGGTGGCCGCCGGCCTGGTGGGGCTGTTCGGTCAGCTGTTCTCGCGCTACCGGTACACCTCGTCGCTGCCGTACATCACGGCGGCGATCGGCCCCCTGCTGCCCGGTTCGGCGACGTACTTCGGTCTGCTGGGTGTGGCCCAGAACGAGCTGGACACCGGCCTCGCCTCGCTCTCCACCGCGGTGGCGACGGCACTGGCCATCGCCATCGGGGTGAATCTGGGGAGCGAGATCTCACGGCTGTTCATGCGTGTGCCGGGCGCGGTCGGAGGTCCGGCCCGCCGCGCGGCCAAGCGGACACGCGGCTTCTGATACGGGAACGGCGCCCTGTCCCGTGGGGGACAGGGCGCCGTGCGTGTACGGGTGCGGCCGGGTCAGCGCTTGGCGTGCCGCCCGCGCTGGCCGGAGCCGTTGCCCTGGCCGCCCGCGTCCGGACCGGTGCCGTACGGACCGTTGCCCTGGCCGCCGCCGTACGGACCCGGGCCGCCGTACGGACCCGGCTCGGGGCCGTTGCCGCCGCCGTAGGGGCCGCCGTCGTACGGACCCGCGGCCGGGCCGCCGCCGTACGGGCCGGGACCGTTGTCGTGGGGTCCCGCGGCCGGGCCGCCGCCCGAGGGGCCCCGGTCCTCCTGGCGCTCGGCCGCACGCTCCTTCTTCGCCCTGCTGCGGGCCCGCAGGTACTCGATCACGATCGGCACCACGGAGATCAGCACGATCAGGATGAGGATCATCTCGATGTTCTCGTGCACGAAGTCGATCTTGCCGAGAGCCGCGCCGAGCACCGTCACGCCGACACCCCAGAGGATGCCGCCGATGATGTTGAAGGTGATGAACGAGCGGTAGTTCATCCGGCTCACACCGGCGATGATCGGCGTGAAGGTCCGGACGATGGGCACGAAGCGGGCCAGCACCAGCGACTTCGGGCCGTACTTCTCGAAGAACTCGTGGGCCTTCTCGACGTTCTCCTGCTTGAAGAGGCGGGAGTCCGGGCGCTTGAAGAGGGCCGGGCCCACCTTGCGGCCGAAGAGGTAGCCGACCTGGTCCCCGATGATCGCCGCCAGGGCGACCAGCGTGCAGACCAGCCAGAGCGGGTACTTCAGATCGCCCGTGGTCACCAGCAGGCCGGTGGTGAACAACAGGGAGTCGCCGGGCAGGAAGAAGCCGATCAGCAGGCCGGACTCGGCGAAGACGATCAGCAGAAGGCCGGGAAGGCCGAACGTGTTGAGCAGATAGTCCGGGTCCAGCCAGCTCGGGCCGAGCGCAAGCGTATTCAAGGGTCCGGGCTCCAGGATCGATCGATGGCGGCTGCGTGGCCGCCCCAAGCTATCAACGCTGCGGAAGGCCTCTGGGTTCCAGTGGCGTAAGCAAGGATGCGCACGGGACGAACCGGGGCAAAGCTGTCCTCAGGAGGTGCCATCCCATGGGCATTGAGGATTACGGCGGGGGGCAGACGGCCCAGGCGGACGTGCTGGTCGTCACGACGAACGACGTAGCCGGCTACCAGGTGACACAGGTCATCGGCGAGGTCTTCGGACTCACGGTCCGCTCCCGCCACCTCGGCAGCCAGATCGGCGCCGGGCTGAAGTCGATGATCGGCGGCGAGCTGAAAGGGCTGACGAAGACCCTGGTCGAGACCCGCAACCAGGCGATGGAGCGGCTCGTCGAGCAGGCCAGGGCGCGCGGCGCCAACGCGGTGCTGATGATGCGGTTCGACGTGAGCGAGGCGGCCGACGTGGGCACGGAGGTCTGCGCCTACGGAACGGCGGCCGTGATCAGCAACTCCTGACAGGTCCCGCACCACCCGTCCCGCACCTTCCCGCTCAGCTTCCCGGAGGTTCCCGCATGCCCACGTCCGTCAACGTCGCCGTCGTCTACTACTCCTCCACCGGCACGATCTCCACGATCGCCCACGCCCTGGCGAAGGACGCCGAGCGGGCCGGTGCCCAGGTGCGGCTGCGCAAGGTCGCCGAGCTCGCCCCGCAGGCCGCCATCGACTCCAACCCGGCATGGGCCGCCCACGCGAAGGCGACCGCGGGCATCACCGAGGTCTCGCCGGACGACATGGTCTGGGCGGACGCGGTGATCCTCGGCTCGCCCACCCGGTACGGCAACGTCGCCGCCCAGCTCAAGCAGTTCCTCGACACCCTGGGCGGCCTCTGGCAGGCAGGACGGCTCGCGGACAAGGTCTACAGCGGCTTCACGGCCAGCAGCACCGCCCACGGCGGGCAGGAGTCCACCCTGCTGGCGCTCTACCAGACGATCCACCACTTCGGCGGCATCGTCGTCGCCCCCGGTTACACGGACCCGTCGAAATTCGCCGACGGCAATCCGTACGGCACCTCCCATGTCTCGGGGCAGGGCGACCTCCCGGTCGGTGAGCAGACCCTGACAGCCGCCCGGGTCCAGGCCGAGCGGGTCGTGAAGTTCACCCGGGCCGTCAAGGCCGGACTCGCGGCCGAGAACTGAGGGGACCACCCGCCGATGCCGCTCCACCAGGGTTCACACGGTGCGCCCACGACCGAAGAGCACCGCCGGCTCGCCCTCAACCCGTTCTTCGGGGAGGCCGATCCCACCGCCTCGATGGACATGGCGCCCCCCACGCACCGCCTCCCGGACGGTCCGCTGCCGCCGTCGACCGCCTACCGGCTCGTCCACGACGAGCTGATGCTCGACGGCAACGCCCGGCTGAACCTCGCAACCTTCGTCACCACCTGGATGGAGCCCCAGGCAGGTGTGCTGATGGGCGAATGCCGGGACAAGAACATGATCGACAAGGACGAGTACCCGCGCACCGCCGAGCTGGAGCGGCGCTGTGTGGCGATGCTCGCCGACCTCTGGCACGCTCCCGACCCGGCGACGGTGGTGGGCTGTTCGACCACGGGCTCCAGCGAGGCCTGCATGCTGGCCGGGCTGGCGCTCAAACGGCGCTGGTCGGCCAGGAACGCCGACCGTTATCCGGCGACCGCCCGGCCCAATCTCGTGATGGGCGTCAATGTGCAGGTCTGCTGGGAGAAGTTCTGCACGTTCTGGGAGGTCGAGCCGCGCCAGGTCCCGATGGAGGGCGAGCGCTTCCATCTGGACCCGCAGGCAGCCGCCGAGCTGTGCGACGAGAACACCATCGGGGTGGTCGGCATCCTCGGATCCACCTTCGACGGTTCCTACGAGCCGATCGCGGAACTCTGCGCGGCGCTGGACGAGCTCCAGGAGCACACCGGATTCGACATTCCCGTCCACGTGGACGGGGCGTCCGGGGCGATGGTGGCCCCGTTCCTCGACGAGGACCTGGTGTGGGACTTCCGGCTCCCGCGGGTGTGCTCGATCAACACCTCGGGGCACAAGTACGGCCTGGTCTACCCGGGTGTGGGATGGGCGCTGTGGCGCTCTCCGGCCGAGCTCCCGGAGGAGCTGGTCTTCCGGGTCAACTACCTGGGCGGCGACATGCCGACCTTCGCGCTGAACTTCTCCCGGCCCGGCGCACAGGTGGTGGCGCAGTACTACACCTTCCTGCGGCTGGGCCGGGAGGGCTACCGGGCCGTTCAGCAGGCGTCCCGCGACGTGGCCTGCCGGCTGGCCGGGGAGTTCGAGGACCTGGGCGACTTCCGGCTCCTCAGCCGGGGCGACGAGCTACCGGTGTTCGCCCTGACGACGAACCCCGGCGTACTGGGGTACGACGTCTTCGACCTGTCGAGGCGGCTGCGTGAGCACGGCTGGCTGGTGCCCGCGTACACCTTCCCCGCCAACCGGCAGGACCTGGCGGTGCTGCGGGTGGTCTGCCGCAACGGGTTCTCGTCGGACCTCGCGGAGATGCTGCTGGAGGACGTGCGCGGGCTCCTGCCCGACCTGCGCGGCCAGCCGCATCCGCTGCACCGCGACCGGGCCGCGCAGACCGCGTTCCACCACTGAGGCCCCGAGGTCACCGGCTGAGCCGGGCGAACCTGGCCGCCGCCAGCGGGAAGAACACCGCGATCAGCGCCACCGGCCAGAGGACCGCGAGCAGTTCGGCGTGTCCGGCGGCCCAGGAGCCCGTGGCTCCGCCCGGGTTGCCGAACAGGTCACGGACCGCCGTCGCCGTGGCCGACATCGGGTTCCACTCCACCACCGCGCCCAGCCATCCGGGCATCGAGTCCGGCGACGCGAAGACGTTGGAGAGGAAGCCCACCGGCCAGACCAGGATCTGCACCGCCTGCACCATTTCCGGCCTGCCCGCCACCATCGCGAGGTGGATGCCGATCCACAGCATGGCGAACCGCAGCAGGAGCAGCAGTCCCAGCGCGGCCAGGGCGGCGGCCGGGCCGTTGTGCCAGCGCCAGCCGAGCGCGTATCCGA
Source organism: Streptomyces sp. NPDC025273 (assembly GCF_040638585.1). NCBI lineage: Bacteria > Bacillati > Actinomycetota > Actinomycetes > Kitasatosporales > Streptomycetaceae > Streptomyces > Streptomyces sp. NPDC025273. Next base: position 70,103 of record NZ_JBEZYP010000017.1, read on the forward strand.
CGCCGGTCATCACGGCGAGCGCGGCCACCGACTGGAGCATGTCGGCGGCGCTCCGCCCGACCAGGACCGCACCCGAGACCATCGGCATGGAGCGGAAGCGGTCGACGACGCCCTTGCCCAGGTCCTGGGTGACGGCGAGCATCGTGCCCTCCAGGCCGAAGGCCATGGTGAGCGCGAGCATGCCCGGCACCAGGAATTCCGTGTGGTCCCCGTCGACCCCCCGGCCCCCGCCGACCAGGTAGTTGAACATCAGCAGGAGCATCACCGGGAAGACCAGGCCGACGACCACCTGGACCGGCTGCCGCGCCCAGTGCGCCAGTTCGCGCCGGGTCATCGTCCAGGAGTCCGCCAGGGCCCAGCCGATGCCTCCCGTGCCCGCCGTCGCCGTACTCATGCGGCCACCGCCGGGTCCGTCGTCGTGTCCCCTGCGTCGCCGCTCCCCGTGAGGGCCAGGAACACCTCGTCCAGCGTGGGGCGGCGCACGGCGATGTCCTCCGCCTCGATGCCCGCCTCCTCCAGCGTCCGCACGGTGCGGGCCAGGGTCGCCATCCGGTCCGGGGCCGGTGCGCTGAGCAGCCGCCGGTCCGCGTCCGCGGTCACCCCCTCGCCCAGCACCCGGGCCGCGTCGCCGAGACGGTCCGCGTCGCGGACGACCACGTCTACGCGGTCGCCGCCGACCGTCGCCTTGAGCCCGTCGGCCGTCCCCTCCGCGATGACCCGGCCACCGTCGATCACCGAGATCCGGTCGGCCAGCTGGTCCGCCTCCTCCAGGTACTGGGTGGTGAGCAGGACGGTGGTACCGCCGGCCGCCAGGGAGCGCACGGCGCGCCACACCTCGGCCCGGCCGCGCGGGTCGAGCCCGGTCGTGGGCTCGTCCAGGAAGAGCACCACCGGGTCGGTGATCAGGGAGGCGGCCAGGTCGAGGCGCCGCCGCATGCCTCCGCTGTACCGCTTGACCGCCTTGCGCCCGGTGTCGGCGAGCCCGAACCGCTCCAGCAGTTCGTCGGCCCGTACGCCGGCGCGGCGTGCGCCCAGGTGGTACAGCCGGCCGAACATCTCCAGGTTCTGCCGGCCCCCGAGTTCCTCGTCCACGGCCGCGTGCTGCCCGAGCAGCCCGATACTCCGCCGGACCTCGGCCGCCGCCGACCGCACGTCGAAGCCCGCCACCTCGGCCCGGCCCCCGTCGTACCGCAGCAGGGTCGACAGAATGCGTACGGCGGTGGTCTTGCCCGCCCCGTTGGGCCCGAGCACCCCGTGGACCGTGCCGCCGCGGACCGTGAGGTCCAGTCCGTCCAGGGCACGCCTGCGTCCGTACCGCTTGTGCACTCCTTCGACCACGATCGCGTCGGTCACGGTGCCACCAGCCCTTCGGAATCATGTAGTCAAATTTGACTAGCGAGCCAGAAGATACTGCCCGGCCCATCACTTGGTCAAACTTGATCAGTGGGCGTCCCCGGGGTCGGGAACCCCGGTCGCGTAAGGGTTCTCCTGCCCTTCGGCGAGCACCCCGACGAAGGGTTCGCCCTCCCCCGCGAAGGTGTACGCACCGGCCTCGATCCGTGCGATCAGGCCGCGCGTCCACTCGGCGCCCGCGTCCGCCGAATGGACCCACAGATTCATGATCTCGCCGATGTGCCCGAGGGACTCGGGGCCGTCGGAGGGCGTGTAGTACCCCGTGACCGAGGCCCGCCAGGCCTCGATGGCGGCCACGCGCTCATGGAGCAGCGCCACCGCCTCGGCCCGTTCCAGATCGACGACGAAGCCGATGCCCGCCGAGAGCACGTCCATGCCCTGGTCGTACGAGACCAGCGCGGCCCGCAGCAGGGACAGGAACTCCTCGGTGCCCTGCTCGGTGATCTCGTACTCGGTACGGGGCGGGCCGCCGGCCGTGGACGGGGCGGTCTCGTGCGCGAGGAGCAGGCCCTGTTTCGCCATCTGCTTGAGCGCGTGGTAGATCGAGCCCGGCTTCGCGTTGGACCACTCGTGCGCGCCCCAGTACTCCAGGTCGTTGCGGACCTGGTAGCCGTGCACGCGGCCGTGCTGACGCACGGCGCCCAGGACCAGGAGCCGGATCGCGGACATACCACCCATCCTTCGTGTTCAGCTCCGCCCAGCGTAGCCCGCCCTTCCGGCCAACGGCTCGAAGGCCGTCCCGCCCGTCCAGCGGCTCACGGGCGCTGTCGGCGCACCCCGCTCGCGCCTGGGCGTACGCCGGGCGCACGGCCCCATCAGGCCGGATCCCGCCCGCAACCCGCCGGGGTCAGAGGGGAAAGACCGTTCGCCCGTGCTGGATCGAGATCCACCGCCGGGTGGTGAAGGCCTCCACAGCCGCCTCGCCGTTCAGCCGTCCCATGCCGGAGCCCTTCTCGCCCCCGAACGCGACCAGCGGGTCGTCCTGCACGGTGGAGTCGTTGACATGGAACATCCCGCTCACGATGCGCCGCGCGAACCGCACCCCACGCTCGACGTCGGCCGTGTGCACGGCGCCGCTCAGCCCGTAGGGACTGTCGTTGGCGATCCGTACGGCGTCGTCCTCCCCGTCGAACGGCATCAGCAGCGCCACCGGGCCGAAGATCTCCTGCTCCAGCAGCGGTGAGCCGTCCGGCAGTCCGGTCAGCACGGTCGGCTCGACGAGATTGCCGCGGGTACGGCCCCGTACGAGGGCCGTGGCCCCCTGCGCGAGCGCCTCGTCGACCAGCGCGGTGAGCGCGTCGGCCTGGAACTCGCTGACGACCGGGCCGATCCGGGTGTCCGGGTCGCGCGGGTCACCCGTCCTGAGGGCACGCACCTCGGCGGTGAACCGCTCGGTGAACTCCTCCTCCACGGAGCGGTCCACCAGGATGCGGTTGGCCGCCATGCCGACCTGCCCCTGGTACAGGAAACGGCTGAAGACGGCGGCCCGGGCCGCGTGCTCGATGTCGGCGTCCTCCAGCACGACCAGTGCGCTGTTGCCGCTCAGTTCGAGCACGGTCCGCTTGAACAGCCCGGCGGCGGTGGCTGCGACATGGCGCCCGACCCGGTCGGATCCGGTGAACGAGATCACCCTGGGCACCGGGTGCGCGATGAACGTGTCGCCTATCTCGGCGCTGTCGGTGATCAGCACGTTGAGCAGACCGGCGGGCAGGCCGGCGTCCTCGAAGATCCTGGCGACCAGGCCGCCGCCGGCGATCGGGGCGTTCTGATGGGGTTTCACGACGACCGCGTTGCCGAGTACGAGCGCGGGGGCGACCGTCTTCATCGTCACCAGGAAGGGGAAGTTGAAGGCGCTGATCACACCTATGACGCCGACGGGAAGCCGGTGGACCCGGTTCTCCTTGCCGTCCGTGGCCGCCGGCAGCAGCTGTGCCGCCGGCCGGAGCGCCTGCCCGATCGCCGCACGCAGGAATTCCTGAGCGGCCCGCACCTCGTACTCCGCCCTGGAACGGGTGCCGCCGAGTTCATCGACAATCATCTCGGCGATTTCACTGCCGCGTTCCCCGACGAGCCGTACGGCGTTCTCCAGAACGGCCCGCCGTTCGTAGGGATTGGTCTCGGCCCATGTGCGCTGGGCGCGTTCGGCCGCCCGGTAGGCGAGATCGACCTCGGCGGCGGTGGCCACGGTGACGGAGCAGAGCTTTTCGCCGTTGTAGGGATTGAAATCGATGATGTCCCACGAGCCGCTTCCGGTCAGCCACTCGCCGTCGATGTACTGGTGGGCCAGTTCATTGAAGAAGGACATGCAATCCCTTACTGCAGGCGCAGACTCCTGTCGGTACGTCATCGTACTGGCGAATCAGATGAGTTGAAGAAGACCGCGAAGAAGATCCCGGCTCTCTTCCGGCCCGGGACTGTCCTCGTGAAGACGGACCATGGCCTTTTCGTACTGGGCGACTTCCTCCGCCTTGTCCAGATAGAGCGCACTTGTCAGCTGCTCCAGATAGACAATGTCGGACAGATCGGATTCCGGGAATCGCAGCATCGTGAATGCCCCGCTCTCGCCGGCATGACCGCCGAAGCTGAAGGGCATCACCTGGAGCGTGATGTTCGGCTGTTCCGACATATCGATCAGATGCCGCAATTGCTCCCGCATCACTTCACGATCGCCGTACGGACGGCGCAGCGCGGCCTCGTCGAGCACGGCGTGGAAGCGGGGGGCGCGCTCGGAGACGAGCGCCTTCTGGCGCGCCAGCCGCAGCGCGACCCTGCGGTCGATCTCGGCCGCGGGGGCACCGCGCATCCCGCGCGAGACGACCGCGTGGGCGTAGGCCTCGGTCTGCAGGAGGCCGTGCACGAACTGGACTTCGTAGATCCGGATGAGCGATGCCGCTCCCTCCAGACCGATATATGTCTGGAACCAGCCGGGCAGCACATCGCCGTAACTGTGCCACCAGCCCGCCACATTGGCCTCGCGGGCCAGACCCAGGAGCGAGTCCCGCTCCGCCTCGTCCGCGACTCCGTACAGCGTGAGCAGGTCCTCGACGTCCCTGGCCTTGAAGCTCACCCGTCCCAACTCCATGCGGCTGATCTTCGATTCGGAGGCGCGGATGGAGTAGCCGGCCGCCTCACGGGTGATGCCGCGCGACTCACGCAGCCGCCTGAGCTGTGAGCCCAGCAGGATGCGCCGCACCACAGATCCACTCGACTCGCCTGCCGACACTGGTCCGACCCTCCCCATCGCTTCCCGTACACCGGGTCCCCCCGAGCCCCGGTGCCGGATTCTGCCACCAAAACGCTTCAGCCCGTACTCATTCGATTACGGAAATGGCAAGCGTTCCAGAAAGCTCCGAAACTTGGTACCGGAAGAAATGACCAAGAACCGGCATGCTATCGGGCAGGTCCGGCACGTGCACGTGCATCTGCCCTTGCATCTGCCGTGCGCATTCGGAACCATGGCCCTCGCGCACCTGCGTTCACGTTCGTGTTGTGCCGCCGTACCGCGCAGTGCCCTTACCAGCAGTGCCGCTACAGCCGCGAATCCCGGGAGTGCCTCGCATGGGGACGAATGGATCCACGATGCTCGAGCCGTTACGGCTGGGGCTTCCACCCATCGACCCGTCGGCGGTGTCGGGTTCGGCCTCCTGCACGCTGCCGGCCCGGTTCGAAGCGGTGGGCGGTGCGCGCAAGTTCACCCGGACGACGCTGAACTCATGGGACCTGGGCGACCGGTTCGACGATGTCGGCCTGGTCGTGTCCGAGCTGGTCACCAACGCGCTGCGTCACGCCCTCCCGGCCGATCACCCGCGCGGACGGCAGGACCCGGCCGTACGGCTGCACCTGATGCGCTGGACCTCCCGGCTGGTGTGCGCGGTGCGCGACCCCAGCACGGAGAGCCCGGTGGCGGGCGAGGCACCCGATTCGGCCGAGTCGGGCCGCGGGCTGTTCCTGGTGGAGTCGTTCAGCGACTCGTGGGGCTGGCACCCCTCCCCCGTACTCGCCGGGGACGTGGCGGGCGGTGTGCGGCGCGGCAAGGTGGTCTGGGCCCTCTTCCGATTGTCGGACAACGCGGGCCGGGACCACTGCACGACGGACGGCGCGTCTGCGAAGCGGCAGCGGACGGGCGCCGCGGCGCCGGCCGACGCGTTCCCCGAGGCCCTGTAGGAAGGAGGGGCGCGCACAGGACAGCACCCTGCCGGACATCCGTGCAGGGTGGCGCGCCGAACGGGCGGCGGACGGACGTACGGTCAGCCGCCCGTCGCCAGGTGGTCGAACTCCCCGTCCTTGACGCCCAGCAGCAACGCCTCTATCTCGGCCGGCGTATAGACGAGGGCGGGCCCGTCGGGGTGTCGCGAGTTCCGCATCGCCACATTCCCTCCGGGCAGTTTCGCGAACTCCACACAGGACCCCTGGGAGTTGCTGTGTCTGCTCTTCTGCCAGACGACTCCGCGAAGCTCTGTGGCCGCCATGCCGTTGTACACGTGGTGCACAGGACGCTCCCCGAGTTGCAAGGTGCAAGTGTCAACTAGCTCGGATCATAGCTGTGTTCATATGCCAATGCATGAGCAGATGCACGTGCACACGGGGTGTGCGCGCGATTACAGATTCTCCCTCGTTCCGCGTGCCTCTCCGCACCGGCCCACCCCGTGGGAGTAAGACGAACGGGCCGCCAATTCGGCTCCCGATCCGGGGAGTCGCCGCGTTCCCCCTGGTAGCTTGGCGCGGTCTTTCGGCCGTGACTCTCCAAGGGGGAACTCCATGAACAGGTTCGTACGCTCCGGCGCCGTCGTCGCCGGACTCGTCGCCGCGCTCGCGCTGACCGCCTGCGGCAGCGACGACGACGCGGGCGGGGAACCGGCGGTCTCCGGTGCCGAGCGGAGCGCGACGCCCGGCGGTGACGCGGACAGCGGTTCCGGCGGCGCGGAGGCGGCGGCGCTCGACGGCACCTGGACGGGGACCTCCGACGGTCGGGCGGTCGTCCTGTCCGTGTCCTCGGGCAAGGTGGCGCTCGTCGCCGACCAGCATGTCTGCCAGGGCGACGTGAAGGACATGGGCGAGGTGATGCTCGCGCTGACCTGCGCCGACGGGAACACCGACCGCACCATGGGAGCCATCGAGTCCAACGACGGCGAGAAGCTCGTCGTCTCGTGGGACGGCGGAGCCGAGGACACCCTGACCAAGTCCGATCCCGGGAAGCTGCCGACCGGGCTGCCGGAGATCCCCGTCCCCTGACGCACCGGGGTCTCAGGCCCTGCGTTTGCCCCGGGGGCCCTCCAGGCCCCGCGCGAAGTCCTCCAGGGCGTCGAGCAGCATGGCCGCTCCGTCGCGTACGAAGGCGTCGGGCGGCGGCACCGCCTCCGGACGGCTCCGCGGGGTGTCCCAGCCCGCGAGCACCTCGCGCACCGGTTCCCAGTCCGGCACCCGGCGCTCCCGCACCGCCTTGGCGCCCTGCTCGGTGACCCGCCGCAGCACACCGGCCAGCTCCGCCGCTCCCGGCACCGGGGTGGCCGTGCCGGCCGGCAGGTGGGCCTCCAGCAGCATCGCGACCCGGCCGAACTGGGAGAGGGCGTGCTGGGCCTCGTCGGCGGCGGCGCGGGAGAGACCGCGGTGGCGTACGGGTTCGTGCCGGGCGGTCGCCAGGGCCTCCTGCCAGGCGACGCGGGCCTCGCGGGTGGCGAGCAGGGCGCTCCGCACATCGGCGTTGCTCCTGGCCGCCGGATCGGCGTACCCGTCGAGGACGGTCGCCGCGTACCGCGCGTCCGTGACCAGCCAGCGGGCGAGCCGGTTGCGCAGCCGTGGCGTCTCCCAGGCCGGGTAGACCGCGTACGAGATCATCGCGAGCAGGCCTCCGGCGAGCGTCAGGACGACCCGTTCGAGGACGGTCTGCGACCAGTCCTCGCCTGCCATGCCGAGCAGGAAGACGACGTAGGCGGAGACGCAGGCCTGACTGACCGCGTATCCGGTGCGCATCAGCAGGTACATCAGCCAGGCGCAGATCACCGCGAGGACGGCGGCCGACGTCACGCCCGGTTCGACCGCCTGCACGAGGCCGGTGGCGAGGGCCACCCCGACGACGGTGCCGCCGAACCGGGCCACGGACCGGGAGTAGGTCTGCGAGAAGTCCGGGCGCATCGCCATCACGGCCGCCATCGGCGCCCAGTAGCCGTGGCCGAAGGGCAGCGCGGCGCCCAGCAGGAAGCCGAGGGTGGCGACCGCCGAGAGCCTGACGGCGTGCCGCAGGACCGGCGACTCCCTGCGCAGCTCGCGGCGCATCGCCGTCAGCGTCACCGGGACGAGCCGCAGCAGGCTGGGGCGGCGCCGGGTGTCCGCGGCGTGCCCGGCCGGCTCACGGGTGCCGGCGCCCTCGGCGATCTCGATGACGTCCGCGAGCAGCGCGTCGAGCCGGGCGGCGGCGCGCCGCGGAGGACCGGCCAGGATCACCTCGTTGTCGGGGGTCCCCAGGACTCCCAGGTCGGTGGCGGCGAGGTGGACCGGCTCCCCGTGCCGGACGGCGTGGGCCGCCGCGTCCAGCACCGACCCGGCGGCCCCGAGCAGTTCGCGTACCCAGACCCGCTCCAGCCCGTCGCCGGGCACTCCCAGGGCCGGGTCCGCCAGGGAGGCGAGGACCGGCCGCAGCCGCTCGGCGACGCCGCGGGCGCCGTGCAGCTCGACGGGGAGTCTGCGGGCCTCGCGGGGGGTGATGGCGGCGGCGCTGCGGGCGGTCATCAGCGGTACGGGGTCGAAGGGGGCGACGGGGTCGTGCCGCAGCCGGCGCGCGTAGTCGGCCTCGGCGGCCAGGGCGTCCGCGAGCGCGTCGCGCTGGGCGCCCCATCTGCGGACCGGGAGGAGCACGATCAGGGCGGCCTGGACCAGGCCGCCGAAGGCCATCATCGCGGCGTGCGCGGCGGCGTCGGCGACGGAGCCGGGGAGGGTGATCGTGACCAGCATGATCGCGACGTTGGAACCCGCGAGGATGCCGGCCGTCGGGCCCGCCGCCCAGGTCATCCCGGCGGCGAACGTCCAGAACGCCAGCAGGCCCAGGAACACGACGGGCTGGGTGATGCTGACGTAGCCGACGAACGTGGACACGGCCAGGCTGGTGCCGGAGATCAGGGCGAGCACGGGCCGGGGCCGCCAGCTCCGCTCGAAGGTGGCGATGGCCGCCTGGAAGGCCCCGAAGGCGGAACTGGCCGCGATCACCGGGCCGAACAGGGTGAGGGACAGCCCGACGACGAGGGCGAGGCCCGCGGCGCCGCGCAGGGCGACCAGCGGTTCGAGACGCTGTCGCTCGATGCTCAGACCCGAGCGGGCGGTCTCCTTCAGCGCCCGGAGCCAGCTCATGGGAGCGAGCCTAACCGCATTCCCCAGGAGGGGGACTTATGCCACTCTCACTTCCTTATCGGGTTATTCCGGGTCCATTTGCGCCCATCCTGGCCCGGTCCGCCGCCGCCGTGCCGTGGTCCCAGCCCTCGGCGTCCGTCACTCCGCGCACCCGGCTGGTGGTGGTCCGCGGGAACATCCGCTCGGCGGCGTCGGTGACGGCGACGTCCCTGGCCGCCAGCACCGGCAGCAGACCCTCCGCGGGGACCTCGCCCCCGCTCCCCGTCCGGCCACCCGTGCCGGCGGCCGCGGTGACCCGGGCGGTGTCCGCCGCGAGCCGGCTGCCGAGGCGCTGGGCGTACGCCATCAGGAAGGACTGCCGGAAGGTTTTGGTCCGCTTGCGTCCGGCGGCCCGCTGGCCGGCCTCCGCCTTCGTCATCGCGGCGGTGCCCTGCACCAGGAGGGAGGTGAAGAGCAGCTCCACGGCCTCCAGGTCCGGCTCGAAGCCGACGACCGTGGTGAACCCGAGATCGCTGTTCCACACGGCCCGGCAGCGGTTCGCCGAAGCGACCGAGTCGAGCAGGATCGCCTTCGCGCTCTCGTACGGGGCGTCGACACCGATCCGGCAGGCACCCGGCGTCCCCCCGCCGCCCTGCGTACGGGCGGCGAGCAGGGCCTCGTCGATGCTGTGCCGGGCCATCAGCTCCTGTGCCTTCGTGGTGAGCGCCTCCGCCTCCTCCGGGAAGCCGGTCGCCTCCGCCTTGGCGAGCAGGGCCCGGATCCGGGTGAGCATGCGGGGTTCGCCGTGGGCGGGCGGGAGGTGCAGGCCGTCGGCCGCCGTGCCGGGCGGCGGACCGACCGGTTCGATCACCGGGAGCCGCAGCAGCAGGCGGTACAGCTCCAGCAGCGCGGAGGCGTACGTGAAGCGGTCGGGCCGGTTGCGCGGCTCCGGCGCGGGCAGGGCGGCGAGCTGGGCGGCCCAGCGCGGCGGGAGCCGCCCGTACCGCGCGGTCTCCGCGGTGATCAGCGCGGAGGCGAGGGCGGCCCCCGTCCCGTCCAGCTCGCGCCGGACGATCCGTACGAGGTCTGCGGGCTGCCAGCCGCGCGCCCAGGCACGCCGGACGAACTCCTCGCCGCGCCGGTGCAGCTCCTCGTCGGCCGACGGGTCGGCGGCGAGCAGGGAGGCACCGGCGTCGAGGCCCGCGTCACCGTCCGCGTAGAGGGCCGCCGCACAGGCCTGGTCGATCACCGATTCCATCAGTTCAGGGTAGGCGGCTACCGGTGTCCGCGGGCTCCCCGGGGAGCAGCACGAGCTTGCCGCGTACGTGTCCGGCTTCGCTCAGCTCCTGGGCCCTCGCCGCATCGTGGAGCGCGAACGTCCCGGCGACCGGGATCCGTAGCTCGCCGGCCGCGGCCATGGCGGCGTACTCCGCGAGCCGTTCGCCCTCGTCCGCGGGCGCACCGCCGCCCGCCGAGAAGGCCACACCGTACGTGGCCGCGTCCGCGTCGGCGATGGTGACGATGCGGTCGGTGCCACCGCGGAGCTCGACCGAGTCCGCGAGCGCGCCCTTGCCCGCGGCGTCGAACACGGCATCCACGCCCTGCGGCGCCGCCGCGCGCACCCGCTCCACCAGCCCCTCCCCGTATGCCACCGGAACCGCGCCGAGCACCCGGAGGTAGTCGTGGTTGGCCGACGACGCCGTCCCGATGACCGTGGCACCCCGGGCGGTGGCCAGCTGGACGGCGGCGGAGCCGACCGCACCGGCCGCCCCGTGCAGCAGCAGGGTGTCGCCCGCGGTCACCGCGAGCTCGTCCAGCACCCGGGCCGCGGTCGCCGTCGCCACCGGCAGGGCCGCGGCCTCCTCCCAGCCGAGGCCCTCCGGTCTGGGCGCGACGGCGTCCGCGTCCGCCAGCACGTACGCCGCGTACGCGCCGGTGACACTCCGGCCGAGTACCTCGTCGCCGACCGCCGGCTCGGTGACGCCCTCCCCCGTCTCGTCGACGACCCCGGCGAACTCACTGCCGGGTGTGGCGGGCAGCGGGGTGGGGAAGGCCGCCTCCATCCAGCCGTTGCGGATCTTGTGGTCGACCGGGTTGACCCCGGCGGCCCTGACCGCCACCCGGATCTGTCCGGGACCCGGGTGGACGTCGTCGACCTGGGTGAGGCGCAGCACCTCGGGGCCGCCGAACTCCTCGTACACGATCGCTTCCATCACCGTCTCCTCCACGCCCCCGCTCGCCCTCGGTACGCGCCGCGCGTCCCGCGAGAATCCTCGCCGCCGCCTCGCGCGACCGCTCGGCGAGCGGGGCCCGCCGCCGGAGGCGGTGCGCGTGCGGGAGGAGGCGGGCCCCGTGTCAGTGGCGGGTGCCAGACTCGGGCCATGACCGAACGCTGGGCTGTGGCCTCCACGGAGGCGGGCGGCGCGCTCCTGGTGCCGCTGGAGCGCGACGGCCTGCCCGCGGGTCCCGTCCTGGCCGAACCCGACCTGGTCGAGTCCGTCCGCTCCCGCCCCGACGTCGTGCGGTGGGTCTGGCGGTCGACCGCCGAGATCTACCCCCGGCTGCTCGCGGCGGGCGTGCGCGTCGAGCGGTGCTACGACGTGGAGTGCGCCGAGCAGCTGCTGCTCGGCCACGAGGGGCGGCTCGGCGAGCCCCGCTCCGCCGCCGCGGCCTGGGCCAGGCTGTGCAACGCCCCCGTACCGCCCGATCCGCCGCCCCGCTCGGCGGAGCCGGGCTCCCAGTCCTCCCTGTTCGAACCGCGGGCCGGCACCGACGTGCCGTTCGAGTCACTGCTCCAGGTCTACGCGGAGCAGTTGCGCCGCCACGACGCGTCCGAGCACCCGGGCAGGATGCGGCTGCTCACGGCCGCCGAGTCCGCCGGGATGCTGGTCGCCGCCGAGATGAACAGGTCCGGCCTCCCCTGGCGGGCCGATGTGCACCGCGAGGTGCTGAGCGACCTCCTGGGCGAGCGCTACGCGGGCGGCGGCGAACCCCGCAGGCTGGCCGAGGCCGCGGACGAGGTGTCGGCGGCCTTCGGCAGACGGGTGCGCCCCGACCTGCCCGCCGATGTGGTGAAGGCGTTCGCGCGGGCCGGGATCAAGGTGAAGTCGACCCGGCGCTGGGAGCTGGAAGGGCTCGACCACCCGGCGGTGGAGCCGCTGATCCGCTACAAGAAGCTGTACCGCATCTGGACGGCCCACGGCTGGGGCTGGCTCCAGGACTGGGTGCGCGAGGGCCGTTTCCGCCCGGAGTACCAGCCGGGCGGCACGGTCAGCGGGCGCTGGACGACCAACGGCGGCGGCGCCCTGCAGATCCCCAAGGTCATACGGCAGGCGGTCGTCGCCGACGAGGGCTGGCGGCTGGTCGTGGCGGACGCCGACCAGATGGAGCCGCGCGTGCTGGCCGCGATCTCCCGCGACCGGGGGCTGATGGAGGTGGCCGGGCACGAGGGCGACCTCTACAAGGCCCTGTCCGACCGGGCGTTCCAGGGCGACCGCGAGCACGCCAAGCTCGCCCTGCTGAGTGCCGTCTACGGGCAGACGTCCGGCGACGGCCTCAAGAACCTGGCGGCGCTGCGGCGGCGGTTCCCGCTCGCCGTCGCCTATGTGGACGACGCGGCGAAGGCGGGCGAGGAGGGCCGTCTCGTGCGTACGTGGCTGGGCCGGACGAGCCCGCCCGCGGCGGGGGCCGGCGAGGACGAGGAGGCGGGCATCCCGCAGGAGAGCGAGGACCCGCCGCCCACGGAAAGCTCCGGGGAGTACGGGTTCACGCCGGGGTACGCGTCGTCGAACACCCGGGCGCGGGGCCGCTTCACGCGCAATTTCGTCGTCCAGGGCAGCGCCGCCGACTGGGCGCTGCTGCTCCTCGCGGCGCTGCGGCAGAAGCTCACCGCCGGGCGGATGCGGGCCGAGCTGGTGTTCTTCCAGCACGACGAGGTGATCGTGCACTGCCCGGCCGACGAGGCCCCCGCGGTGGTGGAGGCGATCCGGGCGGCCGGGGAGCTGGCGGGGCGCATCGCGTTCGGCGAGACCCCGGTGCGGTTCCCGTTCACCACGGTGGTCGTCGAGCGTTACTCCGACGCCAAGTAGGACGCGACCGCCGCGGCAGGCGCACGGGCCCGACGTACCGGGCACCCGTCGTGCGGCGCCTTCTTCAGCGCCTCGTCGTGCGGCGCCTTCTTCAACGCCTCGTCGGACCGCGTCGAGGCGGCCAGGGCGGTGGCCGCCCCGGTCCTCCGCAGGCCCGCCGCACGTCCCGTGGCCGGGGCCGGAGCGGTCCCCGGGTACGGTCAGGCGCCCGCTGTAGGCTCCGCCCATGGCGACGCACGAGCACGAGATAACCGAGCCCGTCGACCTCTGCCTGCCTGACGGCACCCTGAATCCGGCGGCGGTCGGCTGGTCCAGGCAACCGCTGCACCGTGCCAATCTGCGCGGCTGGGGCCGGACGAAGCGGTGGGAGTACTGGTGCGTGACCACGCCCACCCATCTGGTGGCGCTGACCGTGAGTGACCTCGACTTCCTGGCGCTGAACACGGTCTACGTCCTGGAGTACGGGCCGGGGGGCCGTGAGTTCGAGCGCTCCTCGATCGTCCCCGCGGGCCGCGGCGTCCACCTTCCGGACACCGTGGCAGGCGCACCGGGCTCCGAGGACGTGGTGGTCGGCCCCGCCCGGCCGACCGGCGGGAAGGTCCGCGTCGAGATCCGCGACGAGAACGCCGGGACCAGGCTGCGGGCCCGCTGCCTGACGCCGGACCGGCTGCCGCTGGAGGCCGACATCCTGGTCGCGCGGCCGGACGGTCACGAATCGCTCTCCGTGGTCGTGCCCTGGAGCGACCGGCGCTTCCAGTACACCTCCAAGCACACCGCGCTCCCCGCCGCGGGCCGGGTCCGGATCGGCAGCGAGCTCCTCACGTTCGGCGGGGACGGAGAGGGGACCTGGGCCGTCCTGGACCACGGGCGCGGCCGCTGGCCGCGCACGGTCGACTGGAACTGGGGCGCCGCGTCCGGACGTACGGACGGGCACACGGTCGGCCTCCAGTTCGGCGGGCGGTGGACGGCGGGCACCGGATCCACCGAGAACGGCCTCTGTGTGGACGGCAGGCTCACCAAGATCGGCGAGGAACTGGACTGGCGCTGGTCCGCCTCCGACCTGCTGGCCCCCTGGACCGTCCGGACCCCGTCGTCCGGTCAGGTGGATCTGACGTTCACCCCGTTCCACAACCGCTCCGCGCGCACGGATGCCGGGCTGATCGCCAACCGCACCGACCAGTGCTTCGGCTACTACGACGGGCGGATCCGCACCGACGACGGCACCGAGATCGCCGTGGAGCAGCTCCTGGGCTGGGCCGAGGATGTCCACATGCGTTGGTGACTCCCCCTCATGCGGAGGCCCGGGCAGGTTTCCCCTCATGCACATAGGCCCTCTACTGGGCTCGGGACGCACCGCCGATGTGTTCGCACTCGACGACGCCTGGGTCCTGCGTCGCTACCGCAACGACACGGACGCCACCACGGAACTCGCCGTGCTGTCGTACCTCTCCGCCTCCGGATTCGCCGTCCCGCGCATCGGGCCGCCGGCCGGTGGAGCGCTTCCGACGGACCTGGTGATGCAACGGCTGAGCGGGCCGACCCTGTCCGAGGCGCTGCTGGCCGGCACGCTCACCGGGGCGCAGGGCGCCGACCTGCTGGCGCGGCTGCTGCGGGAGCTGCACGCGATCCCGCCGCGCATCTCCCAGGACCCTGGGGACCGGATCCTGCATCTGGACCTGCATCCGGAGAACGTGATGATGACCCCGCACGGGGCCGTGGTGATCGACTGGAACACGGCGGCCGAGGGGCCTCCGGCACTGGACCGGGCGATGTCCTCGCTGATCCTGGCCCAACTCGCACTCGCCCCTGGCCCGTTCCCGGGCGAGCTCGTCAGCGGCCTGCTCAGCGACCTGATGTCCTGTCTCGACACCGACGGCGGCGTCCCGGCCGACGCCCTCGCCACCGCCACCGCCCGGCGCGCGGCGGACCCCGGGCTGACCGCGCGGGAGACGGCGGTGCTCGACGACGCGGCGGCTCTGGTCGCGAGCCTGGCGGGCTGACCGCCTCAGCCGTTGAGCGCGTACGCCATCGCGACGACCGGGAGTGGCCACACCACGACGCCGAGCAGCGCGATCCGGCCGGTCGGGGTCATGCCCCGCAGGAAGGGGGCACGGTACAGCGCGGCCAGTACGGCGGCGCCGGCCGCGGCCGCCCCGGCCGCCCCCAGCAGGAACGCCACGGGGGACTCACCGGAGGCCGCGCCCCAGAGCGCCACCACCAGCACCAGGAAGCCCAGCGTGCACAGGGCGGCGACGGGGACACACCAGATCAGGGCGACCAGGACGACCAGCCGGGTAGGGGTGGGACGGGGGCGCGCCACGGGTGGCGCGGGGGCGGGGAGTGCCGGAAACATGCGCGGCTGCCTTTCAGCACGTCGGAGTACATGCGTCCACCCTGCGGCAGACTGCCCGGCCATCTCATCCGCGCGGGTACTCAGAGCGCTCGGGCCGCGGCACTCATCTCCCCCGCGGAACAGCCCTACGCGCCCGTCACGACCGGCAGTTCCGACCGCCCGCCCCACTCGCTCCACGAGCCGTCGTACACGGACACCTCGTGGTATCCGGCGAGTTCGGCGCCCAGTGCCAGGACGCAGGCGGTGACGCCCGATCCGCAGCTGACGACGAGCCGCTCCCGATCCCCGGCCAACGCGCTGAACACCGACCGCAGTTCGCGCGCGGGCAGCATCCGGCCGTCGCGCTGGATCTCGTCGAACGGCAGGTTCAGCGCCCCCGGCATGTGGCCGGACCGCAGTCCCGGCCGCGGCTCGGTCCCCGTACCGGCGAAGCGTTCGCGGGAGCGGGCGTCGAGGACGGCCGCGCGCGGGTCCCCGAGGGCCTCCGCCACCGCACTGCTGTCGATCAGCATCCCGTCGCGCGGACGGGCCGTGAAGTCACCGGTGCACCCCTCGCCGCCTGGCGCACGGTCCTCGACCGGCAGCCCGGCCGCGATCCAGGCGGGCAGGCCGCCGTCCAGCACCGCGACCCGGTCGAAGCCCATCGCTCGCAGCATCCACCAGGCGCGCGGGCCGGAGTAGATCCCCGCGGTGTCGTAGACGACGGCGGTGTCCGCGTCGTCGATGCCCAGAACCCGCATCTCCTCGGCGAACCGCACCGCACCGGGCATCGTGTGGGGCAGGGGCACGGCCTGGTCGGACAGGGCTCCGTCGATGTCGAAGCGCCGGGCCCCCGGGATGCGGCGCCCCGCCTCGCGATGCGCCCCCACCGAGGCGTCGAGCACCACGAGGCCCGTCCGCCCGAGCCGTGCGGCGAGCCAGTCGGCGCCGACGAGCGGCCCCGGCAGGGCCCCGGTGTCATCGGTCGGTCCCGTGCCCCCGGTCGTTCCCGCGTCGTCGGTCA
Organism: Streptomyces sp. NPDC025273; assembly: GCF_040638585.1. Lineage (NCBI taxonomy): Bacteria > Bacillati > Actinomycetota > Actinomycetes > Kitasatosporales > Streptomycetaceae > Streptomyces > Streptomyces sp. NPDC025273. Next base: position 86,280 of record NZ_JBEZYP010000017.1, read on the forward strand.
TGCCCGCTCTCCCCCTGATCGCCCGTCGTCGGTCCGCCCCCACCATGCGTATCCGCCACGCGGCGCGGGTCCCGACGGCGACAGTACGCGGCCGCGTCCTGGTGGGCGGGCGGCGTCCCCGCTCCTCGGCGCAGACATCCAGGCCGGGCAGCTCCCCCGCCGCCTCCAGGAGCATTCGGAATCAAGCCCGGATCAAAGGCGTCCTGAGCGATCCGGACCTCAGGGTGCTCAACCAAGTCACCTCAGGTCAGAGCGTTTTCACCAGGGGAACCGCAGGTCCCGTGCAGCCGACGACGGACCCGTCCGCCTTCTACCGGTCCTCGCCGCTCGCCAACCGCCACTCCGCGGCGATCCACGCGGCCACCCAGGACGGGAAGACCTATGGTTCCGCCTTCGGCGACGTGGCCGACTTCGCCTCGTACATCCAGGACAACGCACCGACGGGCGCCCGGCTGACGCCGACGACCTTCCAGGCGACGGCAGCAGTTCTCCGGTCCCCCGGTCACCGGGCGTCAGCATGGGGTTGGATCGTCCGGGAGTGCGCACGCGCGGGCGCCCGGTACCTGCCCTGGAGGCGGAATGGTCTGGACACAGTGCATCGAGTCGCGGCCCTTCGCCGCGCGACGGCTGGTGTGTTTCCCCCACGCCGGAGGTTCGCCCTACTTCTTTCGCGGATGGGGCAAGGCGCTGGAGGAGTTCGAACCGCACGCGGTGTGCTATCCGGGGCGGGCCGAGCGCATGGCCGAATCGCCCGCCACCGATCTGAAAGCGATGGCACGGCAGATCGCCACGGCTCTCCGCCCTCTGGTGGAAAGCCGGCCGACCGCGTTCTTCGGACACAGCATGGGTGCGATCGTCGCGTACGAAACCGCCTGCGCCCTGGAAGCGGACGGGGTCGGGCCCACGCACTTGTTCGCGTCCGGCGCCCGGGCCCCGCAGCTGATTCTCGGCGACGCGGCCGCGGCCGCCCGATGGGACGACGAGTCCGTCACCCGGCGTCTCGTCGAATTGGGCGGCACGGACGCGGAACTGCTGCGCAACCCGGCGTTCCTGGAATTGGTCCTGCCCTATGTCGGGGCGGATTTCCGGATGCTCTCCTCCTACACGGCCGGTGAGCGGGCACCGCTCGGCTGCTCCGTCACCGCGCTGGTGGGGGCTTCGGACCCCAGGGTGACCGCCGAACAAGCCGATGCCTGGCGCGAGTCGACCCGGGGCCCGTTCCGCAGGGTGTCCCTGCCCGGTGACCATTTCTATCTGGCCGCCGCCCCGCCCTACGGAATCATCCGGGACGCGGTGACCGGCTGAGCCTGCGCGAGAACACCGGGTCGGCCCGGGCGCGCCGGACCAGGCCACGGCGTCGACCCGCAGTCGGCGAGAACAAGCAAAAGCCCCAGGTCACGGCGAGTGAGTCCTGGGGCTTTCACAGAGCCGCCTTCGGGATTCGAACCCGAGACCTACGCATTACGAGTGCGTTGCTCTGGCCAACTGAGCTAAGGCGGCACGCTCTGTCGCACCATGGTGCGGTCAGCAGCGACGCCAAGTCTACACAGTTTCGAGGGGTGCTCCGTACCGCCCGCCCCCGGGGCCGTATCCGCAGGTCAGGAGCACTTCTTGCCGTCCTTGGGCGGGGTGCCCTCCAACAGGTAGGTGTTGATCGCCGTGTCGATGCAGTCGCTGCCCCGCCCGTACGCCGTGTGTCCGTCGCCCTCGTAGGTGAGCAGGGTGCCGGAGGAGAGCTGCCCCGCGAGGGACTCGGCCCACTTGTACGGGGTGGCCGGGTCGCGGGTGGTGCCGACCACGACGATCGGGTCGGCGCCCTTCGCCTCGGTGCGGTGCGGGGTACCGGTGGCCTCGACGGGCCAGGAGCCGCAGTTCAGGGCCGCCCAGGCGAAGCCCCTGCCGAAGACCGGGGAGGCCTTCTCGAAGGCTGGGAGCGCCTCCTCCACCGCGGCGGGCCCGGAGAAGGCGGGGGCCAGGTCGAGACAGTTCACGGCGGCGTTGGCGAACATCAGATTCGCGTACTTCCCGCTCGGCTCGCGCTCGTAGTAGCTGTCGGCCAGGGCGAGGAGGCCGGAGCCGTCGCCGCGCAGCGCCCCGGCGAGCCCCTCCCGGAGCTGGGGCCAGGCGGCCTCGTCGTACATCGCGGCGATCACGCCGGTGATCGCCAGGGACTCACCCAGCTTCCGGGTCTCACCGGTCGGGACGGGCTCCTCGTCCAGGTCGGCGAAGAGCTTCTTCAGGGCGGTCGCGGCGCCGGCGGTGGACCTCGTGCCGAGCGGACAGTCCGGCTGTTTCACGCAGTCCGCCGCGAAGGACTGGAACGCCCTTTCGAAGCCCGCGGTCTGGTCCCGGTTGATGTCGATCGCGGGGAGCGAGGGATCCATCGCCCCGTCGAGGACGAGGCGGCCCACCCGGCCGGGGTACAGGTCGGCGTACGTCGCGCCGAGGAACGTGCCGTACGAGGCACCGACGTAGTGCAGCTTCTCGTCGCCGAGCAGGGAGCGCAGGATGTCCATGTCCCGGGCCGTCTCGACCGTGGAGACGTGCGGGAGGATCTCACTTGAACGCTTCTCGCAGCCCTTCGCGAACGTGTCGAAGGCCTCGTTCAGCTTCGTGATCTCGGCGTCGTCGTCGGGCGTCTGGTCCACCTGGGTGTAGGCGTCCATCTGCTTACCGGTCAGGCAGGTGACGGGCTCGCTGCGGGCCACCCCGCGCGGGTCGATCGCCACCATGTCGTACCGGGCACGGACCGGGGCGGGGTAGCCGATGGCCGCGTACCCCTGGAGGTAGCCGATGGCGGAGCCGCCGGGTCCGCCCGGGTTCACCAGGAGCGAGCCGATCCGCTTGCCCGGGCCGGTGGCCTTCTTGCGGGAGACGGCCAGGTCGGCGTCGCCGCCCTCCGGCTTCCCGTAGTCCAGCGGAGCCTTCATCGTCGTGCACTGGAAGCCCTCCACACCGCAGTCCCGCCAGCGCAGCTTCTGCCCGTAGTACGGCTCCAGGCCCTCGGGGGCGGCCGAACCCGTCGCCGACGCGCTGGGCGCCGAACCGCCGCTGCTGCAGCCGGAGACGAGGAGGCCGGCAGTGCCGAGCGCGGTGGCGAAGATACGGAGCAGGCGCCTGGTGTCCATCCCCGGAGCGTAGCCGCCGGGGGACGACCCGACCGATTCCCTGCTCTTACGGGTGAATCCGCGCACCTCCCGTACGAAATCGCACGAGCCCGTGCGTCGGGGACCGCCCGGCCGGCAGTGCCGGACGCCTGTCAGCCCGCCCGGAGGGCCATCGTCATCGCCTCCACCGCGAGCAACGGCGCCACGTTGCGGTCGAGCGCCCGGCGGCAGGCGATCACGGCCTCTATCCGCCGCAGGGTGCGCTCGGGGGTCGACGACTCGGCGATCCGGTCGAGGGCGTCCTGCACGTCGGTGTTGGCGATGGCGATCTGCGAGCCGAGCTGGATCGCCAGCACATCGCGGTAGAAGCCGGTGAGCTCGGTGAGCGCGAGATCGAGGCTGTCGCGCTGGGTACGCGTCTTGCGGCGCTTCTGCCTGTCCTCCAGCTCCTTCATCACCCCCGCCGTGCCGCGCGGCATCCTGCCCCCGGCGGAGGCGCCGAGGGCCGCCTTCATGTCCTCGGTCTCCTTGACGTCGACCCCCTCCGCGAGCTCCTTGGCGTCCTCGGTGGCCGTATCGATCAGTTCCTGAGCGGCCTTGAGGCAGCCACCGACGTCGTGGACGCGCAACGGGAGCTTGAGCACGGCGGCGCGGCGGGCACGGGCCCGCTCGTCCGTGGCGAGGCGGCGCGCGCGGCCGATGTGCCCCTGGGTGGCGCGGGCGGCGGACGCGGCCCGCGCGGGGTCGATGCCGTCGCGCCGGATCAGCACGTCGGTGACGGCCTCGACAGGCGGCGTACGCAGCGTGAGGTGACGGCAGCGGGAGCGGATCGTGGGCAGCACGTCTTCCAGGGAGGGCGCGCAGAGCAGCCACACCGTGCGGGGTGCGGGCTCCTCCACGGCCTTCAGCAGGACGTTTCCCGCTCCTTCGGTGAGGCGGTCGGCGTCTTCCAGCACGATGACCTGCCAACGGCCGACGGCCGGGGAGAGCTGGGCACGGCGGACCAGCTCACGCGTCTCCTTCACGCCGATCGAAAGCAGGTCCGTGCGGATGACCTCGACGTCCGCGTGGGTCCCGATCAGGGCCGTGTGACAGCCGTCGCAGAAGCCGCAGCCCGGTGCCCCGCCCAGGGCCCGGTCCGGGCCGGTGCACTGGAGGGCGGCGGCGAAGGCACGGGCGGCGGTGGCCCGGCCGGAGCCGGGAGGGCCGGTGAAGAGCCAGGCGTGGGTCATCTTCGACCCCGGAGGGACCGCCTGCCCCGTGGAGTTGGCGGTGACCAGCGCATCGGCGTCCCGGGCGGCGGCACCGAGCTGCTCCTGCACTCGGTCCTGGCCGACCAGGTCGTCCCATACGGTCATGGGTCACCGCCCTTCCGGTGGTGTGGTGCGGGGAAAACCGGATCCCATTGTGCGGGAAGGGTCCGACATTCCCGGCCCTCCGTCTTCCGAGGGCTCCGCCGTCCCCGCTCGGCCGCATGACCGAGTGCGCCCGTGAAAGCCCTCGGCGCATGGCCGAGGGCTCCCGGACACATCCTCAGCCGCGCGGCCGGCGACCGCCCCGGCCCTGGTCGCCCCGGTCCTGGTCGCCCCGGTCCTCGTCCTGGCCACCGAGCAGCTCGTCGGCCAGCGTCGGCAGATCGTCGAGCGGCGTCTCCTCCGCCCAGTCGGGACGAGGACGCTTCGGGCGGCCGGAACGGTCCTGAGCGGCCCGCCCCGCCCGCGGGTCGTCGGCGACCTGCGGCAGTTCGCGCGTGCGCTCGTTCTCGTTCTCGGCGGCGGGCGCGGCGCGGCTCTCGTCGCGGAACAGGCCCGGCGGCACGCGGTCCGCCGGGTCCTCGTCCCGGACGGGCGGCAGGACGGCCGTCTCCTCCGCGTCACGGACCGGACGGTCCGACGGCGGGGCGAGCGGCACCGGCTGGGTGATCTCGTTCGGATTCACGACCGGGGTCGGAATCGTGAGCTCGTTGTCCGGTACGGACGGAGCGGACTGCGCGGACCGCTTCCTCGCAGCCTCTTCCGCCTCGGCCCGGGCAGCCGCCTCGGCCTCGGCACGGCGCCGTGCCTCCTCGGCCCGTAGCAGTGCCTCCTCCGCCTTGCGCTGCTTCTCCAGGCGCAGTGCCTCCGCCTCCTGGCGGAGCCTGGCCTCTTCCTGGGCCTGCTGGCGCAGCCGCGCCTGCTCGGCCTCACGCACCCGGTCCTCGGCCTCCAGCCGGGCCCGCTCCTCCTCGGCACGGCGGCGGGCGTCCTCGGCGCGCTGCCGGGCCTCCTCTGCCTGCCGCTCGGCCTCACGCTGCCGCGCCTCCTCCTCCTCGCGGCGCTTGCGCTCCTCCTCCTCGGCACGGAGCTTGGCGAGCTGAGCCTGCCGCTCACGCTCCAGCCGCTCCTCCTCGGCCTTGCGTGCAGCCTCTTCCTCGGCCCTGCGCCGGGCCTCCTCCTCGGCCGCCCTGCGCGCCTCCTCCTGGGCCCTGATCTCGGCCTCGGAGAGCGGGAGGAGCTGGTCGAGCCGGTGGCGTACGACGGTGGTGATCGTTTCCGGTTCCTGGCCGGCGTCCACCACCAGGTAGCGGGTCGGGTCCGCCGCCGCGAGGGTGAGGAAGCCGGACCGTACCCGGGTGTGGAACTCGGCAGGCTCGGACTCCAGCCGGTCGGGAGCCTCGGTGAAGCGCTCCCGCGCCGTCTCCGGGTCGACGTCCAGGAGCACCGTCAGGTGCGGTACGAGTCCGCTCGTCGCCCATCGCGAGATCCGGGCGATCTCGGTCGGGGAGAGGTCGCGGCCCGCACCCTGGTAGGCGACGGACGAGTCGATGTAGCGGTCCGAGATGACGATCGCACCGCGTTCCAGCGCCGGGCGGACGAGCGAGTCGACGTGCTCGGCGCGGTCGGCGGCGTACAGCAGCGCCTCCGCCCGGTTCGACAGCCCGGCCGACGACACGTCGAGCAGGATCGAGCGCAGCCGCTTGCCGACCGGGGTCGCCCCCGGCTCGCGCGTCACGACGACCTCGTGGCCCTTGGCCCTGATCCAGTCGGCGAGCGCCTCGACCTGGGTGGACTTCCCGGCTCCGTCGCCGCCCTCCAGGGCGAGGAAGAATCCGGTCGTGGCGGGGGCGACATCGGGGTCTTGGCCGCCGCGCAGAGCCTCGCGCAGGTCACGACGGAGCGGCACCCCGGCGCGGTCGTCCGTCTTGGCGAGGACGATCACGGCGACGGGCAGCAGCAGGGCACCGATCAGCACCAGCGCGAAGGCGGCCCCTCCGTGGGCGAAGACGAAGTCGCCGGAACCCAGCCGGTGCCGCCCGATGGCGGCGGCGAGCAGCGGACCGCCCACCGCGCCGAGCGCGACGAGCACCCGGACGACGGCCTGGAGGTGCTCGGTGGTCCTGGCCCGCCGGGACTCCTCGGTCTCCTGGTCGATCACCGCGTGCCCGGTGTGGGCGGTGACACCTGCCGCGTAGCCGGCGAGCAACGCGATCAGCAGCCCGGTCGCCGTGTCCGGGACCAGGCCGAGCGCGAGGAGCGCCACTCCGGTGACGGCGGTGGCCAGCGCCAGCAGCCGGCGGCGCGACAGGGTGGGCAGGACCTTCCGCGCGGTACGGATACCGAGCGCGGTGCCGCCGGTCAGGGCGAGGATCAGCAGGGCGAAGGTGGCGGGTCCGCCGCCCAGGTCGGCCGCGTGCAGCACGGAGACCGCGGCTGCGGCGGCGATGGCCCCGGCGACGGCGGCACACACGCCGACGACCAGCGGGATGCTGCCGGTGCGGCCCTTGTCGGTGCCCGTTGCGGTGGCCGGCCGGCGCAGACCCTCCAGTGGCGAGCGCGGGCGGGGCGTCGGAATGCCCGGCAGTTCGAGGAAGTAAAGGACCGAGATCGAGGCCGAGAAGAAGCCGGCCGCGACGTACGAACCGAGGGCCGCCTGGTGGAAGGAGAACCAGTCGAGCCCGGTACCGAGCAGGTTGCCAATCAGCGCGGCGACCAGCAGGACGGCCGCGGCCGCGGGGATGGCCAGGAAGTTCGTCCGCAGGGAGAGCCTGCGCAGCGGATCGAGGTGGTCGGGAAGGGGGCGTACGGCGGCGCCCTCGATGGGCGGCGCGGGCAGCAGCGCGGGAGCCGCGCTCTCCTTGGCCACCGTCCACAGGCGTTCGGCGGCACCGGCCACGAGAACGGTGACGAGGATCATCATGAGCGCCTTGTCGGGCATCCAGTCGATCCACAGCGGCGCGATGACCAGGAGCGCGAGCCGCAGCCCGTCCACCCCGATCATCAGCCAGCGGCGGTCCACGGGACCACCAGGGGCCGTGAGCGCCGTCAAGGGCCCCAGGAGTACGGCTCCGAAGAGCACGGTGGAAAGGATCCGGGCACCGAAGACGGCGGCGACGGCAAAGGCCGCCCCGCGGTATCCGGCCCCGAAGGAGCCCTCCAGGACCGCCGCCTGCAGCGACAACAGCACCAGCACGAGAAGGGCGAGTGAATCGCCGATACTGCCGACGAGCTGGGCGCTCCACAACCGCTTCAGCGGGGGGATGCGCAACAGGGCTCGTACGGCGCGCTCGCGTGAGTCTGCGGCAAGTGTGTCGGAGGTGGGGCTCACGACCGGTGGCTGCTCGGCTCGCGTCATCCGCCCAGCCTATCGGGAGCGCTGCGCTGACCGGGGGCCGCGTCCGAACATACGGCCGCCGGGGGTGCCGCGCGGAGCACCCGTGGTAGGTATCCCCGGCCCGTGCGCTGCTTGTCTGCCCGTCCGTGCGCACAGGACGCCGCTCCGTGCGCACAGGACGCCGCTCCGTGCGCACAGGACGCCGCTCCGTGCGCACAGGACGCCGCTCCGTGCGCACAGGACGCCCGTCCGTGCGCACACGGCGGAGGAGGGGCCGGATGTCCGGCCCCTCCTCCGTCATGTACGGCCTCCGGCGAGGTCAGTCCTCCGTCGACGCCGCAGGGGCGGCCTTCTTGGCCGGAGCCTTCTTCGCCGCGGTCTTCTTCGCGGTCGCCGTCGTCTTCTTGGCAGTCGTGGCCTTGGAGGCTGTCTTCTTCGCCGCCGTCGCCTTCTTCGCGGGCGCCTTCCTGGCCGGAGCCTTCTTCGCCGTCTTCTTCTTCGCGGGCCCCTTGGCCCGCTTCTCGGCGAGCAGCTCGTAGCCGCGCTCCGGCGTGATGTCCTCGACGCTGTCGTCGGTGCGCAGCGTCGCGTTGGTCTCGCCGTCGGTGACGTACGCACCGAAGCGGCCGTCCTTCACCACGACCGGAGCACCGCTCACCGGGTCGGTGCCCAGTTCCTTCAGCGGCGGCTTGGCGGCGGCCCGCCCGCGCTGCTTCGGCTGGGCGTAGATCGCGAGGGCCTCGTCGAGCGTGATGTCGAAGAGCTGGTCCTCGGACGTGAGGGAGCGCGAGTCCGTCCCCTTCTTGAGGTACGGACCGTAGCGCCCGTTCTGCGCGGTGATCTCGACACCCTCGGCGTCCTCGCCGACGACCCGCGGCAGCGACATCAGCTTGAGCGCGTCGGCCAGCGTCACCGTGTCCAGCGACATGGACTTGAAGAGGGACGCGGTCCGGGGCTTCACCGCGTTCTTGCCCGTCTTCGGCGTGCCCTCGGGCAGCACCTCGGTGACGTACGGGCCGTAGCGCCCGTCCTTCGCGATGATCTGGTGCCCGGTGACCGGGTCTGCGCCGAGTTCGAAGTCACCGCTCGGCTTGGCGAGCAGCTCCTCCGCGTGCTCCACGGACAGCTCGTCGGGCGCCAGGTCCTCCGGCACGTCCGCGCGCTGGTGGCCCTCGGAGTCCTTTTCGCCGCGCTCGATGTACGGGCCGTACCGGCCGACCCGCAGCTTGATGCCGTTGCCGACGGGGAAGGAGGAGATCTCCCGGGCGTCGATCGCCCCGAGGTCGGTGACGAGCTCCTTCAGGCCACCGAGGTGGTCACCGTCGCCGTTGCCCGCGTCGGAGGCCGTACCCGCGTCGGCCGCGCCGTCGGCGCCCGCGCCGAAGTAGAACCGCCGCAGCCACGGCACGGACTGGGCCTCGCCCCGCGCGATGCGGTCGAGGTCGTCCTCCATGCGTGCGGTGAAGTCGTAGTCGACCAGTCGGCCGAAGTGCTTCTCCAGCAGGTTGACCACGGCGAACGAGAGGAACGACGGCACCAGGGCCGTGCCCTTCTTGAACACGTAGCCGCGGTCCAGGATCGTCCCGATGATCGAGGCGTACGTCGACGGACGGCCGATCTCGCGCTCTTCGAGCTCCTTGACCAGCGAGGCCTCGGTGTAACGGGCCGGCGGCTTGGTGGCATGGCCGTCGACCGTGACCTCGTCGGCGGTCAGCGCGTCGCCCTCGGCGACCTGCGGCAGCCGGCGCTCGCGGTCGTCCAGCTCGGCGTTCGGGTCGTCGGCCCCTTCCACGTACGCCTTCATGAAGCCGTGGAAGGTGATCGTCTTGCCGGAGGCGGAGAATTCGGCGTCCCGGCCGTCGCCGGCCCGCCCGCCGATCTTCACGGTGACGGAGTTCCCGACGGCGTCCTTCATCTGGGAGGCGACGGTCCGCTTCCAGATCAGCTCGTACAGCCGGAACTGGTCGCCGGTGAGGCCCGTCTCGGCCGGGGTGCGGAAGCGGTCGCCGGAGGGGCGGATCGCCTCGTGCGCCTCCTGCGCGTTCTTGACCTTCCCGGCGTACGTGCGCGGCTTGTCCGGCAGATAGTTCGCCCCGTACAGCTGTGTGACCTGCGCCCGGGCCGCGGAGATCGCGGTGTCCGAGAGGGTCGTGGAGTCCGTACGCATGTAGGTGATGAAGCCGTTCTCGTACAGCTTCTGCGCCACCTGCATCGTGGCCTTGGCCCCGAAGCCCAGCTTGCGGCTCGCCTCCTGCTGGAGGGTCGTCGTACGGAAGGGGGCGTACGGGGAGCGCCGGTACGGCTTCGACTCGACCGAACGGACCGCGAAGGCGGAGTCGGCGAGCGCGGCGGCCAGGGCACGGGCGTTCGCCTCGTCCAGGTGCAGCGTCCGGCCGGACGCGGCCTTGAGCAGGCCGTCCGGACCGAAGTCGCGGCCCTGGGCGATGCGGCGCCCGTCGACCGCGCTGAGGCGGGCGGTGAGCGTCGAGGGGTCGGAGGCGTCACCGCCGCGGCCGGTGGCGAAGGTGCCGGTCAGGTCCCAGTACTCGGCGGAACGGAAGGCGATGCGCTCACGCTCCCGCTCGACGACGAGTCGCGTGGCGACGGACTGGACACGGCCCGCGGAGAGCCGCGGCATGACCTTCTTCCACAGGACCGGCGAGACCTCGTAGCCGTACAGACGGTCGAGGATGCGGCGGGTTTCCTGGGCGTCGACCATGCGCTGGTTCAGCTCGCGCGGGTTGGCGACGGCGGCCCGGATCGCGTCCTTGGTGATCTCGTGGAAGACCATCCGGTGGACCGGGACCTTGGGCCTGAGAACTTCCTGCAGGTGCCACGCGATGGCTTCGCCCTCGCGGTCCTCATCGGTGGCGAGGAAGAGCTCGTCGGATTCGGCCAGGAGCTGCTTGAGCTTCCTGACCTGGGCTTTCTTGTCGGCGTTGACGACATAGATCGGCTGGAAGTCGTTCTCGACGTCCACCCCGAGACGGCGGACCTCACCGGTGTACTCGTCCGGCACCTCGGCGGCGCCGTTCGGCAGGTCGCGGATGTGCCCGACGCTCGCCTCGACGACGTATCCGGGGCCGAGGTAGCCCTTGATCGTCTTCGCCTTGGCAGGCGACTCGACAATGACGAGTCGGCGGCCTGCGGTCTCGCTGGTCGGGGACAACTTCGCTCTTCTCTCCGGTCGGCACTCGTGGGCATCCGGGCAGCGCAGTGACGCTGCCCGCGGTGCTGTCGCTGCGGAGTGTGACGGTACAACCCGCCCCCGTGTCAAACGGCAAAAGCCCGCAACGGCCACTCGAACGGTAACCCGACTTCCGCCATTCCTGCCGCCCGGACCGCCCGGTCCGCGCTTCGCAGCGCTGTCGCCTGCGGGTTTCGGGCCATCGCCGGGACGCCTGCGGGGCGGGCGCCGGCCGGTGACCGGCCCTGCCCCCGGTCTTGATCAGACGCGGGTGAGACACCACACGCCGAGAAGGAGGAAGAGTACGCCGAAGAGCGTGGCGAGAACGGTGGAGGCGACGGGGCTCACACCGAGGGCGACCGGCGCACGCTGAATGGCGCGCGCCCCCGTCCAGACGAGGAGGGCGGCACCGAACAGTGCGAATGCCGTACCGGCGAAGACCGCGGTGACGCTCTCCATGTCCGTACCCCTCACGCTCCGCGCGCCGGCTGCTGCCCACGCCGCCCGTCCATGCGGGCAGCCCGTGCGCCTGCGCCGCCCGTGCCGTCCGCACTGCTCGACAGAGGGGACCCTGCCACGCCGGGGCGACGCCGGCACGAACCCCGGGTGAACGCCGCACAGCCCTGTCGGGAACGACCCCGAGCGGAATCCGCTGACCTCCCGGGGCCGGGGCGTTGTGGGCGGGAAAGAGCTGATCAGAAGGCTGTTCGGGGCGAGGGGCGTGGCTCGTCCGCACAAGAGCGGAGCGCGGTGGCAGGGCCCCGACGGCGCACGGGACGTGACGGCCTCCCAGAGCCTCCCGGCAGCCCCTAGCCCCGCGCCCCCGCCACGCGGCCGGCGCGTGGCCGAGTCGTCGCGTCGCGCGGTCAGCGGGCGGGCCCGGAGCCCCGCACCGGCTCCAGGAAGCCCTCCTCCAGCAGCAGCCGGATCGCCTGCGGGGTGCGGTCACGGAGCAGCACGGGGTCCTCGGCCATCAGCTGGGCGATGGCGTCCAGGATCCGGCCCGCGGGCAGCGATCCGTCGCACACACCCGCGAACCCCGCGCCGACCGCATCGACCTTGGTCGCCCGCCGCATCCCGCGGTTCTGACGCAGCACCACATGCTCGGGATCCTCGGCGCCCGGCAGGCCGACCTGCTCCTGCACGACCTCCTCGGCAAGGGTGAAGTGCGCTGCCAGCAAAGCCGCGTCGTCGTGCTGACGCAGATAGTCCTGCCGTGCGAAATGGGCCTCGACGGCAGGCCCGAGCGGCTGCTCCACCGGGTGCGGCCACTCCTCGGCCACGACCGAGGGATTCCCGGCAGCGGCCGCCGCGGACTTCCTGAGCGCGATCCAGCCGAAGCCGACGGCCTTGGTGCCGCGGGCCTCGAATTCGTCCAGCCAGGCCTCGTACAGGTCGGCGTACGCGGCGGGGTCCGTACGGTGGTCACCGCTGTCGCGCAGCCACAACTCGGCGTACTGCGTGATGTCCTGCACCTCGCGCTGCACGATCCAGGCGTCACAGCCGTGCGGAACCCAGGAACGCACCCGGTCCTGCCACTCCTCGCCCTCCACGTGCTGCCAGTTGACGAGAAACTGCGCATAACCCCCCTCGTTCAGCCGGTCGCCCGCCTGCTGCACCAGGGTCCGGCACAGGTCGTCGCCGCCCATGCCACCGTCGCGGTACGTCAGCCTGGCTCCGGGTGAGATGACGAAGGGCGGGTTGGAGACGATCAGGTCGTACGTCTCCGCGCCGACCGGCTCGAACAGGGAGCCTTCCCGCAGATCGGCCGGGGCCGCTCCCGACAGGGCGAGGGTGAGCCGGGTGAATTCGAGGGCGCGCGGGTTGACGTCCGTGGCCGTGACCCGGGTCGCGTGCTGGGCGGCGTGCAGGGCCTGGATGCCGGATCCCGTACCGAGATCGAGGGCGGAGGCGACGGGCCTGCGTACGGTGATTCCGGCGAGCGTGGTGGACGCGCCGCCGACACCGAGGACGACGCCTTCCTCGTGCGAGCCGATTCCGCCGGCCCCGCCGACCGCGCACCCCAGGTCGGAGACGATGAACCAGTCCTGGCCCTCCGGCCCGCCGTACGGCCGCACGTCGACGGTCGCTCTGACCAGATCGCCCTCCCGCACGACCCAGCCGTCCTCCACACACGCCTCCAGCGGGAGTGCGCCGGCGGCGGTGGCCGCCGGGACGGAGCGCTGCAGGAGGAACAGCCGCACCAGCGTGTCGAGCGGCGAGTCCCCGCGCGTGGCCCGGAGCGCCGGGACGGTCTCACTGCGGGCGAGCGCGGCGTAGGCGGGCGCGCCGAGCCGGTCGAGGAGCCCGTCGGCGGTGAAGGCCGCCGCGATCAGGGCTTCGCGGAGCAGGGATGTGCGGGCGGATGCGGGAAGGCTGGTCGTACTCACCCGCCCATTGTGTCCGCTCCCGCCGACAACGGCAGCGGCCCGGCACCCACAAGGGCGACCGGACCGCTGTGAAGGCGCCGCGGTTACGCCTTCTCGCTCGCCGAAGCCGAAGGCGCGGCGGACTTCGACGGCGCCGGCTCCGGAGCGGACGGAGCGGAGGCGGGCGGGGCGGAGGCCGTCGGCTTCTGGCAGCCCTTCTGCTTCGCCATCGCCGAACCGACCTCACCGGACTGGAGCTTCTTCAGAGCCTGGTCGCCACTGGTGCTGATCTTGTTCAGCTCGTCGGCGATTCCCTTGAGTCCGTCGGCGAATTCCGCCTGGTCCTTCGTGTCGAGCGCGTCGACCTTCGTCTTCAGGTTCGCGTACGCCGCGGAGGAGGCGTTGAGCTCCTTCACCGCTTCCTTCTGCGTGGTCTCGCCGTCGTCCACGGGCGGCGGGCCCGCCGACTCCACGGCCGTGCCCAGCGCCTTGTAGGCCTGCGAGATCTGCTGGAAGGCAGCCGAGTCGGTCTGCTGGACGTCGGCGGGCTTGCTGTTGTCGGCCGTCTGCTGCTGGATCGCGGCATTGGCGTTCGCGATCTTCTGCAGTTGCGGCTGGACCTGGTCGCAGACCTTCTTCGCCCAGTCGTTCACCTTGTTGTCGCTGTCGTCGCTGCAGCCCGACAGTGTCAGTACGAGTACCGCACCGCCGGACAGTGCGGCTGCAAGCTTCTTGTTCACCGGATTGGGTCCCTTCCAAGGCTCTCGGCCCCGGAACTTACACGCCAAGTGGGCGACATTCAGGCGCCAGGTATCCGATGTGCGTGCTTTTGCAGCCATTTGCACCAAGGGAAATGAGGGAGATACAACTCACCTGCAGACTCGTGCACGCGTGCGAACACTGTCCGCCACCATGGCCCCGAAGAGCCCCGGCGGCAGACGGACGGCGCATCACCACACGCCGCCCGCAGACTTTCTGATCAGGTGTTACTCACACCGCGGATCACCCGCCCCCTGCTGTCTCACGAGACAGCCGCCGGATCGGCCGGCTTGGCACCCCCACCTCCCGAACCCTCCTCGTCACCCATGGCGATCCCGCGCCGCTTGGACACATAGACCGCACCGACGATGACGACGAGGGCGACCACGGCGACCACGGCTCGCACACCCGCGTTCGCGTCGTCCCCGTAGCTGAACTGCACGACCGCGGGAGCGATGAGCAGCGCCACGAGATTCATCACCTTGAGAAGCGGGTTGATGGCCGGGCCCGCGGTGTCCTTGAAGGGATCGCCGACCGTGTCCCCGATGACGGTCGCGGCGTGGGCCTCGCTGCCCTTGCCGCCGTGATGCCCGTCCTCGACGAGCTTCTTGGCGTTGTCCCACGCGCCACCGGAGTTGGCGAGGAAGACGGCCATGAGGGTGCCGGTGGCGATCGCACCCGCGAGATACGAGCCGAGCGCCCCGACCCCCAGGCTGAACCCGACCGCGATCGGCGCCAGCACCGCGAGCAGCCCGGGCGTGGCCAGTTCACGCAGGGCGTCCTTGGTGCAGATGTCGACGACGCGGCCGTACTCCGGCTTCTCCGTGTAGTCCATGATCCCGGGGTGCTCGCGGAACTGCCGCCGCACCTCGTGGACCACGGCCCCGGCGGAACGGGAGACCGCGTTGATGGCCAGACCGGAGAAGAGGAACACGACGGCGGCGCCGAGAATCAGGCCGACGAGGTTGTTCGGCTGCGAGATGTCCAGGCTCAGCCCCAGCTCCCCGGCACGGGCCCCCACGTCGTCGACCGCCGTGGCGATGGCGTCGCGGTACGAGCCGAAGAGAGCCGCCGCCGCCAGGACGGCGGTGGCGATCGCGATGCCCTTGGTGATGGCCTTGGTGGTGTTGCCGACGGCGTCCAGATCGGTGAGGACCTGCGCCCCGGCGCCCGTGACGTCGCCCGACATCTCGGCGATGCCCTGGGCGTTGTCCGAGACCGGGCCGAAGGTGTCCATCGCGACGATGACCCCCACGGTGGTCAGGAGGCCCGTCCCGGCCAGGGCCACCGCGAAGAGCGCCAGCGTGATCGACGCCCCGCCGAGCAGAAACGCTCCGTAGACGCCGAGACCGATGAGGAGCGCGGTGTAGACGGCCGACTCCAGCCCGATGGAGATACCGGCGAGGATCACCGTCGCCGGGCCGGTCAGCGAGGACTTGCCGATGTCCCGGACAGGGCGCCGGTTGGTCTCCGTGAAGTAGCCGGTGAGCTGCTGGATCAGGGCTGCGAGCACGATGCCGATGGCCACGGCGACGAGGGCGAAGACGCGCGGGTCACCGCCGTGCGAGGTGATGGCGCTGTCGGTGACCCCGTCCAGCTCGGCGTACGAGGCGGGCAGGTAGACGAACACCGCCACGGCCACCAGGACGAGCGAGATCACGGCAGACACGAAGAATCCGCGGTTGATGGCCGTCATCCCGCTTCGGTCGGCCCGGCGCGGGGCGACCGCGAAGATCCCGATCACCGCGGTGACCACACCGATCGCCGGAACGATGAGCGGGAAGGCCAGTCCCGGGTCCCCGAAGGCGGCCTCGCCCAGGATGAGTGCGGCGACGAGCGTCACGGCGTACGACTCGAAGAGATCGGCCGCCATGCCCGCACAGTCACCGACGTTGTCTCCCACGTTGTCGGCGATGGTCGCGGCGTTGCGCGGGTCGTCCTCCGGGATGCCCTGCTCCACCTTGCCCACGAGATCCGCGCCCACGTCGGCGGCCTTGGTGAAGATGCCGCCCCCGACTCTCATGAACATGGCGATCAGTGCGGCACCGAGCCCGAATCCCTCCAGCACCTTGGGCGCGTCGGCGGCGTAGACGAGGACGACGCAGGAGGCACCGAGCAGGCCGAGGCCGACGGTGATCATGCCGACCGCACCACCCGTCCGAAAGGCGATCTTCATCGCTTTGTGCGAAACAGTGGCGAGATCCCTTTCCGGCTCACCCTGTGCTGGAGTCGCCTCACGCGCAGCAGCCGCCACACGCACATTACTGCGCACGGCCAGCCGCATGCCGATGTATCCCGTGGCAGCCGAAAAGAGCGCACCCACCAGGAAGAAGAACGAGCGCCCCGCACGCTGCGACCAGTTGTCGGCCGGGAGCAGCAGAAGCAATAGGAACACGACCACGGCGAAGACGCCGACGGTGCGCAGCTGCCGGGCCAGATAGGCATTCGCGCCTTCCTGGACGGCTGCCGCGATCTCCTTCATGCGGTCGGTGCCCTCACCGGCCGCCAGCACCTGGCGCACCAGCAGCCGGGCGACGACCAGCGCCACAAGTGCGACGACCGCGACGACGGCGACGATCAGCCGGTTCTCATCGGTGAGAACCGCGGCTGCGAGCGAGGTGGGCCGGACGGAAGGTCCGGTAACGTGCGTCAGTTCTGCCGGTGGTGTGCTGAAGAACAGTGGGGTGCCGAAGAACTCCGCCATACGTCCTCCTTGAAGCTCAGCGCTCAAGACGTGGACGGATTGTAGGGAGCGAATCCTGATCAAAACAGTGAATGGTCAATGAAATCGACTTTCGTCCACCCAATGGCAAACAATCTCGCCCGGCATTGCACCCGGATGCAGTAATGGGGCAGGGGCATGACGCACGCAGAAATCCACAGATCATTGATCATGCGCACATGAAAAACGGCCCTGCTCAGCAGGGCCGAAAAACTGCTCGCACGTACCGGCGTGTCCGTGACTAAATCCGCCGCGTACCGCCCGGAGGGACTCGGCGCCAGGAGGGACCTACGTTCCCGAAGGGACGGCAGGGCTCAGGGAAGGGGCGGTACGGCTCAGGGCAGGACCACCGCCGGGGCAGTGGGCCAGGTCATACGGATGACTCCGCCGTCCACGCCCGACCGGACCTCCACATCGTCGACCAGGCCTCTGATGACCGCGAGGCCCATCTCGTCCTCGCTGTCCGCGTCGGTGTCCGGCTCCGGCCCCGCGCCCGACTGTGAAGGATCGCTACCCGGGCCGGGGACTCCGTCGCCGACCTCGATGGAGAACGCTTTCTCCTCCTCGGTCAGCACAACCGTGACCGGAGCGGTGATGCCATGACTGCGATGCATACCGACGGCACGGCTGCACGCCTCGCCGACGGCGAGTCTCACCTCGTCGAGCACCGCCTCGTCGACGCCGGCCCGGCGTGCCACGGCGGCTGCCACGAGGCGAGCCGTCCTGACGTGTTCGGGCTGAGCGCTGAAGCGGAGTTCAACGGTTGGCATGCCATCCCCCTCGAACGTACGGGCGTGCATCTCAGGGGCCCGGGCGTGTCGCCCGGTACCCCTGCTCTCCATGCTCCTCCGGAACCGACGAAGCCGGCAGCCGACCCCATGGGTCGACCACCTGCCCGCGACGGCCTGCCTGCTGCCGCCTGTCGGCCTGTCGCTGCCTGCCGCCGCCTGCCGCCCGAAAACGGCAGGCCTGGGCCGACGAATCAGTCGGTGGCCGCGACAGCCTCGTCGACCGTGGTGTGAATGGGAAACACCTTGGTCAGACCTGTGATCCGGAAGATCTTGAGAATGCGCTCCTGGTTGCACACCAGGCGCAGCGAGCCCTCATGGGCCCGGACACGCTTCAAGCCACCCACAAGCACGCCGAGGCCGGCGGAGTCGAGGAAGTCGACACCCTCCATGTCGACAACCAGGTGGTAGCTGCCGTCATTCACCAACTCGACCAACTGCTCGCGCAGCTTGGGCGCGGTATACACATCAATCTCGCCACCGACCTCGACGACCGTACGGTCGCCACCAGGGCCGGACACATTGCGAGTCGACAGGGACAGGTCCACGGATCCTCCAGCACCTTGCTATCGAGCGGTCGCCCCTCGGTCTCCCCGACGGAGGCCAGGGGACGGATCGCCAGCCGCGATGGCATTCAATCACTTACCAGCAGCCATGCACGACGCCTTGGGGCCATTGTCCGTCATGCCAGTGACACACTCGGTGCCGATGGCCAAGAATCACCGCCCCAGCAGACCACCCGGGAACGAAGGCTCGCGCCCCTCTCCCGCCGTGGTCCTCGACCGGCTCGCCGCAGGGGCGGGCCGGGCAGCGCGCATCACTCATACGGAGCACCTGCCCCCGCGAGCGGGAACCCATGCCATCTGGCCGGATCGCATCCGGCCAGAAGTGATCTCGGCAATTGGCCGGGCCGGGATCGACCATCCGTGGGAACACCAGGCCACCGCCGCCGAGTACGCCCTGGACGGCGAATCCGTCGTGATCGCCACCGGAACGGCGTCCGGCAAGTCGCTCGCCTACCTGGCCCCCGTCCTGAGTGCCCTCATGGACGGCTCACAGGCCCCGAACGGCCGCGGCGCGACCGCCCTGTATCTCGCCCCGACCAAGGCTCTCGCCGCCGACCAGCGGCGCTCCGTGAAGGAACTCTCCGCCCCGCTCGGAACCGCGGTACGACCGGCGGTCTACGACGGGGACACGCCGGTCGAAGAACGCGAATGGGTACGCCAGTACGCCAACTACGTCCTGACGAACCCCGACATGCTGCACCGGGGGATACTCCCGTCCCACCCCCGTTGGGCCTCCTTCCTGCGTGCCCTGCGCTTCGTCGTCATCGACGAGTGCCACACCTACCGGGGCGTCTTCGGCTCCCATGTCGCCCAGGTGCTGCGCCGCCTGCGCCGCCTGTGTACGCGCTACGGCTCCGACCCCGTCTTCCTGCTCGCCTCCGCCACCGCGGCGCAGCCATCGGTCGCCGCGGGCCGCCTCACCGGCCTGCCCGTGAAGGAGGTCTCCGACGACGCCTCGCCCCGCGGCGAGATGGTCTTCGCCCTCTGGGAGCCGCCGCTGACCGACCTGCACGGTGAGAAGGGCGCTCCGGTGCGCCGCACCGCCACGGCCGAGACCGCCGACCTCCTGACCGACCTGACCCTCCAGGGCGTCCGCTCGGTCGCCTTCGTGCGCTCCCGGCGCGGCGCCGAGCTCATCTCCCTCATCGCCAAGGAGCGGCTCGCCGAGGTGGACAGCTCCCTGCCCGCGCGGGTCGCCGCCTACCGAGGCGGATACCTGCCCGAGGAACGCCGGGCCCTGGAACGCGCACTGCACTCCGGAGAACTGCTCGGACTGGCCGCGACCACGGCCCTGGAACTGGGCATCGACGTGTCGGGCCTGGATGCCGTCGTCATCTCCGGCTACCCGGGCACCCGGGCGTCCCTGTGGCAGCAGGCGGGCCGCGCCGGACGCGCCGGGCAGGGCGCACTGGCGATCCTCGTGGCCCGTGACGACCCGCTGGACACGTTCCTCGTCCACCATCCCGAAGCACTCTTCCAGCAGCCCGTGGAATCGACCGTCCTGGACCCGGACAACCCGTACGTCCTCGCCCCGCACCTGTGTGCCGCGGCGGCGGAACTGCCACTCACCGAGGCCGACCTCGCGCTCTTCGGCCCCGCGGTGCCCGACCTGCTGCCGCAGCTCGAAGCCGCGAAGCTGCTGCGCAAGCGGACTACGGGCTGGCACTGGACCCGCCGCGAACGGGCCGCCGACCTCACGGACATCCGCGGCGGGGGCGGCCGTCCGGTCCAGATCGTCGAGGAAGGCACCGGCCGGCTGCTGGGCACCGTCGATGAATCCGCAGCGCACACCGCCGTGCACGAGGGCGCGGTCCACCTCCACCAGGGCCGCACGTACCTGGTCCGGAAGCTGGATCTGGAGGACGCGGTAGCCCTGGTGGAGGAAGCCGTCCCGCCGTACTCGACCAACGCACGCGACACCACCGCCATCACCGTGCTGGAAACCGACACCGAGGTCCCGTGGGGAGACGGGCGGCTCTGCTTCGGCTCCGTGGAGGTCACCAACCAGGTCGTCTCCTTCCTGCGCCGCAGGCTGATCTCCGGGGAGGTCCTGGGCGAGACCAAACTGGACCTGCCGCCCCGCACCCTGCGCACCCGTGCCGTGTGGTGGACGGTCACCGAGGACCAGCTGGATGCCGCCCGGATCAACCCCGAGATCCTCGGCGGCGCCCTGCACGCCGCCGAGCACGCGTCGATCGGGATGCTGCCCCTCTTCGCCACCTGCGACCGCTGGGACATCGGCGGTGTCTCCGTTCCCCTGCACCCGGACACCCTGCTCCCGACGGTCTTCGTCTACGACGGCCACCCCGGCGGCGCCGGGTTCGCCGAGCGGGCGTTCCACACGGCCCGGACGTGGCTGACGGCGACCCTCCAGGCCATCGCGTCCTGCGAGTGCGAGGCCGGCTGCCCGTCCTGCGTCCAGTCCCCCAAGTGCGGCAACGGCAACGAACCGCTGCACAAGCGGGGTGCCGTGCGCCTTCTGACAGAACTCCTCAGGACCGCACCGCCGGACCCCGAGGAGGACCCGCAGCCGCAAGGCCCCGAGGGCTAGACACGACCGGCCCGTAGCCGGGCCGACGCCACAGCCGGGCGACGCCGATGTCACCGATGTCACCGATGTCACCGATGTCACCGATGTCACCGATGTCACCGATGTCACCGATGTCACCGACCAAGGTTGCCCCGTCCCGATGTGAGCGCGCGTGTCCCCTCACCGCCGTCGATACCTCGCCCCCGCGCTCAGTGGTGTCGTTGGAGCCGTCGGACCGCCGGTGCCCGCACCCCCGTAGGCGCTACCGCCGACTGCGCACCCGGTGGTGCGGCAGCCGCCGTTCCGGACGGCCCCGTAGCCGGAGGACCCGCCCTCGACCTGACCTCCGGCGAGTACGGACCGAAACGCACGCGGGCCGTCACATCGGCGACCTCTCCCTGGACCACGCACCGGACCACCTCAGCCTCCTGTGCCCCGGCCACCTCCCTCGCTGCGCTGCAGGCCACCGCTTCTCCCCGCACTGCACGATCGGCCGCGGCAAGAGCAGCCAGGTCCGCGGCCCCACCCGCCTTGTGCCGGGCCGCCACGGCCTGTCCCAGCGCGAGCACCATGGCGAACACCGCGCACAGTGTCACCGTCGTCATAGCCACCCACACCGTCGCCAACCCCTGGTCCCCGGGCTGCGCTCTCCTTCGCGCGTCTCTCACGGCGCCGCTCCCACCGTGTCCTCGGCCAAGGCGACCGCCTCCGCGCTCAGCGTCAGAGCAAGCTGTCCGGGACCCTGCGTCGGTGACTCGACCCTGACCCGCCACAGCTCCCCGGTTCGCGCCAGGTCGACCCGGGCTCCGCCCGGCGCCGCCTCCCGCGCCGCGGACAGCACCGCAGCTTCCGGTTCCGAGCGGGCGGCCGCCCTCGCCCCGGCCCTCGCGGCGTCCACGCATCGGATCTGATCGGACGCCGCCACCAGGGCCCAGACAAGAGCCAGGACGAAAGCCACCAGCACGGGAACGGCCATGGCGGCCTCCGCCGTCACCGCACCCCGGTCACCGGATCCGGCCGGCCGCCGGACCGGCGCTCTGGGCCCCTCCCTGGCTCCTGCCCCGGTGCGAGTCCGGGTCCGGGCCCGGGTTGCCCTCGCCGCTTCAGAACTTCGCATCGAGCGCGTCCTTGATCAGCGACTGCAGCGCCGACTGCACTGCCCCGCTCGTCACGACCTTGTAGAGCACCGCCGCGAACGCACACGCTGCGATGGTTCCCACCGCGTACTCGGACGTCGTCATGCCCCGGTCCGTCCTGACGGACCGGGCAAGCCTGTCGTACCTGTCCCGCCAGGCACGGCGCATCGCACACAGCGCCTGTCCCACAACGTTCTTTCCCATCTCGGCCCCGTTCAGATCAGATTCAGAAATTCGGTGAGGAAATGCGGATCGGAGTGGGCGTAGGGGCGTCCGGGGAGAAGCACCACCCGCACTTCTGCGTCATCTGCTGTGCAACAGCCCGGACGCCAGCCCGATGACCACCGGTGCCACACCCACCGCCAGAAAGGCGGGCAGGAAGCAGAGCCCGACCGGCGCTGTGATCAGCACGCCCGCTCGCTGGGCGCGCGCCACAGCCGCGCTCGCCCGCTCGGCACGCATCTCGTCGGCCAGCTTGGCGACCGGCTCCGCCGCCGGAGCGCCCGTCGAGCCGGCCCGCTCCAGGCAGCGGGCCAGTGGCCCCGCACCCGGTATCTCCGCGAACCGCCCCCACGCGTCGGCCGGGTCGCCGCCCAGCCGGATCTCTGCTGCCGTGCGGGCCAGCCGGTCGCCGACCGGGCCGCCCATGGATTCACCGACGGCCTCCGCCGCGTCCCGGGGTCCGGCGCCCGCCGAGAGGCAGGCCGCCAGCAGATCCGCAGCAAGCGGCAACTGCCTGGCTCCTGAAGCGGCTTCCGCTTCCTGGCCCCCGTTTCTGCGCCCACGCCCGGACCTCTGCCATCGCCGGACCCCGTAGGCCGCCGCCAGGCCGACCCCGCACCCGGCCAGCCCTCCGACGAGGATCCAGCCGACTGCACAGGCGCCCAAGGACGCCGCCCATTGCGGGGCAGGGCCCAAGCCTCCTGTCCGCAGGCGCTGCCAATCGAGCCTCCGGCCGGCGGAGCAGACCTCCGACAGCCGCGCTCCACGTTTGCGGGTCGCACGCTCCTGCCGCTGCCCGATCAGTGTGAGGAGCAGGTACACGCCCGCCCCCAGCGCCGCACCTATGGCCCCCATCCCGTGGACCTCGCCGGAGAGCCCGCTCATTCCGTCTCCCCGGCCCGCACGATCCGCGCCGCCCAGAACAGCCCCGCCGCCTCCAGCACGCCGCCCGTCAGCAGACACGCCAGCCCGCCCGGACTGTGCAACAGCACCCTCAGCGGGTCCGCTCCGAGCGCCGCTCCCAGCCCCAGCCCCACTACCGGCAGCAACGCCAGCACTACGACCGTCGACCACGCGCCCGCCAACTGCGCCCGCAACTCCTCCCGCCGCCTCCGCTCAGCCCGCAACGCACCCTCCAGGCGAGACAGCCCCGCCGCGAGACCGGCTCCGCCGTCCACCGCCACCCGCCAGCAGGCCGCCACCCCCGCGAGTCCGTCGAGGCCGGGTCCGGCCGCCGCCTGCCGGAGCGCGCCCGGCACGTCGCCGCCGAACCGCGCGGCCGCCAGCACCGCGGACTCGGCAGCCCCCAGCGCTCCCGCCTGACACCCGGCGGCGGCCAGGGCCTGCCCTGGCTCACGTCCCGTCCGCAGCTCACCCACGACGGCCCCGCAGAGTGCCGTCACCGCGTCGGCCGCCCGTTCGCGCTCGCACCGCAGCGTCCGCCGCCGCATCCAGCGCCGCACCAGGGGCACCGCCACGGCCCCTGCGAGCAGGGGCAGCACCGATTCACCCAACACGGCGAGAAGAGCCGCCACAGGAGCACACAGCCATTCGCGCCGCCGCTCCAGGAACACCCGGACCGTGGCCCATGTCGCTGCCGACTGCTGCGGGTCCGCCCTCGCTCCCGCGAGCAACGCCTGTGCCCGCCGCACCCCCGGGTCCCGCAGCACGGCCAGTGCGCCCGCCAGACCCGCGCACACCGCTATCACCAGAGTCAGCGCCTGCCTCAGGGCGTCCGGAGCCGCTGTCACCGCGCTCCTCCGATCAGCGACCCCAACCGCTCCCAGCCCCGCTCCGGAACGAACCCCTCCGCACCCCAGCGCAGCGCGGGCACGGTCATCACCAGACCCGCCACGTCCCGTTCGAGCACGTGTACTTCGGCGAGGCGCCGCTGCCCTCCCCGGTCCCGTACGAGATGGACCACAACCGACAGCGCAGCCGCCAACTGGCTGTGCAGTGCCGCCCGGTCGAGACCCGCCGCCGTCCCCAGTGCCTCCAGACGGGCCGGAACGTGCTTCGCCGCGTTGGCATGCACCGTGCCGCACCCGCCCTCATGCCCGGTGTTCAGCGCGGCCAGCAACTCCGTCACCTCGGCGCCCCGCACCTCCCCCACCACCAGCCGGTCGGGCCGCATGCGCAACGCCTGGCGCACCAGGTCCCGGAGCGTCACCAGACCCACCCCCTCCTGATTCGCGGGACGCGATTCCAGGCGCACCACATGCGGATGGTCCGGGCGCAGTTCAGACGAATCCTCGGCGAGCACGATGCGCTCCCCGTCGCCGACCGCGCCCAGCAGGCTGGACAGCAAAGTCGTCTTCCCGGCACCTGTCCCCCCGCTGATCAGATAGGAGACCCGGGCCTCGACCAGCGCTCTCAGGACGCGGTCCCCGCCGGGCGGGACCGTCCCGGCCCCGACGAGCTCCGCCAGCGTGAAAGCCCTGGGGCGCACCACGCGCAGCGACAGACACGTCGTGCCGACGGACACCGGCGGAAGGACAGCGTGCATCCGTGTCCCGTCCGGCAATCGTGCGTCCACCCACGGCCGGGCATCGTCCAGCCGCCGCCCCGCCACCGCGGCGAGCCGCTGCGCCAGCCTGCGGACCGCAGCGGCATCCGGAAAGGTGACCGGGGTCAGTTCGAGTCCGGCCCCGCGGTCCACCCACACCCGGTCGGGAGCGGACACCAGCACGTCCGTCACCGCCGGGTCGGCCAGCAAGCGCTCCAGCACTCCGGTGCCGACCAGCTCCCCACGCAGTTCCTCGGCCGCACCGAGCACTTCCGCGTCACCGAGCAAGCGACCTTGTGCCCTCAGCGCGGCCGCCACTCCGGCCGGGGTGGGCGCGGCACCGCTGCGGGCCAGCCGTTGCCGCACGGCGTCGAGCAGGGCCTCGGTCATGAGGTACCCCCGCCGGGCCGTCCTGCCGCAATGCCCGCCGCGCCGGCCGAGGAGTCCGCCCGATCCCAGAACGCCGTGCAGAAGCGAGCCAGTGAGCCACGCGAATTGCCGCCGGGTGGCGTGCCTCTGTCCTGGTCCTCCGAAAGCCGCGCTTCCAGGGGCAGGTCGCCGACGAGAGGAAGTCCCAGCGCCTGCGCCACCCATTGTTCGTCCAGGCCGGCCGTATAGGGCCCGCGCGCGACGACCCTCAGATCCTCCAGGACCGCACCGACCGCCGATGCCACGCGCTTGGCTGCCGCCACCGCCCTGAGCTCACCCGGCACGATCAGCAGCCCTACGTCCACTTGTGCCAGCACCTCGGCCACGCTTTCGTCGACCCGGCGCGGCAGGTCCACGACGACCACTCCGCCGGGCCTCCGAGCCGCCGCGAGGACCGCCTGCACGGCCGACGGCGGGACGGTCACGTCGTTGTCCCGTCCCCAGCTGAGCACGCGCAGTCCGTGCAGCGCGGGCAAGGACTCCTCCAGTGCGCGGCCACCCACCCTCCCTTTGGAACCGGCGAAATCCGGCCACCGCATTCCTTCGGATTCCTCACCACCGAGCAGCACGTCGATCCCACCGCCCAGCGGATCGCCGTCGACCAGCAGGGTCCGCCGACCGGACCTGGCCGCCGCCACAGCAAGCGCACAGGCAAGCGTGGACGCACCGGAGCCGCCCCGGCCACCCATCACCCCGACGGTGAGCGCGGGACGCCCGGCACCTTCGGCGGTATCGGCGATCCGATCGACGAGCCAGCCCTCGGAGTCAGGCAATCGGAGCACGCATTCGGCCCCGATCTCCACCGCCCGGCGCCAGATGTCAGGGTCGTCCTGGTCCCGGCCGACCAGCATCACTCCCCGCCTGCGTGCCGCACCGCGGCACCGCGGTGCGGCGTCGTCACCCACCAGAACCATCGGGGCCCGCTCCCAGCCGCTTCTCTGTGCGGGTGGTCCGTGATGCACCTCGGGCACGACGCCGGCCGCCGCGCACAGCCTCAGCAAGTCGTCCAGCAAAAGCACGTCCTCGGTCACGATCAACGGTCCGTCCCGCGGCCCCTCGGCGTTCGACAGACCTTCTCGT
The DNA here is from genome assembly GCF_040638585.1 of Streptomyces sp. NPDC025273. Taxonomy (NCBI): domain Bacteria; kingdom Bacillati; phylum Actinomycetota; class Actinomycetes; order Kitasatosporales; family Streptomycetaceae; genus Streptomyces; species Streptomyces sp. NPDC025273. The sequence goes on from NZ_JBEZYP010000017.1 coordinate 112,271, forward strand.
GCGTTGGATCCAGCCATGGTCCCCGCCCCTTCCCACTGCCCCTTCGGTGCGGTTCGCGGCGGTCTCGGACCGAACCGAGATGCGCGATTCCGGAACCCGCGGACTTCGCGGGTGGAATCAACATGCTGCGCATCGGAAAAACATGTGGATCTTGCTCGAAAGCTGTGGACAACTTCAGCATTGTGAATATCTCGGTAGCTCGTCCAGGCGACTTTCAGAGCGCAGACCTTCCGCTACACAGCGTGACGATGCATGCTCGAGTGTGTGCACGGCAGCAATGCTCGGCGTGACCGGGAAACCAAGGAGGCCCATTGTTCCGGAGGGCAGAACCGGTTCCGGACATGCGACGACCCCCGCCGGGGGGGAGAGCGGGGGTCGTCCCCACGGCCGACTCGGGGGGGGAGGAGTCGGACCGGGTTAGCACGGTCGCGAACGATCCGTGACTTCCATGGTGTACCCGAGCGCTCTCTCAGGCAAACCCACCCACCGGGGTTTACGCCGAATGGTGGGCCCCTATGCTCACCTTTGTGGAAAACTGCTTCTCGCCGCGCACAGCAGCCTTCTTTGACCTGGACAAGACGGTCATTGCGAAGTCATCGACACTGACCTTCAGCAAGTCCTTCTACCAAGGCGGGCTGATCAACCGCCGTGCCGTACTGCGCACCGCGTACACACAGTTCGTGTTCCTCGCCGGGGGCGCCGATCACGACCAGATGGAGCGGATGCGCGACTACCTCTCAGCGCTCTGCAAGGGATGGAACGTCCAGCAGGTCAAGGAGCTCGTCGCCGAGACACTGCACGATCTGATCGACCCGATCATCTACGACGAGGCGGCGACCCTGATCGAGGAGCATCACACCGCCGGCCGCGACGTCGTCATCGTGTCGACCTCGGGAGCGGAAGTCGTCGAGCCGATCGGCGAACTGCTCGGCGCCGACCGGGTCGTAGCAACCCGGATGGTCGTCGGCGACGACGGCTGCTTCACAGGCGAGATCGAGTACTACGCCTACGGGCCCACGAAGGCCGAAGCCGTGAAGGCGCTCGCAGTTTCGGAGGGGTACGACCTTTCGCGCTGCTACGCCTACAGCGACTCCGCCACCGACGTGCCCATGCTGGAGTCCGTCGGTCATCCGCATGCGGTCAACCCGGACCGGGCGCTGAGGCGCGAGGCCGTCCTCCGGGAATGGCCGATTCTCGCCTTCGACCGCCCCGTCCGCCTCAAGCAGCGACTGCCTGCGTTCTCCATGCCTCCGCGCCCGGCACTCGTGGCCGCCGCGGCAGTGGGTGCGGCGGCCGTGACAGCCGGGCTCGTCTGGTACGCCAACCGTCGCCGCGCCGCCGCAGTCACCACGTGACACAGCGGGCCGGGCCGATGCGCGCCTGCCCGACCTCCGTGACAGCGCCAGTGTGATCGAACACACGCAGCAGCATGCGATTCGCACCTTTTGAACCCAAAAGTAAAAGAGTGTGGCCAGGACTTCCGCTACCCCCGGTCCTGGAGTACAAAGGACTCAACGGCCCGCGAGACCAGGGACATCCGAGAGGATCACCCTTGCACGCACAGACGGCCCCACGGACCGTGCATGAAAGTCGAGCACCCACGCGACGTCGACCCGTCGATTACGGGCCAGCCGCACCAGGTGACGGGCAAAGAACCTGACCTGATGGGCATATATCGAGGACGCTTGGTAACTGGGCGGACATGCCAGCGGCGGTACCGGATCCGGTACCGCCGCACCCCTTTCCGGCGCCGCCCATTCGGTCGCCGGGACGCTCACTGCCTAGGCGGCGCCGCGCTGCAGCGCCTCGCAGACCGCCGTCGACTCCCTGACTCCGAGTTCCACCGAGCGCCCGCAATGCTCGATCCAGGCAGCCATTCCCTCGGGCTTCCCCGAGAGATAGCCCTCGAAAGCCGCCACGTAGGCCGCTCGCCCCTGTTCCGCATGCCCCACCTCGGCAGGGCAGATCGACTTCGGATCGAGCCCGCTGCCGATCAGTACGATGCGCTCGGCGGTTCGGGCCACCAGGCCGTTGTGTGAGCCGAAGGGCCGCAGGGCCAGCAGTTCACCGTGCACGACAGAGGCCATCACCAGCGCCGGCGCCTCGCTCCCGGCGATGATCAGCTGCGACAGCCCCTCAAGTCGCCCCGCCACCTCGTGTGCATCAGGAAGCGGCGCCTCGACCAGCGGTTCGTCGACCGGTTCGCCCGCCAGCCGGGGCCGGCCGACAGCATCGTCAGGGGACGCCCCACCGGCCGCCACCAGGTGCAGCCGAGCCAGGACCCGCAGCGGGGACTGTCTCCAGATGGAGAGCAGTTGACCCGCCTCCGCCGTCAGCCTCAAGGCCGCCCCGACGGTGCGCGCCTCGGCCTCGCCACTGAAGTCGGTGCGTCGGCGCACCTCCTCCAGATTCCAGTCGGCGCCCGACAGCGCCGCCGAACCGCGGGCGCCACGCAGGGCCGCCTCCGCGGTGACCTCATTGCTGCGTCGCCGCATGACCCGGTGGCCGTAGACCCGGTCCACGGCCTTGCGTACGGAGTCCACCGCATCGGTCACCCCCGGAAGGGCACCCAAGGCGGCAAGCGGGTCCGAGGAAGTCGTACTCATAGGTAGGGAGGCTACGCGCACCCCGTCCGGATACCGCCGGGGAGTGGCCTTCTTCACCAAGCATGACAGCACTGAGCGATGAACCCGCTACCCTAGGTGAACATGAAGATCGCTTTCGTGGGGAAGGGCGGCAGCGGTAAGACAACGCTGTCCTCGCTCTTCATCCGCCACCTCGCTGCCAATGAAGCCCATGTCGTCGCGGTGGACGCCGACATCAACCAGCATCTCGGGGCCGCGCTCGGCCTCGACGAGACGGAAGCCGCCGCCCTGCCCGCCATGGGCGCGCAACTGCCCCTCATCAAGGAGTATCTGCGCGGCACCAACCCCCGCATCGCGTCCACCGAGACGATGATCAAAACGACACCGCCGGGTGAGGGCTCACGGCTGCTGCGCGTCCGCGAGGACAACCCGGTCTACGACGCCTGCGCGCGCACGGTGCGACTGGACGACGGGGACATCCGGCTGATGGTCACGGGTCCGTTCACAGAGTCCGATCTGGGGGTGGCCTGCTACCACTCCAAGGTCGGGGCGGTGGAGCTCTGCCTCAACCACCTGGTCGACGGCCCGGACGACTACGTGGTGGTGGACATGACGGCGGGATCGGACTCGTTCGCCTCGGGGATGTTCACCCGGTTCGACATGACGTTCCTGGTCGCCGAGCCGACCAGGAAGGGCGTCTCCGTCTACCGCCAGTACAAGGAATACGCTCGGGACTTCGGCGTCGCCCTGAAAGTGGTCGGCAACAAGGTTCAGGGCAAGGACGATCTCGACTTCCTGCGTGCGGAGGTAGGCGACGACCTGCTGGTCGGAATCGGTCAGTCGGGCTGGGTCCGCACCATGGAGAAGGGCAGGCCGGCCCCGTTCGATCTGCTGGAGGCGGACAACCGGATGGCTCTGCAGCTTCTGCAGAACGCTGCGGAGGACTCCTACGAGCAGCGCGACTGGGAGCGCTACACGCAGCAGATGGTGCACTTCCATCTGAAGAACGCCGAGAGCTGGGGCAACGAGAAGACGGGCGCCGACCTGGCTGCCCAGGTCGACCCCGCGTTCGTACTGAATGAGCACTGCGCCCACGCGGGCGCCACCCAGCCTGCCTGACCGGCCGGCTCGCTGCATGACCAGCCGGTACGCCACGAGGCCGGCGCCGGGCGGCACGCCCGAAGCCGGTCGGTGACGCCTAGTCCGCGCTCCTGTCCGCGCCCTTGGCTCCCGGCTGGTCCGCCGGCCTCGCAGGCACGGGGCTGCCTGCCGCCTTGCCGGGAGCCGTACCGGCCAGGAAGGCGGCCCAGCCCTGCTCGGGCTCCTGTCCGACCTTCAGCGTTCCGAGCTTGGCGAGGGTCGCCGGGCCCTGCGCGTCGAGCCAGTCGATCAACTGCCGGAAGGAGACACAGCGCACGTCCTGTTGTGTGCACACCGTCTTGATGGTCTCCTCGACGGCACGCATGTACGTGCCACCGTTCCATGACTCGAAATGGTTACCGATGATCAGCGGAGCACGGTTCCCGTTGTAGGCACGGTCGAACGCCTGGAGCAGACCGTCCCTCATCTGGTTGCCCCAGTAGGCGTGCCGACCTGGGTCCCCCTGTGTCGTGCCGGACTGGTTGAACATGAAGTTGTAGTCCATCGAGAGCGTCTCGAAGGCGCGGCCAGGGACCGGGACGAGCTGGAGGGGAAGGTCCCAGACACCGTCCTTCTTCGCAGGCCAGACCTGGTTGCCGACACCACTGGAGTCGTAGCGGAAGCCCATGGTCCGCGCAGCTGCGACCATGTTCTTCTGCCCCTCCAGGCAGGGGGTGCGGGCGCCGACCAGCTCCTGGTCGTAGTCGAAGGGCAGCGGCGCTTCGGCCTTGAGCGCCGGGGAGTTGGTTTTCCAGTTCTTCACGAAGGCCTTCGCCTGGGCGATCTCGCTCTTCCACTCCTCGACCGACCAGGTCCCGACGCCGCCGTCCGGCCCGCAGAAGTGCCCGTTGAAGTGGGTGCCGATCTCGTTGCCGTCCAGCCAGGCGGCGCGTAGTTCCACCAAGGTGTCACGGATGCCCTCGGTGTCGTTGAAGCCGATGTCCGAGCGCCCCGCCGCATGCCGGGGCGGGGCGTAGAGCGCCTTCCTGTCCTCCGGGAGGAGGTACACACCGCTGAGGAAGTACGTCATGTTCGCGTCGTACTTCTTCGCGACTCCGCGGAAGTGCGAGAAGAGCTTCTGACTGTCCTCCCCAGCGCCGTCCCAGGAGAACACCACGAACTGCGGAGGCTTCTGACCGGGCTTCAGGCGCTTCGCCACGGGTTGTTTCGGCTGAGCTCCGGTGAAGGCGGTGGACCCGTCGCCGATGAGCTTGACCGCACCCTTGGGCGCTGCAGCCGGGGAGTGCTCCTGCTTGCCCGGCGCCGCCTCCTTCCCGGTGCCGGAGCCGATTCCGGAGCAGCCCGCCAGGCCGGCGATCAGCGCTGTGGCCACGGCGCCCAGGGCGATCCTCTTCGTTGCGGCCATCATCCGTCCACCCTCTTCCTTGCAGGAGTCGTGCGTTGAAGTGCCGACGTGGCGCGGTCAACATCGCACGCAGTTGCGAGGAACCAGTAAGACAAGATGGAATAAAAGATGCTTATTCACTTGAATGAGTGACTGCATACGCTATGTGCTCGAAAACATGGACACCTTCCTTTACTCTCCATTACGATTCATTTACCGAGAGTTGAGAAATCCCGCCGCTGCACGCCGTGACCCACGGCCGCGTCACTCACATTCCGCGACCGCGCTGCCCCGGAGGAGACGGGACCATGTCTGCCTGCATCCCTACTCGAAATGACCGTTCATCCCGCAGTTCGCGCCCTCCCCGCGCCTCGGGAGTCAAGCGTCCGCACAGTCCGCCCCCCAGGAACGGCCGCCGATTCCGTATCTCGGGCGCCGACCTGTCCGCGTCCCTCACCGTCTTCCTGATCGCCGTCCCCATGTCGCTCGGCCTCGCCGTCGCCATGGATGCCCCACTCGCAGCCGGACTGGTTTCCGCGGTCATCGGCGGCATCGTCGCCGGACTGCTGGGCGGCACACCCCTCCAGGTCAGCGGTCCCTCAGCCGGGCTGACCGTGGTCACAGCCGAGTTGATCCAGGTCTACGGCTGGCGCACCACCTGCGCGATCACCATCGGCGCGGGCCTGCTGCAGATCCTGCTGGGCTCGTTGAGAACAGCCCGCGGGGCGCTCGCCGTCAGCCCCGCCATCGTGCACGGCACGCTCGCCGGCATCGGCGTGGCCATCGCGCTCGCTCAGCTGCACGTTGTGCTCGGCGGGTCCCCCCAGAGTTCCGTTCTCAGCAACGTCCGTACTCTGCCTGATTTGTTGGAGCAGCTCAGCCCGGCCGCACCGCTCATCGGCGCGCTGACCATCGCTCTTCTCGTCCTCTGGCCACGGCTGCCCGGACGCATCGGATCGGCGCTCGGCCGGATTCCGGCCGCCCTCGCGGCAGTCGTCATCGCAACGGCCGTGGCCGCCGTGGCGACACCGGGTATCGCCCGGGTCGACCTGCCCTCCTGGCGCTCGCACGCCCTGCCCGAGCTGCCTCAGGGCCCGGTGGCCGCCCTGGCCACCGCCATGTTCACGGTCATGCTGGTGGCGAGTCTGGAATCCCTCCTCGCCTCCGTCGCCGTGGACAAGTTGACCGCCGACCGGACGGCGGTGCAGCACAGGGACGGAGCCACGCCGCCCGTACCGGTCAAGCGCGCCGATCTCGACCGGGAGCTACGCGCTCAGGGAGCCGCCAACGCATTGGCCGGACTCTTCGGCGGGCTCCCCGTCTCCGGAGGAGCGGTGCGCAGTTCGGCGAACGTACGAGCCGGGGCGACGAGCCGCGCCTCCACGGTGCTGCACGGTGTCTGGGTGCTGATCGCCGCGGTGCTGCTGGTCACGGCCCTCGAATGGATCCCGTTGGCGGCGCTCGCTGCCCTGGTGATGGTCGTCGGCATCCAGATGGTCAGCTTCGCGCACATCCGCAACGTCCACAGACATCGCGAGTTCCTGGTGTACGGGGCCACGATCACCGGTGTGATCGGCGCAGGCGTCCTCGAGGGCGTGGCGATCGGCATCGTCGTGGCGGTGGGCGTCGCCCTGCACCGGCTGGCCCGCACCCGGATCACGGTGTCGGAGCAGGACGGCAGGTATCAGGTGACCGTCCGTGGGCAGTTGACCTTCCTGGCTGTTCCCCGGCTCAGCCGACTGCTCGGACGTCTGCCCCAAGGAGCCGATGCCACCATCGAGTTGGACGGCTTCTTCATGGACCACGCGGCGTACGAGGCGATTCAGGAGTGGTGTACGGCCCAGACGGCCCTGGGCGGACGGATCGCCTTCACCGGGCGCTCGGGCGGCCGGATCGGCGAGCCCCCGTCAGCTGCCCACTCCTGTTGTCGTCCATGGACACCGTGGCGCAACCACCACTGCCACGACAAGGCCGGACATGCCGACGCGGCCGGGGTCCCCGGCACAGCGGTTGCCGTTGCCTCTCCCTCCGCCTCATCGGGTGCTGGAGCCGACCGGCAGGGCGCTCATAGGCTGCTCAGCGGCCTCAGCTCCTTTCAGCGCACCACCGCCCCTCTGGTTCGCGAGGAGTTGGCCCGGCTGGCGGCCGAGGGCCAACAGCCTTCCCAGCTGTTCATCACCTGTGCCGATTCCCGCCTGGTCACCAGCATGATCACCGCGAGTGGGCCCGGCGACCTCTTCACGGTACGGAACGTCGGCAATCTGGTGCCGCCGCCGAACACAGTGAGCGCGATGAGCAACGACGACTCCGTGGCCGCCGCGATCGAGTACGCGGTGGAGGTGCTGGAAGTCGAGTCCATCACCGTCTGCGGGCACTCCGGGTGCGGGGCCATGCAGGCCTTGTTGGGCGCCGCACCTGAGACGGAGGCCCCCCGGACCCCACTGTGGCGCTGGCTGCGGCACGGCCTGCCGAGCCTGGAGCGTATGGGTTCGCGCCACCACTCCTGGGCGCGGATCTCCGGCCGGCTGCCCACCGATGCCGTGGAGCAGCTCTGCCTCACCAACGTGGTCCAGCAGCTGGAACACCTGCGGGCGCACGACTCGGTGGCGCGGCGGCTCGCGGCGGGCACGTTGCAGTTGCACGGCATGTACTTCCACGTGGGCGAGGCCCAGGCCTACCTGCTGGCCGAGGGAGCCAGTTCAGGTACCGGCCCCGACGAGGTGTTCGCCCGGGTCGACCCAGCCTCGGAACCCGGCGCGGAACCGGACACACGGCTCGGCGGCGAGTTCGATACCGGCCCCAGTGTTCGATCCGGTGTGTACCGCGGCCCCGGAGTCCGCCACGCTGCCCCCGACACAGTGGTCGGCGCCTGAACCACACGCGCCACCGGTCCGTGAGACCTTGTGGTCCCGCTTCCGCAAGCAACGCACCACGCTGCTCGCGGAAGCGGGGGCTGTGCTTCTATACACGAAACACAGGTCTAAACCAATTCCGGGCAGACACTTGTCACCCGGCCTGCGGACTGATGAGCTATGACCCGGGACACAACGGACACCCTGGGAATGGGAGATGTCGTGAGCAACGAAAGCCTGGCCAATCTGCTCAAGGAGGAGCGGCGGTTCGCACCGCCTGCCGATCTGGCCGCGAACGCCAACGTGACGGTGGAGGCGTACGAGCAGGCCGATGCGGACCGGCTGGGTTTCTGGGCCGAGCAGGCCCGTCGCCTGACCTGGGCCACGGAGCCGACGGAGACGCTCGACTGGAGCAACCCGCCCTTCGCGAAGTGGTTCGCGGACGGCACGCTCAACGTCGCGTACAACTGCGTGGACCGCCATGTCGAGGCGGGCCACGGCGACCGGGTCGCCATCCACTTCGAGGGCGAGCCGGGCGACAGCCGTGCGATCACGTACGCGGAGCTGAAGGACGAGGTCTCGCGCGCCGCCAACGCCCTCACCGAGCTCGGAGTCGGCAAGGGCGACCGGGTCGCCGTCTATCTGCCGATGATCCCTGAGGCCGCGATCGCGATGCTGGCCTGCGCCCGCATCGGCGCCGCGCACTCGGTGGTCTTCGGCGGCTTCTCCGCGGACGCCATCGCCGCCCGCATCCAGGACGCGGACGCCAAGGTCGTCATCACCGCGGACGGCGGCTACCGCCGGGGCAAGCCCTCCGCGCTCAAGCCGGCCGTGGACGACGCCGTCTCCCGCATCGACAGCATCGAGCACGTCCTCGTGGTCCGGCGCACCGGACAGGACACCGCGTGGACCGAGGGCCGGGACGTCTGGTGGCACGAGATCACGGCCCGGCAGTCGGCCGAGCACACTCCCGAGGCCTTCGAGGCGGAGCACCCTCTCTTCATCCTCTACACCTCGGGCACCACGGGTAAGCCGAAGGGCATCCTGCACACCTCCGGCGGGTACCTCACCCAGACGGCGTACACGCACCACGCGGTCTTCGACCTGAAGCCCGAGTCGGACGTGTACTGGTGCACCGCCGACATCGGCTGGGTGACGGGACACTCGTACATCGTCTACGGGCCGCTGGCCAACGGCGCGACCCAGGTCATGTACGAGGGGACGCCCGACACCCCGCACCAGGGGCGCTTCTGGGAGATCGTCCAGAAGTACGGCGTCACGATCCTCTACACCGCGCCGACCGCGATCCGTACGTTCATGAAGTGGGGAGACGACATCCCCGCCAAGTTCGACCTGTCGTCGCTCCGGGTCCTGGGTTCGGTCGGCGAGCCGATCAACCCCGAGGCCTGGATGTGGTACCGCAAGCACATCGGTGCCGACAGCTGCCCGGTCGTCGACACCTGGTGGCAGACCGAGACAGGCGCGATGATGATCTCGCCGCTCCCCGGAGTCACGGCGACCAAGCCCGGCTCGGCGCAGCGTGCCCTGCCCGGTATCTCCGCGACCGTCGTGGACGACGAGGCCCGCGAGGTGCAGAACGGCGGGGGCGGCTATCTCGTCCTCACCGAGCCCTGGCCGTCGATGCTCCGCACCATCTGGGGCGACGACCAGCGCTTCATCGACACCTACTGGTCCCGCTTCGAGGGCAAGTACTTCGCGGGCGACGGCGCCAAGAAGGACGAGGACGGCGACGTCTGGCTGCTCGGCCGGGTCGACGACGTCATGCTCGTGTCCGGGCACAACATCTCGACCACCGAGGTCGAGTCGGCCCTCGTATCGCACCCGGCGGTCGCCGAAGCGGCCGTGGTCGGCGCGAACGACGAGACGACCGGCCAGGCCATCGTCGCGTTCGTGATCCTGCGCGGCACGGCCACCGCCTCCGAGGAGCTGGTAGCGGAGCTGCGCAACCACGTCGGTGCCACGCTCGGCCCGATCGCCAAGCCCAAGCGGGTCCTCCCGGTGGCCGAGCTGCCGAAGACCCGATCCGGCAAGATCATGCGGCGCCTGCTGCGCGATGTCGCCGAGAACCGCGAGCTGGGTGACGTCACCACACTCACGGATTCGGACAGCGTGCGACGCATCGCCGACAGTCTGAAGCCCGCCGACCCGGCATAGCAGCCGCAGGACCGAAGCCTCCGCCTGGTGCGGGGCTTCGGTCCTGCTCGGGTCACTGTCCCCATGCGTGCGGAGGAACGGAACGCGCAGCCGACGAGGCCGGGCGCCGGTTGTCAGCCCGCCCGGATACGGCCCCTGAATGAGTGGTCACGACATCGGGTGGAGGGGCGGTGTTCCGCGAGGGCTGCGCCCTGACGTTCGTGCGCGGCGTCAGCCGCCGTGAATGATCGGCGGGAACCCCGACTCCATCGTGGACGCGGACATGTCCAGCCGCCGGCTCACCCGCAGCCGAACCGGAAGCGACGGCTGCTCCGGGCAGCGTTCCGGTCCGCTCGTCCAGACCGGCGTCCGGCCCGAGCCCACCGCCAAGTGGGACGACGTGCGCCTGCCCGGCTGACACAGCCGCTTCCGCGTAGGCTCCGACGGCACCTGGCGGCGCCCCGGGTGCCCCTCGGTCGTCCGGGGACGATGCTGGTCAGCGGACGGCGTCGACGGGCGGCGGACTCCGGAGCCGGGTGCGCGTCCGGATCCGTTCCCGGGTGCCCCAGGTAGAGTGAGGGCTTCGTCACCACGCACGTCAGTGCGTCACGACAACTTCACAAAGAGAACTCCACAGGGGCGCCGGGAAGTCTGGTCGGCACGTGTATCCGCCATGCCGTCGCAGCCTTACCCGACCCGGAGGTCTCCCTCGTGGCCGCGCCCGTCCCCCCTCCCTCCCGCCGCACCCTGCTCGGCCGTCTGCCCCTGCCCGAGCGGAACTACGTCGCCGAGGCCCTGCGCACCGAGACGGTGGGCGGCATCATCCTGCTGGTCGCGGCCGTCGCCGCGCTGATCTGGGCGAACACCTTCGGCTCCGGCTACGCGGCCGTCAGCCACTTCCACTTCGGTCCCGAGACCCTGGGGCTCAACCTCTCCGTAGCCCACTGGGCGGCAGACGGCCTGCTCGCGGTCTTCTTCTTCGTCGCGGGCGTCGAGCTCAAGCGCGAGCTGGTCGCGGGCGAGCTGCGCGACCCCAGGGCGGCGGCCCTGCCCGTCGCCGCCGCCCTGTGCGGGATGGCCGTACCCGCTGCCGTCTACGCGCTGACCGCCGCGCTCGGCGGAGGTTCCGCGGCAGGGTGGGCCGTTCCGACCGCCACCGACATCGCGTTCGCTCTCGCCGTCCTCGCTGTGATCGGCACGTCGCTGCCGGCGGCACTGCGCGCGTTCCTCCTCACGCTGGCCGTCGTCGATGACCTGTTCGCGATCCTGATCATCGCGGTCTTCTTCACCGAGGACATCGACTTCCTGGCGCTCGGCGGAGCCTTCCTCTGCCTGGCGGTCTTCTACGCGCTGCTGCGCACGGGGGTCCGTGGCTGGTACGTCTACGTTCCGCTCGCCCTGGTCATCTGGGGCCTGATGTACAACAGCGGTGTCCACGCCACGATCGCCGGTGTCGCCATGGGCCTCATGCTCCGCTGCACCCGGCGCGAGGGCGAGGCGCACTCCCCCGGTGAGCACATCGAGCACTTGGTGCGCCCGCTGTCGGCCGGCGTCGCGGTGCCGCTGTTCGCACTCTTCTCGGCCGGTGTCACTCTCAAGGGCGACGCCCTGGCCGGCGTTTTCACCCGGCCCGAAACGCTCGGTGTGGTTCTCGGTCTGGTCGTCGGGAAGACGATCGGGATCTTCGGTGGCACCTGGCTCGTCGCGCGCTTCACCAAGGCCGAGCTGAACAAGGATCTCGCCTGGGCCGATGTCTTCGCGGTCGCCGCCCTCGCCGGGATCGGATTCACCGTTTCGCTGCTCATCGGGGAGCTCGCGTTCGAGGGCGACGAGGGCATGATCAACGAGGTCAAGGCCGCGGTCCTGCTCGGATCCCTGATTGCCGCCGTACTCTCCGGTGTACTGCTCAGACTCCGGGTACGCAGATACAGGGCCCTGTACGAGGCGGAGGAGCGCGACGAGGACGAATCGGGTGTGCCGGACGTCTACGAGCAGGACGACCCGCAGTACCACCTGCGCATGGCCGCGATATACGAGAGGAAGGCGGCCGAGCATCGCCGCCTTGCCGAACTGGCGGGGGCAGCGAGCGGCAAGCCGGACAGTCCGGCATGATCTGACATCGGATGTACGCAAGAGGAGAGGGAGTCAGGGATGAGCGACCCCGGCAACTACGCGGGCAGCACCGACCGTAGTATCGGCCAGCTGTTCGCCTCGGCCACGGCTGAGATGTCCGCGCTGGTGCATGACGAGATCGCCCTGGCCAAGGCCGAGGTGCGCCAGGACGTCAAGCGCGGTGTGATCGGCAGTGTGGCGTTCATCGTCGCGGGTGTGCTGATCCTGTTCTCGCTTCCCGTGCTGAGCTTCGCGGCCGCCTACTGGATTCACACGTCGGGGCTGGGGCTGGCCTGGTGCTTCGGAATCGTGGGCCTGGCGTTCATTCTGCTGGCGGTCCTGCTCGCCCTGATCGCCATCGCGAAGTTCAAGAAGGTCAAGCCGCCGGAGAAGTCCATCGCTTCGGCCAAGCAGACCGCTGCGGTCCTGCAGGGCGTCAAGCCGCACCCCCGCCCCGCCGTCATCCAGGGTGCGATCGGCCGGGCCCCGGGCAGCACACTCGCGGACAAGGCCATCGAGAACCGTCCGGTCCAGGACAAGGCGGCCTCTGTGGCACGCTCGTCCACATGACCGACCCCGATGTCAACGCGCCCGGCCCGGTGGGACCGACTGCCGGTTCCGGCGGTCCCGTACGTCTCGACGGCCCCTGGACCCACCGCGATGTGGCCGCCAACGGTGCACGCTTCCATATCGCCGAGCTCGGCGACGGGCCGCTGGTGCTGCTGCTGCACGGCTTCCCGCAGTTCTGGTGGACCTGGCGCCACCAGCTGACCGCACTGGCCGACGCCGGATTCCGTGCGGTCGCGATGGACCTGCGCGGCGTCGGCGGCAGCGACCGCACCCCCCGGGGCTACGACCCGGCCAACCTGGCGCTCGACGTCACCGGCGTGATCCGCTCGCTCGGCGAGCCGGACGCGGCGCTGGTCGGTCATGACATGGGCGGCTATCTCGCCTGGACGGCCGCGGTCATGCGGCCGAAGCTGGTGCGACGGCTCGTGGTGTCCTCGATGCCCCATCCGCGTCGCTGGCGGTCCTCGATGCTCTCCGACTTCGCACAGTCCCGGGCCGGCTCGCACATCTGGGGATTCCAGCGTCCATGGGTTCCGGAGCGCCAGCTCGTGGCGGACGACGCGGCGTTGGTCGGCCGCCTCATCCGGGACTGGTCGGGGCCGCGCACCCCGGATTTTCCCGACGACGAGACGGTGGACGTCTACCGGCGCGCGATGTGCATCCCGTCGACGGCGCACTGCGCCATCGAGCCGTACCGCTGGATGGTGCGTTCCCTGGCCCGTCCGGACGGCGTCCAGTTCAACCGCCGGATGAAGCGCCCGGTGCGCGTTCCTACGCTGCACCTGCACGGTTCGCTCGACCCGGCTGTCCGGACCCGTAGTTCCGCGGGGTCGGGCGAGTACGTCGAGGCGCCGTACCGGTGGCGACTTTTCGACGGTCTGGGGCACTTCCCCCACGAGGAGGATCCGGTGGGCTTCTCGACCGAACTCATCAACTGGCTCAAGGATCCCGAGCCCGACCGGTAGCCGATGGGGACAGGTGTCCGACGAACAGCCAATTGCCTGCCGCATAAGCCAATTGGCTGACTCGCGCGCGATTACCGACCTTGGGTCACGGGCAGACGTCGGGGTATGGGCTGGACGCGCGACTTCAACGACGCAGCACGCAACCACCGCTCGACCGCTTCCGCTGGTCAGAGCACTCATGAGGGGGGCGGCTCCGTGAGCCAGGTGCACGATGCGAGTGATTCTCACGATCTCCGGCTGGGCATTCCGCGCATCCTCCACCGCCGGGCCCGCTGGGTCTCGGCGCGGCTGCGCCATCCCCGCGGATGACACGTCGGCCGGTACGCCACGCACGGCCCCCCCTCAGCCCCTGAGACCTCAGGGTCCTGCGTGGTCCGCCCGCCGCAGCCCGGTGCGGAAGCAGTCGGGCGGCGGCAGGTCCCCGGCCGCGGCGCCTGGATGATCAATTCGAAAGGTCAGTGGTCGCAGGCGGTCAGTTCCCGATGACCGGCCGGCCTGTGTGCTCGTTGCTCGTCGTGCCGAACCCGGCGGTCAGCGCGAGCCCGCCGCAGGAGACGGACCATCACCCCGCCGAGGGAGCGGCCTCGATGGCACCGTGCACCCCGCAAGGGCCGCGGTGGCGGGGAAATGTGTCGCCTTTCGGGTGCAGCGGACCGTACCGTCGCCTCCATGCAGCTGCTCTCCGTCAATGTCGGCAGGCCACGCCCCAACCCCTGGAAGGGTCTCAGCGCCACGGGTATCGACAAGCGGCCCGTTGACGGCCCGGTCGCCGTGGCCGCCCCTGGCCCCAAGGGCACCGGCACGGTCGGTCTCGTCGGCGATCGGGTCTACGACGTGCAGCACCATGGTGGCTGCGACCAGGCCGTCTACGCCTACGCCCGCGAGGACCTCGACCGGTGGGAGGCCGAGTTGGGCAAGCCGCTGGCGAACGGCGTCTTCGGGGAGAATCTCTCGACTGTCGGCCTGGACGTCAACGGTGCTCTGATCGGCGAGCGCTGGCGCATCGGGCCGGATGTCGTCCTGGAGGTGTCGTGCCCGCGGATCCCGTGTGCGACGTTCCAGGGCTGGCTGGAGCGTGACGGCTGGATCAAGCGGTTCACGCAGGCCGCGCTGCCGGGCGCGTATCTGCGTGTGGTCGAGCCGGGCGACATCCGTGCCGCCGACCCGGTGCGGATCGTGTACCGGCCCGACCACGACGTGACCGTCGCGCTCGCGTTCCGCGCGATGACACGGGAACCGGAACTGCTGCCGCGGCTGCTGGTCGCCGACGCGCTGCCGGAAGAGGACAAGGAACGGGCCCGCAGACGTATCACCGCGTAGACGAGCGAGTTCAGGCGTTCGACCGCGCCCATGGTGAAGGCTTTCACCCGCAACTGGCCCCGTACCGACCGAAGGCGGGCATGGTGCACCGCGGCGCACGACGCGGAGCTGGTGACCCTGGCAGTGATACAGGCGCTGCTCGCCCTCACACCCGAGGCACGCTGGATCCGTCATGCCCGCGCCCGCGTGCGGCACCTGTTCCCGTGCACCCGCCCCGGCAGCCCGGCCACAACGAGCGGCTGCGCAGGTACACCGGCCTGATCCAGCAGGTCATACTCCTGCTGGCCATCGACACCACGCTGTGGACCGTTGCCGTGTGGGTGGTGGACTCCCCTCGGTGGAGTGCGAGCGCTCGCGCGAGACCGTCAAACCCTCCGACCTTGCCGAATGGGCCGAGTACGGCTACGGAGCCGGCCATTCGCGGTTCTTCGGGGCCTGCCGCTGCCCCTGGTGCGCATGCCGCACGGCCTGTCCGCCGCCTTCGCGCTGACCGGGGCGAGGCCGACGAGCACGGGACCTTGCCCGCCATGTTCGAAGTCGAGCCCGGCCTGCTCACCGGCCGGGCAGGGTAGACGTTGATCGGCGACATGAGCCACTTCGGGGGACTGCGAACGCCAGCTCGCGGGGACATCCGCTGTTGCCGCCGGCCCGCAAGGGCGAGGCCGAGCAAGCCTGGTCACACGTGTTCAAGCCGCTTCGGCAGGCGACCGGGTCGATCAACGAGTCCCTCAAAGGCCGGCTCGACCGCGACCGCCACCGGCGGCCGGACCCCGGGGGGGTGACGGTCCGCGTCCTGCAGCGGCTCCTCTCGCCGGCCTCCGGCACAACGATCACACCGGCCGGCCCGTCATGCGCGCACCGGCCGCCTACGACCACCGCACCCCTCGGAATCGATCGTCTAGAGCGCGCAGCCCTGGCTGTCGACCTGCTGGGCCGCGGACCTGCCGAGCTCGATGTCCTCGCGGATCTCGTCGGCCGTCAAGGCGTACCCCGTGTCCGGGTCGTCGAGCGACTTCGCGAACACCACTCCGTACACCTTGCCGTCCGGAGTCAGCAGCGGGCCACCGGAGTTGCCCTGGCGGACGGTCGCGAACAACGAATAGACATCGCGCTGCACGGTGCCCCGGTGGTAGATGTCCGGGCCGTCGGCGTCGATGCGGCCGCGGATGCGGGCGGAGCGTACGTCGTAGGCGCCGTTCTCCGGGAAGCCGGCGACGATCGCGCCGTCACCGCTCTCGGCGTCGTTCTCGGTGTCGGTGAAGCGCAGCGGCTTCGCGTCGAGGTCCGGGACGTCGAGCACGGCGATGTCCCGCGCCCAGTCGTAGAGGACGACCTTCGCGTCGTACAGCCGGCCTTCGCCGCCGATCTGGACGGTCGGCTCGTCGACGCCGCCCACCACATGGGCGTTGGTCATCACGCGTCGGTCCGAGAAGACGAAGCCGGTGCCTTCGAGGACCTTTCCGCAGCTCGGTGCCATGCCGACGACCTTGACGATGGACTTCTTGGCGCGGGCGGCGACGGGGCTGCCCGCCAGGGCCGGATCCGGGGCCTTGACCTCGGTGATGGGCTCGTTGGCGAACGGGCTGAAGACCTGCGGGAAGCCGTTCTGCGCGAGGACGGAGGAGAAGTCCGTGAACCAGTTGGAGGCCTGATCGGGCATCACCCTGGAGACTCCGAGCAGGACCGAGGAGCTACGGACCTCCTTGCCCAGCGTCGGCAGTGTCGTGCCCGCGAGTGCGGAGCCGATCAGCCAGGCGACGAGCAGCATGGCCACCACGTTGACCAGGGAACCGCCGGTGGCGTCCAGGGCGCGCGCCGGCGACCACGTGATGTATCTGCGGAGTCTGTTGCCCAGATGCGTGGTGAAGGCCTGGCCGACGGAGGCGCAGACGATCACGATCACGACCGCGACGACGGCGGCGGTGGAAGAGACTTCCGATCCGTCGGTCAGCCGGTCCCAGATCACCGGCAGCAGGTAGACGGCGACCAGGCCGCCCCCCAGGAAGCCGATCACGGACAGGATCCCGACGACGAAACCCTGGCGGTAGCCGATGACCGCGAACCACACGGCACCGACCAGCAGCAGGATGTCCAGCACGTTCACCGTCTATAGCCTCGCAGATTCGTCACCTGGCCCGTCCGGTTCGACGGGGTCCGGGCCAGGCCCGGAACAGCGCAGCACGGGAGTCAGCCTGTCATGCGCGCCAGTCGAGCGGCACCTGCTTGGTCCGGTCCCAGGGGCGTTCCCACCCCGCGTAGTGCACGATCCGGTCGATCACGCCGGCCGTGAAACCCCAGACCAGTGCGGATTCGACCAGAAATGCCGGGCCTTGCAGACCGCTCGGATGGATCGCTGTCGCGCGGTTGGCCGGATCCGTGAGATCCGCCACGGGGACGGTGAAGACCCTGGCGGTCTCGGCAGGATCAACCACTCCCACCGGGCTCGGCTCCCGCCACCAGCCGAGGACGGGTGTGACGACGAAGCTGCTGACCGGGATGTAGAGCCGGGGCAGCACACCGAAGAGCTGGACACCCCCCGGATCGAGGCCCGTCTCCTCCTGGGCCTCCCGCAGCGCGGCCCTGAGCGGTCCGGTGGTGGCACGGTCGCCGTCCTCCGGGTCGAGCGAGCCCCCCGGGAAGGACGGCTGGCCCGCATGGGAGCGCAGGGAGCTGGAGCGCTCCATCAGGAGCAGCTCGGGCCCGCACTCGCCCTCGCCGAAGAGGATCAGCACCGCGGACTGGCGTCCGGCCCCGCTCTCGGGCGGCAGGAACTGGCTGAGCTGCTGGGCCCGGACGCTCCGTGCCGCCCGGGCCACGGGGTCGAGCCAGCCGGGCAGCCCTTCTGTGGTGACGGTGATCGCGCTGTCGTGGGGCGCGCTCGTCCCTGTGGTGACCGCTCCCAGCGCGGCCCGTGTGCTCTGTGCGTGCGTCATGTGCACCCCCGTCGTTCCAACGCCTGCCGTCGGCGGATTCGTTCCGAGCGGCCCCCTGCACCACCCGCGGGAGTGGTGTCGTTCACCCGGCTCCCAAGGGTGGGGCGGGGCTGCCCGGATAGTCCGGGGGCGGGCTGAGCCGTTGTCCCGGATAGCCGCCCATCTCGTATTTCAGGAGCTTCCTGGCCTTCTCGGGATCCGTCTCGCCCTCGCCGTACGCCGGGCAGAGCGGGGCGACCGGGCAGGCCCCGCAGGCCGGCTTGCGGGAGTGGCAGATGCGGCGGCCGTGGAAGACGACGCGGTGCGAGAGCATGGTCCACTCGCTCTTCGGGAAGATCTCGGCGACCTCCGCCTCGACCTTCTCCGGGTCTTCCTGCTCGGTCCACCTCCAGCGGCGGACCAGTCGGCCGAAGTGGGTGTCCACGGTGATGCCGGGCACACCGAACGCGTTGCCGAGCACGACGTTGGCCGTCTTGCGGCCGACGCCGGGCAGGGTCACGAGATCCTCGAGGCGGCCCGGGACCTCGCCGCCGAAATTGTCCCGGAGGGATGCCGACAGCCCTATCAGGGACCGCGCCTTGGCCCGGAAGAATCCGGTCGGCCGGATGATCTCCTCCAGCTCCTCGGGGACGGCGGCGGCCATGTCCTCGGGAGTCGGGTAGGCGGCGAAGAGCGCGGGAGTGGTCTGGTTGACCCTCAGGTCGGTGGTCTGGGCGGAGAGCACCGTGGCGACCAGAAGCTCGAAAGGATTGCGGAAATCCAGCTCGGGGTGCGCGTACGGATAGATCTCGGCGAGTTCGCGGTTGATCCGACGGGCGCGCCGGACCATGGCGAGATGCGACTCCGGCTTACCGGGCTTCTTCGCGGTGCCGGTCGTGGGCTCCGCCGCCGCCTTCCTCGCGGGCTTCTTCGCGGGCCCGGTCGTGGGCTCTGTCACCGACTTCTTCACAGCCTTCTTCGCGGTCTTCTTCACCGGCCGGGACCGAGTCGCACCGGCTGCGCGCGGCGTCCCCGTCGATCGCGGCGCACCGGCACCCTGTGCGGCCGGCTCGGCGGGCCTGCCCGACTCTGCCTCAGGGAGTTCTGTCGCTTTTCTCCGACTTCGCGCAGGCTGTTCACCCACAGCGGAATTTCCGTCTTCCGGCACCCCATCAGCCCTCTCTGCCTGCGCTCCCACCGGCGTTCCGGACACCCGGCCAGCCTAGAGCCAGGGGCTGACATCTGCCCCGGTCACCGCTCATCCACGCCCAATCAGCCCCCTGCCGTAGGGCCCGGCACGCCCGTGCGTCAAACTGGTTTGTGATCGATCGCACTGTTTTACCGTCCGGCATCATGGGGACCACGGTTCCCTGAACAGGCCGACAAGGAGAGAACTCGTGGACGACGTTCTGCGGCGCGCCCCGCTTTTCGCGGCGCTCGATGATGAGCAGGCCGCGGAGCTCCGCGCCTCGATGAGTGAGGTGACCCTCGCACGCGGTGACGCGCTGTTCCACGAGGGCGACCCGGGCGACCGCCTGTATGTGGTCACCGAAGGCAAGGTGAAGCTCCACCGCACCTCCCCCGACGGCCGGGAGAACATGCTGGCCGTCCTCGGCCCCGGCGAGCTCATCGGGGAACTGTCACTCTTCGACCCGGGTCCGCGCACCGCGACCGCGACGGCGCTCACCGAGGTCAAGCTCCTCGGCCTCGGCCACGGTGACCTCCAGCCCTGGCTGAACGCCCGTCCCGAGGTGGCCACCGCCCTGTTGCGGGCCGTCGCCCGCAGGCTGCGCAAGACCAACGACCAGATGTCCGACCTGGTCTTCTCCGACGTGCCGGGCCGCGTCGCCCGCGCGCTCCTCGATCTGTCGCGTCGCTTCGGCGTCCAGTCGGAGGAGGGCATCCACGTGGTGCACGACCTGACCCAGGAGGAGCTGGCCCAGCTGGTCGGCGCTTCCCGCGAGACGGTCAACAAGGCCCTCGCCGACTTCGCGGGCCGCGGCTGGCTGCGGCTCGAGGCCCGGGCCGTGATCCTGCTGGACGTGGAGCGGCTGGCGAAGCGGTCCCGCTGACGCCGCCCTGCCTCGTACGCTCACCGAAAGGGCCTCACCGTGCGGTGGGGCCCTTGCGCGTGCCCGGGGGCAGCCCTGCGGGCCGTGACTCAGATCAGGCCGCGCTCGGTCAGGTACTCCAGCTGGGCCCGTACCGACAGCTCCGCCGCCGGCCACAGGGAACGGTCCACGTCCGCGTACACCGTGGCCACGATCTCCGCGGGCGTCCGGTGTCCGGCCTCCACGGCCGTCTCGACCTGGGCGAGGCGGTGCGCCCGGTGAGCGAGGTAGAACTCGACGGCCCCCTGGGCGTCCTCCAGCACCGGCCCGTGCCCGGGAAGCACCGTGTGGACCCCGTCGTCGACGGTCAGCGAACGCAGCCGCCGCAGTGTGTCCAGGTAGTCGCCGAGCCGCCCGTCCGGGTGCGCGACGAGCGTCGTGCCGCGCCCGAGGATCGTGTCGCCCGTCAGCACCGCCCGGTCGGCGGGCAGGTGGAAGGAGAGCGAGTCCGCGGTGTGTCCCGGGGTGGGGACGACCCGGAGCTCGAGCCCTCCCGTGGTGATCACGTCACCGGCCGTCAGCCCCTCGTCCCCGAGCCGCAGGGCCGCGTCCAGGGCGCGCACCTTCGTACGCGTGAGTTCGGCGAAGCGGGCCGCGCCCTCCGCGTGGTCGGGGTGGCCGTGGGTGAGCAGGGTGAGACCGATGCGCCGCCCCGCCCTCTCCGCGGCGTCGATGACGGTCCGCAGGTGCGTGTCGTCGAGCGGCCCCGGATCGATCACGACCGCGAGGTCGGAGTCCGGCTCCGCGACGATCCAGGTGTTGGTGCCGTCCAGCGTCATCGCCGAGGCGTTGGGGGCCAGGACGTTGACCGTACGGGTGGTGGCAGAGCCGGAGAGCACCCCGCCGCGGGGCTGTCCGGGCAGGGCTGCCGCGTCGCTCATGCGGTGCCGCCGTCCGTGCCGGTGCCTCCGCCGTCCGCGGAGACGGGGACGGAAGGGATGTGCTGGGTGAACTCGGCGTACCCGGGCCAGCTCAGCACCAGCTCGCCGCCCTCCATCCGGGCCTCTGCCAGTACGGGAGCGAGGCTCTGGGAATCCGCTGCCTCCAGCGCCTCGGCGGCCGTACCGTACGGGCTCAGTGCCCGCAGCGTGGCCACGGTGGGCGGCATCATCAGCAGTTCGCCCCGGTCGTAGCGGTCCGCGGCGTCACCGGGCCGGATCCAGACCGTCCGGTCGGCCTCGGTCGAGGCGTTCCGGGTGCGTTGCCCTTCCGGCAGCGCCGCGACGAAGAACCAGGTGTCGTACCGGCGCGGTTCGAATGCCGGAGTGATCCAGCGGGCCCATGCGCCCAGCAGGTCGGAGCGCAGCACCAGGCCCCGGCGGTCGAGGAAACCGGCGAAGGACAGCTCGCGGGCTACGAGGGCCTCACGGTCGGCCTCCCAGTCGGCGCCCGTGGTGTCGCTCACGACGGTGTCCGCGGTGGATCCGGCCAGCAGGACGCCCGCTTCCTCGTACGTCTCCCGGACCGCCGCGCAGACGACGGCCTGTGCCTCGGTGACCGTGTCCACGCCCAGCCGCTCCGCCCAGGTCTGAAGGGACGGTCCCGCCCAGTCCACGAGGTGGTCGTCGTCGCGCGGGTCGACGCCGCCACCCGGATAGGCGTACGCACCCCCGGCGAAGGCCATGGAGGTGCGCCGGCGCAGCATGTGGACGGCGGGACCGGGGGTCCCCGCCCCGGACGCGTCGTCCCGCAGCAGCATCACCGTGGCCGCCCGCCTGGGGCGCACGGCTGTCAGCTCGCCGCTGGCGAGGGCCCTGATCCGGGCGGGCCATTCCGGTGGGTACCACTGACCGTTGGACATGGCCGGAGGCTATCCGGAACAGCGCCGATGTTCGAGGGGCGTACGGCCTTGCCGCTGCCCCGTACACGCATGATCCCGCCCGGTCACGGAGACCGGGCGGGCAGCGGGAGGTACGGGCTCAGGCCTCGACGAGCTCGACCTGCACCTCGATCTCCACCGGTGCGTCCAGCGGCAGTACGGCGACGCCCACGGCACTGCGGGCGTGCACACCCTTGTCGCCCAGGACGGCGCCCAGCAGCTCGCTCGCGCCGTTGACCACGCCCGGCTGCCCGGTGAAGTCGGAGGCCGAGGCGACGAAGCCCACGACCTTCACGACCCGGGCGATCCGGTCCAGGTCGCCGGCGACCGACTTCACGGCCGCCAGGGCGTTCAGCGCGCAGGTCTTCGCCAGCTCCTTGGCCTCGTCCGGCGTCACCTCGGCGCCGACCTTGCCCGTCACCGCGAGTTTGCCGTCCACCATCGGCAGCTGGCCGGAGGTGTACACGTACACCCCGGACCGCACGGCCGGCTGGTACGAGGCCAGCGGCGGGACGACGTCAGGGAGCGTCAGGCCGAGCTCGGCGAGCTTCGCCTCGACGGCGCCCGCCACTACGGCTTCTCCCGCTTCAGGTAGGCCACGAGCTGCTCGGGGTTGTTCGGGCCGGGAACGACCTGGACCAGCTCCCAGCCGTCCTCGCCCCAGGTGTCCAGAATCTGCTTGGTCGCGTGCACGAGAAGGGGCACGGTCGCGTATTCCCACTTGGTCATGAGCCGACTGTAATGCCTGGCACAGGCGGCCTCGTGCGTAGGCTGCCCGCCGACTGGTTAGGCTCGAAGACGTGAGCAGGTTCCAGGTCGTCAGCGGCAAGGGCGGTACCGGTAAGACCACGGTCGCCGCCGCACTCGCGCTCGCCCTCGCGGCCGGGGGCAGGCGCACGCTCCTCGTCGAGGTCGAGGGCAGACAGGGCATCGCCCAGCTCTTCGAGTCCGAAGCCCTTCCGTACGAGGAACGCAAGATCGCCGTGGCGCCGGGCGGCGGGGAGGTCCACGCCCTGGCGATCGACGCCGAGCGGGCGCTGATGGACTACCTCCAGATGTTCTACAAGCTGGGCGGTGCCGGCCGGGCGCTGAAGAAGCTCGGCGCGATCGACTTCGCCACCACCATCGCGCCCGGCGTCCGGGACGTCCTGCTGACCGGCAAGGCCTGCGAGGCCGTGCGGCGCAAGGACAAGCAGGGCAGGTTCGTCTACGACCACGTGATCATGGACGCTCCGCCCACGGGCCGCATCACCCGCTTCCTCAACGTGAACGACGAGGTGGCGGGGCTGGCCCGGATCGGCCCGATACACAATCAGGCGCAGGCCGTGATGCGGGTCCTGAAGTCCCCCGAGACGGCGGTCCACCTGGTGACACTCCTGGAGGAGATGCCGGTCCAGGAGACCGCGGACGGCATCGCGGAGCTGCGGGCCGCGGAACTGCCCGTGGGACGCGTCGTCGTGAACATGGTGCGGCCGCACCTGTTGGACGAGGACGCGCTGCGCACGGCGTCCGGGGGTCGTCGCAAGGAGATCGCGAAGGCGCTGACCAGGTCGGGCGTGACCGGCTCGGCAGGGCTCGTGCGGCCGCTGGTCGAGCAGGCCGCCGAGCATGCCCAGCGGGTGGGCCTGGAGCGCGAGCAGCGTGCGGTACTGGCCGGGCTCGGGCTGCCCACCGTCGAGCTGCCGCTGATGGGCGAGGGTGTGAGCCTGTCCGCGCTGTACGACCTGGCGGCGGAGTTCCGTAAACAGGGTGTGGGCGAGGAGACGGCGGACGAGGCGGGGCAGGGGCCCGCCGGGGGCGCGTCCCGCTCCGGACAAGGGGTGGGGTCATGACACTGGGCACGGACATCGCACCGGGGCTGGACACCGACGCGCTCCTCGACGACCGGGGGATCCGGATCGTCGTGTGCTGCGGTTCGGGTGGCGTCGGCAAGACCACGACCGCAGCGGCGCTCGGTGTACGGGCGGCCGAGCGCGGCCGCAAGGTGGTCGTCCTCACCATCGACCCGGCCCGCCGGCTCGCCCAGTCCATGGGCATCGACCAGCTCGACAACATCCCGCGCCGGGTCGAGGACATCGGCGGCGACGGCGAACTCCACGCCATGATGCTCGACATGAAGCGCACCTTCGACGAGACCGTCGAGGCGCACACGGACGCCGAGCGGGCCCGCGCGATCCTGGAGAACCCGTTCTACCAGTCCCTGTCGGCCGGTTTCGCTGGCACACAGGAGTACATGGCGATGGAGAAGCTCGGGCAGCTGAGGGCGCGCGACGAGTGGGACCTGATCATCGTCGACACCCCGCCGTCCCGCTCCGCACTGGACTTCCTGGACGCGCCGAAACGTCTCGGCTCGTTCCTCGACGGGAAATTCATCCGGCTGCTGATCGCCCCGGCGAAGATCGGCGGGCGGGCCGGGATGAAGTTCCTCAATGTCGGCATGTCAATGATGACGGGGACGCTCGGCAAGCTGCTCGGCGGGCAGTTCCTCCGCGACGTACAGACCTTCGTCACGGCGATGGACTCCATGTTCGGCGGATTCCGCACCCGGGCCGATGCCACGTACAAGCTGCTCCAGGCCCCTGGCACGGCGTTTCTGGTGGTCGCGACGCCGGAGCGGGACGCGCTGCGCGAGGCAGCGTACTTCGTGGAACGGCTGGCCGCGGAGGAGATGCCGCTGGCCGGTCTCGTTCTCAACCGGGTGCACGGCAGCCAGGCCGCACGGCTCTCCGCGGAGCGGGCGCTGGCCGCCGCAGAAAATCTTGAAGGCGTCGGCATTGTGGATCAGACGGCCGGGAAGGCTGGCCTGTGGGACCCGGCGGCCGTCACCTCTCCCGATGCCTCCGAGCCACCACTCCCCCCTGAGCACAGCGGCGAGACGACTGCGCACGATTCCCCTCCGGACGAGCCGCACGACCCGAAGTCGCCTGCCCCCGAACAGCACGGGAGAACGTCGCACGACCCCGATCCGCATGACCGAAAGTCGCCTGAGCCGTCCGGGCCGCTCACGCACGCCGCAGACGAAGACGCCACCGCCGTACCCGTCACCGTGCCCGACGTATCCGTCGAGCAACTGACCGCCAGTCTGCTGCGGCTGCACGCCGAGCGGATGCAGGTCGTGGCGCGCGAGCAGCACACACGTGACCGCTTCACCGCGATCCACCCCGAGGTCCCGGTGACCGAGGTGGCCGCGCTCCCCGGTGATGTGCACGACCTCGCAGGCCTACGGGCCATCGGGGAACGGCTCGCGACCGGTTCCGCTCCGGCCTGAGCTGCGTGGGACACGACGCCGGGATCCCGCAGGGGTCTACCCCACGGCGGCGTACGTCTCTTGCAGCTCGTCGTCGTCCAGGCCCACCGCTGCGGGCAACATGCCCGTGGACCGCTCGTACTCACTGCGCGCGGTCTCCAGCAGGCGACGCCAGGACGTGACGGTGGGCCGTCGGCGCAGCAGTGCGCGGCGCTCCCGCTCCGTCATTCCGCCCCACACGCCGAACTCGACGCGATTGTCCAGCGCATCGGCCAGGCACTCGGTCCGCACCGGGCAACCGGTGCACACCGCCTTGGCCCTGTTCTGCGCTGCCCCTTGTACGAACAATTCATCCGGATCGGTAGTGCGGCAGGCTGCCTGCGCACTCCAGTCGGTTACCCAGCCCATGCCGGCGCCGTCCTCTCCCGAATCGAGGCTCCCCCACGGCGACAACGGCATATTCACCGCTGCCAGTTGAGGACGTTACGGAAGGTGGCGACAGCGCAACACCCCCTTCGGGCCCAATCTTGAATGGTCCGAACGGACTATGCGTAGGCGGCAGATCACCCAGAGGAGTGAGGCGAGGACATACGTGAACATCCCGACTAAATCGGGACAGGGTGCCCATGAAGCAACGGACATTCAGTGACACGCGGGGCGAATTCGGGAGCGCCTCGGCGAGTGGCTGAATTTGTTCAGGGGCCGTGCACAGGGGTTGATACGAAATCGGTCAGCTGTGACAGTTGAGAGCAGCTTAGGCCAAGGCCTATACGTGTGTCCGGCGAATGAGAACGTAGGCTGCCCCTATGCCAAAGAAGCGCTCAGGCGGGGGTCTCACGACGACCCAGCAGGCCGCCAAGTTCCTCGGTGTCGCCGCACTCTCCGGAGTCGTGCTGGCGGGCATCGCGCTGCCGGCCGCCGGAGCACTGGGGCTCGCCGCGAAGGGGACGGTCGAGGGATTCGACGAGATCCCTTCCAACCTCAAGACTCCGCCGCTGAGCCAGCGGACCACGATCCTGGACAACGAGGGCGGCGCGATCGCCACGGTCTACTCACGCGACCGCACCGTCGTCCCGCTCAAGGACATCTCGCCGTACATGCAGGACGCGATCATCGCGATCGAGGACTCGCGCTTCTACGAGCACGGCGCGGTGGACCTCAAGGGCATCCTGCGCGCGATGAACCGCAACGTGCAGGCCGGCGGGGCCGCGCAGGGCGCGTCGACGCTCACCCAGCAGTACGTCAAGAACGTCTTCGTCGAGGAGGCGGGCGACGACCCGGACAAGGTCGCCGAGGCCACGCAGCAGACCCTGGGCCGCAAGGTCCGCGAGCTCAAGTACGCGATCCAGGTCGAGGAAGAGCTCGGCAAGAAGAAGATCCTGGAGAACTACCTCAACATCACGTTCTTCGGGCAGCAGGCCTACGGCATCGAGGCCGCGTCGCAGCGCTACTTCTCCAAGCACGCCAAGGACCTGAAGCTGGAGGAGGCCGCGCTGCTGGCCGGTCTCGTGCAGTCGCCGAGCCGCTACGACCCGGTCAACGACACGGAGGAGGCGACCAAGCGTCGCAACACCGTGCTGCAGCGCATGGCGGCCGTCGGCGACATCTCGCAGAGCGAGGCCGACAAGGCCATCGCCGCCCCGATCGACCTGAAGGTCAAGAAGCCGCAGAACGGCTGCATCACGGCCGTCAGCGGCTCCGGGTTCTTCTGTGACTACGTACGCAAGACCATCCTCACGGACCCGGCCTTCGGGAAGACCGAGGAAGAGCGCTCCAAGCTCTGGAACCTCGGTGGTCTGACCATCAAGACCACCCTCTCGCCGCGTGCGCAGGAGGCCGCGAACGAGGCGGCGACCTCGAAGGTCTACAAGGACGACAAGGTCGCGGCCTCGGTCGTCCAGGTCCAGCCCGGCACCGGCAAGATCCTCTCCATGGGCCAGTCCCGCCCGTACGGCCTGGACCAGAAGCAGCACGAGACGGTGCTGAACCTCGCCGTCAGCAACAAGATGGGCGGCAGCACCTACGGCTTCCAGGTCGGCTCGACCTTCAAGCCGATCACCGCCGCCGCGGCCCTGGAGAAGGGCATCACCCCGGCGACGAGCTTCTCCACCGGCTGGAAGCTCTCGGTGCCCAAGAGCTCCTACCGCGACTGCTCGGGTGCCCCCACCGGCAGCGACAACTGGGACCTGCAGAACGAGCTGGAGTCCGAGAAGGGCTCGTGGGACATGACGAGCGCGCTCGGCAAGTCCATCAACACCTACTTCGCCCTGCTGGAGCAGAAGACCGGGCTCTGCGAGACGGTCGAGATGGCGAAGAAGGTCGGCTACGAGCGGGGCGACGGCAAGGAGATCGAGGAGAACGCCTCGATCACCCTCGGCGGTGAGGTGAGCACCCCGCTGTCGATGGCCTCCGTGTACGCCACGTTCGCCAACCGGGGCACGTACTGCTCGCCGATCGCCATCGAGTCGATCACCGACGCCGACGACAAGGCGATCGAGGTGCCGAAGTCGACGTGCTCCCGCGCCATGAGCGAGCCGACGGCGGACTCGATCAGCCAGATGCTCAAGGGCGTGGTCGAGGACGGCACCGGCACGCTGGCCGGTCTCACCGACCGCGACAACGCGGGCAAGACCGGTACGACGAACGACCGTCTGGACGCCTGGTTCGTCGGCTACACCCCGAACCTCTCCACGGCGGTGTGGGTCGGGGACGACATCGGCGAGAAGACCACCAAGATGTACAACATCAACATCGGTGGTCAGTACTACGAGAAGGTCTGCGGTGGCTGTCTGCCCGGTCCCATCTGGAAGACCGCGATGACCGGCGCGCTGACCGCCTCGGAGACCCCGTCCTTCCATCCGATCGCGGTGCCTCGCGGCAAGGAGAAGGCGGACCCGGAGAAGGACGGGAGCCGCGACGAGGACAACGGCGGCGGCAACAACGACAAGCCCGGCAATGACACCACCGGCGGGATCACCCTCCCGCCCGGCATGATCGGCGGCAATGACGGCGGCCCGCGCGGCGGCGGCAACGGTCCCTGATCACCTGGTCCACGTATGAGAGGAGGGGCGCTCCCGGCTCGGGAGCGCCCCTCCTCTCGTACGTACGTCCCGCCGGGTCTCCCGGCCGGCGGATCGACCCCGCCGCGCCTCCCTCAGCCCGCGAGGAGCTTCTTCACGGTGGCGGCCACCCGGCCGCCCTCGGCGAGCCCCGTCACCTTCGGGCTGACGATCTTCATGACGGCGCCCATCGCCCGCGGCCCCTCGGCGCCGGCTGCCCGGGCCTCCTCGACGGCCTGCGTGACGATCGCGTTCAGCTCATCGTCGGAGAGCTGCTTGGGCAGGTACGCGTCGAGCAGCTCGCCCTCCGCCTTCTCCCGCTCCGCCTGCTCGGCCCGGCCGCCCTGCGCGAAGGCCTCGGCGGCCTCACGGCGCTTCTTCGCCTCCTTGGCGATCACCTTCTGCACCTCGTCGTCGGAGAGCTCGCGCGCGGACTTGCCGCTGACCTCTTCCTTGGTGATCGCGGTGAGGGTGAGCCGGAGGGTGGACGAGGTGAGCTCGTCACGCGCCTTCATGGCCGTGGTGAGGTCTTCCTTGAGCTTGGACTTGAGCGTGGTCATGCGGCGATTGTGACAGGTACGGGGCACCTGCCGCCCTCCTGTTTTCCTCCCGCCCCACCGTGTCTGCGACGATGGGCACATGCGCGCACGCTACGGAGTACCCCTGAAAGTCACGGCAGTCGGCGCTGCGGTCGGCGCCGCCGGCCTCGTATACGCCGCCGGATTCGAGGCGCGCTCGTTCCGCCTGCGACGGATCACGATTCCCGTACTCCCGGACGGGGCACGCCCGTTGCGCGTGCTCCAGGTATCCGACATCCACATGGTGAGCGGCCAGCGCAAGAAGCGCGCCTGGCTGCAGTCGCTGGCGGGCCTGCGCCCGGACTTCGTCGTGAACACCGGCGACAACCTCTCCGATACGGAGGGCGTGCCGGAGCTGCTCGACGCGCTCGGTCCGCTGATGGAGTTCCCCGGCGTGTACGTCTTCGGCTCCAACGACTACTACGGCCCCAAGCTCCGCAACCCTGCCCTATACCTCCTGGAGAAGATGCAGGGCAAGCACGGGCTCAACGGAAATGCTCCGGCGGCCGGCGTCGTCCACAACCCCTGGGAGCCGATGCGCGACGCGTTCGACGCGGCGGGCTGGCTGAACCTGACCAACACCCGGGGCCACCTCAAGCAGGACGGGCTGGAGATCGCGTTCACGGGTCTGGACGACCCGCACATCAAGCGGGACCGCTACGCCGAGGTGTCGGGCGGCCCCGAAGCGGGTGCCGACCTCTCGATCGGCGTGGTCCACGCCCCGTATCTGCGCTCCCTGGACGCCTTCACGGCGGACGGCTACCCGCTGATCCTGGCGGGCCACACCCACGGCGGCCAGCTTTGCATCCCCTTCTACGGGGCCCTCGTCACCAACTGCGACCTGGACACGGACCGGGTGAAGGGCCTCTCCCGCCACACGGTGGGCGACAAGCGCTCCTACCTCCACGTCTCGGCCGGCTGCGGCACGAACCGCTACACCCCGGTCCGCTTCGCCTGCCCGCCGGAGGCGACCCTCCTGACGCTGACGCCACGCGACTGACGGTCACGGGCGCTCACCTCCGTGCCCGCCGTCCGCGACAAAAACCGGATTTCGCCTCCGGGCGCCGGTGGGCTAAAGTAATCGATGTCGCCGAGACAATCGGTGGACATCGGGGTGTAGCGCAGCTTGGCAGCGCGCTTCGTTCGGGACGAAGAGGTCGTGGGTTCAAATCCCGCCACCCCGACAGCTGAAACACCAGGTCAGGGGCCTGATCCGCATCGCGGGTCGGGCCCCTGAGTGGTTTCTGGGGCTGTTCGGTGAGTCGGTTCCCAAGCTCCGTGGACTCCGCCACGGGTCACCTGATCACTGTGCAGACCGTCCGCGGCGAAATCCGCCACACCCAATGACTGTGCGGCTCGAAGTCTCCTGGCCGGAGGGCTGGAGAACGCGCACAGGCCGGCCGGGGCGTCCTCGGTGGACCGTCACCCGCCTGGTTCGTCCGGGGCGCGCGTTCCGCGCCCCACGGATCTACTCGTGGCCATGAGTCACAGCGGGGGTGCGGAGCGCTCGGCCGGAGAGTACGGCGAACTGGAAGAACTGCGGAACCGGTTGAGTGCCCTGGAGAGCGCCGGACCGCCACAGGCGGCGCGGCACCACCCCTTCCGATCCGCCGGCTCCGTACTGCTGATTCTCTTCGCCGCACTGCTGTCGCTGCTGTCCGTCGTCGCGGTGTGGACGAACAGCATCGTGCAGGACACCGGTCGCTACGTTGCCACTGTCGGACCGCTGGCCGGCGATCCCGAGGTGCAGAAGGCGGTCGCCAACCGGGTCACCGCCGCCGTGCTGGCGCAGGTGGACGTGCACGCGCTGGTCAAGGAACTGAGCGACGCGGCTTCACAGAAGGGCGTCCCGCCGCGTGTGGCCGAATTGCTGGGCACCCTGGACGAGCCGATCGAAAGCGGTTTGAAACAGCTGGTCAGCAGCACGGCGGAGCGGGTGGTCACCAGCAGTACCTTCGAGCGGGTCTGGGTGAACGGCAACCGCGCGGCGCACACCGCGCTCGACAAGGCCCTGACGGGTCAAGCCGATGGCACGGTCTCGCTGGAGAACGACCAGGTCGCCATCGACGTGGCTCCGATCGTCGCCCAGGTGAGGGAACAACTGGTCAGCGCCGGTTTCCCGCCCGCCGCGAAGATCCCGGACGTTCATACGGACTTCGTGGTCTTCGAGTCGAAGGACATCGGCGAGGTGAAGACCAATCTACGAGTGTTGGAGATCCTCGGCGGCTGGTTGCCCGTCATCGCCCTGCTGACCGCCGCCGCGGGGGTGCACGTGGCGTTCAACCGCCGGCACGCGCTGATCGGGGCCGCGGTGGCAGTGTTCGTCGCCATGCTGGTCCTGGGTGTCTCCCTGACCGTCGTGCGTGACATCTACCTCGACCGGCTGCCTTCCGGGACCTCCCAGCCGGCCGCCGGAGCCGTGTACGACGCACTGGTCAAGTTCCTGCGCGCCGGAGTGCGGGCGCTCGCTGCGGTTGCCCTCTTCACCGCCGTCGGCGCGTTCCTCGCCGGCCCGTCCCGTCTCGCCTTCCTCACCCGTACGGGCTGTCGCAGGAGCATTGCCGCGCTGCGCGACGTGGCGGTGTCGGCGGGGCTCCGCCTGGGTGCGGTCGGGCGGTTCGTGCACCGATCCAAGCGCTGGATCGGCGTCACCATCATCCTTGTCGCCGCGATCGTCCTGTTCACCTGGTCCTACCCGACCACCATGGTCGTGGTGTGGACGGCGGTCATCACGCTGGTCGGCTTCGCCGTCCTCGAGTTCCTGGACGTCGGCGCAACACCGCCCGCCGACTCCCGCGCCGACGGCGCCGCTCACTGAGGCACGCCCCGATGGCCCGAGCCCGCCCCGCGCAAGATGCTCGGCCGCAATCAGTGCGCCGCGGCCGAACCGGTCGGGGTGACCCGCATGGGGCGCGGCCCACAGAGATCCCCTGCCGTTCGCCGTGAACCCGGCAGTGAACACCGCCCGCCCGGCGGGATAACCCGGTCTGCGTCGACGGCCCGCACTGCCTGAGGCGTTCGGCGAAAGAGCCGGGTCGGCGACATACCGGAGCATCGGCCCGGCTACCGGCCGATCTCCATGGCGGGTCGTGAATCGGTTCTCCGCAATCATCGCCACAATACGGCCATGACCCCCAGAACGGACACACAGGACAGTTCGACCACATCGCGGGTCGTCCTGCTGACGCTCGCCTCCGGCCAGTTCCTGATGGCGCTCGACAGCTCTGTCATGAACGTGTCGATCGCCACAGTGGCCGAGGACGTGGACTCGACCGTGACCGGGATCCAGGGCGCGATCACGGCGTACACGCTCGTGATGGCCATGCTCATGATTCCCGGTGGCAAGGTCGGCGCGCTGATCGGCCGCAAGCGAGCGTTCATGATCGGCTGCGTCATCTACGGATGCGGGTCGCTGACCACGTCGCTCGCCCCGAACCTGCCGGTGCTCCTGGTCGGCTGGGCGCTGCTGGAGGGAATCGGCGCGGCATTGATCCTGCCGGCGATCGTCGCGCTCGTGGCCGGCAACTTCACCGTGGAGCGCCGCCCCGCCGCCTACGGGCTCGTCGCCGCCGCCGGGGCCGTAGCCATCGCCGTGGGGCCGCTCATCGGAGGTGTGGCCACGACGTACTTCTCCTGGCGCTGGGTGTTCGCCGGGGAGGTGGTCCTCGTCCTCGGCATCCTGATGCTCACGCGGCGGGTCGCCGACGCGGCGCCCGACAGGCGTCCGCGCATCGACCTCGTCGGGGCAGCACTCTCCTCCCTGGGACTCGGGATCTTCGTGTTCGGTGTCCTGCGCTCGGACCAGTGGGGCTGGTTCCGGCCGAAACCCGACGCGCCCTCATGGCTGGGCATCTCACCGGTCGTGTGGCTGATGCTCGCGGGCCTGTTCCTCATCTGGTTTTTCCTCCGCTGGGAGGACCGTCTCGTCCAACGGGGCAGGGAGCCGCTCGTGGAGCCGGCACTGCTGGGCAACAAGCAGCTCACCGGCGGCCTGACGATGTTCTTCTTCCAGTACCTCGTGCAGATGGGCGTGTTCTTCGTCGTTCCGCTCTATCTGTCGGTCGCACTCGGCCTGTCGGCGCTCCAGACCGGAGCGCGCATCCTGCCGCTCTCCCTGACGCTGTTGGCGGCCGCGGTCCTGATCCCGCGTCTCCTTCCCGACGTCTCACCCCGGCAGGTCGTGCGGCTCGGGATCCTGGCGATGCTCGCCGGGGCGGTGGTCCTGATGGCCGCGCTCGACGCGGACGCGGGCGCGGAAGTCGTCACGGTTCCACTGCTGCTGATCGGGCTGGGCATGGGCGCGCTCGCCTCCCAGCTCGGCTCGGTCACCGTGTCCGCGGTGCCGGATCAGCAGAGCGCGGAAGTCGGCGGCATCCAGAACTCCGTCACCAACCTCGGGGCCTCGATCGGTACGGCTCTCGCCGGGTCGATCCTGATCGCCACGCTGACCACCTCGTTCCTCACCAGCATCGAACAGAACCCGGCTGTCCCCGACCCGGTCAAGGAACAGGCGAGCGTCCAGCTCCAGAGCGGCGCCCCCTTCCTGTCGAACGCCCAGCTCAAGACTGTCCTCGACGACGCCGACGCCACCGCGGAGGTGACCGAGGCCGCGCTCGACGCGAACGCCGAGGCACGCGTCGAGAGCCTGCGCGCCGCACTCGCCGTCCTCGCGCTCTCCGCACTGGTCTCGCTGTTCTTCACCCATCGGATCCCGACGACCCAGCCCGGCTCGGCCAAGGCGTAGCCGCGGGCAACAGCTAGATCAGCCGCTGTGCGTGCGTGCGGTTGACGCGGACGGCTCAGGTCCCGGGCCTCCTGTAAGGACGGGTACGCGTCCCCGTGTCGCCCGGACCGCTACCACCTCCGGCGCTGCGCCACAGACGTGGAACCGGGCGTTTCGGGCCGCGGCATGGACCGCCCCGGTATCGGGGGAACCACACTTCGACCCCCGTGGTTTCCGGATCGAGGTCGCCGAGGGGCTCGCGGCCCCGGACGGCGAGGGGCGCTCGGTCCGGACACGTGTCTGTCGGGGCCTGATCGTCCTGGAGCCGAGTGGCCGGCACGGGCCCGCGCCGTCGCGACCGCCCCCCGGCGACGGCGCATCATCCTCGGCGCGCCCCGCCGGGGGCGAAAAGCGTCAGGCAGCCGCGACGGGCCGCTCGGCGACCTGGCGGATGACCTCGGTGAGCGAGGCGACCACCTCGGTGTCATCGGCCGGGTGGGTCTCGGCGAAGCGGGTCACGGAGCCGGGGATGGAGAGCTTGGCGTCCTCCAGAACCACTCCTCCCGCGATGCCGACCGACTTGCGGGCGTCGTCCTGGGCCCACACACCACCGAACTGGCCGAAGGCGGTGCCGACGACGGCGACCTGCTTGCCGGTGAGGGCTCCGGCACCGTGGGGGCGCGACAGCCAGTCGATCGCGTTCTTCAGAACGGCCGGCATGGTGCCGTTGTACTCGGGCGAGAAGAGCAGGAAGGCGTCGGCCTTGCCGGCCGCCTCACGCAGGTGGGCGGCGGCAACCGGGACGCTGCCCTCGACGTCGATGTCCTCGTTGTAGAAGGGCACGTCGGCCAGGCCCTCGAACAGCTCGACAGCGGCGCCCTCGGGGGCGTGCTTCACCGCGGCCTCGGCGAGCTGGCGGTTGTGGGAACCGGAGCGGAGGCTGCCGACGAGGGCGAGGATGCGTACGGACATGGGGAACTCCTGGGAGACGGAGACAGCGAAGTAAGCGGACCGTGGTCCGTTTAAAGTTGTAGCACTTAAGCGGACCACGGTCCACTTACCTTCTCCCGGGGCTACCCTGAAGCCATGACCGGTTCCGTTCCCCCGCTGCCCTGGCTGCCCGACCCGGGCGAGGCGCGGCCGCCTCTCACGCTCTCCACCGTCGGCGAACCCGAGCAGCTGCGATCGGACGCGGCACGCAACCGCACCCGCCTGCTGGACGCCGCCTCACGCCTCATGGCCGACCGCGGAGCCGCCAACCTGACCATGGAATCGGTGGCCGCGGCCGCCGGGGTGGGCAAAGGCACCGTCTTCCGGCGCTTCGGCGACCGCACCGGCCTGCTCATCGCACTGCTCGACCACCGCGAGGGGCTGCTCCAGGCCACCTTCCTGTCAGGGCCACCGCCCATGGGTCCGGACGCCCCCGCCGCTGACCGGCTGCACGCCTTCGGGCCCGCCGTCATGCGCCACGAACGTGATCACCACGACCTGATACTGGCCTCCCGGACCGACCCGCTGCGCGCCTACGCCGTTCCGGCGCACCGCCTGCGTCTCAGTCATGTCGCCATGCTGCTGCGCGGCGCCCGCGTGGAAGGCAATACGGAGCTGCTCGCGCACACCCTGCTGGGATCGATAGACGCTGCCCTGGTCCACCACCTGACCAGGCAACGGGGGATACCGATCGAGGAGTTGGACCAGGGTTGGCACGACCTGGTCACCCGGCTCGGGGCAGCACGCGAGCCGACTCCTGGGACCCCGCGGTCCGACCGCGAACACCCGCCCTCGCAGGGCGACTTCACAGGGCTCCCGAACCGGTCCTGGGATTGACGCGGGCTGGCTACGATTGTCCCGGCCCAGACGACTCACCCCCAGAAAGGGAACCCGCACCCATGCCGGCCGAGACATTCGAGTTCCAGGTAGAAGCGCGCCAGCTCCTGCAGATGATGATCCATTCGATTTACTCGAACAAGGATGTATTTCTGCGCGAGCTCATCTCCAATTCTTCGGACGCGCTGGACAAGCTGCGACTGGAAACTCTCCGCGACGACACGCTCCAGGCGGATACGTCCGACCTCCATATCGCCGTCGAGGCCGATACCGAGACGCGCACGCTGACCGTTCGCGACAACGGGATCGGGATGTCGCACGACGAGGTCGTGCAGCTGATCGGGACGATCGCGAACTCCGGTACGGCCAAGTTCCTGAAGGAATTGAAGGAGGCCCAGGACTCCGCGACCTCCGAAGAGCTCATCGGGCAGTTCGGTGTCGGCTTCTACGCCAGCTTCATGGTGGCCGACGAGGTCACGCTGCTGACCCGTCGCGCGGGCGAGAGCCACGGAACGCGCTGGAATTCCAGCGGCGAGGGAACGTACACCGTCGAGTCCGTCGACGACGCCCCGCAGGGCACCACGGTCACCCTGCGACTCAAGCCGGAGGACGCCGAGGACCAGCTCTTCGACTACACGTCGCCCTGGAAGCTCAGGGAGATCGTCAAGCGGTACTCGGACTTCATCACCTGGCCCATCCGCATGGCCACCACAACGGCGGGCGAGGACGGAGCCGAGCCCGGCACCGAGACGGTCAACTCGATGAAGGCGCTGTGGGCCCGGTCCAGGAGCTCCGTGACCGACGAAGAGTACAGCGAGCTCTACAAGCACATCAGCCACGACTGGACCGACCCGCTCGAAACGATCCGCATGCAGGCGGAGGGCACTTTCGAATACCAGGCGCTGCTCTTCCTGCCGTCCCACGCACCGCAGGACCTGTTCATGCAGGGGCACAAGCGCGGGGTCCAGCTCTACGTCAAGCGCGTGTTCATCATGGACGACTGCGAAGCGCTCATGCCGACGTACCTCCGCTTCGTGAAGGGTGTGGTCGACGCCCAGGACCTTTCGCTCAACGTGTCGCGCGAGATCCTGCAGCAGGACCGCCAGATCGAGTTGATGCGGCGGCGCCTGGTCAAGAAGGTGCTGTCGACGGTGAAGGACATGATGTCCGCCGCCCCGGAGAAGTACGGGACGCTGTGGAAGGAATTCGGCCGGGTCCTCAAGGAGGGCCTCCTCGACGACTTCGAGAACCGCGACACACTTCTCGAGATCTCCTCGTTCGCCTCGACCCAGGACGAGGAGGGGCTGACCACTCTGCGCTCGTACGTGGAGCGGATGAAGGAGGGGCAGGAGCAGATCTACTTCATGACGGGCGAGTCGCGCGCCGCCATGGAGAGCTCTCCCCACATGGAGGCCTTCCGCGCCAAGGGCTTCGAGGTCCTTCTCCTGACCGACCCGGTCGATGAGGTCTGGGTGCAGTCCGTGCCGCAGTTCGACGGCAAGCAGCTGCAGTCCATCGCCAAGGGCGAAGTCGACCTGGACACCGACGAGGAGAAGAAGGAGGTCGAGGCCGAGCGCGAGAAGCAGCAGCAGGACTACGCCGGCCTGCTGGCCTGGATGACCGAGCAGCTGGGCGGGAGCGTGAAGGAGGTGCGGCTGTCCTCACGGCTCACCGTCTCGCCGGCCTGCATCGTCTCGGACACGCACGACGTCACCCCGGCGCTGGAGAACATGTACCGCGCCATGGGCCAGGAAGTGCCGCAGATCAAGCGCATCCTCGAACTCAACCCCTCGCACGCCCTGATCGGCGGCCTGAAGAAGGCCTACGCCGAACGGGGCACCGAGCAGGGCGCCGACGACCAGCTGGCCGAGGCGGCCGAGCTCGTCCACGGGCTGGCCATCCTCTCGGACGGCGGCGAGCTGACCGATCCGGCCCGCTTCAGCAGGCTGATGGCGGACCGGCTGGAGCGCACGCTGTAACCGCCCCGTGTCCCGGCGGCGGGGCGGCCCCGACGTCCGGGTCCCCTTCGTCCGACCCGGCCGTGTCCGAGTCGCCGTCGTCGCCCTCGAAG
>NZ_JBEZYP010000018.1:0-138205 GCF_040638585.1 Streptomyces sp. NPDC025273
TCCCCTCTAACCCGTGCCCGAGTATCTAAGGGGCCCGCCCCGCACTTGGCTCGGCTGGAGTACTCCAGCCGAGCGTCTGCGTGATCTACTCACCACCTAGAACCAGGCGGTGTTGCGACGACCCCTTGAACCCAAGAAACCGGCCGGGGCCTTCTGCGTTCACCATGGCTGAGTCTCGGCCCTGGCTCCGCATCAGCTGTCCTCACTCGGCACACGGCCGAGTTCACAGACCGGGCAGCCCAGCGCAGCGGAGGCAGCGGCGCGCTCGATCGGAGTGATCAGCAGAGGGCTCTTGGCCCGCTGCGCCGGCATCCAGGCCGGAGTGAAGCCTCCGGTCGGCTGTCCGAGGTCGCGGATGTCTCGCACGCTGCCCTGGCCCTCGCGCTCCCAGCGCCAGCGGCCCCACTCCTGACCTCGGCGGGGTTCAGCGGCACAAGGCGGTGTCCACGGCGCGCTCGAGATTCCTCCGGCCCGCCTCGTCGGTGAGCTGCATGGTGAGCGCGACGCTGGTGGCGCGGCCGTCGTCGGTGGCGCCGCCCCGGGACTCGTACCCCGGGAAGCTGCCGCCGTGGCCCCAGGAGAGGCCGCCGCACGGCAGCGGTCTGCTGACGAGTCCAAGTCCGTAGCGGGCGCCGGGGCCGAAGGTCGCTTCGGCGGGGACGGTGGAGCGCATCTGGGCGAGCTGGGCCGAGGGCAGGAGGCGGCCGGCCAGGAGTGCGCTGAAGAAGCGGTTGAGGTCGGAGGCGGTGGAGACCATCTGGCCTGCCGCCCAGCCCCAGGAGGGGTCGATCTCCGTGATGTCGCGCAGCGGCGCGTCCGCCGATTCCCGGTAGTAGCCGTGGGGGTGAGGCTCCCGGATGCTCGCGTCACCGGGGGCGGGGAAGTAGGTGTGGCGCAACCCGGCGCGTCGGACGACGCGCCGGTCGATCTCGTCGGCCAAGGGGCGGCCGGTGACCCTCTGGATGAGCAGGCCGACGAGCACGTAGTTGGTGTTGCTGTACTTCCAGCTCGTCCCGGGGGCGAAGTCGGCCGGGTGCCGGAGGGCTGTGGCGAGCAGTTCACGGGGGGCGTAGTACCGGACGTCGTCCCCGAGGTGGTTGCTGTAGTTGGGGAGTCCGCTGGTCTGCTGGAGGAGCTGGCGGACGGTGATGCGCCGTCCGTCGATCCCCTCCCCGCGGACGAGGCCGGGCAGGTAGGTGTCGACGGAGGCGTCCAGGTGCACCCTCCGCTCCGCGACGAGCTGGAGGACGACGACCGCGACGAAGGTCTTGGTGTTGCTGCCGATCCGCACCTGCCCGTCGACGGGTACCGGTGCACCGGTGGCCAGGTCGCCAATCCCTGCGGTGTAGGTCCGGATGCGGCCGTCACGGTCCTTGACACTCGCCAGCGCGGCGGGCATCCCGCCGTCGCGCACCAGCGCGTTCAGGCTCTGCTGGACGGCGTCCGGACTGGCGGCTGAGGTGGCGGGCGGGGCCAGGGCTCCCAGCGCCATGACACCGATGGCCACCGCGGCCGCGGCGGGCAGGGCCCGTCGCCGCGTGCCCTGCTGCCGGCTCGGCGAGCGAAACACTTGGCGTGTCAGTCCACGCATGAGTCAACTCCTGAGGAATCGTTGGATCGTCGTTCGGGTTGCCGGGCTGCCGGGTGCGTGATTCAGCCGCACAGGGCCCTGGCCACGGCGTTCTTCACGTGCTGCGTGGCCGCCTCGTCCGTCGGGATGCTGGTGACCGCGACGTTGGCGGCGCGGCCGTCGTCGGTGACACCGCCCCGGGTCTCGTACCCCGCGATGTCGCCGCCGTGGCCCCAGTAGACGCCGCCGCACGACAGCGGCCTGCTCGTGAGCCCCAGCCCGTAGCGGAGGCCGGAGGTCCCGGCGGGGACGGTCGTGCGCATCTCGGCGAGCTGGGCCGCCGGGAGGAGGCGGACGGCGAGGAGCGCGGTGAAGAAGCGGTTGACGTCGGAGTTGGTGGAGATCAACTGGCCTGCGGCCCAGCCTGCGGAGGGGTCCATCTCCGTGAAGTCGCGCAGCGGTCCGTCCGCCGGGTTGCGGTGGTAGCCCCGGGGGTGCGGCTCTCGGATGGTCATCTCGCCGGGGGCGGGGAAGTAGGTGTGGCGCAGCCCGATGCGCTTGATGATGCGCCGGTCCATCTCCTCGGCGAGGGGGCGGCCGGTGACCTTCTGGACGATCAGGCCGGCCAGGACGTAGTTGGTGTTGCTGTACCCCCACGTCGTCCCCGGAGCCGCGTCGGCCTTGTACCGGAGGGCGATGTCGAGCAGCTCGCGGGGCTCGAAGTACCGGTTCCTGATCTCGTCGTCGTCGACGTGGATGCCGTACTCGGGGAGTCCGCTGGTGTGCTGGAGGAGCTGGCGGACGGTGATGCGGCGCCCGTCGATCCCCTCTCCGCGGACGAGGCCGGGCAGGTAGGTGTCGACGGTGGCGTCGAGGCCGATCTTCCCTTCGCCGACCAGCTGCAGGACCACGACCGCCGTGAACGCCTTGGTGTTGCTGCCAATCCGTACCTGGCCGTCCCTGGGCACCTTCGAGCCGGTGGTCA
This sequence comes from Streptomyces sp. NPDC025273, assembly GCF_040638585.1. Classification (NCBI taxonomy): domain Bacteria; kingdom Bacillati; phylum Actinomycetota; class Actinomycetes; order Kitasatosporales; family Streptomycetaceae; genus Streptomyces; species Streptomyces sp. NPDC025273. Next base: position 2,556 of record NZ_JBEZYP010000018.1, read on the forward strand.
GGTCGCCGACTCCTGCGGTGTAGGTGCGGGTGCGGCCGTTCCGGTCCTGGACGCTCGCCAGCGCGGCGGGCATGCCATCGTCGCGCACCAGCGTGTTCAGGGCCTGCTGGACGGCGTCCGGCCTGGCGGCGGCAGCAGCGGAGGCGGCGGAATCGGAGGCGGCGGGCGGGGCGAGGGCGCCCAGCGTCATGACACCGATGGCCACCGCGGCCGCGGCCGACACGGCTCGTCGCCGCCTGCCGCCCTGCTGCCGGGTCGAGGAACGAAGGCCCTGCCGGGTCTGAGCACGCATAAGTCAACTCCTGGGAATCGTTTGGTCGGGGCACGATCCTTGTTTCCAGGGCCCTCTGACCGCATCGCGGGAAGGCGGGAGAAATCGCTCCCCCGATCGGGGGAGGCTGCCGGTGGGCTGCCCGGCGATACTGGCGACCATGATCAGGGGAATTCGGCTGCTGCTGCTGCGCGGCTCCACGTACTCAGGTGTGCTGTTCGCCTATTGCGGCGCGTTGGCGAGCCTTCCGCTGCTGCCTTTCGCCCTGTTGCCGGCGCTGTCGTGGCGATCCGCACCTGAGAGCGTGCAGATCGTCCTGGTCCTGCTGGTCTGGGCGGTACTGGTCGGCGTGGTCGGACTGGCGCGCCCCGTACGGCGAGCGCTGGTCGTGTCCGCCCGCCGGCTGCTGCGGGTGCCGCTGCCGAATCCGGTGGCCGGTCGCCGGACCTCCGGTTCACTCGGCCTCGACCGCTGGCGGACCCCGCTCTGGCTGGTGCTGCACGTGGCCGTCGGGTGGACGGGGGCACTGGCGAGCGGGGTGCTGTTCATCATGGGCCTCTCCCTGCCGGTGAACTGGCTCGGCGGCGAGGTGCGGGCGAGCCTGTTCGGCACGTCGGTCCGGGTGTCGGGCGGGTGGAGCTGGGTGGTGGCGGCCGTGTGCATCCTGCTGGCGGTCGCCGTCTGCGTACTGGCGACGAAGGCCCTGCAGTGGTCGGCGCCACGGCTGCTGGGGCCGTCGGCGGCCGAACGGCTCGCGCTGGCTGCCGAGCGGGAACTGCTGCTGGCCGAACGTAACCGGATTGCCCACGAGTTGCACGACTCGATCGGGCACACGCTGACGGCGGCCACCATCCAGGCGGCGGTGGCGGGCGAGGTGCTCTCCGCCGACCCGGCGGCGGCGCGGGCCGCCATGCGCAGCATCGAGGAGTCGACGCGGGCCGCGCTGGAGGACCTGGACTACGTGCTCGGAGTGCTGCGCGAGGAACAGTCGGGGACGGCACCGACCCGGACCCTGGCCGACCTCCCCGAGCTGCTGGACCGCCTGCGGCACGCGGGGACGGTGGTGGAACCGGAGCTGTCGGGCGAGCTGGCGCAGGTACAGGGGACGCTCTCCCGGGCGGCGTACCGGATCCTCCAGGAGGGGCTGACGAACGCGCTGCGCCACGGGGCGGGCGGCCCGATCGAGGTCCGGGTGGCGGCCAGGCCGAACGGACTGGACCTCACGGTGGTCAACCGGACCGGGGCACGGACGGGGCCGGACACGGGAGCCTTCCCGACCTCCGGCCACGGTCTGCCCGGACTGGCCGAGCGCGTCCGGCTGCTGCACGGTGACTTCCAGTCCGGCCCGGACGGGACGCAGCACTGGCGGCTGGCCGTCCGGTTGCCGGTACGGGTGTCGGCGTGAGTGGATCCGACGCGGGCGAAGGCATGGCCCTCCCCGCAGTCGCCGGCCCCTCCGTCACCCTCCTGATCGCGGACGACGACGACGTGACCCGCAGCGGCCTGGGCATGCTGCTCACCGCACAGCCGGGGATCACGGTGGTCGGCGAGGCCGCCGACGGCGTCGAGGCGGTCGACCGGGCGCGGAGCCTGCGGCCGGACGTGGTCCTGATGGACGTCCGAATGCCGCGTCGCAACGGGATCGAGGCCACCCGCCAACTGCTGGCCGAAGCGGCCGACCCGCCGAAGATCGTGGTGATCACCACCTTCGAGAACGACGGCTACGTCACCGCCGCCCTCAGCGCGGGCGCCAGCGGCTTCGTCCTCAAACGCCTCCCGGTCCGCCAGATCGCCGAGGCGGTCCGGGTAGTGGCGGCGGGCGAAGCGGTCCTCTTCCCGGCCGCACTGGGCCGCATGGTCGCCGCCCGCCCGCTGGGCTCCGCCGAGGCCCTGCCGCAGGCTGCCCTGACTGGTCGGGAGGAGGAGGTACTGCGCCTGATGGCCACTGGGCTCTCCAATCCGGAGATCGCGGAGTCCCTCACGGTGAGCCTGGAGACGATCAAGACCCACGTCGGAAACGTGCTGACCAAGCTCGGCGCGCAGAACCGAACCCATGCTGTGGTGATCGCGTACGAGTCCGGCCTGGTGGTCCCGGGCTTCGCCGGCTGACCGGCTTCCGCTCCTCTTCACGGTCGCCCGCACGGATCTCCGGTCTCAGTCCTGGTCTCATTCAGCCCCGTCCGGAGCTGTTCGGACGAGGCCATCTCAGACCCTCCGCCGCAGGTCAGGACAAGTACGGCCCTCGCCGAACCCCCCAGCGAACACCAGTTCCCAGGCCGGGCAGCCCAGTGCCGCAGAGGCGGCAGCCCGCTCGACGGAAAGGATCAGCGTGGGGTGGCGTGACCGCTGTGCCGGCATACGAGGCAAGGTGAAGCCTCCGGTCGGCTGCCCCAGCGAGACCGTCGACCCGCCAACCTTCGCTGCCGCTGGCCTGGTCACTGGGAGTATGGGCGGGTGAGTGCTGACGTGTTGGGACGCTGGGTGCCGGATCGTCCCGAGGATGTGGCCGCGGTCTTCACCAAGGCGGACTTCCCGTGGTGGATCGCCGGTGGCTACGCGATCGAACTCGCGGTCGGCCGCGTGCTGCGCGCACACGGCGATCTCGACGTGCTCGTCCTCCGGCGTGACCAGGCTCTCGTACGTCAACTGTTGGCCGACTGGGACCTGTACGTGGCGGACCCGCCCGGCCAGGGGGAGCTTCGGCCGTGGCGTCCTGGAGAGGTCCTGCATCCGCCCCCCCATTACCTTTTTGGTGGCCCCGCAATGGGGCTCCCGGCCTCCGGGCCCGGCATGACTTCCCCCTTGTTAACCATGATCCGAGGGATGGTGTCACCGAGCCCGGAGGCACTGACTGACCGCTGATTAGGGGCATGACCACCGACTCTTTCGCAAGTCGGGAGGCTCTTCGTAATGTGGATGTGGCGATCGGTGCCGTGGACGAGGCCGGGCAGAAGCACGACCGGAGGATGCACGTGATCGACACCGGCGACATCGACGTCTTCCTCGGCCTGGACGTCTGCAGTTGTCCGGACCGCAGGTGCGCTCGAGGGTCTGGACCACCTTGCGCGGGTTGTCGTAGGGGCCGGAGAGGTAGAACGGCTTGCCGTCCCGGCCGAAGCCGATGACGGGCCGGTCGCCGGGCGGGGCACCCAGGTGCACTGCGACGTCGGCGAAGCCGCCCGCGGGCTCGAAGCCAAGACCGCGGGCGTAGGCGACCGCATCGTGCACGATCGTCTGCGCCTGCTCTACGCCGATCGGCACCGGCCGATGATCGAAGGCCGAGTAGAACATCGGTACGTAGGTGGTCAGGGATCCGGGCCCCATCACCTCGGGCTCGGTGACGTTCTTGACTCCCAGGCAGTAGACATCCACCAGGATCCCGGTGACGGTCACCCGGCTGGCACGTTCCTGGCGGGCCAGGAGAATCTGGGCGAAGCCGCCCGTGCCCGGGTCGGGCTCCTGGCCGAGAGGGCCGGCCGCCGCCCACTCCGGGGCCTTGGCCATGTGCAGTCCCGTGCTCCAGCCCGCGTTGACCCAGCAGCCCACCACCGGCCGCTCATCCGGCGCGATGTTCGCCAGTGCCACCTCGGCGGCCCGTCTGACCAGCGCGGTGGCCTGGGCCGGGCGCAGCCCCAGCGCCTTCGCAATCTGCTTCGGCGCGCCGCCGCGCTCCTTCATCTCCCGGACCCGGGCCAGCACTTCCTCGTCGCGCGTTGCCACCGTCACAGACTGCCACTTCCGTGTCGCCCCATGCGAAGCACAGGGTGCGTCGGCGGTGCTGCCATCCTGGGTTCGGGTGATACGGGACACGAACCGGAACGGGCAGGTCGGCATGGGTGAGACAGTGGGCAGGACCGTCGAGCAGGTGCGAGCGCTGGTCGGCTGGGTCGGCACGGGCCGCAAGTTGACCCAGACCGGCCGTGTGACGCTTGCCGACGCGCGAGCACTGGTGGAGGTTCTGGGCACCGGCGACCGGATGGACCCGGTGATCGGGGACCGTACATTCAGGACGAAGTCCAGCGAGGAGCTGTACCACCTCACCCTGCTGGTCGAGTGGGCGAAGGCGGCACGACTGCTGCGGACGGCGGGCGGGCGCCTGCTGCCGGTGAAGAAGAACGCCAAACTGCTGGACCACCCCGACGAACTGCGTGGCGCCCTGTTCTCCGCGCTGCCGCACATCGGCCCGGCCGTGACGGTCTCCGGTTGGCTGGAATCTCTGCTCTCGCACGAGTACGACCGGGGTCTGCGGGCGTTGCTGCACCGGCTGTACGCGGCCACAGCCCCGGTGCCGCTCAGTGACCTGTACGAAGTGGTGTGGCACGCGGTCAGCCCGCTGTACGTGCTCGACGACCTGTCCCCCGACCGTCTGGGGCATCTGTGCACCGCCAACGACCACGACGTCCAACGGGTCTTGAAGGCCCTCGCCTCCCTAGGCGCTGTCCACCTCACGGAGGACACCGCCGAGTTGACGGCGGACGGTCGCATCGAGACGGCCTGGATGCGCGGCGAGCCGGAGCCCGGCGACGCGGTGTTGCGGATTTTCGTCGAGCTCGCCGATGTGGACGACCCCCGGGTTTGGCGGCAGCTGCTGGTGCCCGCCTCGATCCGCCTGGACCGGCTTCACTCCGTGATCCAGGAGGCAATGGGCTGGCAGAACTGCCACATGCACGCGTTCACCATCGGCGGCGTCCGGTACGGCCGTCCCGACGGCGAACTCGGATTCCGCGACGAGCGCACCGCCACACTGGGCGCCCTGCTCAAGTCGGGTGCCCACTTCGTGTACACGTACGACTTCGGGGACTCCTGGGAGCACCTCGTCACCGTGGAGCAGTTCCAGACAGCCACAGCCGGGCTTCACTATCCGCACTGCGTGGACGGTGCCGGGGCGTGCCCGCCCGAGGACTGCGGCGGCGCCCCCGGCTACAGCGATCTCAAAGTGATCCTCGCCGACCCTGCGCATGAGGAACACCACGCCATGCTGGTGTGGCTCGGCCTGCGGTCCGCCAGGGAATTCACCCCTGACCGTTTCGCGCCGGACGAGGCCAACACGCGGCTGCCGCACCTCGCGGCACCGTGATAGACGAGGCGTCCGGCCACGCAGCCGTTCACGGCCCTGGTGCTGCCGACCGGTCCACCGGCCCCGCCGCGCTCGGACAAGGACGTACGGGCCGACCTTCCGTCCCCGGCGTTCGGGTCTTGGGCGTCGACTACACGGCGACGAGGCGCACTCTGTCGCCGCAGAGCTTCGTCATGTCGTCGATGTCCGAAGTGAGTATGACGACCGGGCGGCGCTGACGCAGCGCCGTCTCGGCCACGGCAGCGTCGATGGCGTATTTGTGACCATGCAGCCCAGCGTTGATCAGCATGGCTGAGGCGGCCTTGGCCTCCTCGTCGCCGATGTGCACGATCCGCACGCCGGACAGGACCCAGGCGAGCCGCGCCTTGTCGGTCCGGCGATGCACCGCTTCGATGATGGTGAGTGCGCTGATGACCACCTCCATGCCCCGCTTGCGGGCTTCGGCGATGAGGGCGACGACGGGCTCGTGATCACTGACGAACTTCGACAGGCCCTCGCAGCCGAGAACGAGGGTGCCTTCGTGGCTCAGCTTGCGGCGGGCCACTGCCCCTCCTCGGCGAACACCTCGTCGAAGACCCTGCGTGCCCGCTCCTGCTCATGCTCGGAGATCGGCCCCTGCCGGCGTTCGTAGTCGGCCAGGTACTCATCCAAGATCTGACCGCGCAGCTCGCGCTCCACCGCTTCGGTGATGAACGCGGAGAACTCACGCTTGCCGACCCGTCGGCGGATCGCCTCCGCCGTCCCCTCGGGGAGGGAGAGGCTGACCCTGGTGGCCGGCCCTTCGCCGACGCTGTACGGAATCTCGCCCATGGGACCGACATTATCAAACAAGTAGGAATTTGACCTGAGGGCTGCGGCACCCGCCGAACGACGCGAGCCGCGCACCCGTCACCTCGTGGTCTCAGTTCTGGTCCCGTCCACCTCTGCACGACGCCATCCGAGTGGGTGGTCCACACAGGTAGTCCGCTCGGTCATGCGCTTCACTCCGTAGCTCTAGCCGGCAAGTCAACCTGATCATTGCGGCCGTGCGAGACCTTGGGAGGGGAAAATCGGGAAAGGAGTCCTGGGCGCGGTCGGCCAACTTCCCGTAAAGGAGGATGCATTCAGGCAGTGTCGGACCCGTATCGACGAGCCCCACTACGATCGCCGACCATGGACTGGGTCGAGCGCACCGCACAGTTGAGGCAGTGGACGAGGAGCGGGGCGCGGGCTCCGCACAAGCCGTTGCTGTTCCTGTACGCGCTCAGCCGGTTCCAGCAGGACGCCGACGACGTGCTGCGGTACAGCGCGGTGGAGGAGGACCTGCAGCGACTGCTCGCCGAGTACGGTCCCGGCAACCGGACGACGCCCGCCTATCCCTTCCACCATCTGGTGAGTGACGGCGTGTGGGAGGTACGCACCGAGCGCGGGCCTGGCAGCCCCGGGACCGGGGTCAGGGAACTGCGTAGCTCCGGCGCCGCCGGGCGGCTGACGCCGGAGCTACGGGCGGCGCTCCGGCGGGAGCCGTCCCTGCTCGGCCGGATGACGCGGGTGCTGCTCGATCTGAACTTCCCGCCCTCCCTCCACGGAGAGCTGTGCGAAGCCGTCGGCCTGGAGCTGGAGGAGGCCGAGACCCGACCGCTCTCGGCCGCGCGCAGGCAACGGGACCGCCGGATGCGGGAGTTGGTCCTCACGGCGTACGAGTACCAGTGCGCCTTCTGCGGGTACGACGGCAGGATCGGCGCGGTGCCGGTCGGGCTCGAGGCCGCCCATGTGCGCTGGTGGGCGTTCGACGGACCGGACGACGTCGAGAACGGGCTGTGCCTGTGCTCGCTGCACCACAAGCTGTTCGACAAGGGCGTACTCGGTCTCGGCGAGGACCGTGGCGAGGGCCGTGGCAAGGGCCACCGCATCCTCGTCTCACAGAGTTTCGTCGGCCACAGCACCGCCGCCCGCGACGGCGTCATCACGCTCGCCGGCCGTCCGGTCATCGGCCCCCAGCCGGGCGTCCCGCCCATCGCCGCCGCCCACCGTTCCTGGCACACCGGCCAGGTCTTCCACGGCAACCCACGTCCCGCCGGCGCCCGAACGGGTGTGAACAGCTCCGGCCCTGACGCCGGGCCACAGCCTCCGGCTTCTCCACCCGGTCAGGGAACCGGTCCGCGAAGGTGACCCTGCGGGAGCCTGCCGAGGAGGGAGCGTCTCGCCGTCCCACGGGCACTCGTCCAGCCACACGCTGCCGCGGTCCGGTCCCTGGACGACGCGTCAGAGGCAGTAGCCGCGTCCCTCGTGGCTGACGCCGATCGCCCCGGACGTCCGCCAGATCGATGAGCTCGTCGTCCTGCTCCCACCGGGCACGGTGTGCCGTTCCGGCTCCGACGACGATGCGGCCTTCCTGGCGGCTGGGCCCCGCCTCCGGCTCAGTGCGGCCGGCGGAGCCCTTCGATGAGGAGCTCGACCAGTCGGCGTGGATCGTAGCGGGGGTCACGGTCGTCGCCGATACAGAGGTTCCCGACGCCGCGCATGAGCTCGTACGCCTTCAGGCCGGACCGGATCTCACCGGCCTCGGCCGCGGCGTCCAGCAGTTGGGTGCACACGGGCACGAGGCGGTCGAGGAAGTACGCGTGCAGTGTGTCGAAGCCCGCGTCGTCGGACTGCAGCACGGCGGCGAGTCCGTGCTTGGTGACCAGGAAATCGACGAAGAGGCCGATCCATCGCCCCAGTGCGGCGTGCGGAGTCGCGCTGGTCGCCAGCAGGGCGGGGCCTGCCTCGGCGCAGGCCTCGATCTGGTGGCGGTACACGGCGATGATGAGATCCGCCCGCGTCGGGAAGTGGCGGTAGATCGTGCCCATCCCGACACCGGCCTCGGCCGCGATGTCGCGTACCGGTGCTTCCACGCCCGATGCGACGAAGACCGCGGCGGCCGCGTCGAGCAGGGTCTCCTTGTTACGCCGGGCGTCCGCCCGTGTGGCACGGGTCGCGCGCCCTGCGCCCTCGTCGCTGTCGTTCACCGCGCCGCTTCCTCCACTACCGGGCCGCCCAGACGGAACAACGTCCCGAACCGTTGGCGGAGCAAGGTTCCGTTTGCTCATCATGCCGGAGCAGGGGACCCGCGACCAGTCCAGGTGTTGCTACCGCCTCCGCCCGGAACGGAGGAACACGGTCCTGCGTACCGCACCTCGGACCGCACCGGCGCGCAGGTCGGCTTCCTCGTGCTCGGCGCGTCGGACTTCGGCGCCGTCGGGCGCACCACCCGGGCCGTGGCCACGCTCCCGTCGACGCCGCCCTCGACGGCGGCACCCCCGTCGTCGTCGACCGATGCCGCACCCGGAGCGGCCCCGGGCAGGGGCCGCCCGGCCGCCCGCTCAGTCCTCGCCCTCCAGGTCGCCTTCCGTCTCCAGGAAGACCTGCCGCAGCGCGTCGAGCACCGCCGGGTCGGGCTTCGCCCACATGCCGCGGGACTCGGCCTCCAGGAGGCGCTCCGCGATGCCGTGGAGCGCCCAGGGGTTGGCCTGCTGGAGGAACTCGCGGTTCGTCGGGTCCAGGACGTACGTCTCGGTGAGCTTGTCGTACATCCAGTCCGCGACCACGCCGGTCGTCGCGTCGTACCCGAACAGGTAGTCGACGGTCGCGGCGAGCTCGAAGGCGCCCTTGTAGCCGTGGCGGCGCATCGCCTCGATCCACTTCGGGTTGACCACGCGGGCGCGGAAGACCCGGGACGTCTCCTCGACCAGGGTGCGGGTGCGGACGGTCTCGGGGCGGGTCGAGTCGCCGATGTACGCCTCCGGGGCGGTGCCCTTCAGCGCGCGTACGGTCGCGACCATGCCGCCGTGGTACTGGAAGTAGTCGTCCGAGTCCGCGATGTCGTGCTCACGGGTGTCGGTGTTCTTCGCCGCCACCGCGATCCGCTTGTACGCGGTCTCCATCTCGTCCCGGGCCGGGCGTCCGTCCAGCTCCCGGCCGTAGGCGTAGCCGCCCCACACCGTGTACACCTCGGCGAGGTCGGCGTCCGTACGCCAGTCGCGGGAGTCGATCAGCTGGAGCAGCCCGGCACCGTACGTCCCCGGCCGGGAGCCGAAGATGCGGGTGGTGGCGCGCCGCTCGTCGCCGTGTTCGGCGAGGTCCGCCTGCGTGTGGGCCCGTACGAAGTTGCGCTCGGCGGGCTCGTCGAGGGAGGCGGCCAGGCGCACGGCGTCGTCGAGGAGGCCGATGGTGTGCGGGAAGGCGTCCCGGAAGAACCCCGAGATGCGCAGCGTGACGTCGACGCGGGGGCGTCCGAGCTCCTCGTACGGGATCGCCTCCAGGCCCGTGACGCGGCGCGAGGCGTCGTCCCAGACGGGGCGTACGCCGAGCAGGGCGAACGCCTCGGCGATGTCGTCGCCGGCGGTACGCATCGCGCTCGTGCCCCACAGGGACAGGCCGACGGAGGTGGGCCAGTCACCGTTGTCGGCGCGGTAGCGCTCCAGGAGCGAGTCCGCGAGCGCCTGGCCGGTCTCCCAGGCGAGGCGGGACGGGACGGCCTTCGGGTCGACGGAGTAGAAGTTACGGCCGGTCGGCAGGACGTTCACCAGACCGCGGAGCGGGGAGCCGGACGGTCCCGCGGGGACGAAACCGCCGTTCAGCGCGTGGACCGCGTGGTCCAGCTCACCGGTCGTCGCGGCGAGGCGGGGCACGACCTCGCGGGCGGCGAAGCCGAGGACGTCGGCGACGGCCCGCGGGTGCCCGGCGGCCACGCCGGCGACGGCGGCCGGGTCCCAGCCGGCGTCCTCCATCGCCTGGACGAGCGCGCGGGCCCGCTCCTCGGTCTCGTCGGCGGCGGTGCGGGTGGCCGCGGACTCGTCCAGGCCGAGCGCCTCGCGCAGGCCCGGCAGCGACGCCGTCCCGCCCCAGATCTGGCGGGCGCGCAGGATGGCGAGGACCAGGTTGACCCGGTCCTTGCCGGCCGGTGCGCCGCCCAGGACGTGCAGCCCGTCGCGAATCTGGACGTCCTTGATCTCACAGAGCCAGCCGTCGAGATGCATGATGAACTCGTCGAAGCCCTCGTCCTCGGGCCGGTCTTCGAGACCGAGGTCGTGGTCGAGCTTCGCGGCCTGGATCAGCGTCCAGATCTGGGCGCGGATCGCGGGCAGTTTCGCGGGGTCCATCGCGGCGATCTGCGCGTGCTCGTCCAGGAGTTGTTCGAGGCGGGCGATGTCGCCGTAGCTGTCGGCGCGGGCCATGGGCGGCACGAGGTGGTCGACCAGGGTGGCGTGCACACGGCGCTTGGCCTGGGTGCCCTCGCCCGGGTCGTTGACCAGGAACGGGTAGACCAGCGGCAGGTCGCCCAGAGCGGCGTCGGGGCCGCAGGCGGCGGACAGGCCGGCGTTCTTGCCGGGCAGCCACTCCAGATTGCCGTGCTTGCCGAGGTGGATCATCGCGTCGGCGCCGAAGCCGTTGTCGTCGGCGGACGCGGCGATCCAGCGGTACGCGGCCAGGTAGTGGTGCGAGGGCGGCAGATCGGGGTCGTGGTAGATCGCGATCGGATTCTCACCGAAGCCGCGCGGCGGCTGGATCAGGATCAGCAGATTGCCCCGGCGCAGGGCCGCGAGCACGATGTCGCCCTCGGGGTTGCGCGACCGGTCGAGGAACATCTCACCGGGGGCCGGACCCCAGTGCCGCTCGACGGCCTCACGGAGGTCGGCGGGCAGCGTGGCGAACCAGCGGCGGTAGTCGGCGGCGGGAATCCGGACCGGATTGCGGGCCAGCTGCTCCTCGGTGAGCCACTCCTGGTCGTGGCCGCCGGCCTCGATCAGCGCGTAGATCAGCTCGTCGCCGTCGCCGGAGACCAGCCCCGGGATCTCTTCCTCGGGCCCGAAGTCGTAGCCCTCGGCCCGGAGCCTGCGCAGCAGGGCGACGGCACTGGCGGGGGTGTCGAGGCCGACCGCGTTGCCGATGCGCGAGTGCTTGGTCGGGTACGCGGACAGGACGAGCGCGATCCGCTTCTCGGCGGCCGGGATGTGGCGGAGCCGGGCGTGCCGTACGGCGATACCGGCGACCCGTGCCGCGCGCTCGGTGTCGGCGACGTAGGCGGGCAGGCCGTCCTCGTCGATCTCCTTGAAGGAGAACGGCACCGTGATCAGGCGGCCGTCGAACTCCGGCACAGCGATCTGGGTGGCGGCGTCCAGCGGGGAGACGCCCTCGTCGTTCTCCTCCCAGGCGGCTCGCGGGCTGGTGAGGCAGAGCGCCTGGAGGACCGGGACGTCGAGGCCGGTGAGGGCGCCCGCGTCCCAGGACTCGTCGTCGCCCCCCGCGGACGCGGTGGCGGGCTTGGTGCCGCCCGCGGCGAGGACGGTGGTCACGATGGCGTCGGCGGCCCGGAGTTCGTCGATGAGCTCGGGCTCGGGGGTACGGAGCGAGGCGACGTACAGCGGGAGGGGGCGGGCCCCCGCGTCCTCCACGGCGGTGCAGAGCGCTTCGATGAACGCGGTGTTCCCGCTCATGTGGTGGGCGCGGTAGTAGAGCACCGCGATGGTGGGCCCGGTGACGTCCGCACGGGCCGTCCGCTCCAGCGGGCCCCAGGCGGGGGCGGGGGCGGGCGGCTCGAAGCCGTGGCCGGTGAGCAGCACGGTGTCGGAGAGGAACCGGGCCAGCTGTCCGAGGTTGGCGGGGCCGCCGTGCGCGAGGTAGGCGTGCGCCTCGGCGGCGATGCCGATGGGGACGGTGGACGCGGCCATCAACTGGGCGTCGGGGGCTTGTTCACCGGTCAGCACGACGACGGGCCGGCCGGTCGCCAGCACCTGGTCGAGCCCGTCCTGCCAGGCGCGTACGCCACCGAGGAGGCGTACGACGACGAGGTCGGCGCCGTCCAGCAGCGCGGGAAGTTCCTGGAGCGGGAGCCGCGACGGATTGGCGTACCGGAAGCTGACCGGTCCGCCGGAGGCACGGGCGCTCAGCAGGTCGGTGTCGGACGTCGACAGGAGCAGGATCATGCGGCGTCAGGCCTTCCTCGGGGTGTCCACGCCCCGGGCAGTGTCGGAATGAGGTCTCCCCTGCTCGGGCGGAGCCGGGCGTTGGGGGAAAGGAGTTCCTGACTCGCCCGGTGGTGGACCGGGCTCACAGTGGCGGGACCGCGCCGGAATCTCACCGGGCTTCCTCCCATGTCGCCGTCTGGCGTCGGCGGGCCGTACGGACCGCCGCTAGGCATAGTAGGCGGCAGGTGGGGGGGCGTGACCAGACGGCCCCTCACGGAGCGCGGACCTCCGGCGCCGGGCGGCCGGGTGTCCTGCGGCTCACAGTGACCGCACGGGTGCGCCGTAGTCACGGTGGGTATGCTCGCCGCCATGTCCGCATCCCCCATTTCGCCCCGGTCCCCGGGCGATTCGTGTGCCCGGAGCAGTCCTGACGCCTGCCCCGGAACACTGCGTCTGCACCAGGCGGACGACGGTGCGCTGGCACGGGTCCGCATACCCGGCGGGGTGCTGACGGCGGCTCGGGCGGAGGCTCTCCTGGAGGCCGCCCTGCGGCTGGGCGACGGTGAGTTGCATCTCACCTCGCGCGGCAACGTGCAGCTGCGCGGCCTCGACCCGGACTGCGGTGCGGAGTTGGCCCGGCTGCTGGGCGGGGCCGGGCTGCTGCCCTCCGAACGCCATGAGCGGGTGCGCAACGTCGTCGCCTCCCCCCTCTCGGGTCTCGACGCCCTCGGGTCCGCGGACATCGGACCGTGGCTGGCCGAACTGGACCGCCTCGTCTGCGCCAGCGACCGCACCACCGCTCTCTCCGGCCGGTTCCTGTTCGCGCTCGACGACGGCCGCGGCGATGTCGACGCGCTCGGCGCCGACCTCGCCCTGCTGGCCCGTGCCGACGGCAGCGCGATGCTGCGCGTCGGGGACACGGACACCGTCCTCCGCGTCCCGGCCGCCGACGGGCCGCGCGCCGTCCTTCTCGCCGCCGGAGCCTTCCTGGACGCGGCCCGTGACTCCGGCGCCTGGCGGGTGAAGGACCTGCCCGCCGACGCGGCGGCCACCCTGGCCGGCGAGGTCTCCCGACGGCTGCGGAACGCCGGGATCACCGTCGCACCGGCCTCCCTCCCCCGCCCGCCCGAAGCCTGTCCCCCGGCCCCGGGGCCCGTGCGGGGCAACCGCCGTGAGGTCGCGCTGTCGGTCGGCGTACCGCTGGGACGCCTGGACCGGGAGCAGTGGCGGCTCCTGTCGGGCGCCGGCGAGCTGAGGCTCACCCCGTGGCGCGGCGCCGTCGTCACCGGCGCCGCACCCGACCGCGTGGACGGCCTCCTCCGCAGCCTCTCCGAGGCAGGTCTGATCGTCGGTCCCGGCTCGCCGTGGGCCGGAGTGGGAGCCTGCGTCGGACAGCCCGGCTGCGCGAAGTCGCTGGCCGATGTGCGGGCCCAGGCGGGGGCCGCCGTCGGACCGGCCGGACGCCTCCCTGTGTACTGGTCCGGGTGCGAACGCCGGTGCGGCCATCCGCACGGGGAGTGGATCGACGTGGTCGCCACCCCGGAAGGACACCGGATCTCCCACGTACGGGGGGACCGGACCACCGCCGCGGCGACGATCCGGGACAACCCGGCCGCGCTCGCCGCCGCGGTGGCGGCGGCGCGGAACGCCCGTACCGCCTGACCGTCCAGAACCCGTTGCAGCCCTGAAGAAAGAAAGCGACAGCACTGTGCATCAGTACGAGAAGGACGGACCGGCGATCTACCGCCAGTCCTTCGCCACCATCCGCGCGGAGGCGGATCTGGCCGGGCTGCCCGCCGACGTGAGCCAGGTCGCCGTCCGCATGATCCACGCCTGCGGCATGGTCGATCTCGTACGCGATCTCGCCTTCTCGCCGAGCGCCGTGGCCGACGCCCGCGCGGCACTGCGCTCCGGTGCGCCGATCCTGTGCGACGTGGCCATGGTCGCCAGCGGTGTCACCCGTAAGCGCCTGCCCGCGGACAACGACGTGATCTGCACCCTGTCCGACCCGGCCGTCCCCGGGCTGGCCGCGAAGCTCGGCACCACCCGCAGCGCCGCCGCCCTGGAGCTGTGGCGCGACCGGATGGAGGGAGCCGTCGTCGCCGTCGGCAACGCGCCCACCGCGCTCTTCCGGCTGCTGGAGATGATCGAGGAGGGCGCTCCCCGCCCGGCGGCCGTCATCGGCGTACCGGTCGGCTTCATCGGGGCCGCCGAGTCCAAGGAGGCCCTGGCCGTCCACCCGTCCGGTCTGGAGCACCTGATCGTGCGCGGCCGGCGCGGCGGCAGTGCCCTGGCGGCCGCCGCCCTCAACGCGATCGCCAGCGAGGAGGAGTGAGCGTGAGCGAGCAGCAGACCTCCGGCGGCACCGGGCGGCTGTACGGCGTCGGGCTCGGCCCCGGCGACCCGGCCCTGATGACCGTGCGGGCCGTCCAGATCATCGCCGAGGCCGATGTCGTGGCGTACCACTCCGCCCGCCACGGCCGCTCCATCGCCCGCTCGATCGCGGCGCAGCACATCCGCGCCGACCACATCGAGGAGGCGCTGGTCTACCCCCTCACGACGGAGACCACGGACCACCCCGGCGGCTACCGGGGCGCACTGGACGAGTTCTACGCCGAGGCAGCGGCCCGGCTCGCCGTGCACCTCGACGCCGGACGCACCGTCGCCGTGCTCGCCGAGGGCGACCCGCTCTTCTACGGCTCGTACCAGCACATGCACAAGCGGCTCGCACACCGTTACACCACCGAGGTCATCCCCGGTGTCACCTCGGTCAGCGCCGCCGCCGCCCGGCTCGGCACCCCGCTCGTCGAGGGCGAGGAGGTGCTGACGATCCTGCCCGGCACGCTGCCGGAGGAGGAGCTGACGGCACGTCTGGCGGCCACGGACTCCGCGGTGGTGATGAAGCTGGGCCGTACGTTCCCCGCCGTGCGCCGCGCGTTCGAGGCGTCCGGGCGGCTGCCCGAGGCGCGGTACGTCGAGCGGGCCACGATGGCCGGTGAGCGCACCGGGGACCTGGCGGACACGGACGCCGGCTCGGTGCCGTACTTCGCGGTCGCGGTGCTGCCCAGCAGGATCGACGCGCCCCGCCCCTCACCGGCAGCGGGCCCGGGCACCGGCGAGGTGGTCGTCGTGGGCACCGGCCCCGCCGGACCGCTGTGGCTGACGCCCGAGACGCGCGGGGCGCTCGCCGCCGCCGACGACCTCGTCGGCTACACAACGTACCTGGACCGGGTCCCGGTGCGCCCGGGGCAGCGGCGCCACGGCTCCGACAACAAGGTCGAGTCGGAGCGCGCCGAATTCGCCCTGGACCTGGCACGCCGGGGACGCCGCGTGGCCGTCGTGTCCGGTGGTGACCCGGGAGTCTTCGCCATGGCGACGGCCGTGCTGGAAGTGGCCTCGCAGGAGGCGTACACGGACATAGCGGTACGGGTGCTGCCCGGGGTGACCGCGGCCAACGCCGCGGCCGCCCGTGCGGGTGCTCCGCTGGGCCACGACTACGCCACCCTCTCGCTCTCGGACCGGCTCAAGCCCTGGGAGGTCGTCGCCGAACGGCTGCGCGCGGCGGCGGCGGCCGACCTGGTGATGGCGCTGTACAACCCCGGCTCCCGCAGCCGGACCTGGCAGGTCGGCAAGGCCCGCGACCTGCTGCTGGAGCACCGCTCCCCGGACACACCCGTGGTGCTCGGGCGCGATGTCGGCGGGCCTGCGGAGAGCGTGCGTACGGTGCGGCTCGCCGATCTCGACCCGGCGGAGGTCGACATGCGGACGATCCTGATCGTGGGTTCCTCACAGACCCGTTGGGTGCGGCGGGGCGACGGCCGGCAGATCGTCTGGACACCGCGCCGCTACCCGGAGGGCTGACCCGCAGCTCGGGCGCCCGGGGCCGCCCGAGCGGTAGCGGAGCGACGGGCACCGGTCGGGGACCCGGCCGGTGCCCGGACGGACGGTCCCCGCTCAGCGGTCGCGGACCCACTCGGCCAGCCTGCCGACGGACCCGGACGCTTCGGCCGGACTGCGGGCCGCCCGCTCCAGCTCCGCCGTGAGACGGGCCGTCCGCTCGCGCTCCGCGGAGTCGTCCGCGGTGACGACGGCCGTGCCCCGGTATCCGATGGGGCCCTCGTCGTACCGCTGGTAGTAACCGCTGAAATCGTCCGAGGCTACTCCGGCGAACCGCACGCCGGAGAGCTGTACCTCGCCCACGCCCCCGTTGGCGGTGATCTCGAGGCGGCCGGGGCGGCGCCGATCCGGAACGTCCTGCTCTCGAAGCGCTCGGGGAAGCTCTGCCCGGTCCGGGAGTCCAGCTCCGTCCACCGGCTGCCGTCCCGCGAGCCCGACAGGGTCCACTCCCGGGGGTCACGGTCCGGGAAGTCGTTGGCGGACGTCAGCGTGTAGCCGGTGAGGGCGGTGGGACGGTCGAACTCGAATTCCACGGTGGCCTCGCACTCGCCTGCCAGCCACTTCGCCCGGGAATCCCGCAGCAGATTCCCCGCGACCTCCCCCGCCGCCACGTACTCGTCGCTGACCTCGACTACGAGGAGGCACTGCCCGTGTGGCAGGCCGAGATCGACCGGGCCCGGGAGAACTGCGCGTCCCGCGCACTCGACGACACCAGTCCCTTCATGGGCGGCCAGGTCACCCTGCGCCGGCTCTCCACGCACATGATCGGCGAGTACGCCCGTCACTGCGGCCACGCCGACCTCGTCCGTGAACGGATCGACGGCCGCACAGGCGTCTAGGACCCGCCGCTGGAGGACCGGGCTGCCGGTCCTGCGAGGTCCCGCAGCCAGGCGAGGGCCTCCTCCGGGGTCCCGGCCACCGGTACGCCGCCGGGGACCGGCGGGCGGCGCACCACGACGACCGGGATCCCGGCCTCGCGGGCGGCGGTGAGTTTGGGGGCGGTCGCGTCGCCGCCGCTGTCCTTCGTCACGAGGACGTCGATGCCGTACCGCCGGATGAGCTCCCGCTCCCCGGCCAGGGCGAACGGTCCCCGGTCCAGCAGGACCTCCATCCGTGCCGGGTGCGGGGCTTCGGGGGCGTCCACCGAGCGCATCAGGAACCACAGCGAGTCCAGCCCCGCGAACGCGGCCAGGCCCATGCGCCCCGTCGTGAGGAAGACACGCCGCCCCAGCCCCGGCAGGAGCTCCGCCGCCCCCGCCAGGGAGCCGGCCATGTGCCACCGGTCGCCGTCCGAGGGCACCCAGCCGGGCCGGCGCAGCGCCAGCAGGGGAACATGGACCGAGGAGGCGGCCGAGGCCGCGTGGAAACTGATCGTCCCGGCGAAAGGATGGGTGGCGTCGATGACCGCATCCACTCGGTGTGCGCGGAGCCATTCCGCCATGCCGTCGGCTCCGCCGAAACCGCCGACGCGCGTCTCGCCCGGCGGGAGTTTCGGACGGGCCACCCGGCCCGCGAGCGAACTGGTCACCCGTGTCGCGGGCAGTCCGTCCGCGGCCACCAGGCACTCGGCGAGGCGGCGGGCCTCCGTCGTGCCACCGAGAACGAGTACGTGCAAGGGCATGGGACCGGTCCATCCATGAGCAGTGAGGCGCAGGGCGGGCGCAACGCCCAACTCAAGCACACCGGTCTGCGGCCGGGATGGACGACCGGTGCCTGTGCGACGGCCGCGACCACGGCCGCGTACACCGCGCTGCTGACCGGCGAGTTCCCCGACCCGGTGACGATCACGCTGCCCAGGGGCCAGACCCCTGCCTTCGCCCTCGCGGTGGAGGAGCTCGCCGAGGGGCGGGCCACGGCGGGCGTGGTCAAGGACGCCGGCGACGACCCGGACGTCACGCACGGCGCGCTCGTACGCTCCACCGTACGGCTGCTCCCGCCGGGGTCCGGGGTGGTGTTCCGGGCCGGGCCCGGCGTGGGCACGGTGACGCTCCCGGGCCTGCCGCTCGACGTCGGGGAGCCCGCGGTCAACCCCGTACCCCGCCAGATGATGCGGGACCACGTGGCACGGGTGGCGGCGGAACACGGGGACGCCGGAGACGTCGAGATCACGATCTCGGTGGACAACGGCGAGGAGATCGCACGTTTCACGTGGAACATTCGCCTGGGCATCCTGGGCGGGCTCTCGATCCTGGGCACGACGGGCGTCGTGGTGCCGTACTCCTGCTCTGCCTGGATCGACTCGATCCGCCGGGGCGTGGACGTGGCGCTGGCGGCCGGGCACACCCATGTGGCGGGGTGCACGGGCTCGACCTCGGAGAAGACGGTGGTGGCCGAGTACGGGCTGCCGGAGATCGCCCTGCTGGACATGGGTGACTTCGCGGGTGCGGTGCTGAAGTACGTACGCCGTCATCCGGTGGACCGGCTGACGGTCTGCGGCGGGTTCGCCAAGCTGTCCAAGCTCGCCGCCGGTCACCTGGACCTGCACTCCGGCCGTTCCCAGGTCGACAAGCCGTTCCTGGCGCGGCTGGCGCGGCAGGGCGGGGCGAGCGAGGCCCTGGCCGCCGAGATCGAGGTGGCCAACACCGGTCTCGCGGCGCTGCAGCTGTGCAGGGCGGCCGGGGTGCCCCTGGGCGACCTGGTGGCGGTGGCGGCCCGGGACCAGGCGCTGTCGGTGCTGCGCGGGGCGCCGGTGGCGGTGGACGTGATCTGCGTCGACCGGGCGGGCACGGTGGTGGGCCGGAGCGAGGTGCGCTGACGGTGCCGCGGGGCGGGTTCCCCCGGCCGGTCGCGACGCCGCGACCCGGCCGGGGGGCCGGTGACCCGCAGTCCGGGAGTGCGCTCAGCAGGTGTGGCGGTCCCTGGTCGGGGAGTACAGGTGACTGTCCCGGAACTGCTCCGCGCCCAGCGTCCGGCCCACCATGATCACCGCGGTCCGGACCACGCCGGCCGCCTTCATCTGCTCCGCGATGGAGTCCAGCGGTCCGCGCAGGATGATCTCGTCCGGACGCGACGCCATGGCCACCACCGCGGCCGGGCAGTCGGCCCCGTAGTGCGGCAGCAGTTCCTCGACGACCCGGTCCACGTACTGCGCGGCCAGGTGCAGCACGATCAGCGCACCGCTGCGGCCCAGCGTGGCCAGGTCCTCGCCCTCGGGCATCGCGGTCGCGCGCTGGGCGATGCGCGTGAGGATCACCGTCTGCCCGACCGTCGGCACCGTCAGCTCACGCTTCAGCGCGGCCGCCGCCGCGGCGAACGCGGGTACCCCCGGCACGACCTCGTACGGCACGCCCGCCTCGTCCAGCCGTCGCATCTGCTCGTTGACCGCGCTGAAGACCGAGGGATCGCCCGAGTGCAGCCGGGCGACGTCGTGCCCGCCCTCGTGCGCCCGGACCAGCTCGGCGGTGATCCGGTCGATGTCGAGCTGCGCGGTGTCCACGAGCAGGGCGTCCGGCGGGCACTGCGCGAGCAGCTCGCGCGGGACCAGACTGCCCGCGTACAGGCAGACCGGACTGGCGGCGAGGATCCGGGCGCCGCGCACGGTGATCAGGTCGGCGGCGCCGGGGCCCGCGCCGATGAAGTACACGGTCATCAGTTGTCTCCTGAGGGGGTCGGATGGGCCTTGCGTACGGACCACTGCGTGACGGGCATGGCCTGCCGCCACCCCGTGAACCCGCCGACCGGCACCGCGTGGGCCACCGCGAGCCGCACCAGGTCGCCCCCGAACCGCCGGTACCGGTCCGCGAGCAGCGCCTCGGACTCCAGCGTGACGGTGTTGGCGACCAGCCGGCCGCCCGCGGGCAGGGCGTCCCAGCAGGCGTCGAGCAGGCCGGGGACGGTGAGTCCGCCGCCGATGAACACGGCGTCGGGCACGGGCAGTCCGGCCAGGGCCTCCGGCGCCCGGCCGCTGACCACACGCAGCGCGGGGACACCGAGCCGGTCCGCGTTGCGGAGGATGCGCCGCGCACGCTCCGGGTCGCGCTCCACGGTGACCGCGCGGCAGGACGGATGGGTCCGCAGCCACTCCACCGCGATCGAGCCGGAGCCGCCGCCGACGTCCCACAGGAGCTCGCCGGGCGCGGGCGCGAGCACGCCCAGAGTGGCCGCCCGCACATGCCGCTTGGTGAGCTGTCCGTCGTGCTCGTACGCCTCGTCCGGCAGACCCGGTACGGCGCCGAGGCGCAGGGCGTCCGGGGTGGCCCGGCAGTCCACCGCGATGACGTTGAGCGGGTCGCCGGACGGATGGGTCCAGGTGTCCGCGGTGCCGTCCAGGCAGTCCTCGTCCGTGCCGCCCAGCTGTTCGAGCACCCGCATCCGGCTCGGCCCGAAGCCGTGGTCCCGCAGCAGGGCCGCCACCGCGGCGGGGGTCGCGGAGTCGGCGCTGAGGACCAGCAGCCGGCGCCCGTCGTGCAGCGCGGCGGCCAGCCGGGCCGTGGGACGCCCGACGAGCGTGACGGTCTCCGTGTCCTCCACGGGCCAGCCGAGCCGTGCGCAGGCGTACGACACCGAGGAGGGGTGCGGCAGGACGTGCAGCGCCCCGGCCCCCAGCTCCTCGGTGAGGGCCCGCCCGATGCCGTAGAACATGGGGTCCCCGCTGGCCAGGACGGCGATCCGGCTGCCCGCGTGAGCGGCGAGCAGGCCGCGCACGGCGGGCCGCAAGGGGGAGGGCCAGGGCACGCGCCGCCCCGCGCACACCGGCGGGAGCAGCCCCAGCTGGCGTTCACCGCCGATCAGGACCTCGGCGTCCAGGAGCGCGGAGCGCGCCGCGTCCGGCAGACCCGCCCATCCGTCGGCGCCGAGTCCCACGACGGTCACGACGGAAACGGGCAGGGGGGCTGGGGGTACGGATGACGCGGGGGGCACAGCCTGCACCTCGGTGTTTCGGTGGATGACGCAGCCGAACTCTACTGGGACGTGGTCGCGGGCCTGCGCGGCGGAGTGATTTCGGGAAACCCCCGCGTGGTGCCGAGAACCCGCCCCGGGCTCCGGCGTCCCCTGTGAGAGCATCCGGCTGACCCGTTGCGTACGCGGGCTCCTGCCCAGGGAGGGCCGGGTCACCGGCCTGCCGGCGCTCATGCCGCTCACCGAGGCCCGCAGTGCTGCCCGCGGCGGACCGCACGGAGAGCTGATCCCGCTCTACGAGCAGGCCCGCACCCGCTGGGACCACGAGGCGGCACGCTCAGCGCACCCTATGGCCCGCTGTCTGCGCGCGCGGCCCGGCTGGTCCCCTGACACGGCGGAGCCGTACGCACCGCCGGGAATGCGGAACCCCGCCGCTCTCGCGATCATCGAAGACATGACCAAGAGCGACGACGGCGAGGCCCGAACCGTACGGATCGCCCAGCAGCCGGAGGCGGACGAGCTCCTGGGACGCAGTCCGCTGGCCGCCCTCGTCGGCATGCTGCTGGACCAGCAGGTGCCGATGGAATGGGCGTTCACCGGACCCTTCACCCTGGCCGGACGCATGGGATCGGACGATCTGGACGCCCAGGAGATCGCCGCGTACGACCCGGAGGCGTTCACCGGACTCTTCACCGCGAAGCCCGCGCTGCACCGCTATCCCGGCTCCATGGCCACACGGGTGCAGCAACTCTGCCAGTACCTGGTGGCGGAGTACGGCGGGGAGGCGAGCGCGGTCTGGGCGGACGCCGCGACCGGTGCCGAGCTGCTGGAACGGCTCCACGCGCTGCCCGGCTTCGGCACCCAGAAGGCGCAGATCTTCCTGGCACTGCTCGGCAAGCAGTTCGGTGTACGCCCCACGGGGTGGCGGGAGGCCGCCGGGCCGTACGGCGAGGCGGGCTCGCACCGCTCGGTGGCCGACATCACCGGGCCCGACTCGCTCGCCGAGGTGCGGGCGTACAAGCAGCGGGCGAAAGCGGCGGCCAGGGCGGGCCGGTCCAAGTGATCACGAACGGGCCACACAGCGGTCCGCGACCGGTCCCGGGGTTCACAGGGCCCGGCCCACTCGCTAGCTTTCCTGCACATCCGTTCACACCGGAAGGACTCCTGTGCACGCAACTCGTCGCAGAGCCATGGCTGTCGTGGCCGCCACCGCCCTGGCCACACCGCTCCTCCTCGCCGCGTCCCCGAACCCGGGACCCGCGTCGCACGACCCGGCCAAGGCCGCCGCGAAGCTGTCGCGGCAGCTCGTGCGCGACGCGTCCGCCGAGGACGCGTACCGGCATCTGCAGCGCTTCCAGGCGATAGCCGACTCGGCTCAGGGCCACCGCGCGGCCGGCTCGCTCGGCCACGACGCCTCCGCCGCCTACGTCTACCGGCTGCTGCAGAAGGCCGGCTACGAGGTCGACTACCAGTCGTTCGACTTCGTCTACACCGAGACCCTCGCCGAGAAGCTCTCCGTGGTCTCCCCCACGCCACGTGACGTCGACATCAAGGCGATGACGTACACGAGGTCCACCGAGGCCGGCGGCATCCGGGCGGCCCTCGTCGCCGTCCCCGTCGACGGCACCACCGGCTGCGAGGCGGCCGACTACTCCTCCGCGGCCTTCACCGGGAAGATCGCGCTGATCAAGCGCGGCGGCTGCTCCTTCGCCGTGAAACAGGCCGCCGCCGGCACCGCGGGTGCGGCCGGTGCGGTGATCTACAACAACACCGAAGGGGTGCTCTCCGGCACCCTCGGGGACGTCACGTCGGGGAAGATACCCACCGGCGGGGTCACCCAGGCGGAGGGCGAGAAGCTCGTCGCCGACCTGGCCGCGGGCGAGGTGACGGTCTCCTTCGAGATCCGCGAGCTCCAGGAGGAGCGCACCACCCGCAACGTCGTCGCGGAGACCCGCCGCGGGGACGCGGCGAAGACGGTCATGCTCGGCGCGCACCTGGACTCGGTCACCGAGGGCCCCGGGATCAACGACAACGGGTCCGGCTCGGCCGGTCTCCTCGAAGTCGCGCTGGAACTGGCCGAATCCCGCAAGCAGCCCGCCAACAAGGTGCGGTTCGCCTGGTGGTCGGCGGAGGAGAACGGGCTGCTCGGCTCGGAGGCGTACGTCGCGAAGCTCTCCGAGGTGCAGCGCGAGCAGGTCGCGCTCTACCTCAACTTCGACATGATCGCCTCGCCGAACGGCGCGCAGTTCGTCTTCGACGGCGACGACTCCGACGGCGTGGGCGAGGGCCCCGGCCCCGAGGGATCCGCCCAGCTGGAGCGTGACATCACCGACTTCCTGGACCGGAAGGGCGAGCCGCACACCGGCACGGACTTCACCGGCCGCTCCGACTACGGGCCGTTCATCGAGGTCGGCATCCCGTCCGGCGGGACGGACACGGGCGCCGAGGGCATCAAGACGGCCGAGCAGGCCGAGACGTTCGGCGGCACGGCCGGCGTCGCGTACGACCCGTGCTACCACGCGGCCTGCGACGACCTGGACAACGTCGACATGGCGCACTTCGACACGAACATCGACGTGATCGCGAACGCCGTGGGCACCTATGCCTTCGACCTCCGCTCCCTGACCCGTCCGGTCCCCACCGCTCCCACCACCGGTGAGCCGGGCAGCGGCGGGGGGCTGCGCGAGGGCCACGCGCACGGCGTCACCGAGTAACGCGATCCCGTGCGTCACGCCCCGCGCGGCAAGTCCCGCTCACCGCCCGGGGCGTGACACCGGAGACCGACCGCGACGCCTCCCGTCCCGGTCGCGCCCGACGGACCGGACCGGGGACCGCAGGCCCCTCGACCGCCTGCCGCACCGGCGAGTGACCCCGCCGCCACGGCCCCGTCGAGCGCCAGGCGGTCCGCCACGTCCCGGCTCCCGCTCCCGCCCACGCCGAGACCTGTCCGTTTTGCATCGTTCGGTAGCGCTTTGACCGTCGGCACGGTCCCATCCTGTGGCTGCGCCCGGAGGCCCTTGCCCGGTAGGCTTTCCGTGTGATCTTCAAGCGCATCGGAAATGGGCGGCCATATCCCGACCACGGCCGGGAAAGCACCCGGCAGTGGGCGGATGTCGCGCCGCGCCCGGTCCGCCTCGACCAACTGGTGACCACCAAGGGCCAGCTGGACCTCGAGACCCTCCTCGCCGAGGACTCCACGTTCTACGGCGACCTGTTCGCCCACGTCGTGAAGTGGCAGGGCGACCTCTACCTCGAGGACGGCCTGCACCGTGCCGTGCGCGCCGCCCTGCAGCAGCGTCAGGTGCTGCACGCGCGCGTCCTCGAACTCGGCTGACCCCCGCACCACTCCCACCCATGGGCCATTTCGGGCCTTTCGGGTGCTTTTATGCTCGTATGGGTGCCATCCGTTGATCGTTTAGTAGGCATCATCACCAGGTCGCACTACGCTGCGCCCATGAGCATGCTGACCCCTCCCGGCATGGGCGGAAAGTACCGCATCACGGGGAACACCTATCCCCGCATGCGCCGCCCGCGTCACCGCCTCGCGCTGGCCCTCTCGGCGGTCGCCGCGGTGGCGGCCCTCGGCCTCGCCGGATGGGGCACGCTCCAGCTCATCGACGTCTTCACCGGGGGCGACAAGCAGGCCAACGCCGCCGACCGCGCGAAGACCTGCCCCTCACCGAAGGCGTCGGCCCCCGTCAAGGCGCTCCCCAGGCCGGCGACGATCAAGGTCAACATCTACAACGCGACGCCGCGCAGCGGGCTCGCCAAGGCCGCCGCGGACGAGCTGAAGAAGCGCGGCTTCGTCATCGGCAAGGTGGACAACGCCCCGGCCGCGTACGACAAGAAGGTGCCCGGGACCGGACTGCTGATCGGCGCCCCGGCAGCCGCGAACGGCTCGTTCCCGGTGCTGACCACCCAGCTTCCCGGGGCCGTGCACAGGACCGACGCACGCAGGACGGCGGACGTCGATCTGATCATCGGAGCGAAGTTCAAGACGTTCAGCACGCCCGCGGCGGCGGCCTCGGCGCTCACGGCGCTGACGAAGCCGGCCCCGGCGCCGTCCTCCTGCTGAGCCGGCCGGCCGGGAACGTCAGTCGACGGTGCCGTACATCCGGTCACCGGCGTCGCCGAGCCCCGGCACGATGTAGCCGCTCTCGTTGAGCCGCTCGTCGACCGAGGCGGTGACCACGGTGACCGGCGTGCCGGCGAGCTCGCGCTCCATCACCTCGACGCCCTCCGGCGCCGCGAGCAGCACGACCGCGGTGACATCGTCGGCCCCGCGCTTGATCAGCTCCCGGATGGCCGCGACGAGCGTGCCGCCGGTGGCCAGCATCGGGTCCAGGACGTAGACCTGACGGCCGGAGAGGTCCTCGGGCATGCGCGTCGCATACGTCTCCGCCTGAAGGGTCTCCTCGTTGCGGATCATGCCCAGGAAGCCGACCTCGGCGGTCGGCAGCAGCCGCACCATGCCGTCCAGCATGCCGAGACCGGCGCGCAGGATCGGGACGACGAGCGGCCGGGGATGCGACAGCTTCACACCGGTCGTGGGCGTCACCGGGGTCTCGATGTCGACCTGCTCGGTCCGCACATCCCTGGTGGCCTCGTACGCGAGGAGGGTGACCAGCTCGTCGGCGAGCCGCCGGAAGGTCGGGGAATCGGTGCGCTTGTCGCGCAGCGTGGTGAGTTTGTGCGCCACCAGCGGGTGGTCGACGACGTGGATCCGCATGACGTCCACAGTAGCCGGGCCCCAGGCAGGGTTCCCGCCGGCCTGCGCTGGCATCAACCGCCTGTTCGGAGGGAAGGTGGTGGCATACGGACCCAGGCTTGGGGTGGTGTGTCGATTGCCCGACGGGGAACAGCGGAACCAGCGGCAGGCCGCACGCGACGCGCGCGACCTGCCCGACGCGCGGGAGAACGCGCCGGACGCGCAGGAGAGTGACGCGGCGCGCCGGAGACGCCGGGCGCAGTTCCTCCGCGAGCTCCACGAGGCGAAGCAGCTCCGTGACCGGGTCCAGCCACGACGCGCCCGCGCGGCCCGTATGCGCCAACAGATGCGGATGCGCACATTCCGCTGGTGACCGCGCCCTCCGGGACCGCCGGACCGGCCCCGCACGAGCGCGGCGGAAGCACCGGCGAGAAGGCGCTCGGGGAACTGATGGCCGACGCAACGGCCGAAGAGGTCTCGCATCGCGCTCGTTTCTGCCACGATGCCGATTGGGCGGGGCCCAGAGCAGCCGGATCACCGGCTGCCCTCCCGTCGGACCGATTCACCTATGACCAGTGGGAGAGTCACGGTGTACTTCGCCGCACTGCTCGCGCGCACCGAAGACGGGTGGGAAGCGAGCGATACAGAGCTCGACGATGTGGAAACCCTGTCCGACCTGACGGATCTGGCCCGTGAGGCCTCGACGGACGAGGACACCGTCCTGGTCTACATCGAGCAGGAGGACGCCTGGTTCGGCGTCATCCGGGTGGACGGTGAGGAGGACCCCCGAATCTACGTCTCGGACGCGTCCGCCGCCGCCCGCTCCTCGTACGGGGAGATCCTGCTCACCGACGAACTGCTCGGCCGCGAACCAGGGGCCGGGGACGAGATCGCCGCACTGGAGGAGCTCGTCGACCTCGACGGTACGGAGGACGGCGACGACGAGGGCGGCGCCGACGGCCGGGCCGCTCCCGCTGTGACCGACCTCGACCTGGACCACGACCCCGACGCCGTACCGGCGGGGCCGCTCGGCGAACTCGGGATCCTCGCCGACCTCGGGCTGTCCGAGAAGGAGTTGCTGACCCTGCGCACCGACGCGCTGGTGGAGATCGCGGACGCGCTGGGCGCGGCCGAGGTCCTGGAGTCCGTCCGTTAGGGTCCGCGGGTGAACGCACCACCACCCCCACCCTCCTCACCGCCCTTCCCCGATCCCGTACGGGACCCGTGGCGGGCACCCATGCGGCACGCCCTGGACGAGGCCGCGCAGGCGGCGTCGGCCGGCGATGTGCCGGTCGGCGCCGTCGTCCTCGGCCCGGACGGCGCCCTGCTCGCGGCCGCCCACAACGAGCGCGAGGCGACCGGCGACCCGACGGCGCACGCGGAGGTGCTCGCCCTGCGCCGCGCCGCCGCCGCGCTCGGCGCCTGGCGGCTGACCGGCTGCACACTCGTGGTCACCCTGGAGCCCTGCACGATGTGCGCGGGCGCTCTCGTGCAGTCCCGGATCGGCCGGGTGGTCTACGGGGCACGGGACGAGAAGGCCGGCGCCGCGGGCTCGCTCTGGGACGTCGTACGGGACCGTAGGCTCAACCATCGCCCCGAGGTGATCCACGGTGTCCTGGAGGACGCCTGTGCGGCCCAGCTGACGGCGTTCTTCCGCGAGCTCTGAACGCCTCCGGGCGGGCAGGGGCCGGCCGTCGGGAAACGGATTTCGAACCTGGGCCCGGAATGGTCTAAGCTCTCTCTCGGTAGCGTGTCCGAGCGGCCGAAGGAGCTCGCCTCGAAAGCGAGTGTGGGGAAACTCACCGAGGGTTCAAATCCCTCCGCTACCGCCAGCAAAGCCGCCTCTGACCTGTGAAGACAGGTCAGAGGCGGTTTTCGTTCGCCCGTGCGCCACACCTCTTGCCCCGCACCCTTCGACGGCGCCGGACCGCTGGTCCGTGCCGGCTCCGAACGGTTCGCTGCGGCCGTCGGCGGTGCTGTTACCGCGCCTGGGTGCGAAGGCTCTCCATGGGCGTCGGCCCGAGGCTCCGTCACCCGGCCCCGCCGCCGGGGGCCCGGGCGCACGCCTCAGGGACGTCCGCCCCCGCCCCGAGCCGTGCCGGACAGGTCCCGGCCCGGTCGGACGCGGTCGGTGACGAGCGCGGCCTGCCGTTCGGTGCCGATTCCGCTCGGGCGACAGGACGCTGAACGAGAGGCGTATCCGGTGGAACCCGCCGTCACCCGCGTAGAAGTGGCCGAGGTCGGGGGAAGCGGCATCGGGGGGACGAGCCGCTCCCCCCGGTGAGAACGGGACCAGGGGTCCTCGCCGCCGTCAGGGGGGAAGTCCCGCGGCGCGGACCTTGGAGAGGCCCTGTCCCTCGGCCCGCGCATTTCTGCCACATCCGCGGGCTCGCCTCCCATCCTCCTCCTCGACAGAAGCCGCACCCGGGGGCAAAGGGCCCGGATCGATGGGCCCTTGGTCCCTAAAAGCCACATCAGTGATCGAAAACAGCCCCCGGATACGGCCATACGTGCGGCTAGAATCACCCGACTGCACAGGTGATCGAAAGGGAAGGGCGAGGCTGTGGTGCAAGCGAAGAAGATCGCGCTCTACTTGGTTGTGGTCTTCGTGCTGTACACGATCATCACGTCCCCCGCCCGGGCCGCCGATCTCGTCCAAGTGGCGTTCGAAGGCATTTCGAGCGCCGCCCAGGGCGTCGGAGACTTCATGTCCGAACTCGTGAAGTAGGAGAGCCCCCATGATCCGCCACCTGGTCCTGTTCAAGCTGAACGACGGTGTCGAACGGGACGACCCGCGGGTCGTCGCAGGGGTGGAGGCCTTCCGGGGGCTCGGCGGGAGGATTCCCGAGCTGGAGTTCTGGGAGTGTGCCTGGAACATCACCGACCGGCCGATCGCATACGACTTCGCCATCAACTCGGCGGTCGCGGACGAGGACTCCCTGAAGCGCTACATCGAGCACCCGGCTCACCAGGCCGCGGCCGACCGGTGGCGCGCGTTCGCCACTTGGGTGATTGCCGACTACCCCTTCTGACGCGTTCCGGCACTCCGGCCCCCTCGGCCCCTCCCGTTCAGGAGAGGGTGCTCAACAGCATGTTTAAACCGAATTGCGCTCAACACGACCCTATACGGTGCTTGCACATAGTGGACATGTCTTGTGATGCTATGACCGCTTTTGACGGATGAGTTGACCGTAGTTGACCGCAAAGGGGTGGCGACACCGTGCCGGCCAGTACAGCGCCTCAAGTCCCGCCCCAGAACGTCCAGACCGACGACATCCAGACCGAGACCCCCGACCCCGCCACGCCCGCCAGGACCCGGGGCGCGGACACCAGGGCGCTCACCCAGGTGCTGTTCGGGCGGCTCAAGGGCCTCGAACCGGGCACTCCGGAACACCACAGGGTGCGCACCGCCCTCATCGAGGCGAACCTGCCTCTCGTGCGGTACGCCGCGGCCCGTTTCCGCAGCCGCAACGAGCCGATGGAGGACGTCGTCCAGGTCGGCACCATCGGCCTGATCAACGCCATCGACCGCTTCGACCCGGAGCGCGGCGTCCAGTTCCCGACCTTCGCCATGCCCACCGTGGTCGGCGAGATCAAGCGTTACTTCCGGGACAACGTACGGACCGTGCACGTGCCTCGGAGGCTGCACGAACTCTGGGTCCAGGTCACCGGTGCCACCGAGGATCTGACGACCGCTCACGGGCGCTCACCGACCACCGGCGAGATCGCCGAGCGGCTGAGGATCTCCGAGGACGAGGTCCTCGCCTGCATCGAGGCGGGCCGCTCGTACCACGCCACCTCCCTGGAGGCGGCCCAGGAGGGCGACGGGCTCCCCGGACTCCTGGACCGGCTCGGCTACGAGGACCCGGCCCTGGCCGGGGTCGAACACCGCGACCTCGTACGGCACCTGCTCGTCCAGCTGCCCGAGCGCGAGCAGCGGATCCTGCTGCTGCGCTACTACAACAACCTGACGCAGTCCCAGATCAGTGCCGAACTGGGCGTCTCCCAGATGCACGTGTCAAGGCTGCTGGCCAGAAGTTTCGCCCGTCTGCGATCCGCAAACAGGATCGAGGCGTAACCGGAACGGGTAGACCCCGTACAGACAGGTTCCGGAGGCGTAAAAGCCGCACACCCCCTGTTTCCTGCACGGTTCCGATGCTTACTTGTCGACATGTCACTACAGCGTGTTGCCGACATGTGACATTCTGCTGGAACCGCGTTTGCCGCAGCCCTACCTCCGGTATTCAGGTGGAGGCTGCGTTCCTCCGATGGTCGTGGCCACCGCGACCGTCCGCGACCTCAAGGGGGTGGCATGTCCGCAGAACAGGGCAGCTCGAAGGTGCTCACGCTCACGAAGAGCGCACCAGCACCTGCCATGCTCACCAGCTCGTCGGAAGTCATCGACACCCGCACGCTGTCCCGCTCCCTGTTCCTGCGGCTCGCCGCGCTGGGTCCCGCACCGGGCCCCGACGGAACGGACAGCCCCGAGCGGGCCTACGTGCGGGACACACTCATCGAGCTCAACCTCCCGCTCGTGCGGTACGCGGCGGCGCGGTTCCGGAGCCGTAACGAACCGATGGAGGACATCGTCCAGGTCGGGACGATCGGCCTGATCAAGGCGATCGACCGCTTCGACTGCGAACGGGGCGTGGAATTCCCCACGTTCGCGATGCCGACCGTCGTCGGGGAGATCAAGCGCTTCTTCCGCGACACCTCGTGGTCGGTACGGGTGCCTCGCCGGCTGCAGGAGCTGCGGCTGGCCCTCACCCGGACGAGCGACGAGCTCGCCCAGAAGCTCGACCGGTCACCGACCGTGCCGGAGCTGGCCAAGGCGCTCGGGGTCTCCGAGGAGGACGTGGTCGACGGCCTGGCCGTCGGCAACGCCTACACGGCTTCCTCGCTGGACTCCCCGTCCCCCGAGGACGACGGCGGCGAGGGCTCGCTGGCGGACCGCCTGGGGTACGAGGACGCGGCACTGGAAGGCGTCGAGTACCGCGAGTCCCTGAAGCCGCTGCTGGCCAGGCTCGCCCCGCGCGAGCGTCAGATCATCATGCTGCGCTTCTTCGCGAACATGACCCAGTCGCAGATCGGCGAGGAGGTCGGCATCTCCCAGATGCACGTCTCACGGCTGCTGACGCGCACACTCACCCAGCTCAGGGAAGGGCTCATCGCCGACTGACGCGGCCGAGGCCGCCGATGACCTCCCCACGCCGGCCGGGGGTGGCGGCGGCCGGCCGCACGGCTCCACCGGCCGCCGGGCACGTCGGTCACCGCCCGGCGGCCGCGCCGTGCGCGGCGGACCCACGTCGGCAGGCCCGGACGCAGTCGTGGCCGGGGGCCTCTGGAGCCCACGCAGCCGCTCCACGCCGGAAACCGGTGCGGAGCGGCTGCGGAGGACGGCGTGCGCCGCGCGGACGGACGCCTGGCGGGTTCCGGGGCCGCTGACGCGCGGGCCCGGGGCGTGACCGCCGTAGGAGTGGGAGTGACGGGGACGTGACCTGGGTCAGCCGAGCGCGAGCCAGGCGACCGCGCCGAGGACGACGATGACCGCGACGACGGCCACGATCACCCCGGTCTTCGGTCCGGACGAGGTCGCGGCCGGCTGCTGCCTGCGCTGCGGCTCGCCGTCGTCGACGAACGCGCGGAACATCTGCGTGCTGCCGGCCGGGTCGTGAGTGCCCTCGGGGCCCGGCTGAGGGGCGTGGGGGTTGTGTGCCATGGCCCGGACCCTAGCGAACTCGGCGGAACGGCCCAACCCCCGGGTCCGCGGCGGGCGATGTCCGTCCGAGGCGTCCCCGGGCTCCTCACCCGTCCGCGGAAGCCCTCCGCGCCGTCTCCATGCGCCCCGCCCCACGCGCCCCTGCCTGTGCCCGGGAACACATACGGCGCAGGTCACCCCCCGTGCGCTGCACGCTTGACCGGGAGCCTACGGAGGCTTTTGGCTTCCTTTACTTCTGCAAGGCGCATTTCGTTTGCCTGTAGCAACCAACGGCTTCTATCGTTGCCCTAAGCAACAAGATGACCCGGAAATGAGCCTGGAGGTCCGGTGGCCGCACGGAGCCAGTACGAAGAACTGGCCCGGCAGCTCAGCGCCGTCGGAGCCGTCAGAAGGGGCCTCGCCCGCGTCCTGCCCGCCGCGTGCCCCGGGGGTTCGGCCACGGTGCTGACACTGCTGGCCAAGTACGGCGAGATGCGGATCACCCGGCTTGCCGAGCTCCTGGCCGTGGACATGTCGGTGACCAGCCGTCATGTGGCACACGCGGTGGAGAACGGCTGGATCGAGAGGTTCCCGGACCCGGCGGACAAGCGGTCCCGCATCCTGCGAGTGACCCCCGCGGGCGACGAACTGCTCCACGACCTGACCCGGCGGACCACCGAGATGTTCGCCCACAACCTCATCGACTGGTCCGACGAGGAAGTCGGACAGCTCAGCACGTTGCTGTCCCGGCTGCGCGACAGCTTCTCCTGCCGCGGCTCCGGTGGATGCGCCCCCGGAAAGCTCGACGGCGACCACCGCGCCGGGCACTCCGACGACTCGTACACCCGTACACCCGAGTAACAGAAGCAAAGACAAGGAACTCCATGGCTACGACCACACCGACCGGTGTGCGGGGCGGCCACGCCAAGCACGGGGCGTCCGAAGCCCCCGACGGCACGCCGATGACACACCGGCAGATCATGGAAGCGCTGGCCGGGCTGCTGCTCGGCATGTTCGTCGCGATCCTCTCGTCGACGGTCGTCTCCAACGCCCTGCCGGAGATCATTTCCGACCTCGGCGGCGGCCAGAGCGCCTACACCTGGGTCGTCACGGCCTCGCTGCTGGCCATGACCGCCACCACTCCCCTGTGGGGCAAGCTCTCGGACCTGTTCAGCAAGAAGCTGCTGGTCCAGATAGCCCTGATCATCTACGTGCTCGGCTCGGTCGTGGCCGGTCTGTCGACCAGCAGCGGCATGCTCATCGCCTGCCGGGTCGTGCAGGGCGTCGGCGTCGGCGGTCTCTCCGCCCTCGCCCAGATCGTGATGGCCGCGATGATCTCCCCGCGCGAGCGCGGGCGCTACAGCGGCTACCTCGGCGCGGTCTTCGCCGTCGCCACCGTGGGCGGCCCGCTCCTCGGCGGTGTCATCACCGACACCAGCTGGATGGGCTGGCGTTGGTGCTTCTACGTGGGTGTGCCCTTCGCGGTCATCGCCCTGGTCGTGCTCCAGAAGACCCTGAAGCTCCCGGTCGTCAAGCGCCAGGTCAAGGTCGACTGGTGGGGCGCGTTCTTCA
Source organism: Streptomyces sp. NPDC025273 (assembly GCF_040638585.1). Lineage (NCBI taxonomy): Bacteria > Bacillati > Actinomycetota > Actinomycetes > Kitasatosporales > Streptomycetaceae > Streptomyces > Streptomyces sp. NPDC025273. The sequence continues at coordinate 35,547 of NZ_JBEZYP010000018.1, forward strand.
TCAGCGCCGCCGTCTCGCTGCTGCTGCTCTGGGTGACCTTCGCGGGCGACAAGTACGACTGGCTCTCGTGGCAGACCTGCACGATGCTGGGCGGCACCGTCGTCCTCATCGCGCTCTTCCTGCTCATCGAGTCCAGGGCCAGTGAGCCGATCATCCCGCTGCGCCTGTTCCGGAACCGCACCATCACCCTGGCCTCGGTCGCCTCGCTGTTCGTCGGCGTCGCGATGTTCGCGGGCACCGTCTTCTTCAGCCAGTACTTCCAGCTGGCGCGCGACAAGTCGCCCACGATGTCGGGCGTCATGACGATCCCGATGATCACGGGTCTGTTCCTCTCCTCGACCGTCTCCGGCCAGGTCATCACCAGGACCGGCCGCTGGAAGGCCTGGCTCGTCAGCGGTGGCTTCCTGGTCACGGCGGGTCTCGGAATGCTGGGCACCATCCGCTACGACACCGAGTACTGGCACATCGCGGTCTTCATGTTCGTGATGGGGCTCGGGATCGGCATGATGATGCAGAACCTGGTCCTGGCCACGCAGAACCAGGTCGCTCCCGCCGACCTCGGCGCGGCCAGCTCCGTCGTCACCTTCTTCCGTTCGCTCGGTGGTGCCATCGGCGTCTCGGCCCTGGGCGCCGTCATGGCCAACCGCGTCACCCACTACGTCGAGGACGGCCTCGCCGACCTGGGCCCCGAAGGCGCCGCGTTCGGCCACGGCGGTACCGGCGGCGGGGGCATCCCGGACCTGGACAAGCTCCCCGCTCCGTTCCGCACCGTCGTGGAGGCCGCCTACGGCCACGGTGTCGCCGACGTCTTCCTCTACGCCGCACCGGCCGCGCTCGTCGCCTTCATCGTGACGATCTTCATCAAGGAGGTCGCCCTGAAGACGAACGCCGGCAGTGACAGGGCCACCGCCGAGGCACCCGCCCCGGAGATCACCGAGGCTGCCGCGGGCACCGCCGCACCCGTGGCCGGGAACACGGCCGGGGTCACCTCGGCCGGCGCCCCCGAGGCCGCGGACGCCCCCGGTACCGGCACGCCCGTACGCGGTGTGGTGCGCGGCGCCGAGGGCGCGCCCCTCGCCCGGGCCGCCGTCACGCTGATCTCGCTCGGCGGCCGACAGCTGGGGCGCTCCGTCGCCCGGGCCGACGGCGGCTACGTACTGGACGCGCCGGGCTCCGGCTCATACGTCCTGATCGCCTCCGCGGACGGCTTCCAGCCGCAGGCGTCCACCGTGGTCGTCGGCGAGGAGCCGCTGGCGTACGACATCCTGCTCGCCGGTACGAGCGGTCTCGCGGGGACCGTGCGGACCGCCGGGGGCGGCAGCCCGGTCGAGGGCGCGACGGTCGTCGTGACCGATGTGCGCGGCGACGTACTCGCCACCGGTGCCTCCGGGGCCACGGGCGAGTTCAGCTTCGGTGAGCTCGTCCCCGGCGCGGTGACCGTCGCCGTGACGGCCGCCGGCTACCGTCCGCTGGCCCTGCCGGTGGAGATCGGCGGCCAGGGTGTCACCCGGGTCGACGCGGCTCTGGAGTCCGGTGCGCTGGTGAAGGGCGTCGTCCGGGCCGGCTCCGGCCGGGCCCCGCTGGCCGAGGCCCGCGTCACGCTGATCGACGCGGCCGGCAACGTGGTCGCCACGTCGACGACGGGGGAGGACGGCGTGTACGCCTTCACCGACCTGGACGCGGGCGAGTACGCGGTCGTCGCGACCGGCTATCCGCCGGTGGCAGGCTCACTGACCGTGTCGGGTGCCGGAGTCGACGGCCATGACATCGAACTCGCCCACCCGGGCGTGTAGACACACGGAAGATCCACAAAGACCCCTGGCGGAACAGCGCTCCGAGCGGAGAGGCTGTGCCCGTCGGCGGAAATGGGCCCCGCGTGGGGACGGCAGGCAGGGGACGGCCTGCCGTTCCCGCCCGGGGCCCGACTCATCGGGTCACTGCGCCACCGGGTGATGGAGCAAGGAGAGAACACGGATGGGACTTCGCGCACACGTACGCACGCGGGACGGCTGGGCGGTCCAGCACGCCGTCGTGACCGTGACCGATATGACGGGCACGCAGATGCTGCGGGCCTCCGCCGACGAGAACGGCGCCGTACGCACCGGCGATCTCCTGCCGGCCGGCGCGTACACGGTGATCGTCACGGCGGTCGGGTACGCCCCCTCCGCCTCCACCGCGCTCGTCACGGCGAGCGGCCGGATCGAGGCAGGCACCGTGGTGCTGGCCCGGCAGGGCGGTGTGCAACTGCCGCCTCCGGGCACCTGGTCGCTGGACCCGGTGCACTCCTCGGTGGCCGCGGTCGCGCAGCACCTGGGGATCTCCAGCGTGCACGGCCGGTTCACCGAGTTCGGCGGCCGGATCGAGATCGCTCAGGACGTCCAGCGCTCCCGGGTGGAGGCCTTCATCACCCCGGCCAGCATCGACACCGGCAACGGCATGCGGGACAAGCACCTGCGCTCGGCCGACTTCCTGGACGTCGAACGCTTCCCGGAGATCACCTACCGCTCCCGGGCGCTGGTCCCCGCCGGGCCCGACCGCTGGACCGTGCACGGCGTGCTGATGATGCACGGCGTCTCCCGGGACGTCGACCTGGACCTCAGCTACCTGGGCACCGGACCGGACCCGTGGGGCGGGGTGCGGGCGGCCTTCCACGCCACCACGGAGCTGCGCCGCGCCGATTTCGCCATGCACTACAACCAGGTGGTGCAGGCAGGCATCGCCGCGATCGGCACGACGCTGCGCGTGGAGCTCGACATCCAGGCCGTGCAGGGGGATTACGCCGAGGCATAGGGTTGGCCGCATGGCACACATCGCGACCAACACCACGGTGGAGCTCGGGGAACTGCTGGACTTCGTGCGGCCCAGGCACCGGGCGATCCTGCTGACCACCCGGTCCGACGGCCGCCCGCAGGGGTCCCCGCTCACCTGCGGTGTCGACGACGCGGGACGGATCGTCGTCTCGACCTACCCCGAACGGGCCAAGACCCGTAACGCCAAGCGGGACGAGCGGGTGAGCGTGATCGTCCTGTCCGACGACTGGAACGGCCCATGGGTCCAGATCGACGGTTCGGCCGAGGTGATCGACGCACCGGACTCGGTCGAGCCGCTCGTCGAGTACTTCCGGAACATCTCCGGCGAGCACCCTGACTGGGACGAGTACCGGGAGGCCATGGTCAAGCAGGGCAAGTCCATCATCCGGATCACCCCGGAGCGCTGGGGTCCGGTCGCCACCGGAGGCTTCCCCGCCCGCACGGCCGCCGACGGCTGACCGTCCGCATGGTGCCCCACGAGGTGCTCGCGCGGGCCCGGCTGCTGGCCGCCCCCCAGGTCGACGGACCCATGGCCCGCGCCCTGGAGCGGATCACGGGACGTCCGGTGGAACACGTGTCCGACAGCGCGCCGGACGGCCCCTTCCTGTACGTCGGGGACACGCTGCCCGGCGCGCTGCGGAGCCGCCGGCTGGTGTGGTTCCACAGCGTCAACGCCGGTACGGACGCGGTGCTCGCCGCCGGACCGTGGCCGCGGGGCGCCCTGCTGACCCGGACCGTGGGCCGGATGGGTGAGCGCATCGCCCAGTACGTGCTGGCCTGGGTCCTCGCCGAATGCCAGTCCGTCCCGGAGCACACCGCGCAGCACGCCCGCGCACAGTGGCACCGCCTCCCGTCCACGCTCGCCGCCGGGCAGACCGTCGTCGTCCATGGCACCGGACGCATCGGCTCCGCCGTCGCGGCCCTGCTGCGGGCCTGCTCCCTGCACACGGTGGGTGTCTGCCGCACTCCTCGTGACGTGCCACCGGGCTTCGACCGGGTGGTACGGGCCGGCGGTGACGAGGAGTCGGCTGCGCTGGCCGGTGCCCGGTGGGTGGTGTCCACGCTTCCGCTGACCGCCGCCACGGCAGGGTTCTTCGACGGCCCCCGGTTCACCGCGATGCGGGGCGCCTCCTTCCTCAGCGTGGGTCGCGGCGCGTGCGTGGACATGGCGGCGCTGGAGACGGCCCTGCGCTCCGGGACCGTACGGCGGGCCGTCCTCGACGTGCTGCCCGAGGAGCCTCCGGCGGCCGACGACCGTGTCTGGCGGCTGCCGCGCACGGTGCTCACGTCGCACTCCGCCGGCATCACGGCCGACGAGGACGTCGTCACGGACTTCGAGGCCTGCTGGGAGGCGGTCACCGGAGGGCGGGTGCCCGCGCTGGCCGTGGACACCGGGCGCGGCTACTGACGACGGCGCGCGGGCTACGGCCGGTGGGCCGCTCGTGCGCGCATCGCTTCGATGCCGGCGATCAGGAGGTCCAGCGCGAACGCGAAGTCCCGCTCGCGCATCTCCTCGACGGTCCCCCCGCCGCGCGCCTTCATGAGGGCCTCCGAGGTGCGCACGATCTGCTGGTGTTCCGGATGGGAGCGGATCGTGCCCATCGCCCGCTGGTAGTAGGCGTCCTGGCTCAGTCCGGCCTCGGCCGAGCGCTGCACGAAGTGCCCCTCGATCGTGCCGAACCCGTAGACGAACTGGAACACGGCCGAGATGGCGCCCGTCCGGTGCTCCAGGGGCAGTCCGGTGGCCCGGACGACGTCCTGGACGGCGTACGAGAACAGCATGGAGTGCGGGCCGATGTTCAGGAAGCGCCCGGCGAAGGCGGAGGCCCAGGGGTGCCGGACCAGCATCTCCCGGTAGCTGGTGGCCAGTTCGCGGAGCCGGTCGCGCCAGTCGGCGTCCTCCCGCGAGGCCGGGATCTCCGCGAAGGCCGTGTCCAGGGCCAGTTCCAGCAGGTCGTCCTTGGTGTCGACGTACCAGTAGAGGGACATCGCCGTGACGTCGAGCTCGGCCGCGAGTCGGCGCATGGAGAACTTCGCGTGACCCTCGGCGTCCAGCAGCCGCACCGTGGCCGCGGTGATCCTGTCCCGGTCGAGCGCCGGGTGGTCGGCCCTGCGGGTGCGCGAGGGTGTACGCCGGTCCAGCCACACACTGACCCGCGCAGCGTTCTTCACCCGGTCAGCCGCGGACCCCATGGCGCACTCTCCTCGTCCTGCCGACGGTACGGACGCGTCCGGCGGGTCCGTTCCCACGGAGGCCGTACGGAGCGGATGACACCCCTGCGTACGGCACCCCGTCCGATGCTATGCCCGCCGCTCAGGAGGATTCCGCCGGAGCGGAGTCCCGCTCGGCCGCCGCCGCGTCGGTACGCTCCGCCCTCCGCAGCAGTACGGCGGCGAGCAGGCCTCCCGCCAGGACCGCCCCCGCGCCGACCAGCTGGCTGGCCTCCAGCCCGGAGGCGAACGCGTCCGTGACGCGCTGCCGCTCCTCCTCGCCGTCCGCCGCGGCGAGCGCGACGGGCAGCGAGGCGGCCCCGACGGCCGCAGGTACGAGCGCGGCGAACCGTGAGTTGAGCACGGCTCCCAGCACGGCGACCCCGAGCCCGTTGCCGAACTCGGCGAGCGTGCCGTTGATCCCCGCACCGACGCCCGCCTTCTCCGGCGGGATCGCGCTCATGATCGCGTTGGCCATGGCGGGCATGGCGAGTGCGATACCGGCCCCCATGACGACCAGGCCGAGCAGCATGCCGCCGTATCCCTCGCGGCCGAGCAGCGCGACGGCACCGAGCCCGGCGGCCAGCAGGCTCATCCCGAGGGCGATGGTGGCGGGCGTGCCCGTCCTCGGGACGAGGCGGGCGCCGAGGCCCGTGAGGTTGAGGGCGACCACGGTGAGCGCGAGCGGTGCCGTGCGCAGACCGGCCTCCAGCGGCCCGTACCCGAGCACGAACTGCAGGTGCTGGGTGAGCAGGAAGAGCGAGCCGCCCATCCCGAAGGCGACCAGGATCGCGCCCGCGACGGCGCCGATGAACTTCTGGTCACGGAAGAAGTGCATGTCCAGCATCGGATACGGGATGTGGAGCTCCCACAGGACGAACCCGGTGAGGACGGCGATCGCGGTGAAGGCGGTCAGCAGGACCCGGCCGGAGCTCCAGCCGTGTTCCGGGCCGGAGATGATCGCGTACACGAGGGCGGCCATGCCGATGGTGGAGAGCAGCGCCCCGAACAGGTCCGGGCGGTCTCCCCGGCGGTTCCTGGACTCGGGGACGAGCCGGACGACGGCGATCACACCGATCAGTGCCACGGGGATGTTGATGAGGAAGATCGCGCCCCACCAGAAGTGGTCGAGCACGACGCCGCCGACGAGGGGACCGACGGCGAATCCGAGGGAGTTGACGGTGGACCAGATGCCGATGGCCTTGACGCGCTCGGTGTCGTCGAAGATCTGGACCACGACGGCGAGGGTGGTGGTGATCAGCAGCGCGCCGCCGACGCCCATCCCGGCGCGGGCGGCGATCAGCTGCCCGGAGGACTGCGCGAGCCCGGCCGCCAGTGAGCCGATCCCGAACAGCACGAGGCCCGCGACCAGCATCTTCCGGCGGCCGTAGCGGTCGGAGGCGCTTCCCGCGGTGAGCAGCAGACCCGACTGCACGAGCGAGTAGGCGTTGATCATCCACTGCACGTCGGCGGTGGAGGCGTGCAACTCCGTGGTGAGGGACGGGATCGCGACGTTCAGAACGGTGTTGTCGAGCAGCACGGTGAGCTGGGCGAGGCAGATGACACCGAGGATCAGCCAGCGCTGCGGATGGCCGCCCCGGGGGGCGCGGTCGTTCTGTTCGGCTGCGGTCGCCGTCATGCGGGCTCCTGGTTCCGGTGCACTCATACGGTGTAAGGGAATTTGCCATACACCGTATGGCAGCCCTGTACGCCGTACCACTCGTTTGCGTACGGTGCCGGCGCGGGTAGCCCTCCGGACGTCGGCACCCCGGTCGCTTGTGAGCCGTTCAGCAACGGATGAGTGGAGTGGCATGTCACTGCGTCGTCGTACGGTGGGCGTTCTGATCGCCGCGGGTCTGGCGGTGACGGCGCTCGCGCCGCCCGCGGGGGCCACCGACCGGGGGCGCACGGTGCCGCTCCGCGTCGTGACGTACAACATCCATGCCGGGGCGGGCGCGGACGGCGTGTTCGACCTGGACCGCCAGACGGCCGATCTGCGAGCGCTGGACGCCGATGTGATCGGCCTTCAGGAGGTGGACGTCCACTGGGGTGCGCGCAGCGAGTGGCGCGATCTCGCGGGTGAGCTGGCCGAACGGCTGGGGATGCGGGTGTCGTTCGCGCCGGTCTACAGCCTCGACCCGGTGGTGCCGGGGGAGCCCCGGCGCGAGTTCGGGGTGGCGGTCCTGTCCCGGTTCCCGGTCGTGAGCGCGGAGAACCACGAGATCACGCGGCTCTCGACCCAGGACCCCGACCCCGTGCCGGCGCCGGCGCCGGGCTTCGCCGAGGTGGTGCTGCGGGTGCGGGGGCTGCCCGTGCACGTGTACGTGACGCATCTGGACTACCGGCCGGATCCGGCCGTGCGGGTCGCTCAGGTCGCCGACACCCTGCGGATCATGGGCGAGGACCGCGGCCGGAAGATCCTGCTGGGCGACTTCAACGCGGAACCGGGGGCACCCGAACTGGCCCCGTTGTGGGCGGAGCTGACGGACGCCGATCCGGGGGCGCCGACCTTCCCCGCCCTGGATCCGGTGAAACGGATCGACTTCGTGGCGGTGTCGAAGGCCGGCGAGGGCGCCGTGCGGGTACGCGACGTGGCGGTGGCCGAGACGCTCGCCTCGGACCACCGCCCGGTTGTCGCCGATCTCGAACTACGGCGTCAGCCCGCGCTGTCGCCCCCGGGCCGGGTGAGGTCGTAGAAGGTCGCGCCGCCCGCGGTGACCTCCTCGAAGTTCTCCTCCACCCAGGCCGAGATCTGGGACGAGGTGCCCGCGCCGCCCATACCGCCGCCCATGCCGCCCGGGACGAAGTAGTGGATCTTCCCGTCGGCGACGTACTTCTTGAACCGGGCGAGAGTCGGGGACGGGTCGCTGCCGTTGAAGCCGCCGATCGCCATCACCGGGTCACCGGTGGCGAGCTGGTAACTCGCGGCGTTCTGCGAGCCGATGGCCGCCGCCGACCAGGTGTAGTCGTCGGCGTCCCGCTCCAGGAGCTCCTTGGCCTCGGCGGCGACGGACGCGCCGTTGAGCAGACCGCCCATGCCGCCGCCCGGGCCGCCTTCGCCCGTGGCGGCGCCGGGCACGCCGCCCGGCCGGCCGCCGGGGGCCTGGCCCGCCTGCCCCTGGCCCCGGCCGGGCCGGCCGCCGCCCGGGAAGCCGCCGCCCTGGGCGTTGCCCGGAGCCCGGGCGCCCTGCTGCGTGCCCTGACCGGGCGGCGTGCCGCCACCGGGACCGCCACGGTCCCCGCCCCCGGGGCCGCCACCCGTGCTCGCCCCCGCCGGTCCGGCGGTGACGATCGAGCCCTGGTGCCCGGTGTTCAGCGTGCTGACCGTGTACGCGGCCGGCCCGGCCAGCGACGCGGCGAGCCCCATGGCCCCCGCGGCGAGGGCGAGGGCGCGCCCCGTCCGTGCGGCGGGCAGCAGCCCCACCGCGCCCACGACGCCGCAGGTCAGGACGGCCCAGCGCAGCCAGGGGTAGGAGTCGGGAGTGCGCCCCAGCAGGACGTACGCCCAGACGGCCGTCACCGCGACGGTTCCGCCGAGCGCGGCGCCCGCCCACCACCTGGCCCGCTCCTCCCACAGGATCGTGGCGCCCATGCCGACCAGCGCCGCGATGTGGGGCGCCAGGGCGACGGTGTAGTACTGGTGGAAGATCCCTGCCATGAAGCTGAAGACGAAGGCCGTCATCAGCAGCGAGCCGCCCCAGGCGAGGAAGGCCGCACGGGCCGTGTCCGTCCGCTTCGCCCGCCAGGTCAGCCGGACGCCCGCGACCAGCAGGAGCAGCGCGGCAGGCAGCAGCCAGGAGATCTGGCCGCCGATCTCGGAGTCGAACATCCGGCCGATGCCGGTGTCGCCCCAGCCGCCGCCCTGGCCCCCTCCGCCGCCGACGCTGCCGGTCTCCTCGCCGTTGATCCGGCCGAGTCCGTTGTAGCCGAGGGTGAGTTCCAGGAAGGAGTTGTTCTGCGAGCCGCCGACGTAGGGGCGCGAGGCCGCGGGCCACAGCTCGACGATCGCCACCCACCATCCGCCGGCGACGACCGTCGCGAGGGCCGACAGTCCGAGCTGACCGAACCGCTTCCGTACGGGCACGGGTGCGAACACCGTGTACAGCACGGCCAGCGGCGGCAGGACCAGGAACGCCTGCAAGGTCTTCGACAGGAACGCGAGGCCCACCGCGACGCCCGCCCACACCAGCCACTTCGTCCGGCCTGCCTCCATGGCACGCAGCACGCAGTAGACGGTCACGGTCATGAGCAGGGCGAGCAGCGCGTCGGGGTTGTTGAACCGGAACATCAGCGCGGCGACGGGCGTCAGCGCGAACACGGCCATGGTGATCAGCCCGGCCGCGGCGCTGAAGCGGCGGCGTACACCGGCGTACAGGACCCCGGCCGTGGCGACGCCCATCAGCACCTGCGGGGCGAGGATCGCCCAGGAGTTCAGGCCGAGGACCCGGACCGACAGGGCCATCGGCCAGAGGGCGGCCGGGGGCTTGTCGACGGTGATGGCGTTCGCGGAGTCCAGCGAGCCGAAGAAGAACGCCTTCCAGTTCTGGCTGCCGGCCTGCACGGCCGCGGAGTAGAAGGAGTTGGCGTATCCGGAGGCGCCGAGGTTCCAGAAGTACGCGAGCGCGATCACCAGCAGCATGCCGAGGAAGGCGGGCCGCGCCCAGCGCGGGTCCTCGGGCCTGCCCTGCCAGGTGCGGCGCAGCGGCGGCGTCCTCGGGCGGCCGTGTCCCCGCCCTTCGGCAGCCCCGGCCGGCGGGGCCGGGAGGTGGTCGGGACGGGTGGTGGCGGTCATCGGACGTTCCTCAGTTCGTGTGCGGAACCCTTGCGGGCGTCCTGGTGGTCGGCGCGCCGGTCCGGGAACACCCAGGCGCGGAAGAGCAGAAACCGCAGCACCGTCGCCGCGAGGTTGGCCGCGACCAGCACGGCGAGCTCCGTGCCGTGCGAGGGCGATCCGGAAGCCGCGCCGAGCGCGGCGAGCGAACCGCTGGTGAGCGCGAGTCCGATGGCGAGGACGACGAGCCCCTGCGCCTGGTGGCGTACGGCTCCGCCCGTGCCGCGTACGCCGAAGGTGAACCTGCGGTTGGCGGCCGTGTTGGCGACGGCGGAGACCAGGAGAGCGGCGCCGTTGGCGGTCTGCGGTCCGGCACCCAGGCGGAAGAGGGAGTACAGGGCGAGGTAGACCAGTGTGGAGAGCACGCCCACCACGCAGAAGCCGACCAGCTGCCGGGCGAGTCCGTGCGGCACCCCGGGCACGGCCCGGTCGCGGGGATCGTCCCCGAAGGGCCGGGCCAGCCGGTCCAGCGGCAGGGCGCCGGTGGCCAGCGCCCTGCCCACCCGCCAGACGCCCTTCAGGTCCTCGGTCGCCGTCCGCACGATGTGCACGGTGGAGTCCGGGTCGTCGACCCAGTCGACCGGCACCTCGTGGATGCGCAGCCCGGCCCGCTCGGCGAGCACCAGCATCTCGGTGTCGAAGAACCAGCCGGTGTCCTCGACCATCGGCAGCAGCCGCTGCGCGACCTCGCGCCGTATCGCCTTGAACCCGCACTGGGCGTCGCTGAACCGGGCGGCCAGCGAGGAGCGCAGGATGAGGTTGTAGGCACGCGAGATGAACTCCCGCTTCGAGCCGCGCACCACACGCGAACTGCGGGCGAGGCGCGAGCCGATGGCCAGGTCGGAGTGACCGGAGATCAGCGGGGCGACCAGCGGCAGGAGGGCGTTGAGGTCGGTCGAGAGGTCCACGTCCATGTAGGCGAGGACCGGGGAGTCGGAGCGGGACCAGACGGTGCGCAGCGCACGCCCCCGGCCCTTCTCCTCCAGCCGGAACGACCGCACCTGCGGGATCACGGCCGCGAGCCGCGCCGCCACCCGGGGCGTGCGGTCGGTGCTCGCGTTGTCCGCGACCGTGATGCGGAAGGGGTACGGGAAGGTCCGCGCCAGATGGTCGTGCAGGCGCAGCACACAGGTTTCGAGGTCCTTCTCCTCGTTGTGGACGGGGACGACCACGTCGAGTACGGGAGCACCGGCCGCGTCGACCGCTGCGGCCAGGAGGTGTTCCCGGGCCGGCAAGGTGCTCCAAGGGGTGTCGGTTCGCATGACGACGACACTCGCCAACCGCGCTGTCACGCCCGTGTGCTGCGCCTGTGGTCCGGCTGTGAGTGCGCCGGGAGGGCGGGCGCGGAGGGGCGGGAGGGGCGGCCCGCGGGGGTCCCGGGAAGGTCCCCGGGACCCCCGCCGCCCTCGTACACCGGGTCCGCGGGGAGACGGACGGCGAACACCGTCCTCCCCGGCACCGAGCGCACCTCGGCCAGCCCGCCGTGCGCGGCCACGACGGCCTGCACGATGGCGAGGCCCAGCCCCGTCGACCCGGCGTGCCGGGAGCGCGAGGCGTCCCCGCGCGCAAACCGTTCGAAGACGTGCGGCACCAACGCGGCGGGGATCCCGGGCCCGTCGTCCTGGACCTCCAGGGTCACCCACGGCAGGTCCCCGCGCGCCTCCCGCACCCGGACGGTGACGGTGGTCCCGGGCGGGGTGTGCGTGCGGGCGTTGGCCAGCAGGTTGACCAGCACCTGCTGGATCCTCGTCGGGTCGGCCCGCACGGCGGCGGGCACCTCGGGCAGCTCCAGCCGCCAGTGGTGCGTGGGCCCGGCCCCCGCCGCGTCCGCCGTGCGCCCAGCGACCCGTACGTCGCTCACCGCGTCGATGACGAGCGGTGACAGATCGGTGCTCTCGTACGAGAGCGGCCGTCCGGCGTCGAGCCGGGCCAGGAGCAGGAGGTCCTCGACCATGCCCGTCATCCGTTCCGCCTCGGACTCGATCCGCCCCAGCGCGTGCCGGGTGTCCGGACCGGCCTCCTCCCGGCCGCGCCGGGTCAGTTCGGCGTACCCGCGGATCGAGGCGAGCGGGGTCCGCAGCTCATGGCTCGCGTCCGCGACGAACTGCCGTACCCGCGTCTCGCTCTTCTGGCGCGCCTCCAGGGCCGAACCGACGTGGCCCAGCATCCGGTTGAGCGCCGCACCGACCTGGCCGACCTCGGTACGCGGATCGGCCTCGGCGTCGGGGACCCGTTCGAACAGGGAGACCTCGCCGCTGTGCAGCGGGAGTTCGGAGACCCGGGTCGCGGTGGCGGCCACCCTGCGCAGGGGGCGCAGGGCGACACCGACCATCGCCGCGCCCGCGATTCCGGCGGCGACGAGACCGGCCCCGGTGACACAGACCTCGACGACGATCAGGGTGGTGAGGGCACCGCTCACCTCGGCGGTGGGAATGCCGACGAGGACGGTCGGACCGTCGCTCCTGGGGACGGCCTGCACGCGGTATCCGCCGAGCCCGGGCAGCTCGACGTCGTGCGCCGCGGCGTCCGCGGGTACGCCGGCCGCCTCCAGGGCGCCCTCCTGCGCGGTGGTCAACGGCTCCACGTTCCGCTGCGCGTCGAGCCCGCTGACCGGCTCCGGAGAGATCTGCGAACCGGTGACGGAGCCGTCCACGAGGACGGCACCGAACGTCTCGAAGGGCTGACCGCCCATGCCGACGAAGCCGAGCGGATCCTCGTTCTGCAGCCCGCCCGGAGCGGGCACCCCGCCGGAGGGCGGCCGGTCGTCGGCCCGCCTCGCGATGTCGGTCAGCTGGGAGTCCAGTTTCCCGTACATGTAGCTGTGGAAGGCGATTGCGGTGACCGAACCGATCACGGCCGCGACGACGGCGATGAGTGCCACCGCGTACACGACGAGCCGGGTCCGTAGCGTCCACGGCCGTGCCCTCTCGCGCTTCCTGCTCACCGGCACGCTCCCGGGTCGGTCGCCGGGCTACTCACCGGGCTTGATCAGGTATCCCGCCCCGCGCCGGGTGTGGATCATCGGGGTGCGCCCCGCGTCGATCTTCTTGCGCAGGTACGAGACGTACAGCTCGACGACGTTCGCCTGGCCGCCGAAGTCGTAGTTCCACACCCGGTCCAGGATCTGTGCCTTGCTGAGCACCCGGCGCGGATTGCGCATCAGGAAGCGCAGCAGCTCGAACTCGGTCGCCGTGAGGTGGATCGAGTCGTCGCCCCGGCACACCTCGTGGCTGTCCTCGTCCAGCACCAGGTCACCGACGACGAGCGTCGACTCGCCGCGTACCGCGACCGTGCCCGAGCGGCGGATCAGCCCACGCAGCCGCGCCACGACCTCCTCCAGGCTGAACGGCTTGGTGACGTAGTCGTCGCCGCCCGCCGTGAGCCCGGCGATCCGGTCCTCCACCGAGTCCCGCGCCGTCAGGAACAGCACCGGTACGTCGGACAGCTCCCGCCGCAGCCGGCCGAGCACGGCGAGCCCGTCCATGTCGGGCAGCATCACGTCGAGGACCACCGCGTCGGGGCGGAAGTCACGGGCCGTACGCACCGCACCGGCCCCGTCGCCCGCGCTGCGCACGTCCCAGCCCTCGTACCGCAGGGCCATGGAGAGCAGCTCGGCAAGCGGAGCCTCGTCGTCCACGACCAGTACGCGGACGGGACCGCGGTCCGGCCTGAGCAGTTCGGTACGCCCCTGGGGCGAGGTCGTCGTCATGGCTCCCAGCCTGTGGGACCGCCGTGAGAGAGGCCTTTCCCCTCCCTGTGAATTACCTGAGAAACGCGGGAGACGACCGTGCTCGGCGCAACGGGGCGCGCGTGCACCCCCGGCTCACCGGAACAGCGCGCTCGCGTTCCCGTGGCAGACGGCCCGCAGCCACGCGTCGCCCAGCCCCAGCCGCTCCAGGGCGTGCAACTGATGGGCGTACGGGTACGGGATGTTCGGGAAGTCCGTACCGAGCAGGATCCGGTCACCCAGGTCCGCGAGCCGTCCGCGCTGCCCCGCCACCGGGAACGGCGTGAGGTCCTCGGTGAAGTCCGTGAACGCCATCGTCGTGTCGAGCCGCACCTCGGGGTACGCCGCCGCCAGTGCCAGGAATTCCGCGTACTCCGGCATTCCCATGTGTGCCACCACCAGCCGCAGCCGTGGATGGCGGGAGAGCAGCCGCCCGACCGGCTCCGGCCCGGTGTACGCGCCGGGGGCGGGCCCGGACCCGCAGTGGATCACCACCGGGACCCTGGCCTCCGCCAGCAGCCCCCAGACGGGCTCCAGCAGGGGATCGTTCGGGTCGTAGGCCCCGACCTGGAGGTGCGACTTGAAGACCCGGGCCCCCGACTCGACCGCCTCGCGCACGTAGTCCTCCACGCCCTCCTCCGGGAAGAAGGTCGCCGTGTGCAGACAGTCCGGGACGCGGGCCGCGAAGCCGGCCGCCCAGCCGTTCAGCCAGGCCGCCATCCCGGCCTTGTGCGGGTAGAGCATCGAGGTGAAGCGGAGGACGCCGAAGGAGCGCAGCAGAGCGAGGCGTCCGTCCTCGTCGTGGCGGTAGGTGATCGGCCACTCCAGGCCGGTCAGCGGTCCGGCCGAGTCGAAGTAGGCCCATACCTTGCGGAGCACCCGCTCCGGCATGAAGTGCGTATGGACATCGATGATCCCCGGCAGTCCGAGCCGCTGCCAGAACCGCACGACCTCGTCACGGCCACCGTCGCCGTCACTCACGCGCCCCACCCGCCTCATCCGTCTCCCGACCTGCCCGCCCTGGGACTCCCGCCTCCCCGGAGCCTTCCCGGGACGATCTCAGAAGAGCCCGTCCTGCACCCCGGCGCCCCCGGTGACGAGGACCGGCACGCTCAGCGCGGCCCGCGTGTCGGCACCCGCCAGATCCCAGCCGGTGATCAGCCGTGTGTCCAGCACGACGACGCCGTCGGCCGCGGTCTCCAGATGCAGATCGGGCCCGGCCGCCGCCACCAGTCGCCCGCCCACCGCACCGCCGTCCGCCAGCCCCGTCACCACCCCCGCCGTCACACCCGCCGCGTCGAGCCCGAACGTCCCGCCATGGTCGACGGCCTCGAACGGCAGCCGCTCCAGCGTCTCGGGCCACCCGGCCCCCTCCAGCGCCACGGCGCGCCGGTACAGTCCCTCGACCTCGGCGGCACGCCCGGCAACCCCCGGCAGCTCGCCCCGCACGGCGCGCTTGCGTGCGTACGGGATCCGGTCGGGCACCCCGAGCGCCGAACGCAGCACCTCCTCCGTACGCCGCGCGGCCATCAACGGCCCGCGCCCCAGCCAGGTGAACACCACGGCCCCCTGCTCCCGCAGCCGCGCCGACTCCCGGGACTCGCGGGTGATCCCGACCTTGACCATGCCCGGCCCGAACCAGGCGAGATACACCCGGTACGGCCGTGGGTCGTCGGCGACGGTGTCGGCGGCCACCGAGTGCGCCCGGTCCAGCCGCGCACACTCCGGGCAGCGCGCCCCCGTACTCCGCACCGGCACCACGGCCGGGACGGGACACGGATTGCCCCGCGCCCCCACACAGCGCCGCTCGCCCTCCGCCCGGAACCCGAGCTCCCTCCCGTACGCCAGGACGCTCACCCGCCCCCGCCCGGCCCCGTCGCTCCGCCGCCACCCCAGCACGGGCCCGTCGTGGGGCCAGCTCAGCCCGGTGCACTGCCAGCCCATACGCCCACTCCCGGTTCCGCGTCAGCTCGGCGGCCCTGCGGGGTGCGGCCGCTCGCCGGAGGCGGCCGACTCCCGGACGGCCGCCGGCTTCATTGTCGTCGACGGGCCGCGGCGGGCGGCCGGTTCGCCGGACCGGGGCGGCGCGGCGGCCGCGGCGTCGGCGTAACGGCGCGCCAGGTGCGCGAAGGCGTCCCTGAGCTCGGCCGGCCCGACGACCTCGATGTCCGCGTCGTACCTGCCGATGGCGGCGGCCAGGCCGGGCCATGACCATGAGCTCAGGACGAGGCGGCAGCGGTCCGGGCCGACCTCCTCGACGACCGCCTCGCCGGTGTGGCGGGACACCTCGGCGGCCGGCAGGCCGAGGATCACCTCACCGCGGCAGGGCCAGTCGCCCGAGCCGTCGGATCCCCTGAACCTGCTGACGACGAAGGCGGCCACGTCACCGCCGCCGGGCAGCTCGCGCGGGGTGAAGCGGGGCCCCGTCGGGGTGCGCGGGGTGATCCGGTCCACGCGGAACGTACGCCAGTCCTCGCGGTCCAGGTCCCAGGAGACGAGGTACCAGCGCCCGCCCCAGGTGACGAGGTGATGCGGCTCGACCCTGCGCGGTGGGACCACGGCGCGCTCGTCACCGGCGGCTTCCGGCCAGGACGTGGCGGGATAGTCGAAGCGCAGCACTTCGCGGGCGTGGACGACTGCGCTGAGCGTCATGAGCACGCCGCTGTCGACCTGCGGCTCCGGCCGGACCGCGGGACGCTCGACGGCGGTGACCTGGAGGGTGTCGATACGGCGGCGCAACCGGGCGGGCATGACCTGCCGGACGGTGTGCAGGGCGCGCGCCGCGGCCTCCTCGATGCCGGCACCGGTGGTGACGGCACTCTGCAGCGCGACGGCGAGGGCGACGGCCTGCTCGTCGTCGAAGAGCAGCGGGGGCAGCCGCGCACCCGCGTCGAGCCGGTACCCGCCGTCGGGCCCTTTGGCGGCCACGACGGGGTACCCGAGCTCGCGCAGGCGGCCCACATCGCGGCGCACGGTCCGTGGGCTGACGTCCAGTCGATCGGCCAGGAGCGCCCCGGGCCAGTCCCGGCGAGCCTGGAGCAGCGAGAGCAGGGACAGCAGCCGGGCCGAGGTCTTCAGCATGACTCCAGGATGCCCGGGGAAGCGGACACGACCTGACCGCTTCCCTTGCGAGTGTTGATCCGTGCCGACCGACAGCAACGACCGGAAGAGCCCGATGACCATGACCACGAACACGCTCCCCCCGACCCATGACGCCGAGCGGGCCGACCTGCTCGACGGGCTCGCGACCGCGCGACGCGCCCTGACCGGCACGACGAGCGGACTCAGCGACGAGCAGGCCGGTGCGCGTCCGACGGCCGGCACGCTCTGCCTGGGCGGGCTGATCAAGCACGTCACGTCCATGGAGGAGGCGAATATGCGCTTCGCGGTCGAGGGCCCGTCGGCGATGCGGTACGACCTGCCCGACGGTGTCACCTGGGACGACCTCGCGGCCGGCACCGCCCGCGATTACCCGCAGTGGGCGATCGACCACCAGAACGACTTCCGGATGCTGCCCGGCGAGACGCTGGCCGGGATCATCGCGCGATACGAGCAGGTCGCCGCCCGCAGTGCGGAGATCATCGCCTCCCTGCCGGACCTGTCGGCGACGCACCCGCTGCCGGAGACGCCCTGGAACGAGCCGGGTGCGGTGCGCAGCGTGCGCCGGGTGCTGACGCACCTCATCGCCGAGACCGCCCAGCACGCCGGGCACGCGGACCTCCTGCGAGAGACGCTCGACGGCCGGAAATCGACCTGACCGGTGACGGGACGCGCCGGACCGGTTCGCCGCCCTGACCTGTCCTCGTCCTGAACTCTCCCTCGTCCTGACCGGTTTCGCCCCGGTCCCGCGCATTGCCGGATGACGGGCCCCGGGTTTCACCACCCACCCTGGGGCCCACGGAACGGAAAGGAAAGGCGTCACCATGACGACGCGAGAGCCGAGGCCGACGGGAACGCGGTCCGGCACCCACCGCCTGGGCACCAGGCTGTCCGGACGGGCGGGCGGCACCGGCCGCGACGAGCGCGGCGCGGCATGACGCGGGCGACCGTACTCGGCACCCGGGCGCTCAACCGCGCGACGCTCGCCCGGCAGTTGCTGCTCGACCGGGCGGACGTACCGGTCCTCGACGCCGTGGCGCACCTGTGCGGTCTGCAGGCGCAGGAACCGCAGGAGCCGTTCACCGGACTCTGGTCACGGCTGCGCGCCTTCGATCCGCTGGTCCTGTCCGACCTGCTGGTCCGGCGGAGCCTGGTGCGGACCCACCTCATGCGCCGCACCGTCCACCTCGTCACCGCCGACGACGCTCTGGCCTGGCGTGCCCGCCACGAGGCCATGCTGCGCCGGCGGGTACTCGGGACCTACCGCCGCGAGCTCGAAGGGGTGGACCTCGCCGAACTGGCCGCGGCGGGCCGGGCGGTCATGTCCGACGGCGAACCACGCACGATGACCGAGCTCGCCCGGGCGGTCGCCGAACGCTGGCCGGATCCCGGACCGCGTCCCCTCGGGGAGATGCTGATCGCCGCGCTCGTCCCGATGGCGCAGATGCCTCCGCGCGGGCTCTGGCGGTCGAAGGCGGGGGTGCGCAACGTTCCGCTCGCGTCCTGGCTGGGCCGCGAGCTCGAACCGCCGCCCCCGGACGGCTCCGATCCCGTGGGCCAGGTGCTGGTGCGGCGCTATCTGACCGCGTTCGGCCCCGCTGCCACCGCCGATCTGCGCGCCTGGTGCGGGGTCACGGGACTGCCGGCCGCGGTGGCCGCGGTGCGGGAGGAGCTGGTCGCCTTCCGCGACGATCGCGGCCGGGAACTGCTGGACCTCCCCGACGCGCCGCGTCCCGACCCCGGCACCCCCGCGCCGGTACGGTTCCTGCCGGCGTTCGACAACGTGATCCTCGGCTACGACGACCGCACCCGGATCATCGACGACGCCCACCGCGGCCTGTCCGTCGCCGGTGCCCGCGTCGTCCTGGTCGACGGCCGGGTCGCCGCCACCTGGACCGTCACGGCCGGCACCGTGATCGTCACCCCCCTGGGCCGCCTCTCCCCGGCCGACCGCGCCTCCGTCGCCGAGGAGGGGGAGGCGCTGGCGTCGTTCCTGTCCGGCCACGAGAGCCACCGCGTGCGGATCGACGCCCTGTGACCCACTGCGGCAGGCCGACGTTGCCTGCCGCGGCGCTAGGATCCGGGCCATGGCTCTGACCATGAACGACATGGACCGGTTCCAGGCCTCCATGCCCCGGCTCGAGGCCATCGCCTACCGTCTCCTCGGCTCCGCGAGCGATGCCGAGGACGCCGTGCAGGACACGTTCCTGCGCTGGCAGGCCGCCGACACCGGCCGCATCGAGGTCCCCGAGGCCTGGCTGACGAAGGTCCTCACCAACCTGTGTCTCAACCAGCTCACGTCGGCCCGTGCCCGGCGCGAGACCTACGTGGGCCAATGGCTGCCCGAGCCGCTGCTCGCCGGTGACCCGATGCTCGGCCCGGCCGACACCGTCGAGCAGCGCGAATCGGTGTCGTACGCGGTCCTCGCCCTCATGGAGCGCCTCTCACCCGACGAGCGGGTGGTGTACATGCTGCGGGAGGCCTTCGACTACCCGCACCGGAAGATCGCGGAGATCCTCGACATCACCGAGGCCGCCAGCCAGCAGCTCTACCACCGCGCCAAGAAGCACGTCGCGGACGGCAGGGCCCGCACCGAGATCGACGAGGCCGCCGCCCGGCGGATCGTCGAGGAGTTCCTCGCGGCAGCCACCAGCGGCCGGACCGAACCGCTCGTGCGGCTGCTCACCGAGGACGCCGTCTCGATCGGCGACGGCGGCGGGAAGGTCCCGGCCCGCGCCAAGGCGTTCGAGGGTGCCCTCGCGGTCGCCAAGTTCATGCGGGGGCTGTTCAGGCCCAGCAAGGCCAAGCGCGCCCTCGCGGGCGGCTCCCCAGCGCTCTACGCCACGACCGCCAACGGCGCCCCCGCCGTCGTGGCGGTCGTCGACGGCCGGGTCATCGGCGTCATGTGCCTGGAGGTCACCGCCGAGGGCATCGCCGCGCTCCGCAACCAGGCCAACCCCGACAAGCTCGAACGCGCGAACCGGCGGTGGGCGGCCACCGACCACGGGGAACCCCTGCTCCACGCCTTCTGAGCCCGATGTGAGCCGCTTCACATCGGGATCCTGTCAGGAAACGGCGGGCTGTCCGGTTCAAGTGGCGAACCCGCACGAGACAGGAGCAGGAAAATGCCGCACCGCATCATCGTTCTCGGAGCCGGATACGCCGGAGCCGTCACCGCCGGTCGCCTCGCCAAGCGGCTGCGCCGCGAGGACGTCGCCCTCACCCTCGTCAACGCCGAGCCCGACTTCGTCGAGCGTGTCCGGCTGCACCAGCTGGCCATCGGCCAGGACCTCAGGCCCCGGCCCCTCAGCGAGATGTTCGCGGGCACCGGTGTCGAGTTGAGGCTCGCGAAGGTCACCGGCATCGACGTCGACCGCAGGACCGTCGCCGTCATCGACGCGAACGGCGCCGAAGAGCTGGAGTACGACACCCTCGTGTACGCCCTCGGTAGCGGCTGGAACACCCAGGGTGTCCCCGGCGCCGCCGAGCACGCCCACGAGATCGCCGGCCGCCCCGGAGCGCTCCGGCTGCGCGAGCGCCTGGCCGGCCTGGCCGCCGGACAGTCCGTGGTCGTCGTCGGCGGCGGCCTCACCGGCCTGGAGGCCGCGACGGAGATCGCCGAGGCCCGCCCGGATCTCGACGTCGCCCTCGCGGCCCGGGGCGAGCTGGCCGACTGGCTCTCCCCCAAGGGCCGCGGGCACGTGCGGAAGGTCTTCGAGAAGCTCGGCATCACCGTGCACGAGCACACCGTCGTCACCGGCGTGGAGGCCGACCGCGTCGCCACCGCCGACGGCACGTCCGTCCCGGCCGCGGTCACCGTGTGGACCACCGGCTTCGCGGCCCACCCGATCGCGAAGGCCACCGCTCTGGAGGTCACCGGCACGGGCCAGATCGTGGTCGACGGGACCATGCGCTCGGTCTCGCACCCGGAGGTGTACGCCATCGGCGACGCCGCCATGGCCGTGGGCCCCGGCGACAAGCCGCTGCGGATGTCGTGCGCCTCGGGCGGCTTCACCGCATGGCAGGCCGCCGACGCCGTAGCGGCGCGCCTGACCGGCGGCAAGCTCCCGAACGTGCCGATCCGCTACTTCAACCAGTGCATCTCGCTGGGCCGCAAGGAAGGTGTGATCCAGTACGTCACCGCCGACGACCGCGCGGTCCGGGCAGCCCTGACCGGGCGGCTCGCCGCCGTCTACAAGGAGTTGGTCTGCAAGGGCGCGGCCTGGGGCGTCGGCAACCCGACGCTCGGTATGCCGACCCGGCGCCGCCGCGTCGTGCACCAGCCGACCGCCCGGGCGGGCTCGGCGGCCGAGGCGTCGGCCTGACGACAGCTCGGTCTCAACCCACGTGGGCTTCACGGCCGTCGGCGCACAAGCGAGAGGCCCTCAGGATTTCTCCTGAGGGCCTCCGGCCTGCTGTGCACTCGGCAGGATTCGAACCTGCAACCTTCTGATCCGTAGTCAGATGCTCTATCCGTTAAGCTACGAGTGCTCGTCCTCGGCCTGAGCCTCGGTCTCGCTTCCCGGGCTTTTCTGCCTGGTCGGCGTTGCGGGAACAACATTACATGACCTGCGCCGTCACGCGAAATCCATTAGCCGCACTGCCCCTGACCTGCGAAAACTCCATCCTGGAGCCTTGTTGGCGACCCCTGCGCGAGCATGCGCCGGCCCGAACACGACCGAAGCCCCGTGCCAGGGGCACGGGGCTTCGGGATCTTGCGGAGGCGGAGGGATTTGAACCCTCGATGGGCTTTAAAACCCAAACCGCATTAGCAGTGCGGCGCCATAGACCGGACTAGGCGACGCCTCCAGCACACCCCGCGTGAGCGCGAGTGGTGCGTGCAGATGATGACACAGTCGAGCGTGCTGTCACCAATCGCCGCCCACCGTACTAGGCAGGTGGGCGGCGAGGCAAAGCGCCCGGCAGGCCTGTTCCGTCCGGCCCCCCATGAGTTGCGCAACGTGCGGACGTGCGGAGCGTTAGACAGGGCGAGGGCTCCGCCCTCCGTCCGCCACCGACCACCTGTCCCGGCGCGCACGCACACAGCGGGGCGCGCAGGAGAAACCCGGCGCGCCCCGTCGCGCGCCAGAACAACAGGAGCCCGCATGCTGCGCCGTCTCACTCTCACCGCCGTCGCCTCCCTGGCCGCGCTGTCCGCCGCCGCGCCCGCCGCCACGGCCGTCTCCCCTCTCTTCCCGCTGCCTCCGCTGCCCGTGTTCCAGGGGGACCGGCTGGGGGGCCAGGACGCGCGGACCCGGCTCACGGTGACGGTCTCGGAGTCCGGCAATCCGGCGGCCGACGGAACGTTCGAGCTGGAGTGCGGTCCGGCGGGCGGCAGCCACCCCTCGGCTCAGCGGGCCTGCGAGCTGCTGGACGAGGCCGCGGAATCGGGCGAGAACCCCTTCGTACCGACGGACCGGAACGCCATGTGCACCCTGCAGGCCGGAGGGCCGGCCGCCGCCCGGGTCAGCGGGACCTGGGAAGGAGAGAGCGTGGACGCGCGGTTCAGCCGCGCCAACGGCTGCGAGATCGCGCGCTGGAACAACCTCGTGCCGGTGCTGCCGTCCGCGAGGTAGCGGCGATCGGCGGCTGAATCGCCCCGGCGAGTCGCCCGGTGGCCTGCGGGCGACTCACCGGCGGCACCCGGGCAGGCTGCCGCGGGGCGTGCGCCGGGGCTCCCACGACGGGGGCGGGCGTATGCCGGCGCACGTCACAGGGGGCGCTCGCGGTCAGGTCACAGGTCACCGGCGTACACCGTGTGCACAGAACCTTGGTGAGAGCTCCCCCTCATCCGCCGCCGCGCAGGCCGTCCCTGCCTTTAGACTCGTCGCGTGACAGCCTGAGGCCCGAGGGGCAGGATGGGGCCCGCTGTCGGCAAGGTGCGGTATTCAGGGAGGAAGCGTCTCGTGAGCAGCAGGCCATCCCGAGGCGCTGCTCGCCTCGCTGCCATACTCGACGCCCTCCCGGACGGGCTCCTGCTCGTCAACTGCAACGGCACGGTCGTCAACGCCAACACCATCGCCCTCGAAATGTTCGAGACCCCGGGCACCGCGCTCGTGGGCCGCGGACTGCTCGATCTGCTCCCCGAGTTCGACTCCAGGCTGATCCCGGGGTCGATGCGCAGGCCGGACGCCGCGGACGAGCAGGGCAGGACCAAGCCGACGCGGATGACCGCGCGCCGGACCGACGGCACCGAATACCCCGTCGAGGTCACCAGCGCCAGCCTGGACAGCGGCCAGGCCGGGTACAACGACATCAACTCCAGCTACACCGGTGACGAGCTGCTCATGCTCGTCGTACGGGACCTCTCCGGCACCGTCGACACCGAGGCCGAGCTGGCCCGTTCGCAGCGCCAGACGGAGATGATCCTGCGGGCCGCCTCCGAGGGCGTCGTCGGTACGGACATGGACGGCCGGGTCGTCCTGGTGAACCCCGCCGCCGCGCAGATCCTCGGCTTCCGCGCCAGCGACCTCGGCGGCAAGGAACTGCACACGCTGATCCTGCACTCGCGGGCCGACGGCGAGCCGTTCCCGTACGACGGTTCCCCGCTCGCGGACACGCTCAAGTCCGGCCGCAAGCACCGGGTACGCGGCCAGGTGCTGTGGTCCAAGAGCGGCGACCCGGTGCCGGTCGACCTCACCACCGCGCCGGTGCGCGACGGGGACCAGCTGGTCGGCGCCGTGATGACGTTCACCGACCGCAGGCCCTACGAGGAGCTGACCCACCAGCACACCGACGAGGTCACCGTACTGACCGACCGGCACGCCGCCGAGGTCGCCGAGCTCACCGAGAGCCACCGGGCCGAGGTCGCCCGGCTGACCGAGCAGCACGCCGCGGAGCTGGCCGACCGGTCCGAGAGGTACGCCTCCGAGCTGGAGGAACAGGGCGACCGCCTCACCGGACTCGACGCACGGCACACGCAGCTGACCGCGGTCCTGGGCGAGTCCCTGCGCGGTCCGCTGGAGGAACTGCGCGGCGAGCTCTCGACGCTCGCCGCCGATCCGGCCGGCCAGCTCTGGCCCGAGGCCAACCAGATCCTGCACCACCTCGCCGCGGGCTACGCCCGGATGACGACGCTCGTCGACAACGTACTCAGCTACCAGCGTCTGGACAGCGGCACGGAGGAACTCGTCAAGCAGCCGGTGCTGCTGGACTCGGTGGTGACCGCCGGCATCGACGGCGCGGTCGAGCTGATCGGGCCCGGCCGCGCGCAGTTCGCGGTGCACGCGCCGCCGATCGAGGCCGAGGTCGACGCCGGTCGCCTGATCACGGCGCTGGCCCATCTCGTCGCGGACGTCGCCGGTGTCGACTCGACCGGCAAGGCCCGGCTGGTGCCGGGCGGCGGTTACGTCGATTCGACGATCGTCGTCGCGGCGGCACAGCGCGGGGAGGTCGTACGGATCGAGGTGCGTGGGCCGTTCGCCGGGGGCGACCCGGTGCACGTACCGATCGTGCGCGGGATCGTACGGGCGCACGGGGGCGTGCTCCAGACGCACGAGATGCCGGGGATGAGCGGCAGCGCGTACGTCCTGGAGGTGCCGCTCGGCGCGGGCGCGGGGACGATCGCGCCCGCACCGGTACCGGTGGCCGAGGAGGCCGCCGCTCCGGAACCGGCTCCCCAGCCCGCGCAGGGCGCTCGGCGCAGGGCGCGCAGGGCGTCGACGGACGCGTTCCTGGAGAGCCGTCCGGACGGGGCCGGGGACACCGCGGCGGCCGAGCCGACCGGGCGCCGCAGGGCGCGCCGTGAAGCCGGCCCCGCGCAGGACCAGCAGGGCCAGGGCGTGATCCCGCCCCAGCAGGGTGAGGGCTCCGGGCGCAGGCGCGGCTGGCCCAGCCCGGCGGAGACGGGTGCCGAGGTCCGGGCGGAACAGCCCCGGCAGGCCCTGGCTCTCCCCGCGGCTGCGTCCGCCGCCCCTTCCGAGGGGTCCGTGGTGACGGCGGCCGAGGGTGCGCAGGGTGGTGGTGGCCGGCCGCAGCGCGGGCAGACCGTGCCGCCCCAGGGGGTGCCGCACGAGGCCCAGGGGATGCGTACGCGTCCCGGCGGCGGGAATCAGACCGCACTTCCGGCTCTCGCCCCGGCCGAGGCGCCGCAGCAGGGACATCAGGCACAGCAGTCCGGAGGGCGGCGGGCCCGCCGGGCGCTCGCGGGCCCCCAGGAGCACTCCGCTCCGGCCGAGGCCGCGGCGCCGCGCAGCGCGTTCGCGCTGCCGCCCGCCGACGCGGACCGCGTCCAGCCGGGGGCGCCCGGCGCCCCGGTTCCGCCCGTCGTGCCCGGTGCGACGGTCCCGCCGGTCGCTCCGGGGGCCGCGGTCGCGCCCGCCCCGCCCGTCGTACCCGCCCCGCCCGTCATGCCCGAAGCAGCACCCGTCGTGCCGGAAGCTCCCGTCGCCGGTGGTCAGTCCGTTCCCGCCGTACCCTCCGCGCCGGCCGGTCCGCCGCCGGAGCGCCACGACGTCGTACGGGCCGCGCCGGACGCGGACCACACCCCGGTGCGGGCGCACCCCGTGGCGTCCGGCCGCCGCAGGGCACGCCCCTCGGACACGCCGGAGCAGCCTGGTCAGCCGGCCGGTCCCGGGCAGCCCCTGCCCGCCGTTCCTCCACAGCCCGACTGGGTGGAGACCGGCGCCTCGGGGCAGGGCCCCGCCGCGCTCACGCCGCACGACGACGCGCCCGACGGAGCCGACGCACCGGCTTCGGCGGCCGACGGGTCCTGGGTGGGCCCCGGCAGCACCACGCACACCACAGGCACCATCGCCGCGCCGGCCGGGACCGGTCCCGTGACCGCGCCGGTACCGGCGCCTCGTCCGGACGACGACGCCCACGGCCCCGTACCCGAAGCCAGGCACCGGCCGCTGCCCGCCGAGGAGCCGATGCCCGCGTCCGCCTCGTCGGACTCGACGCAGGGCCGCGCGTTCAGCGTGCGGACCCTGGGGCAGGGCGTGCCGTTCGCGCAGCACCTCGCGCATCAGCAGAACCAGACGCTCGGCGGCGCCGGTCGCCGGCGCAAACTCGCCGCCCCGCCCGAGAGCGAGCGCCCGGCTCCGGCCGCCCCGGCGCAGCCCGTGGCACCGGCTCCCGTCTCGCCGCAGCCGGGCGCCGCGGGCGCGCCGGGAGGCGCCGTAGCGGGCGGCACGACGCAGGGCTCCGGCTCGGGGCAGCTGCTGTCCGCCCCCGCGGCCGAGGGGCGCGCTTACGCGATAGGGGCGCCCGACGAAGGTGCTGCCGAGGGACCGGAGCCGCTGGACGGGCCGGGTGGGGCCGTCGAGGTGGCCAACCGTCCGCAGCCCCGGCCCGTCGACGACGAGCTCCCTCCGGAGCCGTTGGACAACCCGCGGCGGCTGCTCGTCTGGCCCGCCCCGGACGTATCCACCCAGCAGGCCCTCAGCGACCGCGGCTACCGCCCGGTGATCGTGCACTCCCGCGAGGAGGTCGACGCCCAGATCGCGGCGTTCCCCGCCGCGCTGTTCGTCGACCCGCTGACCGGGCCGATCACGCGTACGGCGTTGCAGTCGCTGCGCCAGGCGGCCGTGGCGGCGGAGGTCCCGGTGCTGGTGACGGCCGGTCTGGGACAGGCCACCCGGGAGGCCGCGTACGGTGCCGACCCGGCCGTTCTCCTCAAGGCGCTCGCCCCGCGGGACAGCGACCAGCACCCGCCGCGGGTGCTGGTGATCGAGGAGCACGAGGAGATCGCGCTCGCCCTGACCGAGACGCTGGAGCGTCGCGGCATGCAGGTCTCGCGGGCGGCGGGCGACAGCGAGGCGGTCGACCTCGCCACCCGGATGCGGCCGAACCTGGTGGTCATGGACCTCATGCAGGTGCGTCGCCGGCGCGCCGGGATCATCGACTGGCTGCGGGCGAACGGCCGGCTGAACCGCACGCCGCTCGTCGTCTACACCTCGACCGGTATGGACGAGGCGGAGCTCGGGCTGCTCGCTTCGGGCGAGACCGTGCTCTTCCTGGCCGAACGTTCGACGAGCGACGAGGTGCAGTCCCGCATCGTCGATCTGCTGGCGAAGATAGGGACGAACTGACGGCAGGCGCCGTCATCGGACGACGCACGGGGCGAGGGCGGTACGGGACTTCCCGTACCGCCCTCGCCCCGTCGTGCCGACGCTCCGGTCAGAGCTGCGTGATGTCCAGCTCGCCGTCCGCGTACTGCTTGCGGATCACCTTCTTGTCGAACTTGCCCACGCTCGTCTTCGGCACCGCCGCGATGATCGTCCAGCGCTCCGGCAGCTGCCACTTGGCGATGGACTGGGCGAGGAAGGTCTTGAGCGCCGCGTGGTCGGCGGTGGCGCCCTCCTTGAGGACGACGGTCGCGAGGGGGCGCTCACCCCACTTCTCGTCGGGGACGGCGACGACCGCGGCCTCGGCGACATCCGGGTGCGCCATGATGGCGTTCTCCAGCTCGACGCTGGAGATCCACTCGCCGCCGGACTTGATGACGTCCTTGGCCCGGTCGGTGAGCGTGAGGAATCCGTCGTCGCTGATGACGCCGACGTCGCCGGTCTTGAGCCAGCCGTCCTCGCTGAACTTGTCCTCGGGTCGCAGGCTCTCGGCGTCGGCGCCGCCGTAGTACGCACCGGCGATCCAGGGTCCGCGGACCTCCAGCTCACCCGCTGACTCACCGTCCCACGGCAGGAGCTCGCCGCCCGGGCCGACCAGCCGTGCCTCGACACCGGCCGGGAACCGGCCCTGGGTGATGCGGTACGGCCATTCCTCTTCATCGGTCAGCCCGGCGGGCGGGTTGGCCATGGTGCCGAGCGGCGAGGTCTCCGTCATGCCCCAGGCGTGGCAGAGGCGCACACCGAGCTTGTCGTAGGCCTCCATCAGGGAGGGCGGACAGGCGGCACCTCCGATGGTGACGCGAGCCATGGACGTCAGGTCGCGCGGCTTCGCGATGACCTCGGCGAGCAGGCCCTGCCAGATCGTGGGAACGGCAGCGGCGTGCGTCGGCTTCTCCTGCTCGATCATGTCGGCGAGCGGAGCCGGCTGCAGGAAGCGGTCGGGCATGAGCATGTTGACGCCGGTCATGAACGTCGAGTGCGGCAGACCCCAGGCGTTCACATGGAACTGCGGGACGACCACGAGGGTGGTGTCCTTGTCCGTCAGGCCCATCGACTCGGACATGTTGACCTGCATGGAGTGCAGGTAGATCGAGCGGTGGGAGTAGACGACGCCCTTGGGGTCCCCGGTGGTGCCGGAGGTGTAGCACATGGCGGCGGCCTGGCGCTCGTCCAGCTCGGGCCAGTCGTAGGTGGTGGGACGGCCGGCGAGAAGCTCCTCGTACTCGTGCACCCGCGGCGCGACACCGGCGAGGGCGGAGCGGTCGCCCGGACCGGAGACGACCACGTGCTCGATGGAGGGCAGGTGGGGGAGCAGCGGCACGAGCAGCGGCAGCAGCGAGCCGTTGACGAGGACGACCTTGTCGTCGGCGTGGCCGACGATCCAGACCAGCTGTTCGGCGGGGAGCCGAAGGTTGAGTGTGTGCAGCACGGCCCCCATGGAGGGGATCGCCAGATACGCCTCGACGTGCTCGGCGTTGTTCCACATCAGTGTCGCGACCCGTTGGTCGCCGTCGACGCCGAGCTCGTCGCGGAGGGCGTTGGCCAGTTGCGTGGCCCGCCTGCCGATCTCGGCGAAACTGCGACGGTGCGGCTCGGGTTCGCCGGTCCAGGTCGTCACCTGCGACTTCCCGTGGATGGTCATCCCATGAGTGAGGATGCGGGTCACAGTCAGCGGTACGTCCTGCATGGTGCTCAGCACGGCGTCCTCCCGGTGGGCGCTACGCGGCAGTAAGGTTCCGCTGATTCTGCGCACATACCACTTGGTATGTCACTACTCCCCGGAGTACGAATCGGTCTCGGTCGGCAGAATCGGGCTACGGCGTACGCCCCTGCGGCTCAGCGGACCGGGTGCAGCTCCGGGTCCTCGCGGAGCTTCCCGAGCGCCCGCGACACCGCGCTCTTGACCGTACCGACGGACACACCGAGGACCTCGGCGGTCTGGGCCTCGCTCAGATCCTCGTAGTACCGCAGGACGACCATGGCCCGCTGCCGGTCGGGAAGCCTCAGCACGGCGTGCCACATCGCGTCGCGCAGCGACTGCTGCTCGGCAGGGTCGGGGGCGGGGGCGGCCTCCCCCTCGGGCAGCTCCTCGCAGGCGAACTCGTCGACCTTGCGCTTGCGCCACTGCGAGGTGCGCGTGTTCACCAGGGCGCGGCGGACGTACCCGTCGAGGGCACGGTGGTCCTCGATCCGCTCCCAGGCGACGTAGGTCTTGGTGAGAGCGGTCTGCAGCAGATCCTCGGCGTCGCTCGGGTTCGCGGTGAGGGAGCGTGCGGTGCGCAGCAGTACGGGTCCTCGTGCCCGTACGTACGACGAGAACGATGCGTAGCGACGGTGTCCGGCGGAGGCAGCGACCGCCCTGGAGGCGCCGGTGCAGACTGGCGTGGTCATGACTCCACGCTAGGAGCGGGCGCCACCGAGGGGATCGGCCCCAGGTCCCGAAGGGGCGTCCGCCTCAGGTTGTACGGGTGGGGCGGGCCCCACCTCCTGAAGGTGGAGGGACCACAGGCCCGCCTCAGGGTCCGCTCCCCGAGGACGGACCCCCGCCCCCGCCTGCGGGCGGCGGTCAGGGCGACGGCCCCGGGCACGCCGCCGCCATGGGGTCCTCGCGCGGACCGTCAGCCGGCCCGGCGCCTCACCAGAGCGGCGAGAAGTTCACCGCGACGGTGCTCGTGGACTGATCGATCACCGTGAAGGCCGATCCGCTCACCTGGGCCGCATTGCTGTGGTTCGACGCGCCGGCGCCGACGGCCTGCTGCTGCGACGTGGACGCATTGCCGAAGTTGTCGCCGCCGACACCCCCGGCCCCGATCGTCGCCACGGCCGCGTTCGACCCGTCGTTCGCGAAGGAACCGTTGTCCGCCTCCGCGACCCCACCGAACAGTGCTGCGGCAAGAGGCAGGGCGGCAGCGGCGGCGAGTGCACGAGTGGTACAGGTGCTTGCCATGTCAGTTTCCTCCGGGAAGCGAAAGTGCGGCTGGTCCGGGGCGAGTTGGCCGACTGCCCCGGTACTGGTCACGACGTCGCGAGAGCAGAACTGCCCACCGGATCCATGGCGAACCACCCGTGATCCCCGATTCACCCTCAGGCATGAGGAACGACCGGCAAACCCCTCGCCCATCCCCCCGGCCCAGCACCCGCGCCGCGCCGGGGACACGCGACACCCCTCCCACCCCCTTCCCTTTCTCGAACACACGTACGAACATAGAGCTCATGGCCATCATCGACCGGCAGACCGCCACCCTGGCCCTGGCCCATGCGCTCTCCGCCGCCGAGCGCGGGCTCCCCGTCTTCCCACTGTCCGCCACGAAGCTCCCCGCGCTGCGCTCCCCCCACCGCGACGAGGTCCCGCCCGCCCGCTGCCGAGGTGCCTGCGGACTGCCCGGTCACGGCGTCCACGACGCCACCACCCACCCCGCCGCGGTCCGGGCCCTCTTCGCCGCGGCGCCACGGGCCACCGGGTACGGCATCGCCTGCGGACGGCCGCCCCACCACCTGATCGGCATCGACCTGGACATCGACACCACCCATGGCAACGACTCCGTGGCCGCGCTCCACCAGCTCGCCCTCCAGCACCTCTTCACCATCCCCGCCACCGTCACCGTGATCACCCCCAGCGGCGGCCGGCACCTCTGGCTGACGGGGCCGTCCGGCATCGACGTGCCCAACTCCGCGGGCCGCCTCGCCCCCGGCATCGACGTCCGCGGAGCGGGCGGCTACCTGGTCGGCCCAGGATCCGTCACCACACACGGCAGCTACCGGCTCGCCCCCGGCACGGCCCACCTCCCGCCCGCCCCCTGCCCCCGCGCCCTCCTGCGCCTGCTCACACCCCCCAAACGCCCCCACCACCCCACGGGCAGCCCCTCCCGGACGGGCCATGAGGGAAGGGGACTGGTGCAGTTCGTCCTCGCGGCCCACGAGGGACAGCGCAACACCCGCCTCTTCTGGGCAGCCTGCCGCGCCTACGAGAACGGCTTCGGCGACGCCCTGGCGGACGCCCTCACCGACGCGGCGGTCCGCACGGGCCTCTCCGAACAGGAAGCCCGCGCCGCCATCGCCTCAGCCGCCCGGCTGACCACGAAACGTCCCTGACGGACCCTCGCGGTCAGTCCCCGCCCCGCCGGCTTCCGGGATCCTCATCGCAGGCGCGCCGCCTCACGTGCCTCGACGACGCGGGTCTGCACGTCCAGCACCACATCGCGAAGGCGCCCCGGCTTCACACCTTCGGCGT
This sequence comes from Streptomyces sp. NPDC025273, assembly GCF_040638585.1. Classification (NCBI taxonomy): domain Bacteria; kingdom Bacillati; phylum Actinomycetota; class Actinomycetes; order Kitasatosporales; family Streptomycetaceae; genus Streptomyces; species Streptomyces sp. NPDC025273. The sequence continues at coordinate 66,523 of NZ_JBEZYP010000018.1, forward strand.
CCAACAGCTCGTCCAGGCGTGGATGCGTCAGGTACCTGACCATCCAACCACCGTGGCGCCGCAGCACCGAGCGGTCGACCGAGATCACTTCCTGGACATCCCGCCGCAGCTCGTCGGTCCAGCCCTGCTCACGGTCCACCTGCCCCAGAGGGGCCTTCAGGGCTGCTACGGCCTCGCCCAGAAACTCCGTCAGATCCATGGCGCTCCCCCTGTGGTGCCCGCTGTGCCGCCCGAACCGACGGGCAACCATGGTGCCCGCCGGCAGCGGACATGGGAACGGCCCCTGACCGATACACCTGGTCAGGGGCCGTTCATCTGCGGTGGGTGTGGGATTTGAACCCACGGTCACATCGCTGCGACGACGGTTTTCAAGACCGTTCCCTTAGGCCGCTCGGGCAACCCACCCCGCCTCGTGGCCCGACCCGGCAACCGGATCCGCCTCGACGCGAAGGACAGCCTAGCCGGTCAGCTGTCGCCCTTGCGCTCGCCCAGGACGAGCTCGGCCGTGGCCGTCCTGCCGTCGCGCTTGTAGGTGAGCGTGACCTTGTCGCCCGGCTTGTGGGTCCAGATCTCACCGATGAGGGTCGGTCCGCTCTCGACCACGGTGCCGTTGAACTTCGTGATCACGTCACCGGCCTTCAACCCCGCCTTGGCCGCGGGCCCGTCAGGCGTGACGGCCGGGGTGCCTTCAGCGCCCTTCTCGGAGATCGCGGCGCCGCCGGTCTTCTCCTCCATCGTCACCATCGCACCGATCACCGGGTAGACCGGCTCACCGGTCCTGATGAGCTGCTCGGCGACGTTCTTCGCCTGGTTGACCGGGATGGCGAAGCCGAGGCCGATGGAGCCCGCCTGGGACTGGCCGGCACCGCCTCCGCTGGTGGACTGGATCGCCGAGTTGATGCCGATGACCGCGCCGCCGGCGTCCAGCAGCGGACCACCGGAGTTGCCCGGGTTGATCGACGCGTCGGTCTGCAGGGCGCTCATGTACGAGTTCTTGTTGCTGGAGCCGTCCCCGGAGGCGACCGGGCGGTTCTTGGCGCTGATGATGCCGGTGGTCACCGTGTTGGACAGCCCGAACGGCGCACCGATCGCGATGGTGGAATCGCCCACCGCGACCTTCTCCGAGTCACCGAGGGGCAGCGGGGTCAGTCCGTCCGGAGCGTCCTTGAGCTTCAGCACGGCCACGTCGTAGCCCTGTGCCCGGCCGACCACCTCGGCGCCGTACTTCTTACCGTCGGAGAACGTCGCGGTCAGCTGGCCGCTGTCCGCCGCGGAGGCCACCACGTGGTTGTTGGTGAGGATGTGGCCCTCCTTGTCGTACACGAAGCCGGTGCCCGTACCGCCCTCACCGTCGCCGGACTGCGCGTCGATGGTGACGACGCTGGGCAGTGCCTTCGCCGCGACACCCGCGACGGTGCCCGCGGCGCGCTTGAAGTCCTTCGGGCTGTTGGAGGCCGCGACGGTGGTGGAACCCGAGGAGGAGCCGTCGTCGTTGCGGTCGGCGGCCCAGAAGCCGAGCGCACCGCCGACTCCCCCCGCGACCAGGGCCGCCACCACGACGGCGGCGACCAGGCCGCCCGCGCGGGGCTTGCGCGCCGGCTCGGCCGCCACCGGCGCCGGGGCGCCCCACACCGGGGTGCCGGTGCCGCCGCCGTCCGCGTACGACGGGACCGCGGGCGGGGGCGGCGGCCAGGCCGCCGAGGCGGCCTGGGGCTGCTGCGGCGGGGACGGGGGCTGGTAGGCCTGCTGGTCGTACGCGGTGGGGGACGGCTCGGGGCCGTCCTGGTGCGTTGCGGCCGGAACCTGGGCCGTCGGCACGTCCGCAGGCGGGGTGGACTCCGGCACGGACGAGCCTCCCTGCGGGGCGCCCCCGGGAGCGGCAGCCGGCACGGGAGGTGCTGACGGAACAGACGGTACGGACGGAACCGCGTTGCCCTCGTTGCCCTCGTTCTCGGTGCTCACAGCTCTTTACTCCTCGGTTCCACTCGGCATTCGGCAAGAGATCCGCTGTGCACGTGTCTGCGGTCAGCCTTTCCCACAGCACGTCAGGCCACTGTAAGCAGGACCTGTGCATCCGCACACCAATCTTTACATCAGGCAAAACGGTCTTACACAACAAGGGGTACGCACCCACCGCGTCCCGGTGACACCATGACGCCGTGACCCACGCACCCCGACCCGCCGCAGCCCCTCCCATCCAGGTCATCGCCCATCGCGGGGCCTCGGAGGACGCCCCCGAGCACACCCTGGCCGCGTACCGGAAGGCGATCGAGGACGGTGCCGACGCCCTGGAATGCGATGTTCGCCTCACCGCGGACGGCCAGCTCGTCTGTGTGCACGACCGCAGGGTGAACCGCACGTCCAACGGCCGGGGCGCCGTCTCCGCCCTGGAGCTCGCCGATCTCGCCGCACTCGACTTCGGCTCCTGGAAGGACCGCGAGGAGTCCCCGGACTGGGATCCGCTGCCGGGTGAGCTCACCTCCGTACTCACGCTGGAACGGCTCCTCGAGCTGGTCACCGAGGTACGGGCGGCCGGGCGGCCGATCCAGCTGGCCATCGAGACCAAGCACCCCACGCGCTGGGCCGGGCAGGTCGAGGAGCGGCTGCTCCATCTGCTCAGGCGGTTCGGGCTGGACGATCCGTCGGCCGACCGACCGTCCCCGGTACGCGTCATGAGCTTCTCCGCGCGGTCGCTGTACCGCATCCGGGCCGCCGCACCCGCTCTGCCCACGGTCTACCTGATGCAGTTCGTCTCGCCGCGACTGCGCGACGGACGGCTCCCCGCCGGAGCCCGGATCGCCGGCACGGGGATGCGGATCGTACGCAATCACCCCGGACACATCGAGCGAATGCACCGCGCGGGCCACCGTGTGCACGTCTGGACCGTGAACGAGCCGGAGGACGTCGACCTCTGCGTGCGCCTCGGAGTGGAAGCAATTATCACAAACCGCCCCAAACACGTCCTGTCGCAACTAGGCCGTTCTTAGCATCAGTCACAGGGGGTGCACCGGCGCATTCACTCCGCACCCGATCGTTACGAGTGCATCACCAGCGGGGCATGGGCCGGTTTCCCGCGAAGCCCAGGAGGGCATCCAATCCGTGGCGTGGGGCGAAGGAGGTCTCGGGGGTGGCGTTTGTGGTGGCACAGGAAGTGCCCACGTCGTCGAGCATGGCCGTACCCCATGGCCCTGCCGGCGTGGGGCAGGCGCGGCATTGCATGCGTGAGCAGCTGCGCAGCAACGGCGTGTCGGACACGGTCGTCGACGATGCTGTATTGATCCTTTCCGAGCTCCTCAGCAACGCCTGCCGGCATGGCAGGCCGCTGGGTCAGCACACAGAAGTCGGTGACGGAGACATCCGCGCCGCCTGGCGCGTGGACAGAGCGGGCGGCCTCACCGTCGAGGTCACGGACGGCGGCGGCCCGACCAGGCCTGTTCCGGCCACCCCGTCGGTGACCGCGCGTGGCGGACGCGGGCTCAACATCATCAGTGCCCTCGCGGAGAAGTGGGGCGTACGGGACGACACCTCGGGTGAGGTCACGGTCTGGGCCCTGGTCTCCTCGGACCATGGACGCAAGGCCTTCCCGGCACCCGCCGCGCACCTCGGCCGCACGGCGCCCGGCCGTCGCGAGCGGGACGGGCTGCACGGGCGGAGCGGACGCGGCCCGCTGGACGAGTTGGACTTCGCCGACGTTCTCGACGCCTTCGACGACGCGGGCTGAGGGCCGACGGCGGACCACACGGCGTAGCGGGGCCGCGGTGGGCACACCGGCAGGTGTGCCCCGGCGGTGGCAGGGACGGCTAGGCTCGCGGCCGAGACCTCACTGTCGCAATCGGGAGAACGCCCACCATGGCCAAGAAGCGCCCTCAGTCCAAGGCCGGGAAGCAGCAGCTCAAGGATGGTGAGATCCCGGTCGTCGGGGCCCGCGAGCCCTGCCCGTGCGGTTCGGGCCGCCGGTACAAGGCGTGTCACGGACGCGCCGCGGCCCAGGCCGTGACCGAGCTGGTCCAGCGCCCCTTCGAAGGGCTGGCCGGCGAGTGCGACTGGATCGCCCTGCGCGAACTGGTCCCCGCGGCCACGGTCGAACTGACCCTGAAGGACGGGCTGCCCGAGGGTGTGCCCTCCGTGAAGCTCGCGACCGTGCTGCCGATGGCCTGGCCGGCACTGCGCCGTGATGACGGGTCCGTCCTGCTCGCCCTGCAGAACGACACCTCGTCCGGCGACCTCAGCCGCGACCTCGCGGACACCCTGCTGCGCGCGCTGGAGGCGGAGCCGGGTTCGCCGGTCGCCGCCCGCCGCGTACCCGCCGACGGCCCCCGGCTGCAGGACGTCCTCGACCCGGCGGCCACGTTCGAGCCGGTCGTGCACTCCGGTTTCGAGTTCTGGGTACCGGACGCGGAGAACGCATCGGCCGAGGTGTCCGCCTCCCTGGAGCGCGCCAACGCCGCGGCGATCCCGACCACTCTGCTCTCCGGCGTGGATGCCGCCTACTGGTGCGAGACGCCGGAGAAGAACCATCTGCGCTGGGTCATGCCGCACCCCGAGGAGCAGCTCCTCGACGCACTCGCCCGGCTGCACGCGGCGGGCGCCTCCTCGCTCGGCGAGGACACCCGTCTCGTCGGATCGTTCCGGGCACACGGGCTCATGGTCCCGGTCTGGGACCTGCCGAGCACGATGGGCGCCGAGGAGTGCGAGAAGCCCGCGGCGCAGTTCGCCGAACGGCTCGCCGAGGCACTCGCCTCGGACGCCCCCCTCACCGGCGAGGAGCGTCGGGCGCGCGGCGGGCTCACCAACCGTCAGGTGACGCTCAGCTGACGGTGACGAGCACCCGGGGCGGGTGCGGTGACACCGGTCACACACCCCGTACTCGTCGGTAAATCGCTGTCCGAATAGGCGAGATCGAATTTGCTAACGGCAGATCTCTTGTTACCGTTCTGGAAGCCCGGTCGCTGGTGCATCCCCCGTCGCCAGCGATCGGGCGTCCTCATTTCCGGGCAGGGACAGCAGGGGCGCACGCCGGAGCACGTACGGATCCGGCGCACCCACGGCACTCGCCCCGCTCCACGTCGGCGCTCCGCCCCCTCCACAGGCTCGGCACAGGTCCACGCCCCGGGCGGCTCCGCGTGCAGCGTGAGTCGTGGTCACGCCGCGGCGCCCCCTGACGACGCGCGCCCCCTCGGCCACGGTCCTCCGCGATGCCGAGCCATTGACTTTCGGACAGAAGTGCGAGCCCGGGGCCGGAGGGAACACCGCGCCCGGCACCTCGGGAAGCATCGGCTTCAGCGTCCGCGCACGCGCCCCGCTCACGCGGAACTCGGGCGGACCCACCCCCTGACGAGTGAGCCGCCCTTTGTTCCCGCGTCTGCCGTTCGTGCGTCAGTACGTGAGCCGGCTTCCGCCGTCCGGCGCGCCGTTGCTCGCCTCGACCAGTGCGTCGAGGACCGATTCCACATCCGGGAGCCAGGGCACGGCAGGCCCCGCCGCCGGTGCCCGTTCCCAGCGCACCTGCCCTGTGCCCACCTCGGAGGGAGGCAGGACGAGGTAGCCGCCCTCGCCGTGGAACCGCAGCGAGCTGGGCACCCGGTCCTTGGCGTGCAGCAGCTCTCCGAGCCGCTCCAGGGTGTACGGGGCCACCAGCAGCGACCACCGGGTGGGCGTCGCCACCACGGGGCCGAGGCGCAGCCCCATGCCGTCGAGCGCGCTCAGTGCCCGCGCGCCCGCCACGGCCGGGAGGCTCAGCGCACAGGGTGCCTGATCACCGGTGGCCAGTACGACGGGGGCGGTGGGCCGGTTGGTCCACCACCAGCGCACCATGCGCGCGTCGGTGGTCGCCGCCAGGAGTCCGGGATCGAAGGGGTGTGCGCCGGGCACGGCGCACTCGGGATCGGGGCAGGCGCAGCCGCGTTCGCCGCGCACACCTGCCGCAGCCGGTCCCACCCCGGGGAGTACGGGCCACTTCCAGGCGGTGGCACAGGTCAGCGCCGCATCGAGCTGGGCGGAACTTCCCTTGCGCCGGGGCCTGCGTCGCCTTCCGAGGATCTCGCGCATGAGCGCTCGTTCCTTTCCGTTGAACGCCGAGGTCCACATCACAGACGTGTTCGTTACACCACGTGTGCGTCTCTTCGCTGTGCGTGCGTGCTCATCGGGTCTGCGGTACGGACGACGAGTCGGTACCGAACATGAGCCGAGCAGTGTGGAACCGAACAGAATGGAGCTGAGCCGAGTCGAATCGAGTGGAACCGAACACCGAACCGAGTCCAGTCAAAAAATCGCGCGGGCGGCGTGCGCAGCGCGCTTGCCGTCCCTGGTGCAAACCCCGTCACTCGGGGGTGGAGGTGCGGCCGTCACGAGTGAGGACGCCCGGGCTCACTGTCGGGTTCCGGGGCGATCACAACTGCCCCTGGCCATCCACGACTACGTACCCAGCATGCCCGGAATGACGCTCCCTCCGGCACTTCACCCCGAGGTCGCTCCCTGTCGAGCACGCCCAGTCGACCGCAAATAGCCGCACGGGGGTGCATTTTTTGGACAAGTTAACAGACTCGCGGACACTGCAGATACCGCAGGGACAATGCTGGACATCCGCTTACTTGTACGTGTAGATGTGGGTGCATGTACGCGTGGATGCACTGATAGCGACGCAGAACGAGATGGGGGTTTGCGATGCTATTCAATGAAATGCACCAGCTGGAAAGCCCGCAGCCATGAGCGCCCCACATCTGCCGAAAGTGGCTGGAATCGATCCCATGGTTCCCGTTTCAACGCACACTCCCGCACCTCTGACGTCCGCGCCCGCCGCGCCCGGAGCATTCATCCAGGACCGGCTGGCGGGCTGGGTCTCGGACCTCACCACGTTGCACGAACTCACCGAGCGACTGGCCGGGACCAGCACCCTCGACAGCGCCCTGCACGAACTCCTGGGCGCCGGAGCCGCTCTGGTCGGAGCCCGCCGCGGACTCCTCGTGCTCGAACCGGCCGACGGGGGCGGACCCTCCCTCACCATCGGCCTCGGGCTCGCCCACGCGGAACTGGGGCACATCGAGACCGTGCCGCGCAGCGCCACCTCCTACGGCCGGTTCCTCGACGGCCTTCCGGACGCCGACGGGCCGCTGGCCAGCCCCGACATCCTCGGCGACACGAGCCTCGACCCCCGCTGCCGCGAAGTCGCCGCCGGGCTCGGATACGCCGCCAGTTACGCGCTGCCCCTCACCACCGGTGCCGCCGGCCGGCTCGGCGTGGCGGTCTGGCTGTACGACGAGCCCGCCGAACCACTGGAACGGCAGTGCCATCTGGTCGGCCTGTACGCCCGCTATGCCACCGAACACCTGTCCCGGCTGCTGGAGTTGGAACGCACCAGGGCCGACGCCGCCGTCATCGCCGAGGAGCTCCTCCCGAGCCGCCTGCCCCGGGTCCCCGGAGTGCGGCTCGCCGCCCGTCACCGGACCACCCCCGCGGGCGGCGGCGAGTGGTACGACGCCCTGCCCCTCCCCGACAACGCCCTCGGTCTGGCCGTCGGCTCGGTCGGCGGTTCGGGTCCGCGCGCCCTCGCCGCGATGGGCCGGCTCCGCGCCGGGCTGCGGGCCTACGCCGTGATGGAGGGAGAGGACCCCGTCGCCGTGCTCTCCGATCTCGAGCTGCTGCTGCGGCTGACCGAGCCGGCCGGCGCGGCCACCGCGCTCTACGCCTACTGCGAACCCGACCGCCGCACGATCGTGCTCGCCGGGGCCGGACACAACCCTCCCCTGGTGACCGGCGACCGGCGCACCCGGTTCGTGGAGACGACTCTCTCCGCGCCGCTGGGCATGCTCTCCTGCTGGGAGGCGCCGAGCGTGGAGTTCTCCCCGGGGCCCGGCGAGACCGTGCTGCTCTACACGGACGGGCTGCTGCGCCGCACCGGCGACTCGACGGACCGGGCGTTCGCCCGCCTGCACGCGGCGGCGGCCGGCGTGCCGGGGGCTCTGCGTCAGGACCCCGGCGCCGTCGCGGACCATGTCCTGCGGACGGTCCTGCCCGACGGACTCGCGAGCGACCGCACCGAGGACGTGGTCGTTCTGGCCGCGCGCTTCGACTGACGGCAGCACCGGACCTGTAAGAGGTCTTCCGGCCCTGGGCCCCCTTCCGTACGCCCGTACGATGGATGGGTCCAGTGTCGTATAAGGAGACGAATCGTGTCTGAGGAGCTCACCCCGGAGACCCCGGAAGCCACCGAAGCAGAGCCGATCAAACAGCGGAAGAACGGCCTGTACCCGGGCATTTCCGATGAGCTCGCCGAGAACATGAAGTCCGGCTGGGCCGACACCGAGCTGCACGGTCTGGAGCCGATCGCCCAGGCCGCGTACACCGCCGCCCGCCGTGCCGCGCTCTCCGCGCGCTTTCCCGGTGAGCGGCTCGTCGTCCCGGCGGGCAACCTGAAGACCCGCTCCAACGACACCGAGTACGCCTTCCGCGCCTCCACCGAGTACGCCTACCTCACCGGCGACCGCACCCAGGACAGCGTCCTGGTGCTCGAGCCGGCCGGCTCCGGCGACGAGGCCGGGCACGAGGCGACGGTCTACCTGCTGCCCCGCTCCGACCGCGAGAACGGCGAGTTCTGGCTCGACGGCCAGGGTGAGCTCTGGGTCGGCCGCCGTCACTCCCTCGCCGAGGCCGAGCAGCTGCTGGGCATCCCCGCGAAGGACGTCCGCGAACTCCCGGCCGCCCTCACCGAGGCCACCGGTCCGGTGCGCAACGTCCGCGGCCACGACGCGGGCATCGAGGCCGCCCTGAGCGACAAGGTCACCGCGGAGCGCGACGAGGAACTGCGCGTCTTCCTCTCCGAGGCCCGCCTGGTCAAGGACGCCTTCGAGGTCGCCGAGCTGGAGAAGGCCTGCGACGCCACGGCCCGCGGCTTCGAGGACGTCGTGAAGGTCCTCGACAAGGCCGAGGCCACGAGCGAGCGCTACATCGAGGGCACCTTCTTCCTGCGCGCCCGGGTCGAGGGCAACGACATCGGCTACGGGTCGATCTGCGCCGCCGGCGCGCACGCCACCACGCTGCACTGGGTCCGCAACGACGGTGCGGTCCGCGCCGGCGACCTCCTGCTGCTCGACGCGGGCGTGGAGACCACTGAGCTCTACACCGCCGACGTGACCCGGACGCTGCCGATCAACGGCTCGTTCACCCCGCTGCAGCGGAAGATCTACGACGCGGTGTACGAGGCCCAGGAGGCGGGCATCGCCGCCGTGAAGCCCGGCGCCGCCTACCGCGACTTCCACGACGCGGCGCAGCGCGTCCTCGCCGAGAAACTCGTCGAGTGGGGCCTGCTGGGCGATCTGTCCGTGGAGAAGGTCCTGGAGCTGGGGCTGCAGCGCCGCTGGACCCTGCACGGGACCGGCCACATGCTCGGCATGGACGTCCACGACTGCGCCGCGGCCCGCACCGAGTCGTACGTCAACGGCATCCTGGAGCCGGGGGTGTGTCTCACCGTCGAACCCGGACTGTACTTCCAGGCCGACGACCTGACCGTGCCCGAGGAGTACCGGGGCATCGGCGTGCGGATCGAGGACGACATCCTGGTCACCGAGGACGGCAACCGGAACCTGTCCGGCACACTGCCGCGCCGGGCCGACGACGTCGAGGCGTGGATGGCCCGGCTCAAGGGCTGAAGACGCCGGCAGGGCCGATATGCGCCGGAGGGCGCGCTGCTCAGGACACCATGAGCAGCGCGCCCTCCCGCCATTTCAGGACCTTGTCGAAGCTGACGAGCGCGCCGCGACCCGGGCGGTTGCCGAAGTGGACATGGTCGGCGAGCTCCTCGATCAGGCCGAGCCCCCGGCCGCTCTCCGCCATGGCCGTCGGATCTCCCGGAGGTCCACCACCGTCCGCCTGCGCGGACGGCGGACGAACCGTCGGGCACCCGGCGGACTGCTGCGGTTGCGAGGGATGTGCGACGGATGAGCGTGCGGCGGCGCGAAGCGTGCGCCGGGTGGGGAATCCGGGCCCCGAGTCGGCGACCTCGATACGGCATCTCTCACCGTCCAGATAGGCGGTGACCCGGTACTGGCCGCAGTCACGTGCGGACCGTGCGTACGCGGCACGAGGAGGGCCTGCGCCATCACCGGCAGCCTCCGCGTCCCCCAGGGCCCCACCGTGTTCGACGGCGTTCGCACAGGCTTCGCTGAGCGCGACCGACAGGTCGTAGGAGATGTCCGGATCGACCCCCGCGGTCTCCATGGTGCCCAGCAGGAAACGACGGGCGAGCGGCACGCTCGCAGCTTCGCGCCGCAAATGGAGTGACCACCACATGCTCATGCTCCAGCCTCCTGGCTGCGGCTCGACATACCGATACGTATTGCCGCGCGAGGCGGTTCGTAAGCACCGATCCGCTGTGACAGCGCTCATTCGGCGGACGCGAATGTTCCGTATGCCGGTGTATGCCCGGCCGGCACCGTGCTCACGGAGCAGCCCCGAACAGTGCCAACACCCTCCGATCACCTCCGAAGGGGACGGATGCCGACCTTCCGGACCTGCCGTACGGGAGCCGGGGACGCAGTGCGATGATGAGCCCGCCATGTCTATGCCCGTCGCACGCGCCGGGGCCGGTCTGCGGCTCCTGAGGACCGCGGTGTTCACCGCGGTCTGCGTCGTGCTGGCCGCGGCAGGACATGCGTTCGCCTCCGGTGCGGCCGTGCCCGGATGGACCGTCCTGGCCGGCTTCCTCGGGGTCTTCGCTGTCGCCGCGGTGCTCGCCGGGCGTGAACGGACCCTCCTCTCGATCGCCGCCGCCCTGGCCGCCGGACAGATCGTCCTGCACGCGCTGTTCGGGCTGGGGCGTCACGCCCCGGGCCCCGCGATCGCCTCCGGGGACGACTCCCTGATCCGGTTCGCCGCCGGACTCGTGTGCGGTGCGGGACCGGCGCAGCTGAGCGCCGGTGAGGCCCGTCGCATCGTCACCACCGCGGGCATCGATCCCGCGACCCTGACGGGCGGTCACACGCACCTCACATCCGGAGCGGCAGCCGTCCCGGACGGCGGCGCCCTGGCCGCCCTCGTGCCGAGCCTGCCCATGTTCCTCGGGCACCTCCTCGCCGCACTCGCCACCGGCTGGCTGCTGCGCCGCGGCGAGATCGCGCTCTTCCGGCTGGCCGGCCTGTCGGCGTACGGCGGCCGCCAGCTGGTGGCCGGGGCCCGGCTGCGGGCGCTGCGGGCCGCCATGGCCCTCGTACGCGCACTGCGTGCGGGCCTTCCGGGCCGGCCCACGACGGGCCCGCGGCCTCTGGGTACCGCCGTGGACGCTCCGGTGCCCACCCGCGGGGATCCTCTGCAGCACATGGTGATCAGGCGCGGGCCGCCGCCCGTATGCGTACGCGCAGCCTGACGCGACCCCTCCGCCGGAACCGGTGACGAGAGGTGGTCGCGATGCCGTCGCGCACCCGCGCGCCGGACCATCGTTCTTCTCGTTCCTTGTGGAGTGATCCCTGCCATGAACGTTTCACGCATCGCCATCGCTGCCGGCATCGCAGCGTCCACCGTCCTGCTGCTCGCCGGCCCGGCCTCCGCACACGTCAGCGTGCAGCCGCAGGGCGAGGCCGCCAAGGGCGGCTACGCCACCATCAACTTCAAGGTCCCCAACGAGCGTGACGACGCCTCGACCACCAAGCTCGAGGTCAGTTTCCCGACCGACCACCCGCTGGCCTCCGTCAGCCCGCAGACGGTACCCGGCTGGAAGATCGAGGTCACCCGGAGCAAGCTCCCGAAGCCCCTCGACGTGCACGGGAAGAAGATCAACGAGGCCGTTTCCAAGGTCACCTGGACCGCTGACGGCAGTGGCATCGAGCCCGGCTACTTCCAGCAGTTCCCGCTTTCGGTCGGACAGCTCCCCGAGGACGCCGACCAGCTGGTCTTCAAGGCCCTTCAGACGTACAGCAACAAGGAAGTCGTCCGCTGGATCGAGGAGCCCGTCGAGGGCGGCGAAGAGCCCGCGAGCCCTGCTCCCGTCCTCAAGCTGACCGCGGCGGCGGCCAACGCCCACGGCGCGGCCGCGGACGACAAGAGCAGCGAGACGGGCCACGCCGATGACGCCAAGGCGTCCTCGCGGACCGCGGCCTCTTCGAGCGGCAACGACAGCACCGCCCGCGTCCTGGGCGTCGTCGGCATCGTCATCGGCATCGCGGGCGTCGCCTTCGGCGTCCTCGCCGGCCGTCGCCGCAGCGCCTGACCCGACGGCTCCCCCACCCGTACCACAGACCAGGAATCAGCTCTCCATGCGCAACAAGAAGACGGTGCCGGCCGCGGTGTTCGCCGCCGTGGCCGCACTGACCCTGTCGGCCTGCGGCAGCGACACCTCCAGGGACACGTCCGTCGCCGACGTGTCCGCGGAGAACAGGTCCGAGCCGGCGACCGTGCTCGACCAGCCGTTCACGAAGCCCGATCTCGTGCTCACCGACACGCACGGCAAGACGTACGACTTCCGTGAGAGGACCAAGGGCAAGCCGACCCTCATCTACTTCGGCTACACCAACTGCCCGGATGTGTGCCCGCTGACCATGAGCAACATCGCGCTCGCCAAGCGCGCCCTGCCGAAGGCCGACCAGGACAAGCTCCAGGTCGTCTTCGTCACGACCGACCCCGAACGGGACACCCCGGCGTCCCTGGGCAGCTGGCTCAAGGCCCAGGACCCGGAATTCACCGGTCTCACCGGCGACTTCCCGGCCATCCAGGCGGGTGCACGGCAGATCGGCATCGGCATCGACGCGCCGAAGAAGGAGAAGGACGGCACGGTCGTCTCGATGCACGGCGCCCAGGTCATCGCGTTCTCCCCGAAGACCGACAAGGGATACGTGCTGTACGGCGAGGACACCACGGCCGAGGAATACACCGAGGACCTCCCCGAGATCCTCGAGGGGGAGAACCCGTGAACCGCCGCACGGTCCTCGCCGGGGCACTGGTCCTCGCCACCGGGCTGGCGCTGACGGGGTGTTCCTCGGACAGCAGTCCTGAGCTGGAGGTGACCGGCGCCTTCATGCCGCAGCCCGTCGGCGACATGGCGGCCGGCTTCCTCGTCGTGAAGAACAGCGGCGGGACCGACCGGCTCACCTCCGTGAGCAGCACCCTCTCGGACCACGTCACCATCCACGAGACGAAGAACCAGGCCATGCGGATGGTCTCGTCGTTCGAGGTGCCCGCCGGGGGTGAGCTCGACCTCGAACGCGGGGGCAACCACATCATGTTCATGGACCTCAAGCAGCGGCCCAAGCAGGGGGAGACGGTGTCCGTGGAACTGCACTTCGAGAAGGCGGACCCCATCACGGTCGACGTGCCCGTCAAGGAGACCACCTACGACCCGAAGAAGCAGTGAGGTACTGACACCCCATGACGGTCACCGCCCCGCACTCCGGGCCCTCTCCCGCACGACGGCCGCTCGCCGCGGTCGCGCTCCTCGCCGCGCTGATCAGCCTGCTGGTCGGCCTGGTGCTGGTCGGCGCGAGCCCCGCGTCCGCGCACGCCGCCCTCACCGGGAGCGATCCGCAGGACGGGGCGGTGGTCGCCACCGCCCCCGAGGAGGTCACCCTCACCTTCTCCGAGCAGGTCGCCATGGGTGACGGATCGATCCGGGTTCTCGACCCGAGCGGAAAGCGGGCCGACACCGGAGCACCCCGTGACCTGACGAGCGGCGGCGCCGTGCGGTACGGCATCACGCTCCACGGCGGTCTGCCCGACGGTACGTACACCGTTGCCTGGCAGGCCGTCTCCGTGGACAGCCACCCGGTCGCCGGGGCCTTCACCTTCTCCGTCGGTGCCCCCTCGGAGACCACTGTCGTGCTCCCCTCCACCGAGGCGGGCGGAGGTCTCGTCGGAACGCTCTACGGCATCGCGCGCTACGCCGCGTACGCCGGATTCATCCTGCTCGCGGGCGGATCGGCCTTCGTGCTCGCCTGCTGGCGGGACGGTGCCGGCGCCCGGCCACTGCAGCGTCTCGTCGTACGCGGCTGGGTCACGCTCACCGTGGCGACCCTGACCATGCTGCTCCTGCGGAGCCCGTACACCGGCTCCGGCAGGTTGGCCGACGCCTTCGACCTCGACGGCCTGCAGGCCGTCCTCGACACCAAGCCGGGGGCGGCGCTGGTCTCCCGGCTCCTCCTCCTCGGCGCCTGCGCCCTGTTCATCGCCGTGCTCTTCGGGGCGTACGCCAAGCGCGAGGACGAGAAGGAGAAGCAGGACCTCACCTTCGGGCTCGCCATCGGCGGAGCGGTCATCGCCGCCGGCATCGCCGGCACCTGGGCCTTGGCCGAACACGCCTCGACCGGCATCCAGCCGGGTATCGCCATGCCGGCCGACGTCCTGCACCTGCTCGCCGTCGCCGCCTGGCTGGGAGGGCTCGCCGCGCTGCTGGTCGCCCTGTACCGGACGCCGGACATCACGAGCGGCGCGGTGCGGCGGTTCTCGCGCCTGGCGTTCGGCAGTGTGCTCGTCCTCGCCGCGACCGGGCTCTACCAGTCATGGCGCCAGGTCGGCTCGTGGTCCGCGCTGACCGGCACCCGGTACGGGGTGCTGCTGATCATCAAAGTGACTCTGGTCGCCGTGCTGATCGGCGTCGCCTGGATCTCACGGCGATGGACGGGCCGACTGGCCGACCACGTGCGGACGACCGGGGCCGAAGCGGACGGGGAGACGACTGCTGCCGGGGATGAACCCGGCGAAGAGACGCCTGCGGTCGCCGCCGGAGGGAGGGATGGGGCCGACGGCGGGAAGACGTCCGAGGCCGACGGCGGGAAGACGTCCGAGGCCGACGCCGAGGAGGTGGCGCCGGAGCGTGCCGCCCAGCTCGCGCGGCAGAACGCCGCGCTGACGGCGACCAGGAGGAAGCGCGCCCGCGACGCCGATCCGGACCGCTCCGGGCTGCGCCGCTCGGTGCTGGTGGAGACGGGCATCGCCGTGATGCTGCTCGCGGTCACGACGATCCTGACCTCCACCGAGCCGGGCCGCACCGAGGAGGAGGCCGCCCGCAGCACCACCGCGGCGGCCGCGCCGGACACCGCAGCGCCGGTGAACCTGAGCCTGCCGTTCGACACGGGCGGCCGGAACGGCAAGGGGACCGTGCGGCTGGACGTCTCGCCCGGCGGCACCGGCTCCAACGACCTGCACGTCTGGATCGACGGACCGACCGGTCCCCTGGATGTTCCCGAGGTGAAGGTCGCCCTCACCCTGGAGTCCAAGGACATCGGCCCGCTGCCGGTCCTCCCCGACCGCCTCGCCGCGGGGCACTGGACCGCGAGCGGTGTACAGATCCCGATGGCGGGCGACTGGAAGGTCGAGGTGACCGTGCGCACGTCGGACATCGACCAGACGACCGTCGCCAAGAACACGAAGATCGGCTGAGCAGGTTGAGCGAGAAGAAGACAGGCAGGCCGGGCGCGACCGGCATCACCCCGGCCGGCTCCGACGGCACCGGTCCGGGCCCCGGCTCCGGGGACTCCGGCGTTTCCCGGCGACGGCTGATCGGTGGCGTGGGAGCCGCCGGGGCGGCCGGCCTGGTGCTGGGCGCGGCGGGCGGCGCGGGCGGTTATGCCCTGACGCGCGGCGACGAGCCGGCCGGGCTCACCACGATCGGTTCGACCGGGGCGATGTTTCACGGGAAACATCAACCGGGGATCACCACCCCGCTCCAGGCACGCGGCCACCTGATCGCTTTCGACCTGGCAGCCGGAGCGGGGCGCAGGGAAGCCGCCGCCCTGATGCGCCGCTGGTCGGCCGTGGCGGAACGACTGATGGCCGGCAAGCCCGCCGGAGACGACACGGGGGTGGCCTGGGACGCCGGACCGTCCTCCCTGACCGTCACCTTCGGATTCGGACGCACCTTCTTCGAGCGCACGGGCCTGGTCGCCCGCCGACCTGCCGGACTGGATCCGCTGCCCGCGTTCTCCTCCGACCACCTCGACGCCCGGCGGTCCAACGGCGATCTCTGGGTGCAGATCGGGGCCGACGACGCTCTCGTCGCCTTCCACGCGCTGCGCGCCGTCCAGAAGGAAGCAGGCGCCACGGCCCGGGTGCGCTGGCAGATGAACGGCTTCAACCGCACGCCGGGCGCGACGGCACGGCCGATGACCGCACGCAATCTGATGGGCCAGATCGACGGTACGGGCAACCCGAAGCCGGGCGAGAGCGACTTCGACGAGCGGATCTTCGTCCCGGCCGGCGGATCCCCGGCGCACGAGTGGCTGGCCGGCGGCTCGTACGCCGTCGTACGGCGGATCAGGATGCTCCTCGACGACTGGGAGAAGCTCCCGGTGGGCCGGCAGGAGCGGGTCATCGGGCGGCGCAAGGCGGACGGGGCACCGCTGAGCGGCGGCTCCGAGACCACCGCGATGGATCTCGACAAGGCAGGCACGGACGGCAGACTGCTGATCCCCGACAACGCCCACTCCCGGATCTCCTCCCCCGCGAAGAACGGGGGCGCCGCGATGCTGCGGCGTCCGTTCTCGTACCACGACGGCATCTCGGACGACGGCACTCCGGACGCGGGACTGCTCTTCATCTGCTGGCAGGCGGATCCGTTCAAGGGCTTCATCCCGGTCCAGCGCAAGCTCGACCGGGGGGACGCGCTCTCACCGTTCATCCGGCACGAGGCGAGCGGCCTCTTCGTCGTTCCGGGTGGTGCCGCACCCGGGGAGTACGTGGGGCAACGGCTCCTGGAGGCGTGAGTCCGCACTCCCCTCCGTCGGCCCATTAGGGTGACCGTATGTCAGCCACGCGCTACGCCTATCTCGGCCCCGAAGGCACCTTCACCGAGGTAGCCCTCCGTACCCTTCCGGAAGCCGCCACCCGCGAGCTCGCGCCGATGCTCTCCGTGCCGGCCGCACTGGACGCGGTGCGCAACGGGGAGGCGGCGGCGGCGCTCGTCCCCATCGAGAACTCCGTCGAGGGCGGGATCACGGCGACGCTCGACGAGCTGGCCTCCGGCGCACCGCTGATGATCTATCGCGAGGTGCTGCTCTCCATCACGTTCGCGCTGCTGGTACGCCCCGGGACGAAGCTGTCGGACGTCAAGACCGTCACCGCGCACCCCGCCGCCCAGCCGCAGGTACGCAACTGGATGGCGGCCCATCTGCCGAACGCGGTGTGGGAGTCGGCCGCGTCGAACGCGGACGGTGCCCGTCTGGTCCAGGAGGGTCGCTACGACGCCGCCTTCGCCGGAGAGTTCGCGGCCGCGACCTACGGGCTGGAACCGCTGGTGACGGAGATCCACGACGCGGAGAACGCACAGACCCGCTTCGTGCTGGTGGGCCGCCCGGCCAGGCCCTCGGCACCGACCGGTGCGGACAAGACGTCCGTCGTCATCTGGCTCGGCGACGACCACCCGGGTGCGCTGCTCGAACTGCTCCAGGAGTTCGCCGTACGCGGGGTGAACCTGATGCTGATCCAGTCACGGCCCACCGGGGAAGGCATCGGCAACTACTGCTTCGCCGTGGACGCGGAGGGCCACATCGCGGAGCGCCGGGTCGGGGAGGCACTGATGGGGCTGAAGCGGATCTGCCCGAAGGTGCGCTTCCTGGGTTCGTACCCGCGGGCCGGGGTGACTCCTGAAGAGGTGAGGGCCCTGCGCACCGGTACCTCGGACAAGGACTTCACCGAGGCGTCGGACTGGCTGGCACGCAGCCAGGACGGTCGGGTCTGACCTGCGTAAAGGCCCGGAAAGGACCCTGGGCGCGCGATCCGCGCCGGGCGGGCGCGTGCGCGCTGGGGCCCGGGACTGCTCCGCCGGGCGGCTGGAAGGGCTGGGCTCGGCGCTGAGACCGGCGAACTCTGCACCGTCCTCCCTGCAGGGTTCCAGGGTTCCGTTACCCACAGAGTTATCCACAAGTCATCGCTCCACCTGGGGACAAGTCGACACCGCAATGCCGCATGGTCGACAAATCGGCCCCCGTGATCCCTGACCCCCGAAGATCTACAGCCATGCCCGCGTCACCACAATTCCATTGATCCACTCGACAATGAGGGGAATTCCCACCCGAACGAGTGCACGGATCGGGTTTGAGTGGTGAATCAATAAGCCGTCATGCGGCTTTCGGAACGATCCCTTCCGGGATCCACAGATCTTCTTCACAGCCTGTGGATAACTAAATCAATCCGCGACCACCTGTGGACAAGACCCGGCCCACACCCAACTGCCACCTGGGGGCCGGCGACGCGTCAGGCACACGAGGGCACTCGCTCCCCTTTCGGGGCATTGAGACCCCGCTGTCGACACCCGGACACCCCAGCCTTCGTGCGGCCCATGATTCCCCACCAGGATTCCAATTCCGGCAATTCGGGCAAAGCGACGCGCTTGTTGATATCGGTTCGAGCGGTGGATCCCCGCACCGGTAGCCTTGAGGGGTGATTGACCTTCGCCTGCTCCGTGAGGACCCCGACCGTGTTCGCGCCTCCCAGCGCGCCCGTGGAGAGGACGTCGCGCTCGTCGACGCCCTGCTCTCCGCCGACGAGCTGCGCAGGTCGTCCGGCGTCCGCTTCGACGAACTCCGCTCCGAGCAGAAGTCGCTCGGGAAGCTGATCCCCAAGGCCACCCCCGAGGAGCGCGCCGAGCTCCTCAAGAAGGCCGATCGGCTGAAGGCCGAGGTCAGGGCGGCCGACACCGCACAGGACGAGGCCGACGCCGAGGCCAAGCGGCTTCTGCTCCAGCTCGGCAACATCGTCCACGAGGACGTGCCGGTGGGCGGCGAGGAGGACTTCGTCGTCCTGGAGACGCACGGCACGATCCGTGACTTCGGTGCGGAGGGCTTCGAACCCAGGGACCACCTGGAGCTCGGTGAGGCGCTCGGCGCCATCGACATGGAGCGCGGCGCGAAGGTCTCCGGGTCGCGCTTCTACTACCTGACGGGTGTCGGCGCGCTGCTGGAGCTCGCCCTGGTCAACGCGGCGATCGCGCAGGCCACCGAGGCCGGTTTCGTCCCGATGCTGACCCCCGCGCTGGTCCGCCCGCGCGCCATGGAGGGAACGGGCTTCCTCGGCCAGGCCGCGGAGAACGTGTACCACCTGGAGAAGGACGACTACTACCTGGTCGGCACCTCCGAGGTCCCGCTCGCGGCCTACCACATGGACGAGATCCTCGACGCCGACAAGCTGCCGCTGCGGTACGCGGGCTTCTCGCCGTGCTTCCGCCGCGAGGCCGGTACGTACGGCAAGGACACCCGGGGCATCTTCCGCGTCCACCAGTTCGACAAGGTCGAGATGTTCTCGTACGTCGACCCGGCCGACGCCGAGGCCGAGCACCGCAGGCTCCTGGACTGGGAGAAGCAGTGGCTCACCGGTCTTGAGCTGCCGTTCCAGGTGATCGATGTCGCCACCGGTGACCTGGGTGCCTCGGCCTCCCGGAAGTTCGACTGCGAGGCGTGGATCCCGACCCAGGGCAAGTACCGCGAGCTGACGTCCGCTTCCAACTGTGACGGCTTCCAGGCACGCCGGCTCTCCGTGCGTATGCGCGACGGGAAGAAGGTCCAGCCGCTCGCCACGCTCAACGGCACGCTCTGCGCCGTACCGCGCACGATCGTGGCCATCCTGGAGAACCACCAGCTGGCCGACGGTTCCGTGCGGGTGCCCGAGGTACTGCGTCCGTACCTGGGCGGCCGCGAGGTCCTGGAGCCGGTCTCCAGGTGAGCCTCTCCGTCTCCTTTCCCTACAAGCTCGTCGCGACCGACCTCGACGGCACGCTGCTGCGTGACGACGGCACGGTCTCCGCGCGCACGCGTGAGGCGCTGGCAGCGGTCACCGCGGCCGGCGCGGCGCACATCATCGTCACCGGACGGGCGGTGCCCTGGACCCGGCACGTCCTGGACGACCTGGGCTACGACGGCCTCGCCGTGTGCGGTCAGGGTGCGCAGGTCTACCACGCGGGCGAGCACAAGCTGCTGACCTCGCTGACCCTGGACCGGCAGCTCGCGGGCCTCGCACTGTCCAAGATCGAGGCGGAGGTCGGTCCGCTCGCGCTGGCCGCGAGCCGTGACGGCCTGGAGGGCGAGGTGCTCGTCGGGCCCGGATACCGCGTACAGGACGGGCCGCTGCCCGCCCTCATCGTGGACGACCCCGCCGAGATGTGGACCGCTCCGCTGAACAAGGTCTACATCCAGCACCCGGAGCTCGGGGACGACGCGCTGGCGAAAGCCGCACGCCAGGCCGTCGGCAGCCTGGTGGACATCGTCATGGCGGGCCCGGGAGTCGTCGAGATCCTGCCCCTGGGGCTGAGCAAGGCGACCGGTCTCTCGCTGGCCGCCCGCCGTCTGGGGCTGAAGGCCGCGGACACCGTGGCCTTCGGCGACATGCCGAACGACATCCCGATGTTCGGCTGGGCGCGGCACGGTGTCGCCATGGCCAACGCGCACGACGACCTGAAGGCCGTGGCGCACGAGATCACCGCGTCGAACGAGCACGACGGCATCGCGGTGGTTCTGGAGGAGCTGCTCCGGACGGCCGCACGCGCGTAGGGCGTGGGCCGACGGTCCGCTTCCTGAGGCTACTGCGGCACCGGCCGCGGACCACCCCGACGGGAGCTCGACGGACTCGGCCTGCCGGTCATCGCCACGCTCCTCTCCCGGACTTCGTGGGCGCCGTGGCCGTGTGCGCCCTCTCCCTCACTCTGCCCGGGGGTGCCGTCCCGGGGCCACCCGTTCCGTGGCCCGAGGAGTACAACCCCCTTCCGCCGGACGGGGGTTGTACGAGCTCAGGTCAACGGAGCGGGCCTCACTCCTCGCCCGCGAGCTTCAGCGCGCGCAGCTTCTGGCCCGCGTACCAGGTGGCGGCGACCGTGACTCCGGCCAGTAGGATCGTCGCGAGTGGCAGACCGACGTCCGAGGTCACCAGACCGTCCCCGGCGACTTTCTCGGCAACCGACAGGGACCACTGCTGCACGCTGAGCGTCCTGGCCCCCGGCACCAGGCTGCCGAAGAGCGCCTCCCACACCAGGGCGTACACCAGGCCGAACACCACCGCGTGCCGGCTGACCGTGCCGAGCAGCAGGAACAGCGCGCTGTACGCGATCGAGGCGACCAGCGCAGCGATCGTGTAGGCCACGGCGATCTGGCCGCCGTTGCCGTTGAGGATCATGCCCGCGACGAACGTCGGCAGCGCCGAGAAGAGCATCGTCACGGCGATCGCGACGATCAGCTTGGTGAAGATGATCGTCGGCCGCTTCACCGGCTTGGCCAGCAGGTAGACGATCGAACCGTCGTCGATCTCCGGACCGATGGCGCCCGTGCCCGCGATGACGCCGATCAGCGGCACCATGGTGGCGATGGCGAAACCGCCCAGCACCCCGGAGGCGACCTGGTCATCGGCCCCGGCGAACGCCCGTACCGCCACGGCGATGACCACCAGCAGCACGGGCAGGACGAACAGGATGGCGGCCCGGCGCCGGCCGAGCAGGGCCCGGTAGGTGAGCCGGGCGACTGTGGGGTCGTACATGACGCTTCACAGCTCCTTTCAGGCCACTACTCAGGCCGCTACGAGATAGGAAAAGACCGATTCGAGGGACTCGTCGGACGGTGAAACGGTCAGCAGCCGGATGCCGTGTTCGCGTGCCACCTTCGGCAGCAGGGTGGTGAAGCGGCCGAAGTCGACGGCCTGGATACGCAGGGCCCGTTCGGTCAGGTCGACCTCGATCCCCGCCGTCGACGGGTCGGCGATGAGCGCGGCTGCGAGGGCCCGGTCGTCGCTGGACCGCACGAGATAGCGGTGCGGCCGGTCCGTCATGAGCCGGCGGATCTTGCGGAAGTCGCCGGAAGCGGCGTGCCGTCCCGCCACGATCACCTCGATGTGCGAGGCGAGCTGCTCGACCTCCTCCAGGATGTGGGAGGAGAACAGGACCGTGCGGCCCTCCGCCCCCATCCGGCGCAGCAGCTCCATCAGCTGCATCCGCTGGCGTGGGTCCATACCGTTGAAAGGCTCGTCCAGGAGCAGCACGGAAGGGTCATGGACCAGTGCCGATGCCATCTTCACGCGCTGGCGCATGCCCTTGCTGTACGTGGAGATCTTACGGTCCTGGGCGTACTCCATCTCGACCGTGGCCAGTGCCTTGTGAGCGGCGGCGTCCCCCAGCCCGTGCAGCTCGGCGTTGGCCACGACGAACTCGCGGCCGGTCAGGAAGTCGTACATGCCCTCCCGCTCCGGCACGATCCCGATGGCCTTGTAGACCGCCTCGTTGCGCCAGATCTGCGTACCGTCCAGGGTGACCTTCCCCGTCGACGGGGCGAGAAAGCCGGCCATCATGTTGATCAACGTGGACTTCCCGGCGCCGTTGGGCCCCAGCAGCCCCGTGACCCCCGGTCCCACGGTCATGCTCACGTCGTTGACGGCGACCACGTTGCCGAACCAGCGCGAGGTGTGGTCGATCTCGATGGTGGTCACAGCCCGACCCTCCGGTAGCGGCGCATCAGTACGGCGTACGAGCCGGCGACGAGCGCGAGAACAACGATCAGATAGGCCACTCCGGCAGCGGCGCCCGGGCCCTCACCGCCGGGGAAGGACGACGTGGCACCGAGGAACGCGGTCTGCACTCCGTCGATCAGCGTGATCGGGGAGAACAGTCCCAGCCAGGTGATGGCTCCGCCCGATCCCGACTGCCAGGCGATCGCCTGGACGGTGGAGACCGCGCCGTACGTGATGGTCAGGACGGCGATCACCGCGGCGACACCGAAGCCGCGGCGCGGGGTCAGTGCGGCCACCACCAGTCCGAGGCCGGCGAACAGCACGGAGAGCAGCGCCACCGAAACCATCCCCTGCCCGAACCCCTTCGTCTGGTCGGCGAAGTCGAACTCGGCGAGCAGCGCGCCCGCGTAGAGGATGACGAGCGGCAACCCGGTGAGGATGAGGAGCGCCGTCGCCATGGCCGCGAACTTGGCGACCACGTAGTCGAGGCGCTCGATCGGCCGTGAGAAGTACAGCGGCACGCTCTTGAAGCGCAGGTCCCTGGACACGGACTGCGGTGCCTGGGAAGCGATGAAGAGCCCGATCACGGCCTGCAGGTAGATCGCGAAGGCCGTGTACTTGATGGGCAGTTTCGTCATGCTCGGGGTGGCCATGGCCACCGCGACGAGGATCAGTGCCACCAGGCACATCACCCCGCACAGCAGCATCGGCAGCACCTTGGACTTGGCGGACCGGCCCAGTCCGAACGAGCCGCGCAGCGACTGCGAGAAGAGCGAACGGCGGGCGTAGGCCCGGCCCAGTCGGGCACCGTCGTAGGAGCGGTACCCGATGTTGTGGATCCGGGAGGTGTCGCTCCCGGTGACGGTCCCGGTCTCAGTGCTCATCGCGACCGCTCTCCTTCTGCTCTCGGGCGCCGGCTGCCGTGGCCACGACTGCCTGTGGTGCCTCTTCGGTGCGGAAGACCTCGGCGATGTGGTGGCGTCGCTGTTCCATCCGGACGAGACCGAGTCCGAGCCCGGCGACACTGTCGCGGACCAGGTCGTACGTCTCCTCGCCCGTGGCCTCCACCAGGAGGATGTGTCCGGCACCGGGCAGACCCTCGGCATCGAGGCCGTCGAGTCCGACGAGCTTGACCCCGGCCCCGGTGAGCGCCCGGCGCAGGGCGTCCGTGCCGTCGGGGTGGTCGTCGCTGTCGGTGACCTCGACCGCCAGGGTCGTGGTGATCTGGGTGAAGTCGCTGGTGGAGCTGGAGCGCAGCAGCGAGCCGCCGTCGATGACGACGACGTGGTCACAGGTGCGCTCCAGCTCGCCCAGGAGGTGCGAGGTGACCAGCACCGAGATGCCGAAGTCGGTGTGGACGCGGCGGATCAGGCCGAGCATCTCGTCGCGGCCGACCGGGTCCAGGCCGTTGGTCGGCTCGTCGAGGAGGACCAGCTGCGGGTCGTGGACCAGTGCCTGTGCCAGCTTCACCCGCTGCTTCATACCCGTCGAGTAGCCGCCGATGGGGCGGTAGCGCTCCTCGTACAGACCGACGTGGCGCAGCGTGTCGGCGGTGCGCTCGCGCGCGGCCGTCGGCGGCAGCCCGGACATCCGCGCCATGTGGACGACGAATTCGGTCGCCGAGACATCGGGCGGCAGGCAGTCGTGCTCGGGCATGTACCCGACGCGCTCCCGGATCGCGGCGCCTTCGGTGGCGACGTCCAGTCCGAGCACCGCGGCCCGGCCCTCGGTGGCGGGGGACAGACCCAGCAGGATCTTGATCAACGTGGACTTGCCGGCCCCGTTGGAACCCACCAGGCCGGTTACGCCCGGTCCGATGTCCAAGGAGAGCCGGTCAAGCGCGGTCACCCGGGGGAACCGCTTGCTCAGGCTTTCGGTCGCGATCACAGTCACGTCCTCGACGGTAGTGGTGCGCGCCACGGGAGTCGTCAGACCAGACGGCTGTATACGCGTCCGACTCCAGGCGTACGGACCCGTAGGGGGACCCCACGGGGGATGACCCGAAACCGGCGAAGCCGGCCACCCGGAGTCGTTCACGCGGGCTCCCCCAGGGTGCCCGCACCGGTGTTCGCACGGCGTTGTCCACAGGAGCGGGGCATCCCTTGACGCAGCCGCCGGGGGTTGCCAGATTCGTCGGTGTCACGTGACGGACACGTACTGCCGTGCCGGGACACCGGACGAGGGGGGACCGTGAATCTGCGAGGCGCGCGTGAGCGCTGGGTACGTACGGGCGGGATCGATCTGTGCGTCGCCGAGTCGGGCGACCCGACGCGGCCGACGGTCGTGCTGGTGCACGGATATCCGGACAGCAAGGAGGTCTGGTCCGAGGTCGCCCACCGGCTGGCGGAGCGGTGGCACGTGGTGCTGTACGACGTGCGGGGACACGGCCGGTCGACGGCCCCCAGACCGCTGCGTGGCGGCTTCACGCTGGAGAAGCTGACGGATGACTTCCTGGCCGTCGTGGACGCGGTGAGCCCCGACCGGCCGGTCCATGTGGTGGGGCACGACTGGGGTTCCGTCCAGTCCTGGGAGTTCGCCACGGTCGAGCGGACGAAGGGCCGGATCGCCTCGTTCACCTCGATGTCGGGACCGTCCCTGGATCACTTCGGACACTGGATCAGGCAGCGGATGTCCCACCCGAGTCCGCGCGGGCTGGGGCAGTTGCTCGGCCAGGGAGCCAAGTCCTGGTACGTGTACGCGCTGCACACACCGGTGCTGCCGGAGCTGGCCTGGCGCGGGCCGCTCGGCAGGCAGTGGCCCCGGATACTCCAGCGCTTGGAGAAGGTGCCCGCGGACGGGTATCCGACGACCTCACTTCCGCGGGACGCGACCCACGGGGCCTGGCTCTACCGTGACAACGTCCGGGCCCGCCTGCGCAGGCCGCGCGCCGACGCCTCCGCCCATGTGCCGGTCCAGCTGATCACGCCGACCGGCGATGTCTTCCTGTCGGAAACGCTCTACGACGAACTGGACTCCTGGGTTCCGCAGTTGGTACGTCGTACGCTGCCGGCCAGGCACTGGGTGCCGCGTACCAGACCGGATCAGCTGTCCGCCTGGATCGGCGAGTTCGTCTCCGCGTGCGAGGCGGAGTCCGCTCCGGACGGCCCGCGTGTGCGGGACACCGTGGCCACGGGTGCCCACGCGGATCGCTTCGGTGGCCGGCTGGTCCTCGTGACGGGCGCCGCCGCCGGCATCGGACGGGCCACCACGCTCGCCTTCGCCCGCGCCGGGGCCCGGGTCGTGGCGGTGGACCGGGACGGCGAAGGCGCGGCCCGGACGGCGGACACGGCCCGCCTGATCGGCGCGGCTGCGGCGTGGAGCGAGGCGGCCGACGTCGGCGACGAACAGGCGATGGAGAAGCTGGCGGAGAAGGTCGCCTCGGAGTACGGCGTGGTCGACGTCCTGGTGAACAACGCCGGTACAGGGCTGTCCGGTTCCTTCCTGGAGACGACGAGCGAGGACTGGCGGAACGTCCTCGACGTCAATCTCTGGGGGGTCATCCACGGCTGTCGCCTCTTCGGCAGGCAGATGGCCGACCGGGATCAGGGCGGTCATATCGTCAACATCGCCTCGGCAGCCGCCTATCAGCCGTCACGCGCACTGCCCGCGTACAGCACGTCCAAGGCCGCCGTCCTGATGCTCAGCGAATGCCTGCGGGCGGAACTGGCCGAGAAGTCGATCGGTGTCACCGCGATGTGCCCGGGCATCGTCACCACCGGTATCACCTCGACGGCGCGCTTCGCCGGGGCCGACGAAGCGGAGCAGGCACGCCTACGGAAGCGCGCGGGCCGTCTGTACGCACTCCGTAACTACCCACCGGAGAAAGTGGCTGACGCGATTCTGAGCGCCGTGGTGCACAACCGCGCGGTGGTCGCCGTGACCGCGGAGGCCCGCGGCTCCAGGCTGCTGTCCCGCATCAGCCCCGGGCTGTCACGCGGGATCGCCCGGTTGAAGCCACCACTCTGAACGAGCGGCGGAGTTCCCCGCGACGGGCCTCTAAGCCGGGCGAGCGGAGCCGGGTTGACCCCGTCCACACGCGTCCGCCCACAACTCCGCATGACACGACCCCATATGACTCCACGGCGCCGGCACCCGCCGTGCATCAAGGGAGTGTTCGGCGTAGGAGTCACCTGGTGAAGGTGTCCGTCCACGAACACAGCTGCCGCGCAACGACGTTACTCCCGAAGCGCACATATCGCTTTCACGGGAGGCTAGTTACCCAAAGGGTGCCAACCGCCCGTCACTTGTCCACAGAATCGCCAAATTGCCTGTGGATAACACAAGTTGGCTGTGGATCAAACCTAGGGAGTGTGGTGAGTACCGAGAACTTCCGACAAAAACCGGGTGCGCCGCGAATCGCTCCGCGGGCACTCTGACGTGATGGACGCACACCGCACCGTGAAGGTGTCCAAGTACCTCTCGAAGCACCTGCGGCACCAGCCGGACCGCATCGGCATCAGCCTCGACGCCCATGGCTGGGTGCCTGTCGACGAGCTGCTGCGGGCCTGCGCCCGGCACGGCTTCGCCGTCTCCCGGGCGGAGCTCGACCACGTCGTCGCAGCCAACGACAAGCAGCGCTTCGCCGTGGCCGGCGACCGCATCCGCGCGAACCAGGGCCACACCGTCACGATCGACCTCGGTCTGCCACCGGCCGAGCCGCCCGCGTACCTCTACCACGGGACGGTGGCCCGGGCCCTCGGCGCGATCCGCACCGAGGGGCTGCGGCCCATGGCCCGGCACCACGTTCATCTGTCGCCCGATCGCGGGACGGCCACCCGCGTCGGCGCCCGCCGCGGTGCCCCCGTCGTCCTGTCCGTCGACGCGGGCGCCATGCACCGGGCGGGGCACCTCTTCCATGTCACGGCCAACGGTGTGTGGCTCACCGGTTCCGTGCCGCCGGGCTTCCTCCGCCTGCCGCGGTAGGTCTGCCGCGGCTCAGCGCATCCGTGCCCGCCCCGGCGGCCGTCCCGGAAGCATCACCGTAGAGTCTTCGCCATGTCGTCCTCTCGCCGCCTGAGCACCCTGATCCTGCCCGTCCGCCGCTGGCACGACGGTGGCCGGGCCCCGTGGGTCCGCGCCGAGGAGCTGGGTTTCCACGCGGCGTACACGTACGACCATCTGGCCTGGCGGACCTTCCGTGACGGGCCCTGGTTCGGGGCGGTCCCGACGCTGACAGCCGCCGCTGCCGCCACCGAGCGGCTGCGTCTGGGCACCCTCGTCACCTCGCCCAACTTCAGGCACCCCGTGACGCTCGCCAAGGACCTCATCACCCTGGACGACGTATCCGCCGGACGGATCACGCTCGGCATCGGCGCCGGAGGAAGCGGAATCGACGCCACGACGCTGCGCCGGAGCGACGAGGAGCCGTGGACCCCACGGGAGCGCGCCGACCACTTCGACGAGTTCGTCCCGCTGCTCGACCGGCTGCTCACGGAGCCGTCCGTGACGCATGAAGGACGGTTCTACGCGGCCAACGAGGCCCGGAACATCCCCGGCTGCGTGCAGCGCCCCCGGCTGCCGTTCGCGATCGCCGCGACCGGGCCGCGCGGGATGGGACTGGCCGCGCGGTACGGACAGGCGTGGGTGACCACGGGCGATCCGAAGCTGTACGAGTCCGGGACGCCGGACCAGTCCGTGGAGGCCGTCCGCGGGCAGATCTCCCGGCTCGGCGCAGCCGGTGAGGCGGTCGGCCGGGATGTCTCGGAGCTGGACAAGATCCTCCTCACCGGCTTCACCCCAGGCCGTCCGCTGCGCTCGTTCGACGCGTTCGTGGACTTCGCGGGGACACACTTCGCACTCGGGTTCACCGAGATCGTCGTCCACTGGCCGGTGCCGGACTCCGATTTCGCCATGTCCGACAAGGTCTTCGAACGGATCGCCACCGAAGGCCTTACGCAGCTCGGCTGACCGTCCGGGCCGCGCCCGGGCCGGATTCACCACCGATGGGCCTTCGTCATATGCCGACGTCACGTACCGCAGTTCAGGGGCTCGCGATCTCAGATGTGCGCCCCTGCGCACGACCGTGCACCCCCGTACGGGAGAATGGCGGGGTGACCTCAGCTACCGACTCGCCTCTCCCCGCCGTGACCCGGCTGATCGCCACCGACCTGGACGGCACGCTGCTGCGTGACGACAAGACCCTGTCCGACCGTACGATCGCCGCCCTCGCGGCTGCCGAGGGCGCGGGCATCGAGGTCTTCTTCGTCACCGGCCGGCCCGCCCGCTGGATGGACGTCGTCAGCGACCATGTCCACGGCCACGGCATGGCGATCTGCGCGAACGGGGCCGCCGTCGCCGATCTGCGGGCGGACGGGCGGCTGATCGAGGTCCACCCGCTGGAGCGCGCCGCCGCCCTGGACGTCGTCCGGGTCCTGCGCGAGGTCGCCCCGGGCACGTCGTTCGCCGTGGAGCTGACCACGGGCATCCACTACGAGCCGGCCTACCCGCCCTTCCACATGGACCCAGGAGCCACCGTCGCCCTCGCGGAGAAGCTGCTCCACGAGGAGGTACCCGGCACCGGCGCCCCGGTCCTGAAGGTGCTCGCCCACCACCCCGAACTGGCGCCGGACGCCTTCCTCGCGCTGGCCGGCGAGGCGGCGGCGCACCGGGCCTCGTTCACCCGCTCCAGCCCCACGGCCCTGCTGGAGATCAGCGGCCAGGGCGTCTCCAAGGCCGGCACGCTCGCCGCCTGTTGCGCGGAGCGCGGCATCGCGCAGGCCGAGGTGGTCGCCTTCGGGGACATGCCCAACGATGTGGAGATGCTGGAGTGGGCCGGGGCCTCGTTCGCGATGGGCAACGCCCATCCGGCCGCGCGCGCCGCCGCGTCCGGCGTGACCCTCACCAACAACGAGGACGGTGTGGCGGTCGTCATCGAGCGGATCCTCGCCACCCGCTGACATCAGCCCTGCAAGACGTCGCAGAGAGCGGCCAGGAGGCCGGGCCGGCGGACGGCCGGCGCCGTCAGAGCGGGACCTCCCAGACCACCGTCGTACCGGTGCCGCCCTCCCCGGGCCCGAACCAGCTCGCTCCGCCCAGCGACTCCGCACGGCGGGCGAGGTTGCGCAGCCCGCTCCGCCTCCCGCTGTCCGGGATACCCACCCCGTCGTCGGCGACGGACAGCCGTACGGCGTCCCTCCCGTCCGGCAGGACGGCGGTCGCGTCCACGCTCACCTCGACGCGTGAGGCCCGGGCATGCCGGAAGGCGTTGGACAGCGCCTCCCGCAGGGCGGCGATGAGGTTCTTGCCCGCGAGCTCCCCGACGAGGGAGTCGACGGGTCCCAGGAAGCGGTGCGTCGGCTTGAAGCCCAGGGGCACGGCCGCCATGTTGATCTCCCGCTGCACCCGGGTCCGCAATCCGGACGGGGCCTCGGCCGGCTCCTGCCGCAGCGCGAAGATCGCGGTCCGGATCTCCTGGATGGTCACATCCAGTTCGTCGACGGCCCGTCCCACACCGGCCCGCACCCCGGGGACCGCCGATCGGCGCTGGGCGCGCTCCAGCATCATCCCCGTGGCGAACAGACGCTGGATGACCAGGTCGTGGAGGTCCCGGGCGATCCGGTCCCGGTCCTCGTAGACGGCGAGCCGCTCCCGGTCCCGCTGGGCCTCGGCCATCTTGAGGGCCAGCGCGGCCTGCGCGGCGAATTGTGTGGCCAGTGTCCGCTCCGCCCCCGTGAACGGCCGCTCGCCCCGCCCCCGCGGGATGGCGAGGGCGCCGAGCACCCGTCCGCCGCTGCGCAGGGGGAGCAGCATGTGGGGACCGAACTGATCGGCCAGCCTGGTGATCATCCGGGGGTCGGTGGCCGCGTCGTCCATGAAGACCGCCTCGCCCCTGAGGAGAGCGGCGACCACGGCGCTGTCGCGCGGGATGATCACCCCGAGGGACGCGGACGGCTTGTCGCCTGCGACGGCGACGATCTCCAGGCCCCCCTCCTCGGCCGGCAGCAGCACGATGCCCGCGGCGGCGTCGGCGAGCCGACGGGCCTGTTCGGCGACGACGGTCAGGGCGTCATCGGCGTCCCCACCCGACAGAAGAGCGGTGGTGACCGCCACCGAGCCGTCGATCCACCGCTCGCGCTGCCTCGCGGCCTCGTACATCCGCGCGTGGCCGATGGCGATCCCGGCCTCCGTGGCGAGCACGCTCAGCATGTGCAGGTCGCCCTCACCGAACAGGGCCCCGCCCCGCTTCTCCGCCACATAGAGGTTCCCGAAGACTTCGCCCTGGACCCGGATCGGGACTCCGAGGAACGTCCGCATCCTGGGGTGCGCGGGGGGAATACCGGCGGAGCGCGGATCAGCCGACAGATCGGCCAGCCGGATGGGGACCGGGTCCCGGATCAGCGCCCCCAGAAGGCCGGTCCGGCCGTCCGGCGGACGCCCGATACTTCGGGCCACCTCCTCCGGAACCCCGTGGGTGACGAACTCGCAGAGGTGGTCGCCCGGTTCGTCGACGACACCGATGGCGGCGTAGCGGGCGTGGGTGAGTTCGGCCGCCGTCTCGCAGATGCGGTCGAGAGTGGAGCTGAGCTCCAGGCCCGTGCCGACGGTCCTCGTGGCTTCCAGGAGCTGCGGCACGCGGGCGGTCAGCTCCGCGGAGAGCCCCTGAAGGCTCGCGTCGTCCCGCGTCGTGGGGTCGGGCGAGTCCTTCGGGGCCTGCTCGGGCATGAATCGAGCCTAATCAGTGCCCATGGGTCCGGAAAGTCGGCGCTCGGCCGGCACTCCGCGTCAGGGCCGCGCCGACGCCGCCACTCGGTCCGCCTCGGCCGGCCGCGCGGTACCCGCCTTCACCGGAGCCGGTTCCTGTTCGCGTTCCAGCATCCGGCGCAGCGGCCCGTCCTGCGCGGCCAGAGCGGCGTACGGACCCTGCTGCACCACCCGGCCGCCGTCCAGCACCAGAACCTCGTCCACGGCGTCGAGTCCCGCCAGCCGGTGCGTGATCAGCACGGTCGTCCGCCCCCGCGTGGCGGCGAGCAGGTCTGCGGTCAGAGCGTCCGCCGTTGCCAGGTCAAGGTGCTCCGCCGGCTCGTCGAGGACGAGAACGGGGAAGTCGGCGAGGAGCGCCCTGGCCAGCGCGAGCCGCTGTCGCTGCCCGCCCGAGAGCCGGGCACCGTGTTCGCCCACCAGAGTGTCCAGACCGTCCGGGAGGGACTGCACCCAGCTCAGCAGCCGGGCCCCGGCCAGGGCCTCCCGCAGCTCGTCGTCGGTCGCCCCCGTGCGGGCGAGCCGCAGATTCTCCCGGATGGAGCTGTCGAAGACATGCGCGTCCTGGGCACACAGTCCGACGAAGGTCCGGACCGTGTCCCCGTCCAGAGCGGACGCCTCGGCACCGCCGAGGCGGTACGTCCCTTCCCGGGCGTCCAGGAACCGGAGCAGGACCTGCGCGAGCGTCGTCTTCCCCGAGCCGGACGGACCCACCACGGCCACCCGCTTTCCGGCGGTCAACGTCAGATCGACGGAGTCCAGGGCATCGCGCTCCGCTCCCCCGTACCGGGCCGACAGCCCCCGTACGGCGAGCGGGAAGGGCGAGGCGGGCGCCTCGGCCGGTACGAGGGGTTCCCGGACCGGCACGGGGGCGTCCAGGACCTCGTGGACCCGCTCCGCACTGCGCTTGATCCGTTGGCGGAACTGCACGGCGAGCGGCAGGCCCGTCACGGCCTCGAAGGCCGCGAGCGGGGTGAGGACGACGACGGCGAGCTCCACGCCCGCCAGCCGCCCGTCGTACACCGCGGGAAGGGCGACGGCCGCCGCGCCCACGACGGTGAGTCCGCAGATCAGGGCGGAAAGCCCACCGCCGAGTGCGGTCGCGGTCGCCGCGCGGGAGGCGATCCGGGTGAGGTCCGCGTCGGCCGTACGCACGAGCTCCTTGCGCGCGGGCAGTGCCCCCGCGACGGTCAGCTCGGCCGTCCCGGCGAGCAGATCGGCGATCCGCACGGCCAGTGCGGACCGTGCGGGCGACAGCCTGCGCTCGGCATGCCGGGCGCAGGCGCCGCTCACCAGCGGTACGCCCACCCCGGCGAGGAGCAGGCCGGCAGCCAGCACGGCGCCCGCCTCCGGGAGCAGCCAGCCGGTGAACCCGACGGCCGCCGTCCCGACCGCGACCGCGGTTCCCGCGGGCAGCAGCCAGCGCAGCCAGTAGTCCTGCAGCGCGTCCACGTCGGAGACGAGCCGGGACAGCAGGTCGCCGCGCCGTGTCGTCCGCAGGCCGGCGGGCGCGACGCGTTCGAGCCCCTGGTACACGGCGACCCTGAGCTCCGCGAGCATCCTGAGCACCGCGTCGTGGGACACCAGGCGCTCGGCGTAGCGGAATACCGCCCGGCCGATGCCGAAGGCACGGGTCGCGGTGACGGCGACCATCAGATGGAGGACCGGGGGCTGCTCGGAGGCGCGTGAGATCAGCCATCCGGAGACAGCCATGAGGCCGACGGACGACCCCACGGCGAGACTTCCCAGCAGCAGGGCCAGGCCCAGCTTGCCGTGCTGGGCGCCCGCGGCCTGCCGGACCCGGGCGAGCACCCGGCCGCCGGACCGGGGAGCCGTGCCCTTCGGCCGCCCGGGTTCCTCCGCATCCGTCCGCTCGACGGCGGCCGCGGCTCCGGAAGAGTCACGACCGGCCGGCACCGGCGCGGGCACCGCGCCGGTCGCGGACGACCCGGCCGCCCGCGGCTCCAGGGTCACCACCCGGTCCGCGACCGAGAGCAGTGCCGGACGGTGCACGACCAGCAGGACCGTGCGTCCCGCCGCCAGCCTCCGTACGGCATCGACGATGCCCGCCTCCGTCTCCCCGTCCAGGCTCGCCGTCGGCTCGTCGAGGAGCAGCAGCGGCCGGTCGGCGAGGAACGCCCTGGCCAGCGCGAGCCGTTGCCGCTGGCCGGCGGACAGTCCGGCGCCTTCCTCCCCCAGCGGGGTCCGCAGACCGTCGGGCAGGCCCGCCACGAAGTCGTACGCCCCCGCCGCCCGCAGCGCCGCCCTGACCGCGTCGTCGTCCGCGTCCGGGCGCGCCAGTCGTACGTTCTCCGCGACCGTTCCGGCGAACAGGTGCGGACGCTGCGGAACCCAGGCGATCTGTTCGCGCCAGCGTTCGGCGGAGAGGTCGGACAGATCGGTACCGCCGACCCGCACCCGGCCCTCGTCGGGCACCACGAATCCCAGCAGCACGTTCAGGAGCGTGGACTTGCCGACTCCGCTGGGACCGACCAGGGCGACGGTCTCTCCCGGCTCCACCACCAGCGATGCCGAATCCAGGGAGGGTTCGCTCCGGCCGTCGTGCCGGACCGTGACGCGCTCCAGCTCCAGCCGCGGCGACGGCGGAACATCCTGGGTGCCACCGGCCGGGGACTCGGTCTCCAGCACCGAGAAGATCTCCTCGGCGGCCGAGAGCCCCTCCGCCGCCGCGTGGTACTGCGCCCCGACCTGACGGATCGGCAGGTATGCCTCGGGGGCCAGGATGAGGATGACCAGGCCGGTGTAGAGGTCGAGTTCGCCGTGGACGAGCCGCATTCCGATGGTCACGGCGACCAGCGCCACGGAGAGGGTCGCCAGCAGCTCCAGGGCGAAGGAGGACAGGAACGCGATCCGGAGCGTCCTCAGGGTGGCCCGGCGGTACTGCGACGTGATGGTGCGGATCGATTCGGCCTGCGCCTTGGCGCGCCCGAAGACCTTCAGAGTCGGCAGTCCGGCGACCACGTCGAGGAAGTGTCCGGAGAGCCGCGACAACAGCTGCCACTGCCGGTCCATCCGGGACTGGGTGGCCCAGCCGATCAGAATCATGAAGAGCGGGATCAGCGGCAGCGTCACCACGATGATCGCGGCCGAGACCCAGTCCTCGGTGACGATCCTGGCCAGGACCGCCACCGGCACCACGATCGCGAGCCCGAGCTGCGGGAGGTAGCGCGAGAAGTAGTCGTCGAGCGCGTCGACGCCTCGTGTGGCCAGCGCCACCAGCGAACCGGTGCGCTGACCGCTCAGCCATTCCGGGCCGAGGTGCGCGGCCCGTTCCATGAGCCGGCCGCGCAGCTCCGACTTGACCGCGGCACTCGCCCGGTACGCGGCCAGTTCGGTGAGCCAGGCCACGAGTGCCCGGCCCAGCGCGACGGCAGCGAGCAGCAGCAGGGGTGTGCGCAGTCCGGCGACGGTCAGCCCGTCCTCGAACCCGCCCACCACCACCTCGGCGACGAGCATGGCCTGGGCGATGACCAGGGCCGCTCCGACCAGCCCGAGTCCCACCACGGCCACCAGGAAGAAGCGGGTGGCGCGGGCGTGGCGGAGAAGGCGCGGGTCGATCGGTTTCACGTGAAACAGCTCCCCGGTGAGCTCGTGTCGTCCGGTTGCCCGGTGAGTGCCTGGACGAGTTCGGCACTCGTGTGAGTCCGGTGCGCGTGCGGGTTTCGGCGCACGCGCACCCGGTGGGTGTTCAGTGCGCGTCGGCGATGTGCTGGGTGCCGATGCGCTTGCGGAACACCCAGTACGTCCAGCCCTGGTACAGCAGCACCAGCGGGGTGGCGATGCCGGCGCACCAGGTCATGATCGTGAGGGTGTACGGGGTGGACGAGGCGTTCGTGACCGTGAGGTTCCAGGCGTCGTTCAGCGAGGACGGCATCACGTTCGGGAAGAGCGTCAGGAAGAGCATCGCCACGGCCGCGGTGATGGTCAGGCCCGAGAGCGCGAACGACCAGCCCTCGCGGCCCGCCGCGATCGCTCCGATCGCTCCCACCAGCGACACCACGGCGATGATCATCGCCAGCAGGCTCCAGCTGTCGCCGTTCTCCGCCTGGGTCCAGACCAGGAATCCCAGTGCGAGCACCGCGGTGACCGGACCGAGCTTGAGCGCCAGCTTGCGCGCCCGCCCCCGGATGTCCCCGACGGTCTTGAGCGCGGCGAACACCGAGCCGTGGAAGGTGAAGAGGGACAGCGTGACCAGCCCGCCCAGGAGGGCGTACGGGTTGAGCAGGTCCCAGAGGTTGCCGACGTACTCCATGTCGGCGTCGATCTTCACGCCGCGGACGATGTTCCCGAAGGCCACGCCCCAGAGCAGAGCCGGGATCAGCGAGGTCCAGAAGATCGCGTGCTCCCAGTTGGTCTGCCAGCGCTCCTCGGGCCGCTTGGCCCGGTACTCGAAGGCCACGCCGCGCACGATCAGGCAGATCAGGATGATCAGCAGCGGCAGGTAGAACCCGGAGAACAGCGTCGCGTACCACTCGGGGAACGCGGCGAAGGTCGCGCCGCCCGCAGTGAGCAGCCACACCTCGTTCCCGTCCCAGACCGGCCCGATCGTGTTGATCAGGACGCGCCGTTCCTTGCGGTCACGGGCGAGCAGCCTGGTCAGGACTCCGATACCGAAGTCGAATCCCTCCAGGAAGAAGTAGCCGATCCAGAGGACGGCGATGAGCACGAACCAGACGTCGTGGAGTTCCATCTCTCAGCTCCGCTGTTCTCAGTAGGAGAAGGCCATCGGCCGGTCGGGGTCCTGGTCATGGCCACCGATCCTGGTGGGCGGATCGAGGTCGGCCTCCGTGAGTTCGGGCGGCCCGGCCTTGACGTACTTCAGGAGCAGCTTGACCTCGACCACGGCGAGCACCGCGTACAGCACGGTGAAGACGATCATCGAAGCGAGGACCTCGCCCTGCGAGACACCGGGGGAGACCGCGTCGCGCGTCTGGAACACGCCGTAGACGACCCAGGGCTGGCGCCCCATCTCGGTGAAGATCCATCCCCAGGAGTTGGCGATCAGCGGGAAGAGCATGGTCCAGAGCGCGGTGAGCCAGTAGAGCTTGGTCAGCTTCGGGCTCAGCGCCTTGTTCCTGAAGAGCACCAGGTGGGGCACCTCGTCCTCACCCGTGCGCAGTGCCGGCGGCAGCAGGAACCTGCGCCGGGTCAGCCACAGCCCCAGCAGACCGAGGCCGAAGGACGCCATGCCGAAGCCGATCATCCAGCGGAAGCTCCAGAAGGCGACCGGGATGTTGGGCCGGTAGTCACCCGGACCGTACGTCTCCACCAGTTGTTCGTTGATGTCGTTGATGCCGGGGACGTACGAGGTGAAGCTGTTGTCCGCGAGGAAGGACAGCACTCCGGGTATGGAGACCTCGACGGTGTTGTGCCCTTCGGCGACGTCACCGACCGCGAAGAGCGAGAAGGGCGCACCGTCCTCGCCCTCCCACAGCGCCTCGGCCGCGGCCATCTTCATCGGCTGCTGCTCGAACATCACCTTGCCGAGGGTGTCGCCGCTGATCGCCGTGAGCGCTCCCGCTGCCACGACCGTGACGAGTCCGAGCCGCAACGAGGTCCGCATCACCCGGATGTGCTTCCTGCGTGCCAGGTGGAAGGCGGAGATGCCGACCATGAAGGCGCCACCGACCAGGAAGGCCGCCGTGATGGTGTGGAAGAACTGGGCGAGCGCCGTGTTCTGGGTGAGCACCTGCCAGAAGTCCGTGAGCTCGGCACGGCCGCGTTCCTCGTTGATGCGGTAACCGACCGGATGCTGCATCCAGGAGTTGGCAGCCAGGATGAAGAACGTGGAGAGGACGGTTCCGAGGGAGACCATCCAGATGCAGGCGAGATGGATCTTCTTCGGCAGCTTGTCCCAGCCGAAGATCCACAGCCCGATGAACGTGGATTCGAAGAAGAACGCGATCAGGGCCTCGAAGGCCAGCGGGGCGCCGAAGACG
This sequence comes from Streptomyces sp. NPDC025273, assembly GCF_040638585.1. Classification (NCBI taxonomy): domain Bacteria; kingdom Bacillati; phylum Actinomycetota; class Actinomycetes; order Kitasatosporales; family Streptomycetaceae; genus Streptomyces; species Streptomyces sp. NPDC025273. The sequence continues at coordinate 103,575 of NZ_JBEZYP010000018.1, forward strand.
TCACCGACGAACCGCGAGTAGTCGGACCAGTTCATGCCGAACTGGAACTCCTGGACGATGCCGGTGACCACACCCATGGCGATGTTGATCAGGAAGAGCTTGCCCCAGAACTTGGTGGCTCTGAGGTACTTCTCGTTGTCCGTGCGCACCCAGGCGGTCTGCAGGCCGGCCGTGAGCGCGGCGAGAGAGATCGTCAGTGGGACGAACAGGAAGTGGTAGACGGTGGTGATGCCGAACTGCCATCGCGCCAGGGTCTCTGGTGCCAGAGCTAGATTCACGCCCATTTCTCCTTGCGTCGCCGTGATCACAGCCGCAGCCGCCCCTTCATTCCCACCGATCATGGGAGCAAACGGGGCACGCTTGTGAACGCGTTCACATTCACAAGCAATTATCGCGCACACGGTTTCGAAGCCGACGAGCGGGGGGTGGTTTCCGGCCGACCCCGACCGAGCCATCCGAAATCGGACGTCACCTCGCCGGGACGGAAGCCGGCCGCGAGGCCCGCTGCACGACGGCCCCGGACCTCGTCGTCCGAGGTCCGGGGCCGTCGGGAGCGCGGACGGCCCGCGGGCCGTGCGCATGCCGCCCTACCGCTCCTCGCGGTACGACTCGGCCACCTTCAGGAACACGTCGTTGGCCTCGGTCTCCCCGACCGTGACCCGCACGCCCTCACCGGCGAACGGCCGGACCACCACACCGGCCCGTTCGCACGCCCCTGCGAAATCGAGCGTACGGTCGCCGAGCCGCAGCCAGACGAAGTTGGCCTGGGACTCGGGAACGGTCCATCCCTGCCGCACCAGCCCCTCGCGCACCCGGGCGCGCTCGCCCACCAGGGCACCGACCCGCCCCAACAGTTCGTCCTCGGCCCGCAGCGAAGCTACCGCGGCGTCCTGCGCGACCTGGCTGACCCCGAAGGGGACGGCCGTCTTGCGCAGCGCCGCCGCCACCGGCTCGTGCGCCACGGCGAAACCGACCCGCAGGCCCGCCAGGCCGTAGGCCTTGGAGAAGGTCCGGAGCACCGCCACATTGGGCCGGTCCCGGTAGATCTCGATGCCGTCCGGTACGTCGGCGTCCCGGACGAACTCCTTGTACGCCTCGTCGAGCACCACCAGCACGTCCCCGGGCACCCGGTCCAGGAAGCGCTCCAGCTCCGCCCTGCGCACCACGGTGCCCGTCGGGTTGTTCGGGTTGCAGACGAAGATCAGCCGCGTACGGTCCGTGATCGCGTCGGCCATCGCGTCGAGATCGTGCACATCGCCGCCGGTCAGCGGCACCTTGACCGATGTCGCACCGCTGACCTGGGTGATGATCGGGTACGCCTCGAAGGAACGCCAGGCGTAGATGACCTCGTCACCCGGGCCCGAGGTGGCCTGCAGCAGCTGCTGCGCCACGCCGACCGAGCCGGTGCCGGTGGCCAGATGCGCGAGGGGCACACCGAACCGGTCGGCCAGCTCGTTCATCAGACCGGTGCACGCCATGTCCGGGTACCGGTTGAAGTGGGCCGCCGCGGCGAGTGCCGATTCCATCACCCCCGGCAGCGGGGGGTACGGGTTCTCGTTGGAGGACAGCTTGAAGGCGACCGGTCCATCGGCCGACGCCGGCTTCCCCGGCACATAGGCGGGAACGCCGTCCAGCTCGGCGCGCAGCTTGGGGCTCGTCTCGCTCACCGCAGGTCCTCCTCGACCGTCCGTGCACATCAATACTGCTCACCTTATGAGGATTGGGCGCCCCTGCGAATGGCCGGGCGGCGAAATCGTCCCCTGCGCGGGGAAGCACCGGTAATGCGCGGGGCCGACCCGGTCCCCGGAGGGGGAGCGCCGCACATCCCGACGCGCGCCGGTGGCTCACTCCGTGGCGCGCATCCCTCGAAGAGGTGAGTTGAGACCTCTTCGAGACATGAACCATTTAGCAGGCACATGCGCGCAGGCACATGACACATCGCCACACACCTCGCCAACGCCCTTGATTTGCAAGGCATTTAACTCTTAATGATCATGCAAAAACGTGCCTGTCGACAGGTGCATCTGCGCCCCGTCCCACCCCCCGCCGGAGCCCTACTATCGGCTCGCCATGACAGCAGCAGGGAAGCACCAGGTAAGCCGGACAGAGACACCCCGGCGCGGCGGCCGGCCGGGACGGGCGGGCATCCGGGATGTTGCCGCAGCGGCCGGAGTCTCCATCACGACCGTCTCCGACGCGCTCAACGGCAAGGGCAGGCTCCCGGATGCCACCCGCCGCCATGTCCGCGAGGTCGCCGAGCGGCTGGGCTACCGCCCGTCCGCCGCGGCCCGAACCCTCCGTACCGGCAAATCGGGGCTCATCGGCCTGACAGTGACCACGTACGGGGACGAACCCTTCACCTTCACCGAATTCGCGTACTTCGCGGAGATGGCGAGGGCCGCCACCTCGGCGGCGCTCGCCCGCGGCTACGCCCTCGTCATCCTGCCCGCCACCTCACGTCATGACGTCTGGTCGAACGTCGCCCTCGACGGCACGGTCGTCATCGACCCCTCCGACCAGGACCCGGTGGTCACCGAACTCGTCCGGCAGGGCCTTCCCGTGGTGTCCGACGGCCGTCCGGCCGGCACACTGCCCGTCACCGCCTGGGTCGACAACGACCACCGGGCGGCCGTGCTCGACCTTCTCGACCATCTCGCCGCCGCGGGAGCCCGCCGTATCGGGCTGCTGACCGGCACGACCACCGACACGTACACCCGCCTCTCCACCACCGCCTACCTGCACTGGTGCGAGCGGGTCGGCCAGGATCCGGTCTACGAGTCCTATCCGGCCCACGACCCCTGCGCGGGCGCGGTGGCCGCCGACCGCCTCCTCGCCCGCCCCGACCGCCCCGACGCCGTCTACGGCCTCTTCGACCCCAACGGGACCGATCTGCTGGCCGCGGCCCGCCGCTACGGCCTGCGGGTCCCGGAGGATTTGCTGCTGGTCTGCTGCAGCGAGTCCACCGTGTACGCGTCGACCGAGCCGCCCATCACAACGCTCTCGCTCAAACCGCGCAGGATCGGCACGGCGGTCGTCCAACTCCTCATCGACGCCATCGAAGGGGTCGAGCACGACGGTCCGGTGGAGCAGGTGATACCGACGGAACTCATCGTCCGGACCTCCTCGCAACGGCGTCCGCCCCGCACCACGGTCAGCGCGCCGCGCTCACCCGCAGGGGACTGATCGGATTAATCCGGATCAAACGGCAGGTGGACCACGTGTGCGCCCGGATTCACCACCCCTGGTGCGTCACACAGCACGGTCCGCATTCCTATGATGGGCGCACGACACCGCGGACCACCTCTACCAGGCACGGCCCGTCAGGTGTACGGCTGCGCGACGGTGGTGGAGGGGTCGATGACACAGGGGGCCGGTCAGGAACCCGTAGTGCGGACGGCGACGTTGCGTGACTTCCGCGTACCGCCTTATGCGCAGGCGCCGTTGTCGCCCCTGCCGCATCCCGGCGATGCCACCGTGGGCGACGAGCCCCCGGAGGGTTACACGCCCACCGCGCGCGATCTTCCGGTGATCAACCGCGGGGACACCGTGCAGGTGCGGACCGTTCCGGAGCCGCGTCCGGTCGCCGACGGGGAGCGTGGTCCGCTGTACGTCGTCGGAGACGTGCACGGCTATCTGGACGAGCTCCTGGCCGCCCTCGGCGAGCAGGGCCTCGTGGACGCCGACGGCCACTGGTCCGCCGGCAACACCAGGCTGTGGTTCCTCGGCGACTTCACCGACCGCGGCCCGGACGGCATCGGCGTCATCGATCTCGTCATGCGGCTCTCCGCGGAGGCGGCCGCGGCCGGCGGGTACTGCAAGGCCCTGATGGGTAACCACGAACTGCTGCTCATCGGCGCGAAGAGGTTCGGCGACACCCCGGTGAACTCCGGCGCCGGAACCGCCACCTTCCAGGCCGCCTGGCTGCTCAACGGCGGCCAGAAGTCCGACATGGACCGGCTCCAGGACCTCCACCTCCAGTGGATGGCCCGGCTCGACGCCGTCGTGGAGGAGGACGGACATCTGCTGATGCACTCCGACACCACGGCGTACCTCGACTACGGGTCCACCATCGAGGACGTCAACGACGCGGTGCACGCCATTCTCACGCGGCACGACGCCGACGAGTGCTGGGACCTGTTCCGCAAGCTCACCAAGCGGTTCGCCTTCCGCGACGAGGGCGGTGCCGACGCGGTACGCGAACTGATGTCGACGTACGGTGGCCGGCGCGTCGTCCATGGTCACAGCCCCATTCCGTATCTCCTCGGCGAGGTCGGTCCGGAGGAGGGCGAGGACAGCCCCCGGGCCGCGGTGGACGGTCCGCACGTGTACGCGGACGGGCTGGCCATCGCCATGGACGGCGGAGTGACCATGGCCGGAAAGCTCTTGGTCGTCGAACTCCCCCTGCATGACTGACGATCGCCGGGGAAGGCGCACAGCGCCGTCTGCCGGGCCAATTTCCGGCAACCCCCTGTCACCCCGTGCGGTAGGCGCTCTACCATCGGCGTATCAGTAGCAGGCTCTCCTCCGTTTCCGCCCGATCGCCCGGCCCACGCGGTCGGTCAGGCCCTACGGAGCATCGGGGGATGCACATGAAAAGCGCTCCGCACCTGCTGGCCGAGGACCGCCCCGAGTACGAGCGGATCCTCGCCGACGCACTGCGTCACGCCCACGAACGCCCGGATCTGGACGGGGTCGGGGACCGGCTCAACACGGAACAGCTGCGGACGATGGCGCTGGACGCCACGGCTCAGATCACCACGGCCGCCGCCCCCGAGTACGAGCACTACGTGAGCGTCCGCGGCGAGCTGCGAAGACCGTCCGACCCGGCGGACCCCGAGTCCGTCCTCCAGCCCGCCACGGACGAGCCGGACCGGACGGGCGCGGGCACCCTCGCCGTGATCACCGCGCTGGCCCCCGTCCTCGCTGGTTCTGCCGCCGTGATATTCCTGCTGGTCGGCTACCTCCTGAAGGCCTTCAGCCCCACCCTGGCCTTCGCCGGCACCATGGTCGCCGCCGGATGGTTCTTCGCGGCGGCCGCCGCCGCGGCCATTCTGGTCGCCGCGGCGGGACTCCTGGTCACCGCGCTGCGCAACGGCGCCACGGCCCTGCCCGCTCCGGACGCGGAGGACGAGCTGCCCGAGGACGTGGCACGGGCCAGGGAGGCCTGGCGTCACGCCCTGCTGGAGCGCGGCATCCTGCCCTTCCTGCGGGACGCCCTGGCCGACCCGGCCGCGGGGCCCGCCGCGCGGACCCCGCACCGCTCACCGCACCGCATCCCGAAGATCGGCTACAGCAGCCCGACCTTCTCCGGGCCGCAGGACGGCCCGTCGGCGGGGCCGCGTCCCACCTTCACCAGCCCCGACTTCACCAGTCCGGACTTCGGCGGTCCCGAGCACCGGCCGGAGTGAAACCGGCCGTTCCCGCACCGGGCCCCCGGGTCTCCGGGGCCGGTGCGGGGGCCCTGGCCCTGGCTCGCTGTCCCACGGCCCGTGCCACCGCACGGCAGAGGCCGGGGCAGCTCGTGCTGCGCCCGGCCTCTGCCGTCGTGTGCGGTGCTCCGATCCTTCGGAGCGCCCCGTCAGACTCCCTGGGGAGCCAGCTTGGGGTTGGCGCCGTACTCGTTCGCCTCACGCACACCCTCGAGGCACATGAAGACGAGCAGGACGATGCCGCCCACGAGCGGGACGAACGCGATCAGGAACCACCAGCCGGAACGGCCGGTGTCGTGCAGGCGACGTACGACGACGGCGAGCGACGGCACCAGGACGGCAAGGATGTAGATCATGTAGGGGATCTGCGACTCGATGGCGAAGCCTATGCCCATCAGGACCGCGGCCACGATGGCATTGAAGAGTACGAACATCCAGTACTCCTTGCGGCGCGCACGCCCGCTGAAGCCCGCGTAGTTCTTGAGTACGCCCAGGTACCAGTTCACTGCGATTCCCTCCCCTGGCGCCCCCGTCGGGGACGCACACCTTTTCGGCCAAGCACAGCGGAAGGTAAGGCATACATAAGGAAGTGGTCAAGCGCACGAAGACTCCCGGCGAAACGTACATCTACCTGCCACAGTTCTGTGTCCTTACCGTCTCCGAACACCGCCTGAAACCAAGGCAGGACAGGAATAACCATGTTAAACCAGCCATTCCCAACACGCTTCGTGAGCGATGCACACAAACTGAGAACAGCCCAACGGCGCCGCCCCGGAGGCATGTTGCCCAGGGCGGCGCCGTTGACGCGTCCGCGGGCGTCCGCCCGGGCGGACGCCCGCGCACCGGATCTCAGTCCGCGATCGGCAGATAGACCCTGTTGCCGGACGCCGCGAACTCCTTGGACTTCTCCGCCATCCCCGCTTCGATGTCGGCCTGCTCGGCGCCGTGCTCCCGCCGGATGTCGTGTGAGATCTTCATCGAGCAGAACTTGGGGCCGCACATCGAGCAGAAGTGCGCCGTCTTCGCCGGCTCGGCCGGCAGCGTCTCGTCGTGGAACTCCCGAGCCGTGTCCGGGTCGAGCGCCAGGTTGAACTGGTCCTCCCAGCGGAACTCGAACCGGGCGTCCGACAACGCGTCGTCCCACTCCTGCGCGCCGGGGTGGCCCTTGGCGAGGTCCGCGGCGTGTGCCGCGATCTTGTAGGTGATGACACCGGTCTTCACGTCGTCCCGGTTCGGCAGCCCCAGGTGCTCCTTGGGCGTGACGTAGCAGAGCATCGCCGTCCCCCACCAGGCGATCATCGCCGCCCCGATGCCCGAGGTGATGTGGTCGTACGCGGGCGCGACATCGGTGGTCAGCGGGCCGAGCGTGTAGAACGGCGCCTCTTCGCAGATCTCCTGCTGGAGGTCGATGTTCTCCTTGATCTTGTGCATCGGGACATGTCCCGGGCCCTCGATCATCGTCTGGACGCCGAACCGCTTGGCCACGGAGTTGAGCTCGCCGAGCGTGCGCAACTCGGCGAACTGCGCCTCGTCGTTGGCGTCGGCGATGGATCCGGGGCGCAGCCCGTCACCGAGCGAGTACGTCACGTCGTAGGCCGCGAGGATCTCGCAGAGCTCCTCGAAGTGCTCGTAGAGGAAGGACTCCTTGTGATGCGCGAGGCACCACGCCGCCATGATCGAGCCGCCGCGGGAGACGATGCCGGTCTTGCGACGGGCGGTCAGCGGGACATAGGGGAGGCGGACACCGGCGTGCACCGTCATGTAGTCGACGCCCTGCTCGGCCTGCTCGATGACGGTGTCCTTGTAGATCTCCCAGGTCAGCTCCTCGGCCCGGCCGTCGACCTTCTCGAGGGCCTGGTAGAGGGGGACGGTGCCGATCGGCACGGGGGAGTTGCGCAGGACCCATTCACGGGTGGTGTGGATGTTGCGGCCGGTGGACAGGTCCATGACCGTGTCGGCACCCCACCGGGTGGCCCACGTCATCTTGTCCACCTCCTCCTCGATGGAGGAGGTGACCGCGGAGTTGCCGATGTTGGCGTTGACCTTCACCAGGAAACGCTTGCCGATGATCATCGGCTCGATCTCCGGGTGGTTGACGTTGGCCGGCAGGACCGCCCGGCCCGCCGCGATCTCCTCGCGCACCACCTCCGGTTCGACGCTCTCCCGGATCGCCACATACTCCATCTCCGGGGTGATCTCGCCCCGGCGCGCGTACGCGAGCTGCGTGACCGGCTGCCCGTCGCGGCTGCGGCGTGGCTGACGGGGGCGGCCGGGGAAGACCGCGTCGAGGTTGCGCAGGCCACCACGCGGTGAGGTGTGCTTGAGCCCGTCGTCCTCAGGGCGAGCCGGCCGGCCCGCGTACTCCTCGGTGTCCCCGCGCGCGATGATCCAGTTCTCCCGCAGGGGCGCGAGCCCCCGGCGGACATCGGTCTCGGTGGAGGGGTCGGTGTACGGGCCCGACGTGTCGTACAGGGTCACGTCCTCGCCGTTGGTGAGGTGCACCTGACGGACCGGCACCCGGAGGTCCGGGCGCGAGCCCTGGACGTACCCCTTGTGCCAGCCGATGGACTTCCCGGCCTCGCCGTCCGCCGTGTTCTGGGCGTTCTGCTTCGAGGCAGGCGTGCGTGCGTCCGCTGTGGTCATGAGACCTACTCCCTACGCCGGCATTACCCGGTAACAGGTTCGTCGGTCGGCGCAGCGTTTCCCGCACGGATGTACGGAGGTCAGCGCCCTCTCAGCCCGGTGCTCCGAGCTCCCGCGTGTACAAAGGTGACACCACGCTAGCCTCCCTTCTGGCGTGCTGGCCAGAGGGCCTCCCCTGTTCTTGGGATGATCGCCGGGTGACGTCCCCCCGAAGCGCCCCCGAACCCCACGGCCCCGCATCCGGCAGCACACAGAGTCATGCGCACGGCCACACCCACAGCCACGGCCCTGCCGCGCCCGTGTCCAAGCATCTGCGCAAGGTCATCGCTGCCGTGCTGATCCCGTTCGCCACCGCGGTCCTCGTCGGCCTCGTGGCGTTCTGGCCCGGTGGCGCCCCCGCCCACGAGCGCACCGGCGTCGGTTTCGACCGGCAGACCCAGGACGGCAAGGTGGTGAAGGTCGTCGACGTCGACTGCGCGGACGTGAACGCCGCGCAGGTGCCACCTACCGGCGACACCTCGACGCCCTCGGGGCGCGAGGCCGTCAACGAGCAGGCGGGGCTGTGCAAGAAGGCCACGGTCGAAGTGACGACCGGTGACGACAAGGGCCGTACGTTCGTCGAGGTCGTCCAGCCCGACGCCTCCAGGCAACTGAGGGAGGGGCAGGGAGTGGTCGTGGCGTACGCCCCCGACGCGCCCCGCGATCTGCAGTACTCGGTGACCGACGTGGACCGGTCGTTCCCCATGGCCCTGCTGGCCGGGATCTTCGCCCTCGCGGTGATCGTGGTGGGCAGGCTGCGCGGGCTGATGGCACTGATCGCGCTGGCGGTGTCGTTCGCCGTGCTGACGCTGTTCATCCTGCCGGCCATTCTGCAGGGCTCGAATCCGCTGGTGGTCGCGGTGATCGGGTCCAGCGCCATCATGCTGATCGCGCTCTACACCTGCCACGGGCTGACGGCCCGTACCTCCGTGGCCGTCATCGGGACGCTCATCTCACTGCTGCTGATCGGGCTGCTGGGTTCACTCTTCATCGGGTGGGCGAGCCTCAGCGGCAACACCGACGACAACACCGGTCTGATCCACGGGCTGTACCCGGAGATCGACATGAGTGGCCTGCTGCTGGCGGGCATCATCATCGGCTCGCTCGGTGTGCTCGACGACGTGACCGTCACCCAGACCTCGGCGGTCTGGGAACTGCACCAGGCGGACCCGGCGATGGGCGTGCGCCGCCTCTACCGGGCGGGCATCAGAATCGGCCGCGACCACATCGCCTCGGTCGTCAACACGCTCGTCCTCGCCTACGCGGGCGCGGCGCTGCCTCTGCTGCTGCTCTTCTCCATCGCCCAGAGCAGTGTCGGGACGGTGGCCAACAGCGAACTGGTCGCGATGGAGATCGTCCGGACGCTGGTCGGATCGATCGGGCTGGTCGCCTCGGTGCCGGTGACGACGGTGCTCGCGGCCCTGGTGGTCTCCGCGGACCGCACGGGGCTCGGCGCGGAAGCCGAAGCTCCTGCACCCGTACGGACCGGGAGGGGCCGACGCCGTAAGGCATGAGCGCGGGCGCCGGGCACTCGCCCCGGGTCGCCTGGGCCGGGACTCCCGTTCCTCAGCCGGCGTTCTGCTCCTTGGCGAGGATGCGGCCCAGAGCCTCTTCGAGGTTGCCGTCGAAGTCACCCAGCGTGTGCTCCTGCCCCAATGGCACCAGCTTGTCCGTCCGGTCGAGGAATGCCACAAGAGGAGCCGTGCCGGCGCGGAAGAGCGCACGATCCGTGCCGACCTGGAGGCGGATGTGTACATCCGAAAGACCCTCGGGTTCGGTCGGGCCGATGTGCACATCACCGTCACCGCTCGGGCTGTTGAGACCGTCGAGCAGCAGCTCACGGCCGAATGCCCAGGTGACGGGGGCGTCACCCGGCAGGTGGAAGGTCATCCGGATCGCGTACGGATCGCTCACCTCGTACCGGAGCTCCACCGGAATACGGAACGAAAGCTCCTCGGAGACGAGGAAGCTCATCATGACCTCTGCTTGAACCGACTCGCGCATCGTTCAACCCCGCAGTAGATGAATCTGGCCAGGAATGATCCCCCATGGCCCTATTGACGCCATCGTGGTGCACGCGATAGCAGATCACAAGGAGTGATTTTTCAGATACTGATAGAGAACACGAACGAGCGCAAGAAGGTGGTTACTTCGCAGCGTAGTTGTTCGACTGCAACGAGCAACCGTTCCTCTTGGTCCAGGGGAAGCGAAACAGCCATCGCCGCCACAGCAGTACCCACCGTGATCGGAATGGCCGCGCAGACCGTCCCCAACGCGTACTCCTGCCGCTCGATGACAGGCTCCATACGATTCATCGATCTGAGCCGGTCGAGAAACGTGTCGCGGTCCCGTACGGAGTAGCGCGTCAGCGGTTGGACCGGGTGCCGGTCCAGATGGTCCTCGCGCGCCTTCTCGTCGAGCTGGGCCAGAAGGCACTGCCCGAGCGCATGGGCATGCCCCGTCTCCCGGAAAGAGGCCCACTCGTCCACGGCGGGCACGGCGGCCGTGTCCGCCGCCGCGATGATCTCGATCTCGCCCTCCCGGTAGAGGGCGCAGTACACGGGCGCCCCGATGACGTCCGCCCAGTGAGCCAGCGAGTCGACGATCACGCCGGGGCGGGCCGTCGGCGGCCTGCCGCCGGTCAGGCGCTCGGCAGCGGCGCCGAACAGGAAGACGCCGTTCTCCCTGCGGAGATAGCCCTCATGGGTCAGGGTGCGCAGCAGGTGGTAGGCCGTGGGAAGGGGAAGACCCGCTTCCCGCGCCAGCTGCTTCGCGGGCGCCCCGTCCCGATGACAGCCCACAGCCTCCAGCAGCCTCAACGCCCTTTGCACCGAACCGATCAACGTCGGGGCAGCGGGACTCGATGCCGTGGTCACAGGTCACCCCCAGGCATGGTGACGGGCGTTCAGCCCTCCCGCGGAGGCCACCCCCGCGGGCCCGCCGCGAGCCTGAGGTCCGGAGACCGGACGGTCGCACAAACCACTGAGCAGAATGGTGACGTACAGTCACTTCGCAGCTGGCGGCAGCGGTACGCCACTGTATCGGCACGTTCCGTCACGGGTGAGGTTTCGTCCGGGACTTAGCTCAGCTGGGCTAATCGCCGTACCGCCGGCCTGACACCCGCCTCGGGCCGTGCCTGATCCCGCCCCGCCCGCCGCTCCTACCAGTCGCTGCGGGAGGACGAGGCCATGAACTTCCGGACGAGGAAGACCAGACCACCCACCAGCACGACGAACACCAGCAGCTTGAACAGCAGACCGATGACGAACCCGACCACGCTGGCGATCAGGCCGCCGAACACGACGATCGCGATGAGAGGCACCGCGACCCACTTCACCCACCAGGGCATCCCCGCGAAAATCTCCCGCACCGCCATCTCCTTACCTCGTCTCTGTGAGTTCCTGCCTCGATGCTAGAGGCGCGGGGACGGCCGGCGGGGGGCCGGGAGCCCTTGAAGTCCCCTGATCGATCCCCTAGGGAACGCGGGCAGCGCGGCTCAGCCCTCCGGCGGGGAGAAGACGACCATCACCCGGAGGTCCTCCGTGATGTGGTGGAACTTGTGGGCGGCCCCGGCGGGTACGTAGACGACGCTCCCCCTTCCCACCTGCGTGGTCTCCATCCCGACCGTGATCGAGGCGCGGCCGCTGACGACGAAGTAGACCTCGTCCTGGCCGTGCGGCTGCTGGGGGTCCAGCTCGCCGGCGTCCAGCGCGTACAGGCCGACAGACATGTTGCGTTCCCGGACGAACTGCAGATAGGCGCCGTCGTTGGCGGCACGTTCCGCCTCCAGCTCGTCCAGTCTGAATGCCTTCATCGTCGGTCCGCTCCTCGTGCCTGTTCTCATCCGGGCTGCCGGTGTCCACCACCGATCACGTCTGCCACGATCAGACACATGAAGAATTTCGTAGTCAAGACGATCGCCAACGCGGGTGCGCTGGCCGTGGCCATCTGGCTGCTCGACGACATCACGCTGACCGGTGGGGACACCGGTCGCAAGGTGCTCACGCTGCTCGTGGTGGCGCTGCTGTTCGGCCTGGTGAATTTCGTCGTCAAGCCGGTGGTCCAGCTCCTCACCCTCCCCCTGTTCATCCTGACGCTCGGCCTGATCACCCTGGTGGTCAACGCCCTGATGCTGATGCTGACCTCGTGGCTGGCCGGTCTCTTCGACCTGAGTTTCCACGTCGACGGCTTCTGGACCGCGGTCCTGGGCGGCCTGATCATCTCCGTCGTCTCCTGGGCGCTGAATGTCGTGCTCCCCGACGAGGACTGATCCATCCCCTTCTGACACAGTGCGGACCGGACCGGTGAGAGCCGGGGAGAGAAGTGAGGACGCAGCATGAGCACCATGGGCGACGGAACACGGGCGGTACGGGCGGGGCTGCCCGGACCGGAGCAGTACGAACCCACACTGCCCGGCCCCGTCTTCGCCGCGCACTTCCATCTGTCCGGCGAGCCCGTCGGCCCGTACACCTACGGCCGGGAGACGAACCCGACGTGGACACACCTGGAGCGGGCCATCGGTGAACTGGAGGCACCGGGGGAGCAGGTCGAGACCACGGTCTTCGCCTCCGGAATGGCGGCCGTCTCAGCGGTGCTGCTGTCCGTGGCCCGCACAGGGGACGTCGTGGTGCTGCCGGACGACGGCTATCAGGCGCTCCCTCTGGTCCGGGAACAGCTGGAGGCGTACGGCGTCGAGGTGCGCACGGCCCCGACCGGGGGCGATGCCCAGTTGGAGGTACTCGACGGGGCGAAGCTCCTGTGGATCGAAACACCGTCCAACCCGGGGCTCGACGTGTGCGACGTGCGCCGGCTCGTGGAGGCCGCGCACGCGGGGGGTGTTCTGGTCGCGGTCGACAACACGCTGGCCACACCTCTCGGGCAGCGTCCGCTTGAGCTGGGCGCGGACTTCTCGGTGGCCAGTGACACCAAGGGCATGACCGGCCACGGAGACCTCCTTCTCGGCCATGTCTCGTGCCGTGATCCGCGGCTGGCCGCAGGCGTGCGGCGCTGGCGGAAGGTCGTCGGCGCGATTCCCGGGCCCATGGAGGCCTGGCTGGCGCACCGTTCGCTGTCCACCCTGCAACTGCGCGTCGACCGGCAGTGCTCGACCGCGCTGGTGCTCGCGGAGGCACTGGCCGAGCGCACCGAGGTGGCGGGGCTGCGGTACCCGGGACTCCCCGCAGACCCTTCGTACCCGACCGCCGTGCGGCAGATGCGTCGCTTCGGCTCCGTGGTCTCGTTCGTGCTGGCGGACAAGGAGACCGCCGAGCGCTTCCTGGCCGCGCTGCGACTGGTCGACGACGCGACGAGCTTCGGCAGCGTACGGTCCACCGCCGAGCGGCGGGCCCGCTGGGGCGGCGATGCCGTGCCGGAAGGCTTCATCCGCTTCTCGGTCGGGGCCGAGGACCCCGTGGATCTGCTGGCCGACGTGGAACGCGCGCTGGACGAAGCCGTCCGCTGACGGCGGGCACCCCTCGGTCCGGCAGGACCGGTCCGGGACGGGCGTCCCCGTCGACCGGGCCGGTCCTGCTCGGGTCGGGCGGTCCGAGTCTCCCCCTCATGACCCGGCCACCCCGGTTCCTTGCGCAAAGAACCGTCTGGTCAAGGCTAATTGACTCTGAGTCAGTGTTCAATCACGGTAGCGACAGTCACCTATCGACATACTCATGGTGTCCGGTCCGAAGCGTCGCGCGAGCGAGAGGGGCGGACCATGGACCTGGCACTGCCGCACACGTTCGTCACGGTGCACCGGGCCGGATCATTCACCCGGGCCGCCGCTCTGCTCGGCCTGTCCCAACCCGTCGGCCGCTCTTCCTGCGCAGGGCACGTGGCGTGACTCCGACCACCGTGGGCGACGGGTGAGGACCGGCACCATGGCTCTCCCACACATCGCACGGGCGCACGAGTGGCTGGTGCGGGCTGCCGTCGACTGGTGACCCGCCGGCCGGCAGGAGTTTCAGATCGGCGTTCCTGGGCCACTCTCTTGCCATGACCGAACGTCCTGTGGTCAAGCGCACGGCACGCGCCGTCCTGCTCGACGGCGATGACCTCATCCTGATCAAGCGCACCAAGCCCGGGGTCGATCCGTACTGGATCACACCAGGTGGCGGGGTCGAGCCGGAGGACGACACCGTCATCGATGCCCTGCACCGCGAGGTCGACGAGGAGCTCGGCGCCAAGATCGTCGATGTCGTGCCCTGTTTCGTCGACACCGTGGAGCACATCGCGGGCGGTGGGGTGAAGGGCGTGAAGGTGCAGCACTTCTTCGTCTGCCGGCTCGAGTCCATGGATCCAGCCCGACGGCACGGCCCGGAGATCGACGAACCCTGCGGGGAGTACGAGATCGTGCGCGTGCCGTTCAGCCGGGTCGGCATCGCCGCCGTGCACCTGGTGCCGCTGTCCTTGCGGCACTACCTGGACGGCAACATCGAGGGAGTGCGGGCGATGCACGCGCCCGACCTGGGCTGAGGAACACTCCGGCACGCCGATCACCGCGTTCCGTACGCCGGATTCGCCGAGGGCGGTCCACCCGGACATTTCCGCCTGCCGACGACGGCCCGCGCCGCGGTCGGCGCCGTGTTTCACGTGAAACCACTGATGTACGCGCACGGTCGGGCGAGGGGCTCGGCCGACCGTGCGGTGTGGGCGGCCCCGGGGAGGGGCCGAGGGGTCAGCGCCCGCCGACGGCGGCGGCAGGTTCGGGGCCCGGCCCGGTGATCAGCCGGCCACGGCTGACCGCGCGGCGCTCCAGAGCACCGGAGAGAAGCGCGAGCAGCAGCGCCGAGCCCGCGAGTACGGCGCCGACCCAGTTGGGTGCGGTGTAGCCGAAGCCGGCCGCGATGACCAGGCCGCCCAGCCAGGCCGCCAGCGCGTTCCCGAGGTTGAAGGCTCCGATGTTGACGGCCGAGGCCAGCGTGGGCGCGCCCGCAGCCTGGTCGAGGACGCGCTTCTGGAGCGGCGGTACGGTCGCGAAGCCCAGACCACCGATGAGGACAATGGTGACCGCGGCGGCGATCTTGTCGTGCGCCGTCAAAGTGAACAGGGCCAGGACGACGGCGAGCGCGCCGAGGGAGACGTACAGCATCGGCATCAGATGGCGGTCGGCGAACCTGCCGCCGAGCAGGTTGCCGCCGACCATGCCGAGCCCGAAGAGGACGAGCAGCCAGGTGACGGAGGACGGCGCATAGCCGGCGGTTTCGGTCATCATCGGAGTGATGTAGGTGATCGCCGCGAAGACGCCGCCGAAGCCAAGAACGGTCATCGCCATGGCGAGCAGCACCTGCACGTTGCGGAAGGCGGCCATCTCGTGCCGGATCCGCACCCCCTGCGCCTTGGGCTGCTCGGGGACGAGCTTCGCGACACCGAGAAGGCCGAGGACTCCGAGCCCGGCGACGAGGGAGAACGTGATCCGCCAGCCGGCGCTCTGGCCGATGAGCGTCCCGAGTGGAACCCCGACGACATTGGCGACGGTGAGTCCGGTGAACATCATGGCGATGGCACCCGCCTTCTTCTCCGGAGCGACCAGATCGGCGGCGACCACCGAGCCGATGCCGAAGAAGGCTCCGTGCGCGAGCGAGGCGACCACCCGTCCGACAAGCATCACTTCGAAGACCGGGGCGAGCGCGGAGACCACGTTGCCCACGATAAACAGCCCCATCAGGAGCATCAGCATGCGCTTGCGGGTGACCCGCGTGCCCAGCACGGTCATCAGAGGAGCACCGAGGACCACTCCGAGGGCGTAGCCGGTGACCAGAAGGCCTGCGGTAGGGATCGAGACCTGGAAGTCCGTCGCGACATCGGGGAGCAGCCCCATGATCACGAACTCGGTCGTTCCGATACCGAATGCCCCGATGGCGAGGGCAAGGAGCGCGAGCGGCATGGGTTTCACCTTCCCTGAAGATTGCGTCTGCGCCTTACGGGCGTTCACAATAATTGCAGACGCCGATTAATTGCAAGCGCGGGCTATTGCGCATGTGTCCTATCCTGGGACGCAAACAGCTCCCGCACGGAGGAGAGAAGACAGATGACAGCGACAGATCCCGCACTGACCGCCCTCTCCCAGAGCTGGTGCGCCCTCTCCCTGCTCCACGGGAAGATCGAGGCTCACATCGAACGGGAACTGCAGTCCCGCCACGGCCTCAGCGTGCGTGAGTACTCGCTGCTCGACGTCCTGAGCCGCCAGCACAGCGGCACGGGCGGCCACCTCCAGATGAAGCAGGTCGCGGACGCCGTGGTCCTCAGCCAGAGCGCCACCACCCGGCTGGTGACCCGGCTCGAGGACCGTGGGCTGCTCACCCGGTATCTGTGCGACACGGACCGGCGGGGCATCTACACCGACGTCACGGACGCCGGCCTCGCGCTCCTGGACGAGGCCAGGCCGACCAACGACACCGCCCTGCGCGCAGCTCTCGACGAGGCCGCCAAGAGCCCGGAGCTGGCCCCGCTCGTCCGCGCGGTCGAAGCGCTCAAGGTCCCCGCCTGAGCCGGCCCATTGCGTAGTCTGCCGATCATGAGCGATCTCGAGATACGCCCCGCCGCCCTCACCGACATTCCAGCCGTCGTGGCCATGCTCGCCGATGACCCGCTCGGCGCCCAGCGCGAGTCGCTGGACGATCTCTCCCCGTACGAGGCCGCGTTCCGGCGCCTGGCCGACGATCCGAACCAGCACCTCGTCGTCGCCGTACGCGAAGAGCGCGTCGTAGGAACCCTGCAGCTCACGGTCGTGCCCGGGCTGTCCCGGCGCGGTGCGACCCGCTCGGTCATCGAGGGTGTCCGCGTCCACGCGGATGAGCGCGGCGGCGGTCTCGGCACCCAGCTGATCCAGTGGGCCGTCGATGAATCCCGGCGACAGGACTGCCAGTTGGTGCAGCTGACGTCCGATGCCACCCGCACCGACGCCCACCGCTTCTACGAGCGGCTCGGCTTCGCAGCAAGCCATGTGGGGTTCAAGCTCACACTCTGAAACCCGGAACCCCGGAGGCCTGGGGCTCCCCGGGACACACCACAGCCGGAGGGGACGCATGCACCACATCGACGACGAGCAGCGCCGGGCCAGGATCGGCAGACGGCATCTGCTGGCCCGGTCCGCGCGGACCCCTTCCGTCGTGACGGTGGCCGACGCGATGGTCGCCCTGCACGCCACCGACGCGGCCACGGTCTACCTCTCCGCCTGCGCCCGGCTGTCCGAGCCCGGCGTCGCGGCGGTGGAACGCGCCCTCTACGAGGACGTCTCGCTGGTACGCCTGCTCTCCATGCGGAACACGCTGTTCACCGTGTCCACGGACATCGCCCCCTTCGTGGACGCCGCGAACGCGAGAGCCGTGGGGGCCAAGGAGCGCCGGACCTTCCTCAAGCGCCTGAGGGAGGACGGCAACGGACTCGACGAACGCTGGCTCACGGAGGTCGAGCGGGCCACACTCGCGGCCCTGGCCGAACGGGGCCGAGCCACGGGGAGCGAGCTCTCCACGGCCGTTCCCTCCCTACGCACGAAGATCACCGTCTTCCCGGGCACGAAGCAGGAGACGGTGCAGGGCGTCACGTCCCGGGTGATCCGCCTGCTGGCCGCCGACGGGCGCATCCGGCGGGACCGGCCGCGCGGTTCCTGGACCTCCAGCCAGTTCCGCTGGACGGCCGCCACACCCTGGCCCGATGCGGAGCCCTCCGAAGCACGGACAGAGGTGGCCCTGCGCTGGCTCCGGTCGTACGGCCCGGCGACCGAGACCGACCTGAAGTGGTGGACCGGCTGGGGCGTCCGGGAGACACGTCAGGCGCTGGCCGCCGTCGGCGCCGAGGAGGTGCTGCTCGACGGCGGCGCATCCGGCTGGGTCGCGCCGGGGGATCTTGCTCCCGAACCGCCCCCGGAGCCCTGGGCGGCGCTGCTGCCCGCCCTCGACCCGAGCGCGATGGGCTGGGCCGACCGCAGCTTCCACCTGACGGCCGGTCACCGTGCGGCACTCTTCGACCGAGCCGGCAACATCGGCCCGACCGTGTGGTGGAACGGTGCGATCGTGGGTGGCTGGGCGCAGCGCGCGGACGGCGAGCTGGTGTGGCGGCTGCTGTCCGACGTGGGGATGGACGCCACTCGCCATATCGAGGCGGAGGCCGCCCGGCTGTCGGCCTGGGTGGGCGAGGACCGGGTCACCCCACGCTTCCGCACCCCTCTGGAGCGCGAACTGACGGCCTGACCGGTCTCCCGCCACGGTCGTCGTTTCACGTGAAACGACGACCGTGCGGCTCGCCGTGCCCGCAGGACATGCACAGCCCCGAGCCGCTCGTGCGGTTCATGCCACTCGTTGCGTTCAGGTGGCGAGCCCCCGCCACCCGCCCTCGTCCACACCACCGGGAACTGCCGTGCCGGGGTCGTAAGGCTCCCGTGTGAAGACGAACGATCCCAGGTCGAGGTGGTCCACCGTTCCGTCGGCGGCGCGAACGACACGGAGCGTCTCCCCCGCGTAGTAGCCGTCGAGTCCGGTCCAGGTGCCGTGGGGGTTCGCACGGAAACGGGCCCCACGACCTGCGCCACGCCACGGCCGCAGCTCCAGACCCCGGTCTGCGACCAGCTTCAGTGTGTGGACCTGGGTTCCCCAGTACCAGGGTCCGGTGAGCGCCAGCAGCTCCTCGTCGACCTCGGGCAGCGGGCGCCAAGGCTCAGGGATCCTCGGCTCCGCATCGGCCACGATCCGTACGAGGTCCGCGGCAACCGTACCGGTGAGCGGGCCGGAGGTGGCGTTGGAGAGCACTACGGCAGCCACCTCCTCGTCGACGCTGAACCACAGCGCGGCCAGGAAGCCAGGGAGCGACCCCGAGTGGCCGAACAGCGTCCGGCCCTCCCGCCGCACCGTCTGGAGTCCGAGGCCGTAGTTCCCGTCCCACTCGCCTGCCTCGGGCGGCGCAGCCGGCGTGCGCATCTCCTCGACCGAGGTGGCGGGGAGCACGCGGTCGTCCCCGCGCGCGAGGAAGGAGGCAAACCGCAGGAGATCGGAGGCGGTCGACCAGAGCTGCCCGGCCGGCGCCATCAGGCCGAGGTCCTCGGCCGGTTCGGGGAGCATGACATCGGCCCACGGGTGGACGGCCCAGCCAGCCGCATGCGGCGCCCGTGCCGACGGAGTCGTGCGGTCCATCCCCAGAGGTTCCAGGATCTCGCGGCGCAGCACCTCCGCCCAGGCGTCACCGCGCAGCCTCTCGATGAGGGAACCGAGCAGCGTGTAGCCCGGATTGGAATAGTGATGCCTGCGGCCCGCCGGGTGCGTCAACGGCTGCTCACCGAGGACGTCGGCCAGGTCCGGCCGGCTGCTCCCCGGTGTCCTCTCCCACCAGGGCGCGGGAGTCTCCGCTCCCAGTCCTGCACTGTGGCCCAGCAGTTGAAGGACGGTGACATGCCCGACGGACGTGCCGGGCAGGTGCTTCTCCAGCGGGTCGTCCAGATCGAGGAGTCCCTCGTCACGCAGGCGCAGCACCAGTACGGCGGTGAACGTCTTGGTGATGGAGCCGATTCTGAACTGCGTGTCGCCGTCGGGAGCATGCCCGTCCACACAACTGCGGGAGCCGCTCCAGGCGATCTGTCCCCCGCGCTGAACCGCGGCGACGAGGGAGGGGGCCCGGCCTTCGGACTGGGCGGTGGCAATGCGGTGGAGGAGGGCACGCCGGGTGCCGGGGAGCAGCGCTTCGGATGAGGTCATGGTCAAGGACTACCCGCGCGGCAGCCGCCTCGCGACCAGTTTTCGCAGCCCGGACCGGCATCGGCCCCTCACCCTGTCACCCGCTCCGCCGGCCCCGGGGCCGGCGGAGAGAGATCGCGCGGCACCCCCGACCGGCTGCCCGCATCAGCGCTTGCGGCTGTAGGCCCTGACCAGCACGCCGTTGTGGAATGTACGGACGTTCTCCAAGGCGAAGTCGGTGACCGCGAAGTCCGTGCCGAACATCGGCATTCCGGCCCCGTACACCTGCGGATAGGTCTTGATGACGAGTTCGTCGACCTCGTCGATCAGCTCACCGGCCAGCTGGGAGCCTCCGCACAGCCAGATGTCCAGCTCGCTGTCCTCCGCCTTGAGCTCCCTGATCCGGCCGACCAGGTCGTCGGAGATGAGCTCTACGTTCGGGTCGGGGGACTCCCGCAGAGTCCGAGAGGCCACGAGCTCCCTCATATGGCCGTACGGGCTGGTGAGACCGGCGTCCAAGGCAAGCTGGTAGCTGGCCCGCCCCTGGACCACGGTGTCGAAGCGCCGGTTCTTCACGTCACCGAATCCGAGGAGCTCGCGGCCCTGGGCCGAGATCGTCTCCGGGTACTCCGACGTGAGGAACGCGATCATCTCCTCGTCCACGAAGGCCATCATCGACGTCGCGTCGCCGCCCGGATCGCCGATGAAGCCGTCGATCGAGCAGGCGACGAAGTAGGTGAGCTTTCGCATAGGGTCCCCGTTCTGCGCAGGCTTGTCGCTTCGGTCATGTGTGAGGCGGGGCCCCGCCCAACCACTTCGCATAGAGTGCTTCATACGTAGTGGTTACGCAAGCCTCTCTTTCCTGAGGCACACAGGACAGGAGTTGGCCATGGCCAGGAACCCTGAGCGCAGAACGGCGCTCGTCGACGCCGCGATCGATGTGCTGGCCCACCAGGGAGCCCGCGGACTCACCTTCCGCGCGGTGGACGCCCGGGCGGGTGTCCCCCTCGGCACCTCGTCCAACTACTTCACGAACCGGGACGACCTGTTCATGCAGGCAGGTGCCCGCATCAACCACCGCATGACGCCGGATGCGGTGAGAGTCGAGCAGGCGATGCTTCCCGCACCCTCCCGCGAGCTGGTCACCTCGCTCATGCGCTGGCTGGTCCAACGCATGACCGAGGACCGGGTCGGCTATCTGGCCATGCTGGAACTCCGCCTCGAAGCCACGCGCCGCCCGGCCCTGCAGGCGCGGCTGACCGGGACCGTGCGAGCGGACTTCGACCGGAACGGCGCCTCCTACCGCGAGGCGGACCTGCCGGGCGACGCCGATACCTTCCTCGTGCTCCACCTGGCCATGACCGGCCTGCTCCTGGAACACCTGACACTGCCCGACATGCTCTCCGACACCGCACTCGACCGCCTGGTGGAGATCGTCGTCACGGCGGTCGTGCCCCCGCAGCAGAGGGGCGAGATGTAGGGTCCGGCGTCAGCTGTCATCCGTCCGGCCAGCCGGCGGCAAGCGGCGCAGGCGGAGCCGGAGAGCGTACGAGAACTGTAGGGTCTCGCTTTCGGTGTCATATGGCGACGCTGTGACCTGCAGTCTTGGCGGTGTCTCACGCGGGTTGGCACAGGTTCTGTCTCACGGCCATGTCATTTCCTCGAAGCCATCCTGGCTCGCCGGCTCACAGCCGGGTTCTCTTCAATGTCACCCAAAGAGCAGTTCGACGTTCGAGTCGACGCAGATGTTCAACACGATCACGAGCTGTCGGGCGTCCTCGATGTGCCGCGAGACAGTGGGGTCGCCTTCCACGGTCTCCCACTCCGTGATGATCTCGGCCAGCCGGGGCAGGACCCTGGCGCAGTCGGCGGCGGATAGATCACCGGAATCGTCAGGATGGTCCAGCAGGGGCTCAAGCGTCGATGAGATCTCGCTCCATTGCCGGTCCCCGCCGAAACCCCACATGTCCGGCAGCGTGAACCCCTCAGCCTGCGCCAAGCGCTGGCGGAAGGCGCTGAAACCCGAGTAGGACCAGCTGATGTCCGGGCTGGTGAGGTCACCGTCCCCAGGGAACAGGCACAATCCCACGAAGCCTCCTCGATCGAGACTTCATGATCGAGCTGGCAGGGCGGGTGCAGCAAGTGACTATCCGCCCCGAGCGAGCAATCACGACGGCAGAGCTGCGATCTGCCGACGGGCTGAGTCCCAGACCTCCTCGAACTGGTCAGAGGTCAGCTCCTCCGGATCGTGGCCTTCCCATTCAGAGACGGGCAGTTCTGCTGTGATCCCGAACCTGTTGTCGTACTCGTCAAGGCGGCCTGCGTCGCAGGCCTGCTGCCATTCGGCGAGGGAGGCGGCTGCGATCGGGATCAGCTCAGGCCCTTCGAGCTCGATCTGACGGGTCACCCAACCTTCGGCGTCGACCTCGAAGTAGAACCAGGTATCTTCCTCGTCCCAGTAGCAGCGCATCCATTTCGTCACCATCCCATGATGCCGGGCCAGATGCGCCGCCTAATCCGCTTTGTCTCATAACTGGGCGATGAGTCCAGTGGATCGTGTCTTTGTCGAGGTGCCCGTACACCGTCGGCCTCGGCATCCCGAGCATGTTAGCGATCTGCTGGACGGTCTTCTCCTGCTCGTCATAGAGCCGTTGGGCGAGCGCGGTCTGGTTCTCGGCGAGCTGCGGCCGGCACCCCTCGCCCCGTCCCGGCGGAGGTGCCGGGCACTCCACCGCTCTGGGGCGAAGCCAGACAGATGACGAGACACCGTTCCGCGGGCCAACCGCATCCCCACGTGGTCGGATGTGAACCCACCCGGCCCAGCGGTGACGCTGGCTTGTCAAGCGGGCGAGCGCGGGCGCTTCTTGGTCACCCATGTGGTCCTGGACAACTCGTCCGCCTTGCTGATCGCTAGACGTTTCACCTCAGCTAGCGGCGGATACATGGTGTCCTTGGTGATCGGGTCCTTTTCTCTCTTGAGCAGATCGCTTAGGGGACGCTTCCAACGCGCGGGAATACGGACCGTCCAGGCCGTAGCGGACCACGCTTTCCCTGGCGCGTTTCGTTGCGGGAAGCGAATACTGAGAGTCGTGATCTTGGCGAGGTCATCTGCTGCCAATACACGGCCACGAAACTGCATCTGCCGCCGAGAGTAGCTGGCGATGAGGCCGCCTACGAGGAAGCATCCCCGCTGGGCGCGCATTCGGGGGTCGAGGTCCTGTGGATCAATGACTGCCACGCGGCCCGTCCAGCTCGATTTGGCATACCGCTCGCCGCGTGCAGCGTCTGCCCATTCCAACTGGTGTTGGTCGGAAAGGTCGATGGTGTCTATCTCACCGCCATCGCTTGGGTGGAGCTGGATCACAAACAGTCGGCCGTCCAGATCATGGTCCTGATCCACGGCGAAGAACAGGGATTCCAGCGGGGACTTCGACACGTCGATGAGCCGGGTAGGGATGCCATGATGCTGCAAGAGGCCCAGGAGTTGTCCGTCCGTCATCAGCCGTCCAAGCCCTTGCCGTCTCATGACTTGCAGTATGTGTTCCTCTACCTTGGCCATCCTGTATTCGGTGACTCTTGGCACTGAGGCGCTAAGGACTCGGAAGAGGCTAGAGGAGAGACCGTGATCAGCATTGGACTGCCCCCGATAGAAAATATTCTCAGCCGACGAGTTAGGCAGCGCGGGACAGCCCGCCGAGTGACCACTTCCTGCTCCTTCCCTGAGCCATTCCCACAGGCTTTCTGGCGTGTCATTCAGTCCAATCTGCGAGTTGATCTCACGTTCTGCAAAGAATTCCCCAGCCAACGAACCGGTAGCACGCGGGCGCACCATGGCGCGCATGCTGCCGCCTCGATTACGGCCAGCCGTCTGGTACGAGTCAGCAGACATGATCGAAGAATAGGTGAGCGAGGCTGGCGTACAACGCAATGAGAGGCGCCCCAGCGCCAGGAAACGGCAGAGAAGCGAACCCCGGAACCTACTGACGGGTCACTTGTCCCCTGATGCCCGGGCTACGACTCCGGGGCAGTCTCGCGGGTGGCCACCACTTGGCCATCGGTCATGAGATTCGGCCACGGAATCTGAGATCCCACAATGTCTGCAGGGTCCCCCGGCTCGTGTCCTAGGACAGCGCCCTGCCCTGCCGCTCTGCGGGCAGTCTCACCGTGTGACCGACATGATCAGTCTCACGGTGGCGGCGAATTCCTCAGAGTTGAGATGTGGTTAGAGCCGCTTGGAGGAGCTGGCCGCCCTGGCCAGACGTCGGCTGCGCACTCGGGCTCTGCGCGCCTCCTGCGCTAGACGCACAAGCTCAAGAAGAAGCTCGGCCGCCTGTTCTTCTTCAGAAACTACAGCCAAGAGCGAGTTGATGGTGTCGTCCTCCGGAATGACTGCGCCTGCGAGGTAACGCTGGATGCTGTGACCACTCACAGCGGTGACCCAACGCTCGTAATCCTCGTCCCATCTCATGACCCCCTCGGCGAGGTCATGCGTCTCCAAGGCCTTGCGCAGCTTCTCGATGAAGCGCCGCTGCTCCGGAGGTTCATCGATCACCACAGGTTCTCTACGTTGAGTTGGCCATTCGCGCCGCTTCTCGGATAGAGCCCTGTGGCGCTCCATCCACCGGGATGCAGCCTCTGCCGCCGCCTTGTCTCTGAGGCCGTAAACCCAGTCCCACTCCCATTCTCCGGGCTCAGCACGCACTGGTGGTGCAGGTATCCACCAGCGCAGGAGGGCAGCGATCGTCTTCCTCCTGGGGAGCCGCCCCCCGGAAAGGGCTGCGTAGAGGGCTGCCCTGGAAACCCCGGGCTCCGCGTCCGCGATGTACGAGACAGGCGTCTTGCCCTTGCCGAGTTCTCGCAGGTCAGCGGCGAACGACTCAACCGCTCCGGCGGTCGGATCGATGGGACTCCAACGCGCGGGCATGTGACCTGCCTCTCAGTGTTGACTGTCCATCCTGTTAGCGATGTCTCGCGACATCTCTCGACACTACAGGGGGTGTCAGTCCCCTGCGTAGGCTTTCCGATGACGGCAAAGTGGCCCCATTCGGCTGGAGTTGCGGACCTCTTCGCATCTCCAGCCGGGGTAGCCCCTGCGCCAACAGGTTTTGCCGTCACGCGTAGTCCTGACCATCCGCATGCACAGGAGGCGAAACGGCAGCGGCCCCCCGCGCCAACGGGGGGCCGCTCATCGCGTAGCCCGGACAGCTTCCACGCACGCAGTCATGAAGTGGAGAAAGCCATCAGTTCTGTACCCGAGCCTACGGCCCTCGTTCAGGTCCCGTCGAGTCGGCTTCAAAAGCCCAAGATCCGCACCTCACCTGCCACCGGAGAGGCTGGTCGAGTCGCTCGCCGGCGGCCGCAGCGACGCGGCTGGCGGCGCCTCGCACGCACTGCGGGACACAGTTTCATTCGTGGAATCGCCGGTGCCGCCGGCAGCGCCATCGTCGGCGGGGCCATCTGGTGGCTTCAGCAGCGATAGGGGGACGTTGGGTTGCCCCCTGCTGTAAGGCGGCGCTGAGGATCGAGCGGTTGGGCTACTGGCCGATTCCCTCCGCACGAACGAGATCCCCGGCAGCATCTGCCAGGGATCTCGTTCGGGGGCGCGCCCCAGGTACTTGCCGCCGGGGACATGTCCCCGGCGGGGGCTTCACAAGTACCGGGCCGTGTAGTCCACACCCGCGACGCAGCTACTCGCGTCGTGGGAGGAGATCCCCAAGATCGTCAACGAGTTGGCTGACCTCTTCGGGAAACTCTTCAGCCCACGTGGCCAGGAAGGCGCCTGCCACGATGCTGCCCGCAAGAAAGTCGAGATCTGCGCCGATCTGCTCCCAGATGACGTGTCGGTCCCAATTGGTCAGGGCGCGGGTTCTTACTACATCTTTGACCCGCTCCTGCTGATGCACAGTCAGCTGCAAGCGGAGGGCGAGCTTGGCTGCAGCTGTGTCGAGGCGTTCCAGGATGCGGCCAATAACGTGTGCCTCTGGTGAACTGTCTCCAGGGAGAAGGAAGATCAGATCGCTCGTACTCTCACGCCCCGCTTGATCACCATCGAGAATGCACACCGATGTGAACTGCCTGGTCGGGTCTATGTTGTGCTGGTGGTTGACTTTGATCGCGGGGTCGGCTCCGCCCATACCGTGCACCTTCACGGCGTCTAGCTCGACTCCGCCATGAACACGCAGAGCCGTGGTGACCATCATCTCGGCGAAGTTGTCCTCGACGAAGATCGCGAGCTTGGCATGAATCTGGCCCGTGATTGTGCGCAGGGCGCGGACATCGAGCTTCCCCTGGAGCACGTCTCCGTTGTAGGCCGCCCAGATGGCCTTCGACGGCAGCGGCGCAAGCGCGTCGTTGGAATGGGTCGTGAAGATGACCTGGCAACCTTTGCGCTTCGCGACACCGATGAGGTACTCGACCATGCGTCGCGTGGCTACTGGGTGGAGGCCATTCTCAATCTCCTCGATCAGGATCATTGAGCCGTCCTGGGCGGACTCGACCTCGGCAACGATCCGGATCACACTGGCCTCGCCTGCACCGAAATGGAACTCGGAGTACTCGACGTCCTTGTGTGTACGGCCAGAGAACAAAGTGACACTGCCGGCCGCGTCGACGTAGAGCTGCTGGAAGCCTTCGATCGGCTTGCCTAGGATCCTCGCGACGTGCGCCGTCACCTCTGGAGGCAGCGCTACCTCCTTGAGTGCAGCGAACGCCGAGGTCGCGGCCTTTTTGAACTTGGCTCGCTCAGCGGCCGGGACGGTGCGATCGACCCCAAAGACCCTGACCTCGCGGTCAAGTACGGAGTCCCGGCTCCACCTGTAGGTCTTAAATCGTGCGGTGCGCGATATTGGGCCCCGGGTGCTCAATGCCTTGTCGATGATCTCGTACTCGATCGACCAGTTCTGCATGCTTGCGTCGTGTTTGCCGCTCTTGGCAAAGAACCGCCCGGGCAGAACGCTCTTGTAGGCCAGTGCGGCGGCACCGAGTACCGTGCTCTTGCCTCCCCCGTTCGGCCCGACCACAGCAGTGACGGGGAAGTCGAAGGTCACAGTGCGGTCAGTGAAGCCGCGGACCTTCCGCAAGGTGAGCCTCTTTAGGTACCTGCCGTAGCTGTCCTTCGAGACCTTTTCCTCCAGCCCGATGATCACGCTCGGGCTGATCTCGCTCTGGTACTCGTCCACATGCTCTCCTCTCGAACCGCGGAGACTCCGCAACCCCACTGAACAGGTCATCCTTTCGGAAACCACTCGCCCTTCATCTGGATCCATTCGTGGACACTCTCGATAGCGTTGAGGAGCTCCTCGAAGGTTCGGAGATCACGATGCTTCTGTCTGACACAGCCGGTTGCCACATCCCCGTACTCCAGGTCCGCTTCACCGCTGCTCCAGACAAGGAGCACGGCGACACGATCCTCTGTTTCGAGCATCATCCAAGCACTGGTCTTCGGTCGACCGTCCTCGGGCGACCGCTGAATGCCAGCCGTGATGCCGCAGGATCGCAAGCGTTCCTCGTGCTCGGTGAACCATGCCTGGAGCCTCTGCGGCAGCTCGACTGAGATGCGTCGGCCTTCTCCGCTTTGTCTCATGGCTGGGCAATGAATCCTGCGGATCGGTCGAGCTGGAAGGGGGAACCAGCCCGGGTTGGATCCCAGCATTGATCACGCGCTTCTCGAATGCTGGCGGCGACATGATCCGGGCAGATGGACTCTGCCTCAACGCCCACCCAGTTACTGGGATGAGCGTGGCTGCTGGCGACGATCAAGATCGTGCCCGACGGGTTGTCGTTGGCCGCCTCGACCGCGTAGGTCATGGGTGTCCAGCAGAGACCCTGCGAGTAGGAGGGTTTCCTCCGGATCCGCCATCGGTACTCGGCCCCATCAACAGTGATGCGCCGGGACCCCTTCTTGTTCAACGCCATCGTCCCCCTCCTCCATCGGACTGTAGCGCCCTGCAACTGGTCTGTTCCCCGGGCTTTCCTCAGCCGTGATCAGCTGGGCAGCCGCGGCGACGCGTTTCCCGAATCGGGTCAGCTTCATAGCCCTGCCACGCTCTGCTCGCTCGAAGAGGGGCTGTCCCAGGTCATCTTCGAGGCGGTTGATCTGGATCACCAGGGCTGACTGGTGGATGCCGAGGTCTTGGGCTGCTTCGGTGAGGGTGGGATAGGACCCGGCTGCTAGGAACCGCGAGAGTCGTTGCCGTGCGTATGCGCTGGTCAACGCTTTGCGGAGGATGGCGGGGAGAGCCTCGGCGTCGTCGGCGGTGCGGAGGGCGGTGTGGTGGCTGGCTCCGCCTCGTGGCCGGAGGGGGATGTTGTGAGTGTGGGCCCAGCGAGCCATGTTCGCGGTGCTCATGCCAGCTTCTCGGGCGAGGTCTGGCAGGGTCCGGCGGCGGTGGACGTACTGTTCGATGAGCCAGTCCCGTTCGACGGTGCCCCGGCGCCTGTAGTCCTGTGGACCCTCACGGAGCGGGATGCCGTACTCCTTGGCGAGGTCGGTCAGCACTCTGCGGGAGAAGCCGGTGAGGGTGGCGATCTGCTGAAGGGAGCGGTGTTCGTCACGGTAGAGCCGAATGAAGCGCATTTCTGGGATGGCTTGCCGGGCTTGCTGCCGGATGCGACCGGTGGCTCTGGCGGTGTTCTCCGTCAGCGGGGGTGCGGGGGCTGGGTGTTCGTCGAGGACATGCCGGATGGCCTCGACGGTCGTTCCCAGGGACCGTGCGGCGCGCTGAACGGGGTGCTGGCGTTCGCGGACGAGCTGGTGCAGGCGGGGTAGGTCAACGTGCGCCGGGTCGGGCCCGGGAAGGGAGAGTCCCGCCAACAAGGTGGTGGGAGGCTGCCAGGTCAGGGGCTCGTCGTGGATGTGGTGTGAGGCCAGGAAGTTGAGGGCTTCCTGCTGGAGGGCATGCGCGAGTTCGGGGGTCTGAAGCGCGGTGAACCGCAAGGACGTCGCCCGGAACTCTGCGCTGTCGAGCCCGCCCAGGTCGTCGGGGAGAGACTCGGCGGGCAGGCCGCTGAGACGTTGGAAGAGCTGGCTGCGGGCGATGCGTTCACGCCGTCCGGTTCCCGGTGGTGTGCCGGTGCGGCGGCAGATCTCCAGCCAACGGTCATGGGGAAGCAGGCCGGTGTAGTCGAGGAGTCGGCGCCGGCCGTAGTCGATGGAGGTGCTGTTGGTATCGAGGTAGTCGACGAGCCGGTCCAGGGCAGTGGCGATGCCCGGCCATTGCGGAAGGTCGTCGAGTTCCTGGAGGAGGCGCGAGACCTCGATGCCGTCGATTGCGTCGCCGACCAGCCCGGCCGCCTGGTCCAGG
This sequence comes from Streptomyces sp. NPDC025273, assembly GCF_040638585.1. Lineage (NCBI taxonomy): Bacteria > Bacillati > Actinomycetota > Actinomycetes > Kitasatosporales > Streptomycetaceae > Streptomyces > Streptomyces sp. NPDC025273. The sequence goes on from NZ_JBEZYP010000018.1 coordinate 132,645, forward strand.
GATGTACGGCTGTCGGGAATCAGCAACAGGGCAGCGAGAACGGGGGCCAGAGCCCGCGCATGGATTCCTTCAGATGGTGCGAGTCGGATCGTCCAGGACGGCCAGAACATCGTGGGGATCTTCCTAGCTCGCTGCTCGATGTCTTGCGTGGTCCTGGTCGGTCGGCGGGGAGTCTCGGTGGTGATGCGGTAGCGGACGTATTCGCTGGGGCGGAGGGAAGGGGCGAGGGCGGCCAGGTGCACGGACTGCAGCACCGGGCTGATGCCCCGCCCCCAGCTGTCGATGCTGGTCGCGGAGATCCGCGCGAGTTCCTCGCGTACTGCTTCCAGCAGGTCCCGCAGGGCCTCGCCGGCCGGTTGGATTCCTGGCTGCTCCATGATGCTCAGGGCCACGGTGACCGCGACGGCTGTGTCCGCGGCTCGGAATGGGGCCATGAACCCCGGACGTTCCGTCGTCTGTCCGGTGCGTGGGGAGACCGGATCGGTGCTGAGGTGTACTTCTGCGATATCAGCCGGGATCCGTTCCCGTAGGACAGCCGTGGGCAGGTCGCTCAGGACGCGGATGCCCAGGGCGCGGATGTCGGCCAGCACCGCTGATGCCGGCTGGGGAGAGGTCCGGTAGGGGCCGAAGGCTGCCGTTGCTCCGCTGATGATCTCGGATACCCGGTCCTGCGCCGTGAGAACCGGGTGGCCAGGAGGCAGAAGAAGCGTCGAAGCGCGGGTCAGGTCGGTGCCGCAACCCGCCGTGATCGGACCGCCGGGGCGGATCGGTGGATTGCCGCAGAGTTCAGGCCGGGGAACAGACCGGCCGGAACGAGGCCGCTGCCGTGGGACCCGTCCGCAGTGCGGGCAGCGGTCCGCCAGCAGGCGGCGGTGCCGGGTGCAGGCGAAGGAGAAGCCAAGCCGCCAGGACAGTTGCCAGCGCCCATCGTTGGAGTGGAGGCAGTCCGGGCAGAACCGGGATCCGCTTCCGCGTCCCCAAAGGACATGCCGTGTCACAGCCCGGCCTCCGGAACTCAGCTGCAGGGCCCGTCCGTCATAGTGCGCCAGGGTCATCGCGGTGACGGCCTCCGGGACCGTGCCGGTGGCGTGTGCGACAGCGGCGGCCAATCGCTCGTCGAGGAAGATCGTCCAGTCTGCCGGGATGCCCCGGAACTGGTTCCCGGCCCGGTGCCGGACCGGGAAGCCGAAGTGCAGCATGACGTCACCGAGTGCGGTGTCCATCCGTCTGGCTGTCGCCTCCAGCCATGAGTCCAGGGCCTCGCCGGGCAGTGGAGGGAGCCGGATCGGCAGGGTGCGGGCCGGCGTTCTCATGTGGATCGTCGGGTCCGGTGCCGCGGGCGGCTGGTCAGCCGTTTCTTCTCCAGCGCGGCCTGCAGTTCGAGGCGGGCAGCCTCGGATGCCTCGTCGTTCTTCACCCGGTCCATGAGCTCCTGGTCAAGACGTTCGGCGCCGGTGCGGACCGCCCGCTGACAGCTGCGGTTGAGCAGCGTCATCAGCGAGCCGATATGTCCGGTGCTGCGGGCGAAGAGGTAGTCCGACAGCTCGTCCGCGAGCATGCCGGGGTGCTTGTCGGCGAGCACGACGCGCTGTTCGAGGGCCAGCAGCATCTGCCGCCATTCCCGACGGCCGGCCTCCGTATCGATGGTGAACGGTCGCAGCCCGAGGCGGGTCGTGCGGCGGCCGGTCTGGGCCAGAGCGGTGTCGTGCCCGTTCGTTCCTTCGCCGAACAGGCCCTTCTTCGCGAGCTCAACCCCCACCATCAGCAACGTCACCGGGAACTCGTTGGCGATCCACTTCAGGTGGTTGCTCACCTCGATGCCGCTCTTCTGTCCCCATTTCAAAAAGTGCAGATCGTCCAGAACCACCAGGCGGACATCACAGGACAGCACGCAGTCCAGCACCCGCCGCCCGAACTGGGCTGTGGTCCCCCGCATCTGTCCGGGGTGGCCGAAGAACTCCAGCATGGCCCGGTTGAGATCCTTCATTCCCGTGTTCCCGGTCAGTCCGACCCGGCAGACCGGAATCCGCTCGTGCCCTTGGCTCGTGAATGCTCCAGACTCCTCGATCTCCCGCTGGTGGAAGTCACGGGCGAAAGCCAGCACTGAGGTCGTCTTGCCCAGCCCCGGGAACGCGTCGACGGCCACCGCCCCCTTGGCCTTGTCCCCGTCCTGCTCGTTGCTGTCGACGATGTCCCAAAGGTCTTCATGAAGCTCTGTCAGTTGCGGTGTCTTGACCGGGCCGATGTTCGCGTGCCACTGCCGACGCTGACGGTCGTAGTCCGCCCGCGCCTGCGTGGGCAGGGACTTCAGCTGCTTTCGGGTCAGCAGGTCGGGCCGGCTGCGGCGAGGACTCTCGGCGAACGCCTTGAAGTCCTCCTTCCGCGACAAGGCAAGATTGCCCAGCTGCGGAACGCTGCCGTCGTTCACACGTCCTCCAGGGCATCGGCGTAGAAGTCGTTCTCCCCGGCGAGATCCTCCAGATCAGCCTCGTCGTCATCCCCCGTCTCCGTCACCACGTCGGGCTCCCGCAGTTCCGCGGTCTGTTCGTCCTGGCCGAGGGCTTTGCGTACGGAGGGAAGCGAGACGACCGTCTCCGCCTCACTCACCGGAAGCTCGATAGCGGCCTGCTCACGCGAGAGCCGCAGGGCCATGCGCCGCTCGGCGATCGTGGTGCCCAGCCCGAGATTCCACCGCTCCAACAAATCAGCGACGGCGAGCCGGTCATCGGGGAAGCGATACTTCGAGGCCGCCAGCTGCCGGGCGAACGTCAACGCGTCCTCGCTCAGCGGCATCTCGGCCGACGGCGCGTGCTCCCAGACCAGCGTGTGCCAGGCCCGAGTAGCCGGATCACGGAAGTAGATCCGGGTGATGTCGTCGGGGTCCACCTGGAAAGGCCAGCCGTTCTTGACTGGACTGTCGTAGGGACTGCGGACGCCCGGCTCAGGCAGGCCAGGGCCGTTGTAACGGCGCCGACCGATCTCGACGCCGTAGTGCTGGACCGTGCGCCACTTCGTCTGCAGGAACTCGAATGCGAGATCACGGTCCCGGGGAACCTCGATGTAGCCCGCGCGGGCCATGCCGTGCTCGAACATCTTCGCCGGGGACATCCGCAGACCCGGCAGACCCGGATCGACCAGGCTGGAGTGCGGCCGGCCGTGATAGACCGCCGCGGTCCACTCCCGGATGATCGCCTCAAGCTCGTCGAGGAAGAAGAACGCGTCGTCCTCTGGGCTCTCGCCTCGCGAGTGGATGTCAGGCCCCTTGTAGCCGGGCAGCACCTGCAGCAGTCCCTCCCGCAGGGTCCGAAAGTAGCGCTCGACTGGCCCCTTGTCGCGGCCCGTCCGCAGCCGGGCCGGCTGGATGGAAATGCCCATCCGTCGACAGACGCTGGTCAGATGCTCCGAGACGTAGACCTTTCCGTGGTCGACGACCAGCGTCTCAGGAACCAGAGGAGGCGAGGCCAGCCCGGGTCCGGTGACGCCTTCGACGTCGACCAGGACGGTGCGGGGGATACCGTGCTCGGGCCAGACCGCGTGCCGCGGCCAGTCCCGCCCCGCCGGCCTCGGCCGAAACGACTGGAACAGCACCGCACTGACATCCACTGCCTTCGTCGAGACCGGCGTCAGCCGGATCCCCGTGATGCAGCGGGAGTACCAGTCCATCCCGACACTCAACTCGGCCTGAACCCACTTCAGCGTCAACGGGTCGAACGCGAAGACGTCCAGGCGCGTGGAGTCCATCAGCAGATACTCGCCCGGCCGCGTCGGCCGCAGCTTCCCGTACGGACCCTCCGGCCGACCGGCGATATCCCGGTTGCGCTTCGTACTCAGCCGGAACAGTGGATGGCGTCGCTCCAGCTCCTCCAGCAGCCGAAACGCCGTCGCCCGACTCGGTTGCGGCACCACCCCCTCGCCGAACCGCGCGATCACCCGAGCTCGGGTCCGATCGATCACCATCGTCCGCGACGGCCGCGACTGGTCGGTGTGCTCGACCATCACCTCCACCACGGTCTCCACCCACCGGTCATCGACCGCAATGTGCGACTTCCGCGTAGGCCCCTTGCGGGGAGCAAATCCGGCTTCCCCATGCTCCCGGAACTCGGCGACCCACCGTTTCAAGGTCCTCAGACCCACACCGAGTTCAGCGATCTTCGCCGCGTATCTGGCCTCCAACGGCTTCTCCGGCGAGTACTCGGAACGAGGTTCTTCGTCGCGTGCGAGTTCGGGACTGCCGGACCGATAACCCGTCAGCACCTCACGGACGTGCTCGGCTCTTTCCAGGACCTTCTGCTTCCCCACGGCGTCAAGCTGCCCGAGAACGACAGAGGCGATCTCGCCCTCGTCGTCCGCCGACGGCCCCGGACCGTCAGGGGTGATCACAGCTCGCTCGGAGAACAGCAGTTCCTTGAGCGACAGTCGCAGAAGCCGCCCTTGACCATCCTTCAAGACCACTTCGTTGCCTGCCGTGGTCGCAGCCATCTCCACCACCTCGACGGTCTCCCCGTCGTAGCGGAAGCGCGTACCGACTCCGACGCGAGCCGCCGCCCTGTTCACCCTGCCCTCCTCAGCACGTGCGAAGGGCCCAGCGGGCGGTCGAGATCAGTGACGAGAGCCTGCTTCCAGAGCAAATGATGGATGGCGGCGCGAACGTGAGGCTCCGGATGATTCGGCAGGCACCTCGTGGCCTGCCCCAGAAGAAGCCCGTCGAGATCCGCGTCCCAGAGCTTCTCCAGAGCCTCGGCGCTGAACAGCCAGTCTCTGCGGTAACCCGCCAGGAACCGGATGTTCTCCAGTTCCACGGCCGGAGGCTCGCTCCAGACCTCGTACTTCCAGCCGCGTGATTCCACCGCCTCCCGGGTCCAGTCGAAGGTGAACGCCACCTCCGGCTTGGACAACCGATGCAACGGCTTGACGTCGACAACCACCGGCGCCTGCCCGGTGAGCAGGAGATAGTCCGGGATGTGCTGGCGCACCTTCCCCTCCAGCGCGGTCTTCAGTAGGAAGGGCTGGGCCACGATGCCGCGCACCGACGGATCGAAGTCGGCAAAGAGCAAGCGCGATAGTTCCAGGCGAGACTCATAGATCACGTGGTCGCGCACCGTCGCCGACCAGTAGGTACCCGAGTAGTGCTTCTGACCCTTGTACCAGCGGAACGTCCGCCACGGACAAGCCGACTGCAGGAGGTCGACGGGCGCCGTACCCCAGTCTCGGTCCTCCACGAGAACACCACGCTGCTGACGGATACTCACCGTCGCAGTGACACTACCCATCGCACACCCCCGGCCCACGGACGATGACCCGCGCAGCCAAGGGTGTCAGCGGAACATCGGTGGGCGGAGCGAGCCGGAATCCCCTCACCCAAAAGGGTGAACGCTTCGACCAGCGAGTCTCATGAAGACGGCATAAGTGCCACCGATGTGCCATCGGGGCTGAGATTGTGCCGCGAATTTTGAGACCCTACAAGAACTGTAGGGTCTCGCGGCACGTGGCACAGGCCGGAACGCTGACCAGTGACTTTCGATCTGTCTCACAGCGATGGCACACGGCTCAGTCTCACGAAC